>DIZW01000094.1 GCA_002428015.1 Oxalobacteraceae bacterium UBA6018 | reverse complement strand
GGCAAGTCGGCATCATTTCAATGCTATTGATATTGATGTGGGGCGGCAGGGTGGCGATCCAGTAGGCGGTGGCGGCGATGTCGGCCGCGGTCAGGGGCGTCGTGCCTTCGTAGACTTTGGCCGCGGCCGCGTCGTCGCCGCGCATGCGCACGTTGGAGAACTCGGTGCCGCCGCACATGCCGGGCGCGATGTTGGTGGCGCGCACGCCGGTGCCGACCAGGTCGGCGCGCAGGTTCAGGGTGAACTGGTCGACGAAGGCCTTGGTCGCGCCGTACACGTTGCCGCCGGGGTAGGGGAAGTGGCCGGCCACCGAGCCCAGGTTGATGATCAGGCCGCTGCCGCGCTCGACCATCGCCGGCAGCACCGCCCGGGTCATCGTCACCAGGCCGCGGCAATTGGTGTTGATCATGGTTTCCCATTCGTCAAGTGAGGCCTGATGGGCCGGTTCCGTGCCCAGGGCCAGTCCGGCGTTGTTGACCAGCACGTCGATCTGGCGCCATGATTGCGGCAGCATCGACAGCGCCTCGTTGATCGAGGCTTTGTCGGTGACGTCCATTTCGATCGGCAAGGCCAGCTCGCCTAGTTCGGCCGCCAGCGCGTTCAGGCGCTCCATGCGGCGCGCGCTGATGACGACCTGGTGGCCGTGTTTGACGAAAGTACGGGCCATTTCGGCGCCGAAGCCGGCCGAGGCGCCGGTAATGAAAACGATCATGATGGTGTCCTGAAAGGGTAAAGCGTGATGTGAGACGATAAATTGTAGCCGAAATGCCAGCTTCACTTGGCCTTGTGGCCAGTTAATTAATGTTTGCGAGGAAATTATCATTTTGCTGAGCCTGGGCCAGGGGATTTCTTGCTCTTGAGCGGGACTTAACTTACAATTTGGACTTCCATTACGTCTCACGTAACTGGCGAAAAGCTGCGGCGCCTCGCGCCCGTCGGCGAAAGGTGGGCATCCACCGGGAAACGTGAGATTTCATTAGCCGTTCGCCTGGGCAGCCACCGATGGAAGAGCACGATGAGGCTGCCCGTCCCGTTTTCAGGCTCCCCTCAGTCGATTCTTACAGCCCCTGCCTCGCCCTCTTATCGATTGGAGTTTTTCATGTTTGCAAAAGATCACACGCTGACCAACGTTGACCCGGAACTGTGGGCCGCGATTCAAAAAGAAAACACCCGCCAGCAGGACCACATCGAGCTGATCGCGTCGGAAAACTACACCTCGCCGGCCGTCATGCAAGCCCAGGGCTCGCAGCTGACCAACAAGTATGCCGAAGGCTATCCGGGCAAGCGCTACTACGGCGGCTGTGAATACGTCGACGTGGTCGAGCAGTTGGCAATCGACCGCATCAAGCAACTGTTCGGCGCGGAAGCGGCCAACGTGCAGCCGAACTCCGGCTCCCAGGCCAACCAGGGCGTGTTCTTTGCCGTTCTCAAGCCGGGCGACACCATCATGGGCATGTCGCTGGCCGAAGGCGGCCACCTGACGCACGGCATGGCGCTGAACATGTCGGGCAAGTGGTTCAACGTCGTCTCCTACGGCCTGACCGAGCAGGAAGACATCGACTACGACGCCATGGAACGCCTGGCCCGCGAGCACAAGCCCAAGCTGATCATCGCCGGCGCGTCGGCGTTCTCGCTGCGCATCGACTTCGAGCGCTTCGCCAAGGTCGCCAAGGCGGTCGGCGCCTACTTCATGGTCGACATGGCCCACTACGCCGGCCTGATCGCCGCGGGCGTCTACCCGAACCCGGTGCCGCACGCCGACTTCGTCACCTCGACCACGCACAAGTCGCTGCGCGGCCCGCGCGGCGGCATCATCCTGATGAAGGCCGAGCACGAGAAGGCCATCAATTCGGCGATCTTCCCCGGCATCCAGGGCGGTCCGCTGATGCACGTGATCGCCGGCAAGGCTGTCGCCTTCAAGGAAGCGCTGAGCCCGGAATTCAAGGCCTACCAGGAGCAAGTGGTCAAGAACGCCGACGCGCTGGCCAAGGCGCTGATCGCGCGCGGCCTGCGCATCGTGTCCGGGCGCACCGAATCGCACGTGATGCTGGTCGACCTGCGCGCCAAGAACCTGACCGGCAAGGAAGCCGAGGCACTGCTGGGCGCGGCGCACATGACCTGCAACAAGAACGGCATCCCGAACGACCCGCAGAAGCCCTTCGTCACCTCCGGCATCCGCCTGGGCAGCCCGGCCTTCACCACGCGCGGCTTCAAGGAAGAGGACGCGACCACGGTGGGCAACCTGATCGCCGATATCCTCGACAATCCGGCCGACGAGGCGGTGCGCGAGCGCGTCAAGGCCGAAGTGAAGAAGCTGACCGACAAGTACCCGGTCTACGCGGCCTGATCGCTAGCACGCCGGCGCCCCCATGAAATGTCCTTTCTGTCAGCATGAAGACACCCAGGTGCTCGATACCCGTGTATCGGAGGACGATTCAATCCGGCGCCGGCGCCGCTGCGCCAAGTGCGACAAGCGCTTCACCACCTACGAGCGGATCGAATTGTCGATGCCGATCATCGTCAAGAAGAACGGCAGCCGTACCGAGTACTCCTCCGCCAAGCTGCGCGGCAGCCTGATGCTGGCGCTGCGCAAGCGCCCGGTCGCGGCCCAGGCCATCGACGCCGCCATCGCCTCCATCGAGGAAAAGCTGCTTACCTGCGGCCTGCGCGAAGTCGACACCGGCTACGTGGGCGAACTGGTCATGCAGGAGCTCAAGCGGCTCGACAAGATCGCCTACATCCGTTTCGCCTCGGTCTACAAAAACTTCGAAGACCTGGCCGAATTCCAGGAAGCCATCGCCGAAGTCGGCCACGAGCGCAAACCCCGAAAATAGTTCCCCAGCCATGCTCGAGCCAGGTCAGCCCACTGCTGAGCTGCGCTGCTAACGTGGTGTCCACGCGATCCGCATCACACGGTCCATAGCGAACCCGGCAAGTCAATGCCAGGCGCCTTGCCGTCCGTGCTCGCGTGTTCAATCCTGGGGAGGCTCATGCGAACACCTGCTGCTTACCGGCCGTACCGCTTCGATCGCGCATCGCGCGCATTGCGCTGGCCCCGTGCATTGCGCTCACGCCGATGCGCGGGCGGCTTCACGCTGGTCGAAGTGCTGGTGGCGCTGCTGGTGCTGGCCATCGGCATCGCCGGCGCGGCCGGCGCCCAGCTGGCCGGCATGCGCACGCGCCACGGCAGCAGCCTCATGGCCGAGGCGGTGCAGCTGGCCAGCAGCCTGGCCGACCGCATGCGTGCCAACGGCGACCAGATGCGCCTGGACGACGCCCGCAATCCCTATGTCAGCCTGCGCTACGACGCGGCGCTCGACGGCGCCCCGCCGGCGATGGTGCCATGCTACGCGGGCACCGGCTGCGGCCCGGCCGAGATGGCCGCGTTCGACCTGGCCGAGGTCCGCGCGGCGCTGCATGCGCGCTTTCCAGGCGGGCGCATCACGGTCTGCCGCGACGCCACGGTCTGGCGCGCGGCGGACAAGTCGCTCACCTGGGACTGCGCCGCCACGGCGGGCGCGCCGCTGGTGATCAAGCTTGGCTGGCGTGGCAGGCGGGCCGGCGGGGCCGATGACGCCGACGCTGCCGGCCAGTTCGCGCCGACCGTCGCACTGATCGTCGCGGGGGCGGCGCCATGAGCGCGCGTCCTTTCCGCCGGCCCGGCCGCGTCGTACCGCCACGAGCGCCGCGCCAGGGCGGCCTCACGCTCACCGAGCTGATGGTCGCAATGGCCCTCGGCTTGCTGGTCACGCTCGCCGCCGGCGCCATGCTCGTATCGGCCGACAAGGCCTACGTCAGCCAGGCCGACGCGGCCGGCGTCGACGACGGCGGACGCTTCGCGCTCGAGGCGATCGGCCGTGCCGCGCGCCAGAGCGCCTTCATCAACTGGGGGCGCGACGAGGCCGGCCCGGACGCGGCCGCGGCGCCCGCGCGCGTGAGCGGGTTCGACGCGCAATCGCTGGCGCGCGACAGCGAAGGTACGACTGGATTGCAGCCCGGCGTGGCCAACGGGAGCGACGTGCTGGCGCTGCGCTTTGCCGGTTCGGGCGCGGCGCCCGACGGCGACGGCAGCGTGCTCAGTTGCGCCGGTTTCAGCGTCAGTGAACACGACGACGGCTGGAGCATTTTCTTCGTCGCCGAAAACGCCGCCGGCGAGACCGAGCTGCGCTGCAAGTACCACGGCCATGACGGCTGGAGCGCCGAGGCGCTGGTGGCGGGCGTCGATTCGTTCCAGGTGCTGTACGGGCTCGATACCGACATCCCCGCCGACGGCCTGGCCAACCGTTTCGTCAGCGCCAGCGAGATCAATGCGCTTGACGCAGCCCTGGCGCTCGATGGCGCCACCGAGGCGGCGCGCACGCGCGAGCGCTACCGGCGCACGCACTGGAAACGGGTGGCCAGCATCAAGGTCGCGCTGCTGTTGCATGGCGCACACCGCGCGCGCCGGCCGGACGAACCGGTGCTCTTCGAGTTGTTCGGCCACGGCTACAGCGACAGCGCGGGCGAGGCCGACCGCGGCACCACCGTGCGCGAGCAGGACATGGACGTCTCCCTGCGCGAACGCGAACGGCAACTGTTCGGCACCACCATCGCGCTGCGTAATCCGTCGAGCTGAGGCGCGCATGGGCCCCTTTCGTTCTCTGCGCGCGGCGCGCGTCATGCGTGCCCATCGCCCTCTGCGTCCCATGTCCGCAGCCGGGCAGGCCGGCGCCGTCTTGATCACCGCGCTGTTCATCCTCATCGCGCTATTGATCATCGGCGTGTCGGCCGCCAACACGGCGCTCGACGCCGAACGGGCTGCCCGCGCCGAACGTGACCGTCACATCGCGCTGCAGGCGGCCGAGGCGGCGCTGGCCGACGCCGAACGCGATATCGAAGGCGGCAGCGATCCCGGCTCCGCGCGCGCGGCGCTGTTCGCCGCCGGCAGCGCCGAAGGCTTCGTCGACGGCTGCGGCCCCGCCACCGGGATCAACGTGGGCCTGTGCGCGCTGGCCGGCCCGCCCTTGGTGCCGGCCTGGCAGAGCGCGGCCCTGGCGTTGCCGGGCGGCGGCGCCAGCGCCACCGAATACGGCCGCTTCACCGGCGCGTCCATGCCGGCGGGCGAGGGCAGCCTGCCGGCACGGCTGCCGCGCTACATCATCGAACTGATGCCCTATGCGCGCGCCGGCGAGGACGCCAGCGAGCGTACCGGTAACTTCTATCGCATCACCGCGATCGGCTTCGGCGCCGACGACCAGACCCGCGTGGTGCTGCAATCGTTTTATCTCAAGGCGGCCCAGGCCGGGTCCGTGCCATGACCGCGCGCCACCTTTTCGCCGTCGCGCTGGCCGGCCTGTTATGGCTGGCGCGCGCCACCGCCGCGCCGCAGTTACAGGTCCCGGATGGCCAGCTTGGCGCGGCTGGCGCGCGCGTGCCGGTCAACTTGCTGCTCAATTTTTCGATCACGGCCGACGATGCCGGCGCCGCCTACCGCGATCCCTACCAGGCCGCGCGTGCCTACGACGGCTACTTCAACGCGCGCCTGTGCTACCAGTATCCAATGAAGGCGACCGCGGGCGGGCCGCCGGCGCCCGACCTGGACGAGCGCAGCGGCTACTTTTCGCCGAGCGGCCCGGCTGATCTCCGGCACGAATGTTCAGGCGGCTTCAGCGGCAATTTCCTCAACTGGGCGGCCAGCAGCACGCTCGACCTGCTGCGCTACGGCCTCACCGGCGGCGACCGGGTGATCGACCATGCCGGGCTGACCGTGCTGCAGCGCGCCTGGCTGCCGGACGGACGCTTCCATCCCGATTTCTACGCCCACCCCGATTATTTTCCGCGCAAGGCACTCGCCGCTAGCTCCGACGGCAGCGCGGTGGCGGCCGTCACGCCGTTCGCCGCAGACACCTTGTACGTGGTCTCGTGCCGCAACCGCATCCTGTTCAGCGATTCCAGATCGGGCGGCAGCTGCGACGCGCCACGCCTGGACAGCGCGGGGCATCTGCTCGTGTCGGACAAACGCTTCGGCGAATTCAACGCCCGCGTGAAGGTCTGCACCGACGAGGACAGCGCCTTGCGTCCCGATCTATGCACGCGCTACGGCCATGGATTCAAGCCGCAAGGGCACATGCAGCAGGCCGCGCAGCGCATTGGCGTCATGTCCTACCTGACCGGCCCGCAGAGCGTGGCCGGCGACCAGTACGGTGGCGTCCTGCGCGCGCCGCTCAAGGCGCTCGGCCCCACGGCCGCCACCGCGCCCGCGTTCGACGAGGGGCCAAACGCCCGCGCCGAATGGCATGCCGACAGCGGCATCGGCGTGGCCAATCCCGACCACGCTGACGGCGCCGTCAGCGGCGCCATCAATTACATCAACCTGCTCGGGCGCAGCAATCCCGCGCGGCGGGGTGCGTACGCGCGCACGGACCCTGGGGCCGAGCTGTTCTACGAAGCCTTGCGCTACCTGCAGGGGCGCGCGCCCAGCGCCGCCGCCGCCGCGGCGTTGGACGACGCGCTGCCGGTGTGGAGCACGCGCGCCGATCCGGTGGACCTCGCCTGCCAGCGCAACATCATCGCCACCATCGGCCACGCCGCCTTCATCGACGACCGTTTCGTGCCGGGCAATACGCAGACCGGCCAGCATGACGCCGTCCGCGGCGCGGACAGCTTCGCCCCTGGCGCGTCGTTCGACGTCATGCGGGCGACCGCCCACGTGGGCGAACTGGAAGCCCGTTCCGGCGCCGCGCCGGCGGGCGACCTGCGCCATCTGGACACCCTGGCCGCCGGGCCGGCCGGCGCCGGTAGCTATTACCTGGCCGGCGCCGCCTACTGGGCGCACACCCATGCGATCCGGCCCGACAAGGCGGCCCGGGTCGACAGCTACGCGCTGCAGCTTGGCGCCGCTGGCCGCCCGCCCGAGAGCGCGCTTTACTATGCCGCCAAATACGGCGCCTTCGACGACCGCAACGGCGACGCCGATCCCGCCGTCACGACCGGTGGACGGCACGACAATTCCGAATGGACCCGTGACGGCAACCGGCCCGACCACTACGCCGCCGCGGCCGGTCCGCTGGACATTGGCGGCGCGGTGCGCGAACTGTTCGCCGGCGTCGGCGGCGAGGCGGGCTCCGGCAGCGGCCCGGCGGCGGCGGCCAGCGCCAGGGACGGGCGCTTCGTCATCGAGACCGGTTACGATTCGGCGCTCTGGAGCGGCAGCGTCCGGCGGCGCGGCTTGCGCATCGCGCCTGACGGCGCCATCGACATGGCGGCCGAACCGGCCTGGGACGCGGCACTGCTACTCAGCGGCGGCAGCCGCGCGCAGCCGCCGGCGGCGCCAGCCCTGCCGCCGGAAAGGCGCAGCATCTACACGCTGGCATATCGCCCGGGCCAGTCGGCCTACATGGTCGCGTTCAGTTGGGAAGCCTTGCCGGCCGCGGAGCGCGCCCTGTTCGAGGCGCCACGGGAGGGGGCCGCCGCCGATGGCCTGGGCCAGGCGCGCGTGGACTTCCTGCGCGGCGACCGGCGCCGCGAGTCCGGCATGCCCAACGGCGTGCTGCGGCGCCGCGGCGGCGTCCTGGGCGACATCATGCACAGCGCGCCGTTGATCGTCGGCCCGCCGTCGGCCGCTGTGCAGGGGAAGGATTACCCGGCCTTCCGGGCCCGCTACAAGGACAGGCGCGGCGCGGTCTACGTGGGCGCCAACGATGGCATGCTGCACGCGTTCGACGTCGCGGACGGCACCGAACTGTTCGCCTACGTGCCGCACGCCTTGCTGGCCGGGCTCGGCCAACTGGCCGATCCCAACTATCGTCACCGCCCCTATGCCGACGGCAGCCCGGGCCAGGGCGAGGCCAACATCGGCGGGCGCTGGCGCAGCGTGCTGGCCAGCGGCATGGGCATGGGCGCGCGCGGCGTGTTCGCGCTCGACGTCAGCGACCCGGCCGCGTTCGGTGGCGGCCTCGGTGCCTTGTGGGAGTTCACCGAACGCGACGATCCGGCCATCGGCTACGTGCGCGCGCCGCCCCTGGTAGCCAAGCTCAAGACGGGCATGCAGGCCGGCGTGGCGGTCTATCGCTACTTCGTGATCGTCGCATCGGGCATCAATCCGGCCTCGGGCGGCGCCGATGGCGCGCTGTTTCTGCTCGCACTCGACAAGCCGGCCAGCGACCATTGGGCGATCGGAAAAAATTACTACAAGATCGTGGCGAGGGCATCGGACACCAAGGCGGCCAATGCGCTGTCGCAGCCGGTGCTGGCCATCGCCGCGGACGGCAGCGCGCGCCGGGCTTACGCGGGCGACTTGCAGGGCACTCTATGGCGCTTCGATCTGAGCGGCAAACCGCCTTGGGGCGGCAGCCTGGCCGCGCCGCTATTCGTCGCGCGCGACGCCAGCGGCACGCGCCAGCCGATCGCCCAGGCGCCGAGCCTGGTGTTCGCGCCCGGTGGCGGCTACCTGGTGTTGTTCGGCACCGGCAAGTTCATCGAGGAGTCTGACGCGCGCCCGTCGAGCTTCGTGCCGCAATCGTTTTACGCGGTGCGCGACGACCTCGCCGCCGCGCCGGCGCAGGTGGCGGGCAGGGGGGCGCTGGCCGAGCGCACGCTGGCCGGCAGCGGCCCCTACCTCATCAAGGGCGCGCCGCTCAATTTCGACGGGCCTGAAGCCGTGCAGGGCTGGTTCTTCGATTTTCCTCACGCTCGGCTCGACGGCGAGCGTGCCGGCGCCAGTGCGCTGCTGCGCGATGGCGTGCTGGTGTTCGACAGCCTGCTGCCTGGCCCGGATCCGTGCACGCCCGCGTCGGCGCGCAGCTATGCGATCGACGCGCTGAGCGGCCTGGCGATCGGCAAGGACGGGCTGGCGCAATCGGGCGCGCCGACCGGCGAGTCGTCGCCCGCTGCGGCCGGCGCGCCGCCTTTGCTGATCGAGGTAGGCACCGAGATGGGAGTACGCAACGCGACCAGCGGCGCGGTGGCCACGCGCACCGTGGCGCTGCTGCGGTTGGGGCGCGACGGCAAGGGTGCGGCCCTGCAGCTGCAAAAAATCGCCTTCCCGGCGGGCCGGCTCAGCTGGCGCGAAGTGGCCAACTGGCAGGATCTGCACGACGCCAGCAGCCGGTGATTCAGATTAGATAACTGGAGAGCTTATGCATCACGATCGTTGCGTCAATCCCGGCCTTCGGGACAGATTCGGTCCCGGCATCCCCGCTGGTTTTACGCTGGTCGAAACCATGGTCGTGCTGGCGATCATGGGATTGCTCGCGGCTGTCGCGTATCCCAGCTATGCGCGCTACGTCGTCAAGGCCCGCCGTGTCGAAGCGCAGGCGGCTCTGCTCGAACTGCTGCAACAGCAGGAGCACTACTTCACCCAGCACAACACCTATCTGGCGTTCTCGGCCGACGCCGCCACGCCGGAGGCAGGGCATTTCAAATGGTGGTCAGGGGCGCGCGCCGCCAGCAGTGCCTACGAGTTGCGCGGTGAAGCGTGCGCCGCGCAGCCGATCGAACGCTGCATCGTGCTCAAGGCCGTGCCGGGAACCGACCGTGTCGATGCGTCGTTCCGGGATCGCGATTGCCAGGTGCTGACCCTGAGCAGCACCGGCCTGCACACGGCCGCCGGCCCCGCTCCGGATTGCTGGCCATGAACGCGCATCCCGGCCGCGCGCGGCGCCACCAACGTGCCTCGACGCTGGTCGAGCTGATGACGGTGCTGGCCATTGCCGCCATCCTGCTGGCGGTGGGCGCGCCGGACATGCGGCGCATGCTGCGCGCGCACCGCCTCAATGCCGCCGTCACCGACTTGTTCAACGCGCTTGGCCTGGCCCGGGCCCAGGCCATCATGCGTGGCAGCCGGGTGGAACTGGTTCCGGCGGCAGACGACGGTGTCGACTGGAGCCGCGGCTGGGTGGTGATGGTCGACCGCGACGGCGACCGCCGGCCGGGCCCGGGCGACGATATCATCGCCATGCATGGTGCGCTGGACGAGGGCATCACCATCGCCTCGGTCTTCACCACCGGGAAGAAGCCTTCCTATGTGGCCTACAACGGCGCCGGCCGAAGCTGCAGCGACACGAGCACCCTGGCCGCGCGCTGGGGCAGCTTTTCGGTGACATCGTTCGACCAGGTGCGGCGCATCCGCATCAATATGCTAGGGCGGGCGCGCATCTGCGACCCCGCCCGCGACGGCCCTAGTTGCGGCGCCACCGAATGATTGCGCGGATCATGACAATGGCGCTGCGGGCACCGGCGGCGGCGGCCGTGGCGCCCTGCCTGCGCCTGCGCCGCGCGCGGCCGTGGCTGTCTTGGCGTAAAATTACGGCAAGCATCTTCACAGGGAACGCCCGTGCATCTACTCAACGATTTCGACGCCATGACCCTGGCCCTTGGATGGGCCGCCAAGGGCATGTACACGACCGCGCCCAACCCGCGCGTCGGCTGCGTGATCGTGCGCGGGGGAACGGTCATCGGCGCGGGCCACACCCAGCCTGCCGGGCAGGCCCACGCCGAAGTCCAAGCCCTGCGCGACGCCGAGGCACGCGGCAACGACGTGCGCGGGGCGACCGTGTACGTCACCCTGGAACCGTGCAACCATCACGGGCGCACGCCGCCGTGCTCGGACGCGCTGGTGCGCGCCGGGGTGGGACGCGTGGTCGCCGCCACGGTGGACCCGAATCCGCTGGTGGCGGGGCAGGGCCTGGCCAAGCTGAGCGAGGCCGGCATCAGCGTCAGTTCCGGCCTGCTGGAGCAGGAAGCGCGTGAAATGAATATCGGCTTTTTCTCGCGCATGGGGCGCGGGCGGCCGTGGGTGCGCATGAAGTCCGCCGCCAGCCTGGACGGCATGACGGCGCTGCACAACGGCCAGAGCCAATGGATCACCGGCGCCCAGGCGCGCGCCGACGGTCACGCCTGGCGGGCGCGCGCCTGCGCCATCCTGACCGGCATCGGCACGGTCAAGGCGGACGATCCGCAATTGACTGTGCGCACGCTCGACACGCCGCGCCAGCCGCGCCGTGTGATCGTCGACAGCAAGCTCGACATTTCTCTCGATGCGCGCGTGCTGGCCGGCGCGCCGAGCTGGGTGGTGGGCGCGGTGCCCAATCCGGCCAAGGAGGCCGCGTTGCGCGCGGCCGGGCACGAGGTGATCCTGCTCCCCAACGACGCCGGCAAGGTCGATCTGGCGGCCTTGATGACCGAGCTGGGCCGGCGCGAGATCAATGAGTTGCACGTCGAAGCCGGCGCCAAGCTGAACGGGTCTCTGATCGGCGCCGGTTGCGTCGACGAGTTGCTGGTCTACTTCGCGCCATCCTTGATCGGCGACGGGCAGGGCATGTTCGCGCTGCCGGCGTTGACCGACCTCGAGCAACGGCAGCGCCTGCGTTTTCACGAAGTCATCCCGATGGGCGAGGATTTGCGCATCCTGGCCCGCTTTACCCAACCTGAGGAATAACGCAGCATGTTTACTGGAATCGTCGCCGCCGTCGGCAAAATCTCATCCGTCAAGCCGCTCGAAGCCGGCCTCGATGCCGGTGTCCGTCTTGACATCGACGCCGGCGCCCTGCCGCTGGGCGATGTCGCGCTGGGCGACTCGATCGCCATCAACGGCGCCTGCATGACCGTCGTCGCCCGGACCGACACCGCCTTCAGCGTGGACGTCTCGCGCGAAAGCCTCAACTGCACGGTCGGCCTGGACGCGCCGGGCGAAGTGAACCTGGAGAAGGCGCTGACGCTGGCCGAACGCCTGGGCGGCCACCTGGTGTCGGGCCACGTCGACGGCTTGGGCCTGGTGCAGCGCTTCGAAGCGGTCGGGGAGTCGTGGGAGCTGGTGATCGACGCGCCGCGCGAGCTGGCCAAATTCCTGGCGTTCAAGGGCTCGGTGGTGGTCAATGGGGTCTCGCTCACGGTCAACCGGGTCGAGGATCTGGAAACCACCGACGGCAAGGTATGCCGCTTCTCGATCAACCTGATTCCGCACACCATCTCGGTGACCACGCTTAAACATCTGCGCGCGGGCAGCAAGGTCAATCTCGAGATCGACCTGATCGCCCGCTACGTCGAGCGCATGATATCCATGTCCGGCGGCCTCGGTGGCGCCCAAGCCACCGCATGACAAGCAGAGGCAGGCTCAGTCGTCGTTACGCCGGCTTGGAGTAATGCGCGGAAGGGTCACCTTAAAAATGACCGTCTCCTCGGGGCCGAAGTCGACGGAAACCTCGCCGCTGTGCGCGGCAACGATTTCCTTCACGACATAAAGCCCCAATCCCAGATTGGGCGCGTGCGAGCCGGCCCGTTCGCTTGCGGTGCGAATCGCGAATCGCTTGACCGGATCGAACAGGGTGCGCAATCTGGCCGGCGCGATCGGTTTGCCTTCGTTTTGCACGGTGTAGACGATCGCTTCCTTCTGTCCGACGATGGACACCTCGATCGGCGTGCCCGGTTTCCCGTGCTCGATGGCGTTGGAGAGCAGGTTGGAAAACGCCTGGGAAATCCGGGCGCCATCCCACGCGCCGATGAGATCGCCGTCGACGTCCATCTCGATGTGTCGCTCCGGATGGAAGGCGCGCGCTTCCTCCACCACGCATTGGCAGATGTGCGACAGGTCCACCGTCGACGGATCGATGGGTATCCCGGAGCCCAGGTGCGACGTGGAAAAGTCGAGCAAGTCGCGGACGATTTCATCCATGCGCTTTGAGCTGTTGAAGATGCGCTGGCCGATTTTTAGTACCTTCTCAGGTAGGGTCTGGTCATGGAGAAGCACCTGGGCCCCCATGCTGATCGCGCCCAGCGGGGTGCGCACATCGTGGCCAAGTATCGCCAGGAACAGCGTCTGCGCATCGCGCAGCATCGTCGTATAGCGCGCCATCGACTCGCTTTGCGCCTGGTCGATCGCCTCGTTAAAGCGCACCATATCCTGCACGCTCGCGGACGTCGTTATTTCAACGTTGCGCGCCCACAAGCGCAGCACGCTCGCGCGCAGCGCCCGGTATTCCGCCATGACCTGCTCGCCGTCGAAGCCGGCCGCCAAGCGGTCTGCCGCGTGGATCTCGGCGGCGGTATCGTTTTGCGCTGGGGGCGCGAGCCCTTGCGATTTGGCGATGCTGGCGGCCTCTCCTTGTTCAGTTTCAAGATCGGTGGCGATCACCTTCAGCACGGCGGCGGCATGATCGCGCAATTCGCTCTTGTTGGCGTGCTTAAGCGGCACCAGGGTGGAGGCGAAATTTTCCCACTCCTGGAGAATGGGCTCCAGGTTCGAAAGAATGAAAGCGGACAGTTTCAATGTGTGACCCCGCTTGTACGGTCGGTGGAGGGCAACAGGCGCTTTACCTCAGCGATCAGTTTCTCGGCAAGGAAGGGTTTGCGCATAAACGCGTCATAGCATTCGCCGACCGCGACCTCGCGTTTCAAGGCGCTGCTCATCAAGATGATCGGAAAATCGGCGGTACTGCGGCACGAGCGCAGGTGAGAGCATAGTTCGATGCCGCTCATTCCCGGCATGCAGCAATCCGAAATGAGCAGGTCTGGATGCTGCATGTTTATTTCGCACAGCGCCGCCTCCGCGCTCAGTGCCACGGTGACTTCGTAACCGCAGGCCTCCAGCATCATGGCGCAGTTTTCCGCCAGGTCAGAACTATCGTCGACGATCAGTATCATATTGAACCCCCTCACGTTGCTTCGATTTGTTACCTTGAAGCAAATTTCGCTCGGCAAACGGGCCAAAGGATCACCCAAGCGAAGTGTGCGCCCGGTTCATACATATTGAAGGTGTGGTATCGAACCATAAAGCAAATTTTCTTGCGATAAGGATGGTATTTCGGCGGCCCGCCGATATGCCGTGGATGGCTGGTCCCGGGGCCGCGCAGGTCAAGCGTGAACCGAAGGGTATGAGGGGCGCCGGGACAGCGATCACATCGCCCGGCGGCGACCGGCCGTCGCGGGGCGTGTTGACGAACGAACCTCCACGGTAACACGTTCCCATGTGACGCACGCTTCGATTGTGCAATTAAGTATTGATTGTGATCATCCGTGCGCTACCGCCCAAAGCGCTCCAACCTCACCCCGTATATTCCATCACGCAAGCTTGCTGTATGGCAGCTTGCGGTATTTCTGCCGCATCGCATAAACCTGTGCGAGATGACGCGGAAGGACAGCGACTCACTACGAAAGCACCACATGATTAATCTAAAACACTATACAAAAATGCTGCTTTGCTCGGCAGGCTTGCTGGGCGCTTCGCTGCTGGCCGGCTGCGGGTCCGGCGATCAGGGCCGCGCTCCTATCCTCGGCGTTCCGGCGGCCACGCTGGTTAGCGTCGCGGTCACGCCGGCGACGGCGTCGGTCCCCACCGGCGCGACCCAGCAGTTCAACGCGACCGCAGGCTACTCCGACGGTTCGACGCGCGACGTCACCGCCACCTCGGCCTGGACGTCGGCGACGAGCGCCACGGGCACCGTCAACGCGGCCGGTCTGGCCACAGGCGTCAGGCTTGGCACCACGGCAATCTCGGCCGCTTTCGAAGGCAAGAGCGGCTCTGCCACGCTGACCGTGCTGGCGCCTTCGCTGCTGTCGCTGGGGCTCACGCCGGCGACCACCACCTTCCAGGCCGGCGCTACCCGTCAACTGGCGGTGGCGGCGACCTACACTGACGGCAGCGTCGTTGACGTTACGGGCAGCTCCCAGTTCTTGTCGGCGACGCCGTCGTCGGTCCTGGTCAGCTCGAGCGGCCTGATCACCGGCGTTGCGCCGGGAACTTCCGCGCTCAGCGCCAGCTTCGGCGGCAAGGTCGCCACCGGGACGGCCACGGTCTCCGTGGCCACGGTCGCGAGCGTCGTCGTGTCGCCTGCCAACGCCACCGTCGCGGTCGACGGTACGCAACAGTACGTCGCTGTCGCCACCTATTCGGATAACTCGACTGGTGTCGTGACGAGCACCGCAGCCTGGAGCTCGGGTTCGACCGCGCTGGCCAATGTGGCGAACACGGGCGTCGCCACCGGTGTCGCAGCTGGCACGACCACGATCAGCGCCACCTTCGGCGGCAAGACCGGCAGCGGCAACCTGACGGTAACGCCAACGCCAACGCCGACGCCAACGCCGACGCCAACGCCAACGCCAACGCCAACGCCAACGCCAACCACGGCCTCGGTGAACCTGGGTAGCGCAGCGGGCTTCGCGGTCCTGGCCGGCACCTCGCTGACCAATAATTCCGGTGGCACGACCTTGATCACCGGCGATGTCGGTTCGCCTTCGCAGACGACCGATCCTACGCTGGCGCCCGGGTACGTCGACTACAAGTCCGGCGCGATCCTGGCCAATGGGCTGGCTGACCTGCAAGTTGCCATCACCGATGCGAACAGCCGCCCCTGCGATGTGAACTTCGCTGGCGACATCGACCTTGGCGGCCTGGCGTTGCCACCTGGCGTGTATTGCTACGCCGGCGCGATCAGCGTGACCGGTACTCTGACCCTCAATGGCCCTGGTGTGTACATCTTCCGTACCGCGCTGACCTTGAACACGACCGCCAACTCGATCGTTGCGCTGAAAAACGGTGCCAACGCCGACGACGTCACCTGGGTTCCTACAGGGCCGTCCACACTGGGCGCCAACAGTGTTTTCAAGGGTTCGATTCTGGGCAAGTCCGCCGCCATCACCGTGGGCGACAACACCACGCTGCTGACGGGCCGCGTCCTGTCGGGCGCCGCGGTCACGCTGCGCAACAACCAGATCACTAAATAAGACTGCCATCATGAAAACCATCAGCAAACTCAACACTGCCATCCTCGCCGCCTGCGCGGCCATGCTGGCGCAACCGGTGTTCGCGGCCGACCAGTCCGACGACACCTTCATCAATCCTGAGTGGGCCAACAGCGCCTGGTACGTCGGGGGCTCGCTCGGCCAGTCGCGCGCCACCATCGACGAGCAGCGCATCGTGCGCAGTCTCACGGCCAATGGCGCGACCATGACCAGCTTCACCAAGGACGAGCGCGACCGCGGCTTCAAGCTGTTCCTCGGCAAGCAGCTGAACCAGTATTTCGCGGTGGAAGGCGGCTATTTCGACCTGGGTAAGTTCGGGTTCGCGGCGACTACCTCGGGCAACGGCAGCTTCAACGGCAGGGCGGGCTTCCGCGGCGTCGATCTCGACCTGGTCGGCCAGTTGCCGCTGAGCCAGCGCCTGTCCGTGCTGGGCCGGATCGGCATGGAGTATGCACGTACCACGACCACGTTCGGCGGCAACCGGCTCGCCGGCGTGACCAATCCGAGCGCGAGCCAGCGCAAGGCCAATGCCAAATTCGGCGTCGGCCTGGAATATAAACTGAGCGAGGCGCTGGCCTTGCGCGGCGAAGTCGAGCGCTATCGCGTGAACGACGCCGTGGGCAATCGTGGCGACGTGGATCTGTTGTCGGTCGGCCTGGTCTACAAGCTGGGCCGTCCGGCGGCGCGCCCGTTCGTGCCGGCGCCACAGCCTGAAGTAGTGACGGAAGCCCCGGCGCCGGTCGCCGCGCCAGCGCCGCCGCCGCCACCGCCACCGCAGCCGGTCTCGGAGAAAGTCTCGTTCGCCGCCGAAGCGCTGTTCGATTTCGACAAGTCGGTTGTCAAGCCTGAAGGCAAGGCCGCGCTCGACGAGATGATGGGCAAGCTGCAAGGCATGGACACGGAAGTGATGATCGCCGTCGGCCATACCGACTCGGTGGGCTCGGACGCATACAACGAGAAGCTGTCGCTGCGCCGCGCCGACGCGGTCAAGGCCTACCTGGTGTCGAAAGGCCTGGACCCAGCCCGCTTGTACACGGAAGGCAAGGGCGAGTCGCAGCCGATCGCGCCCAACACCAGCGCGGAGGGACGCGCCAAGAACCGCCGCGTGACGATCGAGGTGGTCGGTACCCGCAGCGTCACCCGGTAACACTGAGCAGTAATGCAAAAAGCCGTCCCGGTGCGAGCCGGGACGGCTTTTTTACGTCGGTCATTTGTCCATTTGTTCGCGCCCCGCTGTGCTGGTGCGCGTGCCGCCTTGCCCCTGGAAGCGACGACCGGGCGGGCGGCGATCCTGGTCCAGCGGCGATGGCTAACTGCGCAGGATTACTTCGCGGCCTTGTTCTCGGGATACAAGACCACCTGCACGTAGTTCTGGGTGTTGAAGTAGTGCTGGGCGGCGGCCTTCACATCGTCCGCGCTGATGGCCGCGACCATCTTCTCGAAATGCAGGATCGTGGCCGGGTCGGTGCCGAGCAAGACCGATTCCTGCAAGCGTCCCAGCCAGTAACCGTTGTCGCGCATGCCCTTCTGGTAGGACTGCAGCCAGTTCTCCTTGACCTTGGCGAGCTCGCCGGCCTCCGGGCCTTGTTCCTTGATGCGTGCGATTTCGGCAAACAGGGCCGCGATCACCTTGTCCACGTTGGCCGGGCCGGTCGGCAGGTTGGCGCCGATATGGTAATTGTCATACGGGATATGGCCAAGGTCGCCGTTCATGCCGCCGCCATAGATCAGCGCCATCTTCTCGCGCAGCACATCGATGATGCGGATGTTCATCACGTCTAGCAGCGCGCGGAAACGCAGGCGTTCGGCTTCCGAATAGGTGGCGGTGCCGGTGAAGTTGATCGAGATGAGGCTCTTGGCCTCCGAGCCGCTATGCACTTCCTTCTTCACCACGCCGGTCACCGGGCGTACGCCGACGTCCTTGAACGCCACCGGAATGTCCGGCGTGGGCAGGCTGGCCAGGTAGGTGGCCAGCAGCGGCTTGATCTTGGCGATGTCGAAGCTGCCGACAAACAGGAAAGTCATGTCCTTGGCGCTGGCGAAGCGTTCCTTGTAGATCGCCAGCGCGCGGTCCAGGTTCACCTTGGTCAGGTCCTCGGGGCGCAGCACGCGCGGCACGCGCGCACTATCGTTGTAGAGGGTGCCGATCACGGTGTCCTGGAAGATCGCTTCCGGCTGCGACATGGCGTTGCGCGCGGCCTCGCGCTGCTTGCTCATGAAGGAGTCGTACAGCCCTTCGTCGCGGCGCGCACCGGTAAATTTCAGGTACACGAACTGCAGCATCGTGTCGATGTCGCTGCTGCTGGCCGAACCGTTGAGGTTGTCGCTGTAGTCGCCCAGGCCGGCGCCCACGGCCGCCACTTTGCCGGCCAGGATTTTCTGCAGCTCGATCGGCGAGTAGTTGGTCAAGCCCATGGTCGCGGCCACCGCGCTGGCGTAGCGGGCGTTGAAAATGTCGGCGTCGCTGAACAGGGTCTGGCCGCCGTAGCGGATCGCGCTCATCAGCACCTGGTCGTTCTTGAAGTCGGTCGGCTTGAGGATCACCTTGACGCCGTTCGACAGGGTCAGGCGGGTCAGCCCCAGGGCCTTGTCGTAGGACTCGGCCACGATGCTGCCCGGGGTGGGCGGCTTGTCCATCAGCTGGGTGGCCACGGCCTTTTCGTCGATGCGCTTGACGGCCGTTTTCTCGGCCGCTGCCACGCTCGCGAGCAGGGACGCGCCGGTGGGCGCCGGCGCGTCGGCGCTGTTGGTGCCCATGTAGACCACCAGCTTGCCCGAGTTGGCGGGGATGGTGGCGCGGGCATAGCTGTTCAATTCGTCGAGCGAGATCGCCGGCACCAGTTCGCGCACGTAGTTGTACTCGTTCTCGATGCCGGGAATGCTTTCCTTCTCGAGGAAGTTGCGCACGTACTCACCCACGTAGCTGGAAGAATCGGTCTTGTCGCGCTCCGCATAGGCGCGCTCGTAGCTGCGCATCATGTTTTTCTTGGCCCGGTCGAGCTCGGCCGCGCTGAAGCCGAACTGGCGCGCGCGCTCGTTTTCCTGCAGCAGCGCGTTGATGGCCGGGGTGGCGCCGCCCTTGCCCAGGCCGGCGGCCGAGAAGTAGGACTTGTAGCGCGCCGTGAGGCGGTTGATGCCGCTGCCGCCGCCCAGGTAGGGCGGCTCGGGCAACTGGGCCAGCTCCTGAAGGCGCTGGTTGAGCATGGCCGTGAACAGCGACTCGACCAGTTTCACGCGGTAGTCGGCGAAATCGGCCCTTTCCTTACGTTCCGTGACCGGGTAGCGCACCAGGACGGAATTGCCGCCGGCTTCCTTGTCGGTCACCACCAGGGCCTCGGTGTCGGTGCGCGGGGGAATGGCCGCGTAGGTGCGGGGGCGCTCGTGGTCCGGATTCTTCAGGCCGCCGAAGTGCGCCTTGATCTGCTGTTCCGCCTCGACCGGGTCGATGTCGCCCACCACCACGACCGCCATCAGGTCGGGCCGGTACCAGTCCTTGTAGAAGCGGCGCAGGGTGTCGTACTTGGCGTGCTTGATGATATCTTCCTTGCCGATCGGCAGGCGGTCGGCGTAGCGCGAGCCGTTGAAGATCTTCGGCAGCAGGATCTTCTGCATGCGGTCCTGGGCACCTTTGCCCAGGCGTAGTTCTTCCAGCACGATGCTGCGTTCCATGTCGATCGCCGCCTCGTCCATCGTCAAGCCGTGGGCCCAGTCTTCCAGTACCAGGAAGCCCTTGTTGACGTTTTCCTTGTGGTCGGTCGGAATCGGCAGGATGTAGACGGTCTCGTCGAAGCTGGTGTAGGCGTTCAGGTCGGCGCCGAACTTGACGCCGATCGACTGCAGGTAGGACACCAGCTCATGCTTCTTGAAGTGGGTCGAGCCGTTGAAGGCCATGTGCTCGGTGAAGTGGGCCAGGCCCCGCTGGTCCTCGTCCTCGAGGATGGAGCCGGCCTTGACGACCAGGCGCAGTTCGAGTTTCTTCTCAGGCTTGCCGTTCTTCTGGATATAGTAGGTCAGGCCGTTGGGCAGGGTGCCGACCTTGACCTGCGGCCCGATCGGAATCGGGGCGTTCAATTTGATGTCGGCGTAGGCGCCAGACACACAGGCCGACAGGACGGCGGCTGCACACAGACTGC
Organism: Oxalobacteraceae bacterium UBA6018; assembly: GCA_002428015.1. Lineage (GTDB taxonomy): Bacteria > Pseudomonadota > Gammaproteobacteria > Burkholderiales > Burkholderiaceae_D > Telluria_A. Next base: position 2,346 of record DIZW01000094.1, on the reverse strand, counting down.
GAACTAGCTTCAGATTCATTGTAAAAGTTATAAAGAATTTAAGGTGAGGAATTTTACCGCGTCTATTCTCGCAGGGTCAGCACTATTTCTCGCACGGTGAGCACTATTTCTCGCAGGCTCAGCACTATTTTTTGCCGCCTATCCAGCACTGTGCGGCCTGCTTTGCTGTCGTTCTGCAATCGTTTTTTCGATGCGGCGGGGCGGGCGCCGCCCTGGCTGGCGAAAAAACCGGCAGGGTTAAGCCGCAGGATGTGGCGCAATCCATTAAAATAGTGGATTGCGCATAAGCACCTTCAGTATTAAAGGAAATCCGATGTCAATCTCCACCACCCAGGAAATCGTTGCCGAATTGCGTGCCGGGCGCATGGTCATTTTGGTCGACGAGGAAGACCGCGAAAACGAGGGCGACCTGGTGCTGGCGGCCGATTTCGTGACCCCGGAGGCGATCAACTTCATGGTCAAGCACGCGCGCGGCCTGGTCTGCCTGACGCTGACCGAGGAGCGTTGCAAGCAGCTCAGCCTGCCGATGATGACGACCTCCAACGGCACCTCGTTCGGCACTAACTTCACGGTCTCGATCGAGGCGGCCGAGGGCGTGACGACCGGTATTTCCGCCGCCGACCGGGCGCGCACCATCCAGGTCGCCGTGGCCAAGAACGCCACCCCGGCCGACATCGTCCAGCCTGGCCACATCTTCCCGCTCAAGGCCCAGCGCGGCGGCGTGCTCATGCGCGCCGGCCACACCGAAGCCGGCTGCGACCTGACCGAGATGGCGGGATTGACCCCGGCCTCCGTGATCTGCGAGATCCTCAAGGACGACGGCACCATGGCGCGCCTGCCGGACCTGCTGGAGTTCGCCCGCGAACACCAGCTCAAGGTCGGCACCATCGCCGACCTGATTCACTACCGTGGCCAGAACGAATGCCTGGTCGAACGCGTGGCGGAGCGCTCGATGAACACCGTATTCGGCGACTTCCGCCTGGTAGCTTTCCGCGACAAGCCGAGCGGCTCGGCGCACCTGGCCATGGTCCACGGCGACCTGGCCCCGAACCTGGAGTGCCTGGTGCGCGTGCACCAGCCGGTCTCCATCCTGGACCTGCTCGAAAGCCGCGTCACCACCCACTCGTGGACCATGGCCTCGGCCATGCAGGCGATCCAGGCGGCCGAGCGCGGCGTGATGGTGCTGCTCAACTGTGGCGAAAGCGCCGACGAGCTGTTCGCCCAGTTCAAGGCGCTCGACAACAGCGACACCCGCCCGCAGGGGCGCGCGGCCAGCATGGACCTGCGCACCTACGGCATCGGCGCCCAGATCCTCAAGGATCTCGGCGTCGGCAAGATGCAATTGCTGGCCAGCCCGCGCAAGATGCCGTCGATGACAGGGTTTGACCTGGAAGTGACCGGCTATCTTGCGAAACCGGCCGCCTGACGCGGTACTATTGGGGAGACCGGACTTCGGCGCGCCGCGCGCCGTTCGGGCTTCCGATTGACTATTCACCCAACACGACATAAAAGAGGGCCGCCATGACCGTAGGATCGTATGAGAGCAATTTGACCGGCGCCGGGCTGCGCATCGGCATCGTCCAGGCACGTTTCAACGCGGACGTGGGCCACGGCCTGCTGTCGTCCTGCCTGGCCGAGCTCAAGCACCTGGGCGTGGCCGACGAGGACGTGCTGCACGTGACCGTGCCGGGCGCGCTGGAAATCCCGCTGGCGCTGCAGAAGATGGCCGACACCCAGCAGTTCGACGCGCTCGTCGCGCTCGGCGCCGTCATCCGCGGCGAGACCTACCACTTCGAGCTGGTCGCCAACGAGTCCGGCGCCGGCATCACCCGCGTCGGCCTGGACTACGGCATCTCGATCGCCAACGCGGTGCTCACCACCGAGAACGACGACCAGGCCGAAGCGCGCATGGCGGAAAAGGGCGCCGAGGCGGCGCGTTGCGCGGTCGAGATGGCCAACCTGCTGATCGCCCTGGAAGAGCTGCAGGCGGACGACGAGTAAGTCTGTCGTCAAGCGGCAAGCGTCGCACAGCAAGCAATCAACAAGTCAGTCAACAAATAAGCAGCACGTAGAAATAGGTAAGGCCATGATAGACAAAAGCACGCACGCCAATCCCAGCAAGAACCGCACGCCGCGCCACCGCGCGCGCGAATTCGCCTTGCAGGGGCTGTACCAATGGCTGCTCAACAATGAGGACGCGACCACGGTCGTCAACCACATCCGCGCCGCGCACGGCTTCGAGAAGGCCGACGCCGATCACTTTGCGGAGCTGCTGTACGGCACCATCAAGGATTCGGTGGCGCTGCGCGAGTCGTTCGCGCCGCTGATCGACCGCGGCGTGGCCGA
>DIZW01000035.1:20621-21059 GCA_002428015.1 Oxalobacteraceae bacterium UBA6018 | reverse complement strand
TGCCCACGGTTTCCTGCAGGATGTCGCCCTCGGCCACATGCGGGCTGACGCTGCCGATGAAGCACATTCTTCAGTTCGATCTCGAAGTACTTGACGCGCTCGCCCTGGCCGTCGGCGCGCATGAACTCGAACTTGGCGCGCGCGATGGTCTTGCCGGACGAGCAGGCCTGCAGCAGGATCGGCGAGGACAGGTCGGCCAGCTTGGCCAGGACGATGTCCTCATGCTCGCAGCGCTCGGCGGTGTGGCCGCCGCCGGTGGAGGCGGTGGCCGATTTCGGCTGCAGCACCCCCCATTGCACCGACTGGCATTCGATCCACTCCTTGTGCTTGTCGTCGTTCGATTCGCCCTTGATGCCATCGATCTGCAGGTAGACGTCAATTGCCATTTCCAGCTCCTTGTGTGAGAGAAGTGATACAACGTGGTGGACTGCTTAGTTC
>DIZW01000035.1:0-20498 GCA_002428015.1 Oxalobacteraceae bacterium UBA6018 | reverse complement strand
GGCAACTCCGCGACCAGTCGGAGCGAAACGGACAGCTCGTCGAGCTGGAAATGGGGGCGCAGGAAGGACACGGCGCGGTACACGCCAGGCCGGCCCGGCACCTCGAGTACCTGCACGCTCGCTTCGCGCAGGGGAAACTGGGCCTTCTTTTCCTGGCTGGCATTGTCGTCGAGCAGCACGTACTGCATTAGCCAGCGGTTCAGGAACTCCTCCACGCCGGAAGCGGAGGCGAAGCTGCCGATCTTGTCGCGCATCATGGCCTTCATGTAGTGGGCGATGCGCGAGACGGCGAAGATGTATTGCAGTTGCGACGACAGCACCGCGTTGGCGTTGGCGGCCTCGTTGGCGTACTTCTTGGCCTTCTGGGCCGACTGGGCGCCGAAGAAGGCGGCGTAGGAGGTGTTCTTGCAGTGCACCAGCGAGATGAAGCCGAGGTCGCTCAACTCCTTCTCGCGCCGGTCGGTGATGGCCAGCTCGGTCGGGCACTTGAGCGCGACCTCGCCCTCGTCGGTCTTGAAGGTATGGGTGGGCAGGTCCTCCACCAGGCCGCCGCCCTCCACGCCGCGGATGGCGGCGCACCAGCCGAAGTCTTCGAAGGCGCGGGTGAGCTTGCTGGCGAAGGCGTAGGCCGCGTTGCACCACAGGTATTTGTGGTGGTCGGTGCCGTCCACGTCCTCGACGAAATTGAAGCCCTCGGTGCTGCTGCCGTCGACCGGGTTGAACGGCATGCGGCCCAGGAAGCGCGGCAGGGTCAAGCCCACGTAGCGCGCATCCTCGGACTCGCGGAAGGCCTTGAACTTGGCGTATTCGACGGTGTCGAACACCTTGGCCAGGTCGCGCGGCTTGCCCAGGTCACTGTAGCTCTCCAGTCCGAACAATTCGGGCGAAGCCGAGGTGATGAAGGGCGCGTGGCTGGCCGCGGCCACGTGCGACATCTGCTCGAGGAAATACATGTCCTCGGGCTGGCGCGTCATTTCGAAGTCGCCGATCAGTGTGCCGTAGGGCGCGCCGCCGAAGGTGCCGAACTCCTCCTCGTAGACCTTCTTGAAGATCGTGCTCTGGTCGAACTCCAGGGCCGACTGGAAGTCCTTGACGAGCTCCTTCTTGGTCGCGTTCATCATGCGGATCTGCTGGCCGGCGTTGGTGGTGGAATTCTTGACCAGGTACTGGAGCCCGGTCCAGCTGCGCTCGAGCTTCTGGAATTCGGGCGCATGCATGACGGCCGACAGCTGCTGCGAGATCATCCGGTCCAGTTCGGCCACGCGGGCGTCGATCGTGGCCGACAGATTGTTCGACATCACCACCGTGCCGTCCATGACCTGGCTGACCAGCTCGGAGATGATGTCGCGCGCGCGCTCGTGCTCGGCGCTGGATTTGGCGACCCGGCTTTGCTCGACGATCTGGTCGAGCAGGCTGGTTTCGAGGGCGACCGGGGCGGCGTCGGCCGCTGCGAGGATGGCGGCCATGTTATTTCTCCCCGCCGCCGGCGGCCTTGCGCAGGCTGCCGAGCTTGTCGGTATTGCTGAGCACCTCGCTGAGGATGTCGTCCAGCTTGTCGTTGCCAGCCAGCTTGTTGCGCAGGTCGGCCAGCTTGGTGCGCGCGTCCAGCAAACCCTTCAGGGGCGCCACCTGCTGGACCACTGCCTCGGGCCGGAAGTCGGCCATCTCCTTAAATTGCAGCGTCACGCCGAACTCGCCCCCCTCCGCGCCCAGGTGGTTGGGCACGCGAAAGCTGGCCACCGGCGCCACGCCGCCCAGCACCTCGTCGAAATTGCTGCTGTCCACGTTGACGAAGTTGCGGTCCTTCAGACGCTTCTTCTCCACCGCCGGGTTGGCGCCGAAATCGCCCACCACGCCCACCACGAAGGGCAATTCCTTGTTCTCGATCGCGTCGCCGACTTCCACGTCATACGTCATCTGTACACGCGGCGCACGCACCTTTTGCAGACGTTTCTGCACACTCTCATTTTTGGCCATAGGGACTCCAGGGTTTGGCGACAAGGGGACCGGCGCGCCGGTCCGGCGGGGACGACAGGAGCGGCCTAGAAGCCGGCGAACGGATCGTCCGTCGCGCTCTTGGCCGGGGCCGACCTGCGCGCGGGCGCCGCGTGGGCGCTGCGCACAGGCGCCTTGTGGACCGGGATCAACTGTTCGCCCAGGCGCGCGCGCAGCAGCTTGGCCAGGTCCTCGGCTTCGCTGCGCACGCTGCCGGTCAGGTTGTTCTTCTGGGCCAAGTCGGCCAGCGCCTTGACCGAGACCCTCAGGCCGGCCACCGCCAAGATGCTGTGGGCTTGCATGTCGTTCTGGTCGCGCTCGACCACTTCGAGGGCGTCGGTGATCGCCTCGCCGTAGGACTGCTTGTCGAAATGCAGCTGGGCCATGCGCAGCCAGGGCTGCTTGTCGGCCGGATAGGCGGCGCTGGCCGACTTGAGCAGGGCGACGGCCTTGTCCGGCATGCCGGCGTTGACGGCCGTGTCGGCCTCGGCCAGCGAGGCGTCCAGGATCACCACCGGCGGCTTGGCGGCGGGTGCGGGGGGTTCCGTCGTGGCGCATCCGGCCAGGATGGCAAAACAGGCGACACCAGGAAGTAAATGTTTCAACTGCATGTTGATCTCCGGTCGGTTGGTCCAGAGCTCATTATTGGACAACGGAAACACGCGGGTTTGCGCAAACTCAAACCGCACATCAATTAATTTCTTGCCAGAAACGACAGGATAATTGCGCTAGCGCAGTTGCTGCGTGGCACGTTCCCGTTAAATGGACACTCGTCCCATCCATCCCGAGGAAAGCCCATGAATGCGATTCGTAGTGTCCCGCTTGCGCTGGCGTTGCTCCTGTCCGGCTGCGCGGGCGGTGTCAGCCGGCTCCTGGCCGACGTGCCCGACGCGCAAAAGCCCGCGCGCAGCGTCGCCATCGCGCTCGACGCCGCGCCCAGCCTGAACGCCAACGCCAAGGGCCAGCCGTTGGCCCTGGTCACCCGCATCTACAAGCTGCGCCAGCGCGCCGCCTTCGACCAGGCACCCTTCGACACCTTCCTCGACCCGCAGAAGGAGCACGCCGCCTTCGGCGCCGATCTGCTCGAGGTCAAGGAAGTGACGCTGGTGCCCGGCCAGCACTACCGGATCGTCGAGAAGGTCAACCGCGAAGCCGGCTTCGTCGGGGTGGTGGCGCTGTTCCACGCGCCGGCGGCGAACCAGTGGCGCCTGTCGTTCGTGGCCGCCGACGCCGAGCGCGCCGGCCTCACGCTCGCGGCACAGGCGTGCGCGCTGCACGCCGGCGCCCTCAATCCGCGCGCGCCTGCGCGGTGTCAATAATCGGCGCCACGTTTCTATCAAGCTACATGTTTCCTGAAACCATATATTCGGAGGGCCAGATGAGGATTTCACCCAGCAGCGCGCGGGCCGAGGGAGCGCGGCCATGAGCGGCCACATCGAACGGCGCGCCAAGCCGGCGGCGCAGCGCGCGCCCGGGCCGCAGAGCCTGGTCGACGTCATGTACGAGGGCTTCTACGCCCTGTTCCTGCTCAAGAACGGCAGCGGGCCGCACGAGCAGACCGGGTTCGTCAACAACATGACCCAGTTCCTCGGCGACGTGGACCGCAACGCCAAGACCATCGGCGCCGATCCGGAGGACGTGCTGCACGCCAAGTACGCCTACTGCGCGGCGGTCGACGAGATCATCCTGCGCTCGCCGTATGCGCTGCGCGAAGCCTGGGAGACCCGGCCGCTGCAGCTGCGCCTGTTCGGCGACCAGCTGGCCGGCGAGCATTTCTTCCAGCGCCTGGAAGACCTGCGCGCGCGCGGCAGCGTGCACCTGCAGTCGCTCGAGGTGTTCCACCTGTGCCTGCTGCTGGGCTTCCAGGGCCGCTACGCGCTCGACGGCCACGACAAGCTCAACTACCTGTGCGCGCGCCTGGGCGACGAGATCGCCCGCATGCGCGGCAAGAGCCGCGGCTTCGCCCCCCACGTCGAGCGGCCCGACCAGGTCGCCAACAAGTTGCGCAGCGACCTGTCGCTGTGGGTGTTGACCTCGGTGTTCGCGCTGGCCGGCCTGGCCGCCTACGTCGGCTTTCGCGCCAGCCTGGCGCACGGCACCAACGGGGCGCTGGCGGCCTACAACGACCTGGTCAAGCTGCCCCCGCGCGCGGCCAACGTCACCATCACCCTGCCCTGAACCCATAAACAGAAACGGCGGACCGCGGTCCGCCGTCGCCGCCGCGCTCGCGCGGCCCGCTACTGCAGCACCTTGAATTCAATGCGGCGGTTGCGCGCGCGCCCTTCCGGGGTGCGGTTGTCGGCCACCGGGCGGTCCGGCCCCTCGCCCGACACGGCCACCAGCTCCGGGCGTATCCCCTTCGAGCCGAGGTAGGTCCTCACCGCCTCGGCGCGCGACTGGCTCAGCGGCAGGTTGCTGGCGCGCGAACCGGCGTTGTCGGTGTGGCCGATCACTTCCACCTTCTTGTCTTTCAGGCGCAACAGCACCACGCTCATCTGGTCCAGGATCAGTTTGCCCGAGTCGGTCAAGGTGGCCTTGCCGGACTCGAATTCGATGATCCGGTTGGCCAGGGTGTCGTCCAGCGCCTTCTGTTCCGACACCGTCACGCGCAGGGCGTTGTTGACGGTGTAGGTCGGATTGAGGCTGGCGGCGAACTCGCCGGCGATCTGCTGGCGCTGGGCTTCGCTGCCGACGTCGCCGCGCACGCTGACGGCATTGCCGTCGACCTTGAGCTGGCCGCCGCTGATCAGCTTGAGGTTGGGCCCCAGCAGCTTTTGCACGTAGGCGTCCCAGTTGGCCGGCGCCGCGACCGCGCCCACGGACAGCTGGTCGATGACCCGGGCGCTGCCGTACACCTCGCGCAGGCGGCCCAGCAGGCCGGCCTTGCTGGCTTCGTCGGCCACGGTGCCGGTGACGATGACGGGCGCGCCGGGGTCGGCGGCGGCGTTGCTGGCCGCGCACAGGGCGGCGATCAGGAGAAGGCGGTTCACGGGGCGGCTCCGGTAAAGGTCTGCAGGAACAATTCGCGCGCCAGCTTCAGCGGCAACTGCGGCTGGTCGAGGTAGCTGGCCAGCGCGCGCATGTCGATATCGACGCCGAGCTGCTCGTCGACCCAGCCGACGTCGGCGAAGCTGACCTGGTGTTCGGCACCGAACAGCGGGTCGACGATGGCGCGCAGGGTGTGGGCCGAGGCGCCCCGAAAGCCGATCACCAGCACCGGCTGCAGCGCGATGGTGGCCACGAACAGGGCCAGCTCGACGTCGGCCTTGCCGAGGAAGGGCAGCACCAGGTCCAGCCAGAACGCGGCCACCGCCGCGCGCGCGCAGGCGTGGTCCGGCAGCGGCAGCACCAGGCTTTTATCGAGGTCGCCGATGCCGCCTTCCAGCGCCGGCTGCAACAGCAGGCCCAGCGCCAGGAGCAGCTGGCGCAGGTCGGCGCGGCCCAGCAAGGCCGCCAGCGAGGCGACCGTGCCGGTGGCCAGGAAGGTGGCCAGGGCCGCGCCGTCGCTCTCGTCGAGCGTCACCTGCATGTCCGCGATGGCCTGCAGCAGGGCGGTCGGGTCGGGCGCCAGCAGCACCTCGCGCGCCGCGTCTTGCATGCTGTTCCACAGCGGCTCGAGCACGATGGGGCAGCGCGCGGCGAAGCTGGCCGGGTTGGCCAGCTCGAGCGTGCGCACCGTCAGGAAGGGGAAGCGGCGTCCGGACTGGTCGCGGCTGGCGACGATGTGTCCGGCGATCGCATGCTTGCGGCGCGGGCCGACGAACACGAAGTGCACGGGCGCGAGCGCATCGTAATGCAGTTTCCAGCGCGGATCGGACGGCAGCTCGGCCATGATCTGGGCCAGCCAGCCGTCCAGCACCCCCATCAGGGCGACGTCGGGGGCCGCCTTGATGAAGTCGCTGCGGGTGGCGATCTTGCCGAAATAGCCTACCCGGCCGGGGGCGGGGGCGCGCGTCACTGGACACCACCCTTCTCGGCCATGGCCAGGGCCGGCTGGCCCGCCGGCGCCCGCCCGACGATGGTGTCGGGCAGGCGCATGCCGCGGAAACCCCGCGACTGCGGCGCGGCGTCGACCTTGCCGCTGGCCTCGGCGCTGCTGACGATCTTCAGGTCCACGGCGACCGTCACGTTGGCGCTACTCCAGCGCAATTCGAACACGCCGTTTTCCTTGCGCTTGCGCACGGCCGCGTCGAGCATGCGCTTCAAGCCGAACTGGCCGGGTTCGTTGAACAGTTCGACCGAGCGGCCGTCGAAGGTGGTGGCGACGATGCGCGCGCCCGGCGCGCCCTGTGGGCTCGGATGCACCATATTGGTCCACACGGGCGGCGTGTTGCGGTAGCGCAGCTGCTGGCCGTCGATCTCGATGGTGTACTCGAGCGTGCCGGGGGCGGGCGAGGCCTGCAACTGGAACACCGTCTGCGGCCCGGCCGCGCCGTTGGCGGCCACGCCGTTCGCGCTCAAGGGCGCGATCCAGCCCGGGAACCCGGCCACGGCCTGGGGCGCGAGGGTGATGCCCATGTCGGCCCAGGTGCGCGCGGCCAGCATGTCGCCGCGGCGCACCACGAGCGGCCCCATCGAGGCGTTGACGAACTTGGCGATCTGCCCGTCCGGGCCGAACACCTGGCCGATCTCGGCCGGCGTGGCCTCGACCTTGGAGGCGGGGGCGAACGGGTACTTCTCGGCCAGGGTTTTCTGGAAGGGATCGAGCACCTGGACTTGCCAGGTCTTGTTGATCTCCGCCTCGCTGGGCTGGACGATGACGGCGAAGGTTTGCATCAGGGGACGCACCAGCAGCGGGCGCAGCGCCAGCTTCTGGGTGTCCGTCATGCCGGTCAGCATCTGCTCGTCGACGTACTTGAGCGCCTCGGCCAGCTCGGAGCTGCCGCCCTCCAGGGTTTGCTGCATGAACTGCTTGGCGCCCGGCCCGGGATCGCCCTGGTTCTTGAGCTGGTTCAGGCGCGTGCGCAGGTGCGACAGGCTGTCCAGGTAGCCGCCCATCAGGGAAGCGTCCTTGTCGTGCTTGCCGACCAGGCGCGCGACGCCGGAGAATTCGCGCCCGATCGGGCCCATCGCCGGTACGGCCGCGCCGGGGGCGCTGGCCGGCACCTCGACGATGGCGCGCGCCTGGCTGGGCGCGCGCCGCATCACCGTTTCCATGAACCAGGCGGACAGGCCGCCGCGCACCTTGGCCACGCTCACCTGGGCCGCGCCCGGATTGTCCCACGAGGTTTCGCGGTCGATGGTCTCGAGCAGTTTGGCGATCGGCGAGCTCTGGGCGTCGCCCAGGCGGTTCATGGCGCGCACGCTGGCCTCAAAATTGGGCAACTCGGCGATCGTGACGCCCTGCACGAATTGCAGCCACTCCTTAGCGTACTCGGCCTTGTACATGTCGACCAGCGACTTCTGGATCTGGTCGGGGCTGCCCTCGAGCGTCAGGTCGGACTTGCTGGCCGTCTTCAACACCCAGTCGGTGGACTGGGATTCCTTGTTGGAGACGTCGCGGATCGCGCCGAGGACGAACTGCTCCCAGGCGTCGCGGGTGAAGGCGCCGGGCACGGCGTGGCTGCCGACGATCAGGCCCTGGTCCTGGTCGCCGACGATGCGCGCCACGGTGACCGACGGGAAACGGGTGTTGGCGCGCGCCTTGATGTCGGCGTACACGCGGTCGCGCGCGGGGGTGCCGTGCTCGACGCGGCGCAGATTGTCGCGCGCGCTCTCGGCCAGGCCGAGCTTGGTGGTGGGCTGGGGCCAGGCCGGGTCGTCGATGTGGGCCAAGTAGAAGCTCATCAGGCGTTCGGCGCTGCGGATCATTTGCTCCCTCGGCATGTTGCCGCGGTTGCTGTCCAGCCAGCCGCGCCAGTAACGTGTCATCTGGTCGTTCAGGTGACCGGCCTCGGCGTGCGTCTTGTCGCCCAACATCAGGTAAGTCTTGAGCGCGTTGTAGCCGTCCTCGTAGCTGGCCGGCGACGCGGCCTGGTAAGGCTGTCCGGGCTTGGCGGCCGCGGCCTGGGCCGGCGCTTGCGACAGCTGGCCGGGATTGTTGTTCATCTCCGTCAGGAAGGCTTCGATGGCGACCACCACCGGCTGCACCATGACCTGGCTGACGCCGGCAAAATACTCCTCGCGCAGCTTGCGTTCGAGGGCTGCGCCCTGGTATAGGCCGAAGGACAGCGCCAGCGGCGTGCTGGCGCGATATTTCTCCAGCTGGACGATGCGGTCCTGGAGGATGTCGAGGGCCTCCAGCCGCGCCTGCAGGTCGATGCGCTTGTCCTGCAGCTTGACCACCTTGTCCAGGTCGGCCTGGACGTTGGCCACCAGCTGGCGGTTGCCCATGGTCGACCAGCTCCAGCCGCCCAGCGCGCAGCCGAGCAGCACGGTGGCGGCGAAGAAGGCGCCGTACTTCCAGCGCGCCGCGGTGGGGCTGGTGTAGTTGGCCACCAGGTCGCGGTCGGCGAAGACCACCTTGCGGAACAGGTCGAGCAGGAAGTAGCCGCTCTGTTCGCCGACCTCCCCCGCCGCCTTCTCATGCAGGTCCAGATCGAAGCGGCTGGCCACGCGCTTGGAGGACAGGTCTTGCACCACCCCTTCCTGCAGGGCGCTGGTGAAATAGAAGCCGCGGAAGACCGGGCGGAACTGGTAGGTATTTTCCTCGAACAGGGTGGCGAGGAAGGCGCGCAAGGGATTTTTGATCGAGGAGAATTCGAGCGGGAAGGTGAACACGCCCGGGCGCATGGCGGCGCTGCGGTTGGCCGCCATGCTGGCCAGGCTCATCTCCTTGAGGCCGTCGTGGAGCTCGTCGAAATGCTGGTCGAAAAACGCCACCACGTCCTGGTGGGTGCTGCGCCGGTTGTAGCGGATGGTGGCGCCCCAGGCGCGGTCGCGCTCGTTGCGGTCGCTGTCGTGGAAGAAGTCGCTGAAGCCGGAAATCAGGTCGACCTTGGTGAAGATCACGTACACCGGCGCGTGCACGCCCAGCCGCTCGGTCAGCTCCTGCACCCGGGTACGCAGGTTCTTCGCCAGCTCGACCGAGGTGCCGGCGGCGTCGCCGGTCAATTCGGCCACGCTGACGGCGATCAGGATGCCGTTGATGGGAGCGCGCTTGCGGTGCTTGCGCAACAAGTCGAGAAAGCTGAACCACTCGGCGCGGTCGGACTGCAGCACCGAATAGCGGCCGGCCGTGTCGAGCAGGATGCCGTCAGTGGTGAAGAACCAGTCGCAGTTGCGGGTGCCGCCGACGCCGTGCACCGCCTTGCTCCCGGCGATAGGAAATTGAAGGCCGGAATGCCCGATGGCGCTGCTCTTGCCGGCCGCCGGATTGCCGATCACCATGTACCACGGCAGCTCGTACAGCGCCGCGGCGCCGCTGACCAGGCCGAGCTTGGAGGTCTTGATGGTGTTGATGGCGTCGAGCATGCCCTGGCGCAGCACGGCCGCCTCGCTGGCCGGGTCGGCCGCCGCCGCGGCGCTCCCGGGCGCGACCGCCGCGCCCAGCAAGCCGGCCGCGCGTCGGCGGTAGAAGTGGCGCGCGGTCCAGGCCAGGGCCGCCAGCGCCAGCAAGGCCAGCAGGGCGACGCCGGCCCACAGCGCGGCCACTTCGAGCGTCGCCGCGCCGAGGAACAGGAATGCCGCAAGCGCGGCCAGACCGATCACGCCGAGTACGCGGCTGTCGGTGAGGAACTGCCAAAGTCGGGCCATAGTCGGAAGCGTTCAGTGTGGGTTGAGAAACTAAATCCTGCAGGCAATGTTGGCACCATTCCCTGGCGGCAAATTTGATGCCGCACAAACGACTTGGCCGGGTCGGCTATTTCCGGATCACCCCTTTCATGCGCAGTTCGGTGTGGCCGAAATCCATCATCGTCCAGCGCCCGCCCCAGGTCAGGCCGACCGACTCGGCCACCTCGCCGTACAGGCGGTAGCCGCGCATGGCCCAGGGATCTTTTTCAGAGATGAGCAATTTGCCGTCGCGCCAGAACGCGCAATCGGCCGCCAGGCCGAACTGGTGATAGCTCTGGAACGCGCCGGCATTGGTCACTTGGGAGCCCATGCTGGCGAGCAGGTTCTGGCGCGCGGGACTGCGGTAGCCCTCCAGCAGCGCCATGTCGTAGCCGTATTTTTCTTTCATGACCCGGAACACGACCAGAAGGCGCTGGCTGAAGTCGGCGTTCAGCAGGCTCCAGTTGCGGCTGGCGTCCACCAGCATCGGGCGCACCAGTTCGACCTCCTGGGTGGTGAAGGCCAGCGGCGGCAGCGCGACCGGGGGGGCCAACTGCTCGCCCTTGAGCAGCTCGGCGATATGGGCGTCGACCACGCGCTCGCCGCCGTCGTAGACCGGCAGCATGGCCGGGCTGCTCATGATCAGCGCGATGATGCTGGGAATGGCCACCAAGGCGATGCCGCCGGCCACGAAGGGCCAGTGGCGGCGCATCAACTTGCTGCTGCGCTTGGCCAGGCGGCGCAGCAGCGCACCCGCGTTGCCCACGCCATGCTGGCCGCTGCGTTGCCAATCCTGTCCTTTTCTGCCGAGCTGGGCGCCAAGGGCTTGGACGGTTTGCAGCACGAATTCTCGCCCGGCCGGAAAAAAAGCCAGCCAAAACGCGCTGCAAGCCAAACAAAAGTACGAGAGGACGATAAAGATCAGCATGGATTTCCCCAGTTTGTTTCTAATCAGAACTAGAAGTCCCCCATCTTAGGAGTTACGACCGTGCGCCCTTCAGACGAAAATCAACACCGCTCCAAAAGGCCAAATCTGTTTTCCTCGTCGCGCCGCTCCGGCGCCGCTGACGACAACATCCTCGCCAAGCTGGAACGCGGCGCGGCGCCCAGTGCCGCCGCCAGCCCCGGCGCACGAGCACGTTACGCGCTGTTCGGCACGGCGGGCATGGTGATCGCCGGCCTGATCGGGCTGCTGGCGTGGATCACGCATGAGAATGTGACTCGTCCACACGTGCTGCCGGCGGCGGTGGCGCACACTGAGGCGGCGCCGGACGATCCGCCCAAACTGGCCGCGCCGGCGGTCATTGTCGACGCCCCGCCCGCGCCCCGACTCGAAGCGCAGGCGCCGCCGCTGGTTACCCTGGCCAGCGCGCGCCTGCCGGTGACGGCGCCGGCGTCGGCCCCCGCTCCCGCTTATCACTCCTATCGCGCGACCCAGGCCTCGCGGCCGCTCCCGCGTCCGGTTGTGGCGCGCGCCGACGCCGCGCAACGCGTGAAACCGGCCGTCACCGCCGCCCACAAACCGCGGCCGGTGGCGCGCGCGGAGGCGGCGCCGGTCGACACCGACGTGGCAATCCTGACCGCGATCCTGACCACGGCCGCGCGCCATGCGCCGGAGGGCCCCGCCCAGGACGGCTGCGAAGGGGCACGCGCAAAGAAATGCGACTAGGCTGGCGCGGCGATTGACGGGAAAACCACGCCGCGCACCGCGGCGCGCGAAAAACGGCGAATTTCGTCGCCGCCGCCGGACCTCTCGCGATATACTGTACAAAACTACAGTAAAGGCAGGCAGTTCGGCAGTGCACGATGCGCAAAGTACTTGAAAACACGTTCTATTACCTGGACAACTTCCATCGGGTACTGGAATGGATAGGCGAGCGTTATTGCGACTTGCTTACCGATGAGGAGCAGGCGTTTATCGGCATGTTTCAAGGCATGCCGCAGTGCGCGCGCGCCTTGTTCGTGCGGATGGTGATGCGTAAAGGCACGGTGTTTCGCGCGTCCAAGCTGAGCTACGCCGAAATCGGCTGCACCGTGGAGGCCGCGCGCCACCTGTTGCCCACGGGGTGGATCGCCCACGACCCGGTGCTGAGTATCGACGAGCTGTTCGACCTGCTGTCCAAGCCCGAGATCTGCGCGGTGTTTCGCCTGTCGCTGCACGAAAAAGGCGCGCGCAAGGCCGAGCAGCTGGCGGCGCTGCGGCCCCAGTTCGCCGACGCGCGCGCGTTCTCGAGCTGGTACCGCGATTCCGGCGACAATGCGTACCGCATCGCGGTCAAGCCCCTGTGCGACCGCCTGCGCCTGATCTTCTTCGGCAACCTGCGCCAGGACTGGACCGAATTCGTGCTGTCCGACCTGGGCGTGACGCGCTTCGAGCAGGTGGAGTTTTCGCCCTCCTCGCGCGGCTTTCGAAGCCGGCGCGACGTCGACGACTATCTTGAACTACACCGCTGCAAGGAAGGTTTCGAGGCCGGCGCGCCACTGGCCGAGGTGCTGGCGAGCCTGCCCGGGGGCGCCTTTGAGAACGAGTGGCTCAACAGCCGGCGCGAACGGCTGCTGTTTCAAATCGCGCAGTCCGTGGAAAAACAGCGCGATTGGGACCAGGCCTATCGCTTGTATGCGCGCACCGGTTTTCCCGGCGCGCGTGCGCGCGCCATCCGCGTGCTGGAAAAATCCGGCCAGTACGGTCCCGCCTACACGCTCTTGAGCGCGGCCCAGCGCGCGCCCGAAAGCGATGCCGAAGCACAGCAATTGTTGCGCATCGCGCCCCGCCTGCGGCGCAAGCTCGGTCACGAGAAGCCGGCCGCCCGCCGCGCGCACGCCGTCGACCGTTTCGATCTGAGCCTGCCGCTGCCCCACGCCGAGCGCTGGGTCGAAGGCGCCGTGCGCGACCATCTGCAGCAGCCGGACGCGCCCGTGTTCTACGTCGAGAACACCTTGATCAACGCCCTGTTCGGCCTGCTGTGCTGGCGCGCGATTTTCAGCGCGATTCCGGGCGCCTTCTTCCATCGCTTCCACCGCGGGCCGGCCGACCTGCATAGCGCCGACTTCCAGCGCCGCCGCGCTGCCGAGTTTCGCGCCTGCCTAGAACAGCTCGACGACGGCCGCTACCGCGACACCATCCGCGCGACCTTCCAGGCCAAGCAAGGCATCGCCTCCCCCTTCGTCGCATGGGACGCACTGCACGAGGAACTGATCGAGATGGCGCTGGCCTGCATTCCGGCCGCGCACCTGAAAAAGTGGTGTGAGCGTATCCTGCTCGACATCCAGGCCAACCGCAGCGGCTTCCCCGACCTGATCCAGTTCTGGCCCGCCGAAACGCGCTACCGGATGATCGAAGTGAAGGGCCCCGGCGACCGCCTGCAGGACAACCAGTTGCGCTGGATCGATTACTGCGCCGAGCACGGTATGCCGGTGTCGGTGTGCTATCTGCAATGGGTGGGGCAGGCCGCGTGAGTTACCTCGTGGCCGTGCGCGCCCTGTGCGAATTCACCGCCAAACAAGGCGACCTGGACCTGCGCTTCACGCCCTCGCCCAGCGCCCAGGAAGGCATCGCTGGCCACGCCGTCGTCACGGCGCGCCGCGGCGAGCGCTACCAGACAGAGGTGAGCCTGTCCGGACAGTTCGGCCTGTTGCGGGTGCGTGGACGCGCCGACGGCTACGATCCGGACCTGCGCCTGGTCGAGGAAATCAAGACCTACCGGGGCGACCTGGACAGCATGCCGGACAACCACCGGCACCTGCACTGGGCCCAGGTGCGCGTGTACGCCCACCTGCTGTGCGAACAGCTCGGCCTGGACCAGATCGACCTGGCGCTGGTGTATTTCGAGATCGGCAGCCAGCGTGAAACCGTGCTGCGCGAAACCCAGACGGCCGCCACCTTGGCGGCCCTGTTCGCCGACCAGTGCGGCAGGTTCATCGCCTGGGCCGAGCAGGAGCTGGCCCACCGCAGCGCGCGCGACCTGGCCCTGGCGGCGCTGCGCTTTCCCCATACGGCGTTTCGCCCTGGTCAGCGCGACTTGGCCGAAACCATCTTCAACGCCAACCGCAGCGGCCGCTGCGTGATGGCCCAGGCCCCGACCGGCATCGGCAAGACCGTCGGCACCTTGTTCCCGGTGCTCAAGGCGGCGCCCGGGCATGGGCTCGACAAGGTGTTTTTCCTGGCCGCCAAGACACCCGGGCGGCGCCTGGCGCTCGACGCCGCGCTGACCGTCAAGCGCGGTGCGGCGCAAGCGCTGCCGCTGCGGGTGCTGGAATTAGTCGCGCGCGACAAGGCGTGCGAACACCCCGACCTGGCCTGTCACGGCGACAGCTGTCCGCTGGCCAAAGGGTTCTACGACCGCCTGCCGGCGGCGCGCCAGGCGGCGCTCGGCGCGGAGGTGCTCGACCGCGCCGCGCTGCGCGAGATTGCGTTGGCCCACAATATCTGCCCCTACTACCTGGGCAGCGAAATGGCGCGCTGGAGCGACCTCATCGTCGGCGACTACAATTATTATTTCGACCTGGGCGCGATGCTGCACGGCTTAACCCAGGCCAACCAGTGGCGGGTCAGCGTGCTGGTCGACGAGGCGCACAACCTGGTGGCGCGCGCGCGCATGATGTACAGCGCCGAACTGGCACAGGGCGCGCTGCGCGCCGCCCGCGCCGCCGCGCCGCCGGCCTTGAAGAAGGCCCTGGACCGGGTCAAGCGCGCCTGGCCCGCCCCGCCCGCGCATGCCTACCAGGTACTGGCCGCGCCGCCGGAGTCCCTGCTGGGCGCGCTGCAAACAGCGGCCAGCGCCATCACTGATTTTTTGGCGGAACAACCGGGCCAGCTCGAGCCGGCCTTGCAGCGCTTCTACTTCGACGCGCTGCATTTCACCCTCTTGAGCGAGCTGTTCGGCGCGCATTCACTGTGCGACCTGCGCCTGCAGGACGGCAGCGACCTGACACTTTGCATCCGCAATATTGTGCCGGCGCCCTTCCTGCAGCCGCGTTTCGCCGCAGCCCACGCGGTCGCGCTGTTTTCGGCCACCCTCGGTCCGTGGCAATACTACAGCGACGCCCTCGGCCTGCCAGCCGACACGGCCTGGGTCGACATCGCCTCGCCGTTCCGCGCCGACCAGCTGGCGGTGCACGTGGTGAGCAATATCTCCACCCGCTTCCAGCAGCGGGCCCGTTCGGCGGCCCCGATCGCCGCTCTGATGGCGCGCCAATACCTTGCCGCGCCGGGAAATTACCTGGCGTTTTTCAGCAGCTTCGATTATCTGGAGCAGGTGGCCGACGAATTCGCGCGCCGCCATCCCGATATACCCGCATGGCGCCAGCCGCGGCGCATGAGCGAGGCCGAACGCGACGATTTTCTTGGTCATTACACGCTCGACAGCCGCGGCATCGGCTTCGCGGTGCTGGGCGGCGCATTCGGCGAAGGCATCGATCTGCCCGGTGCGCGCCTGATCGGCGCCTTTATCGCCACCTTGGGCCTGCCCCAGATAAACCCGGTCAATGAACAGATCCGCCAACGCATGCAGGACAGCTTTGGGGCTGGCTATGACTATGCCTACCTCTACCCCGGCATGCAGAAAGTGGTGCAGGCGGCGGGCCGGGTCATCCGCACCGAGACCGATCGCGGCGTGGTCTATCTGATCGATGACCGCTTCGATCAGCCGCAGGTGCGTGAACTGCTGCCGCGCTGGTGGCAGGTGGACCGGATCGGCGTCAGCCCATCAGCTTCCTGATTTTCTGGTAGCCGCCGCGGCTGACGGGAATGCGGGTGGCGTCGGCGAGGACCGCGGTGTGACTGTCGCGCCCCGGTTCGATCCGGCTGATAAAGGCCAGATTGAGCAGGTAGGAGCGGTGCACGCGGACGAAACAGGCCGGGTCGAGCTGGCTTTCCAGGTCGGACAGGCTCTGGTTCTTCAGGTAGGATTTTCCGTCCGCGCTGATGCGCACATAATCGTCCTGCGCTTCGATATAGGCGATGGCGCCGGCGGCCACCACGTGCACGCGCGCGCCGTCACGGATCAGGACCCGTTCAAGCGGCTTGGCGCGCAGCGCCGTCTCGGCCATGACGGCATCGAGCCCGGCCTGGCCCGCGCTGGTGCGCGCATGCGCGAGCGCCTGGTCGAAGCGCTGCTGGCTGAACGGCTTGAGCAGATAATCGATGGCATGCACCTCGAACGCCCTGAGCGCGTACTGGTCGAAGGCCGTCACGAAGACATAGCGGGTCTTGCGGCCGGCCAGTTCGACCACCTCGAAGCCATCCAGGCGCGGCATCTGTACATCGAGGAACACCAGGTCGGGCGCCAGTTCGGCGATCGCCTTGACCGCATCGAAGCCGTTCGCGCATTCGGCCACGAGCTCGATATCGGCATGGGCGGCG
This sequence comes from Oxalobacteraceae bacterium UBA6018, assembly GCA_002428015.1. Lineage (GTDB taxonomy): Bacteria > Pseudomonadota > Gammaproteobacteria > Burkholderiales > Burkholderiaceae_D > Telluria_A. Next base: position 4,429 of record DIZW01000035.1, on the reverse strand, counting down.
AGGTATTCGCGCAGCAGCGCGCGCGCCAGTTCTTCATCGTCAACAATCATCACTCGCATCATTGCTCCATCGTGGTCGCTGGCAGCGTCAGCGCGACGCGAAAGCGCGCGCCGCTGCGTGCCCAATGTACGCTCGCATGATGGCCATAGGCAGCCGCCAGGCGCTGGCGCACGTTGGCCAGGCCGATGCCGCGCGGGTTGGCGGCCGGCATATCAGGGTCGACATCGTTGTCCACGCTGATATGCAGCAGCGAGCCGGCGCGGCGCGCGGAAATATCGACACTGCCGCCCTCGGTCAAATTGCCGACACCGTGTTTGACGGCATTTTCGACCAAAGGCTGCAACAGCATCGGCGGCAGCAGACAAGCGCGGGCTAGGTCGTCGATGGCTTCCGTCACGCGCAGGCGCGCGCCGAAACGCACTTGCTCGATCGCCAGGAAGTGCCTGACCAGCGTTATTTCATCGGACAACGTCACTTGCCGGTGCGCTTCCATGCCTAGGCTATGCCGGAAAAAATCTGCCAACTGCACGGTCATCGCGCGGGCGCGCGCCGCGTCGATCGACGTCAACGCGCTGATCGAATTCAAACTATTGAACAGGAAATGCGGATCGATCTGGGTGCGCAACATCCGCAACTCAGCCTCCTGCGCCATCAAGGCGGCCTGGAACTCGCGCCGCTCGGCACTGCGGGAACGCTCGAATTCGATCGCCAGATAATGGCCGACAGCCGACAGCCCGTACAGCACCACGCCGAGCCCGACGATCAGGGCGCGCAAGGCGGGCGTCAAGGCCGGGCCGCTCCAGTCCGACGCGAGCGCGCGCCACAGGCCATCCCACGCCATGCAAAACAGCGCCCACAAGCCGCCCGATATGAGCGCTGACAGCGACAGCACGGCGACGACCGCCGCCGCCTTGCGTTCCGCCAGCGGGTAGGCGCGGCACAGGTAGTACGCGGAAAAGCCGCTGGCCACGCCATAGACCAAGGTGGCCGGGACGGCAAACAGGATCGCGTGGCTCCACAGCGCGCCGCTGGCGACGGCCATCAAGACGGCAAAGAGCAGGCCGAGCATCAGCCACACCAGCAGGTATAAGCCGGCCCCGCGCCGCGTCGACATAGCCAAGGCCATTAATTGCGCACGTCAACTGCGCCCATGATCGCGTAGCCCCTGACGATCAAGCGTTTCGAGTCATCCGGCGGACGCACGGTCTTCTCCTCGAAGCCGCCCATGATCGGCGTGCCTTGTAGTATCACGGTCCAATCGGGCGGGCATTTGAGCGTGATGCCACCCATCGCCGCGAAGACGTTGATCACGGCTTCGCCGTGCAGGGCACAAGCGCGCAGATCCAGCGAACAGCCCCCCATCACGGCGGTCACTTCGCCGCCGCGAAAATCGGGCGAAGTCACGCGGCGCTCGAAGCCGCCCAGGATCGCGGTCACCTCGATGACCGCATCGCTGCTGTCGGCCAGCTTGATGTCGCCTGCACGTTGGCGCCGCCCGGCCAGCGCTTTGAATACCACCGACAGCCCGAGGATGATCAGTAAGACTGGCCAGAACATGCGCCAGTCGAAATTGAACAGCCCCATGCGATTCAGGGTGAGCACGCTGCCGGCACCGATGAACAGCACGCCGACCAGATACCCGTTCGGCGAGCGCGTATCGAGCAGCTTGATGACGCCAATGACGATCAGGATGGCAGGCCAAAAACCGATCGCGCGGTGAAAATTGAGGATGTTGAGATTGTCGAGCAAGAACAGCACGCCCAGCCCGATCACCACCAGACCAAGCACGACCTGGCCCGGCACGCTGCGCACCGCTTGGTTATTTTTCATTGCGGATCTCCGAATGCGGCGCAAAGCGCGCCTTGATGAATGGTTCGATCACGATCTTGACGCCGAGCGCAATAATCACAAACGGCCAACTATTATGCAAGGTGAGCCCGTACAGATGCTCGACCACGGCAAACAGCCACAGGCCGAGGAACATCAGCCACAGGCCGTTGGTAAAGTGGCGCGCGGTCGGGTAGCCGACCATTTTGTTCATGCCTAGGACCACGAGAAGCAGCGGCCAATAATGCCATATCTCATCGACCTCGACGATCTCCATGCGGTCAAGGACCAGCGTCACGCCGATCACGATGATGATGATGCCCCACACCAGCTGGCGCCGCCATTCGTAAGTAGAGTCGGTATTCACGTCACCTCCTTTGAAAAAGACAGGGTAACGATACCGGCGAAGGCGACGGGGGGGAAGCGGATTTCGGTGAGTGGCGTTGGAGGATCGGCGAACGGCGTCAGATGTCGTGATGGCGACGGCGGCGAACGCAACAAAGCCCGCGTCGTTGCCGACGCGGGCTTTGCAGAAATCGGTGAATAGCGGGGCGCGGATCAGGCCGGAGGCAGGAATACCTCGGCTGAGGGCTGGTTCTTCACCTGATTGCGGTACTTGGTTTTGGCGATCGCCTGCTTGATCGCCTCGCGTGCCAAGTTGGTCCGCTTGGTATCCTTCTTCTCTTCTTTGCTGCGCTGCTGGGCTTCGTCCTTGTTGCCGATACGCTTAGTCATGGGTCGTTCTCCTGATTGTGGTCGTTCATAACAGTATGCGAGCGATGCAGTTCCCGGAACATAGGAGCGCACGATGCGCTCGTGTAGGATTCTATGAATGGCGGGACGTCTTCGGCCACTTCATTTCCGGAGCCAGCAGTCCCCATCCAAGCTCGCGCCGGATTTCTTCGGGCGATGGCGGCGGTTTGGTTTCCCGCGTGCGGCGTTCGAGATATTCGCGTACCAGGTGCTTCGGTGGATGGGTCAAGGTAGTCATAACAACCTCCGCTTCCGGTGTGGTCGAGGACTGGCGCGACAGCCGCGCCAGTGCATGAATTCTGGTGCCGATCCTCGAGGCGACCGGCTAGCCTGCTGAGGAAGCTACTCGCCGCGGACCTCGCCGTGACGCGCTTCACTCACACGATTCCATCTTAGGCGCGCACGATTGACCCGACCGTTCGTTAACGCACACTGAACAAAAAGTGGGACTGCGGGCGAATCGAGCGACGCCGCGGCATACGCAGGCGAAGTGCATCATCCATGTCGATGGCGGCAGGCGCCGCTGTGTCGGCTGTCTGAGAAGGCATTGGGCATGCCTGAAGCCTTCACTCGCATCGTCATCGCATGTGTGCTGTCGCGCCGAAGCAAGCTGCGCGCAGATGCAGACCACGCCTGCGCTGGGCACCTGTTCTATCGGCCGTGGGTGCCACCGGGGGACCAGTACGCCAGGATGGATTGCAATCGAAGAAGCGATCATCAACGGCAGCGGCGCGACGATGTCACGCGCAGGCCTTGGACGGCATGCGCCCTCGTGATGGACCGGCTCTACGGCTTCACCTACTGGCCTGGCTAGTCGTATGGCGTCACGATGGGCGGGCCGACCCGGCGCATGCGGATCGAGACCGACCGCTGCGACGATTGCCGTTGCTTGCACGCCGCCCGCGAGGATGCCTCGGTGCCCGCCCCAGTGCCTTGCCTTGGACGCTAAGCTAATGCCAGATCGCGCGGGTGCGGTCGTACCAGGCCTTGCGCGCGGCCATGCCGACCGTGCCGCCGTTGATCAGGTGGGCCACCTGCTCCACATCATCACGGTCGGCCGCCTCGTTGCAGCCGCTTTGCTTCCAATGTGCGGCTGCGACCGCCAGACACCAGTCCTTGCCGAGCACCGCGTCCGGCTCCCGCGTAAAGTCAGGAACCGACCCGGCGCTCTCGCGTAAAATTGTGGTCGCGCGTGCGTAGCTGTCCTTTCCAGTCAGCTGCAGTAGTCCGCGACCACGGAAGGTATAACCATCATCAGGGTGGAGATTTCCAAGCCGCCCGGCGTAGACCGCGTCGGCAAGCTTGCGTGGTTCGTGGGCATACACGCGCGGGTCAAGCGGACCACGCGGACGGAACCGGCCAGGCCACACCGTGACGAGCCGCTGGGCCGAGTAATCGAGATCTTCGAACAGCAGTGTCAGCGCACCGGTCTCGTGCATGATTTGAGCAACGAAATGCGCAAGGCACAAGGGTGAGGCGCTGATGCCATAGCGTTCCAGTACGGCCGTTGGCGCCTCGAACGCCGCGCGGTACTCGGTCCGGCACAAGGGTGCCAACAGGAGCACTTGGTCAAGCGAGAGAGGGACTGGCATGGCGGGCTCCTGCGGGACTTCGTTACCATCTTATTAAGTGCGTGCCCCCAGGATTCCATCCGTATCAAATTGTCGTCAGATTGCTGCCGATAAAAACTACCGATTCCGTGGGTCCCTCTCAGGTCCGCCCACTCCCCCGACATTTTCGCCCGGAAACGCCTGCAACGGCCCCTAACCGCCTCATGGAACTGTTGGGTCGCGCGCTACGCCAACCGCTCGGCGTTGCCCTCTTACGGCACCTCGTTATACACAAGTCG
>DIZW01000066.1:75426-76250 GCA_002428015.1 Oxalobacteraceae bacterium UBA6018 | reverse complement strand
GCCGGCATGGCCAAGGCGCGCAAGGTCAATGTGGTGCAGGGTAACGGCCAGTTCGTCAGCCCCAACCACATCGAAGTGACCGCGGCCGACGGCAGCAAGAAGGTCGTCAAGTTCAACAAGGCGATCATCGCGGCCGGTTCGGCCGTGGTGAACCTGCCGTTCGTGCCGCAGGACCCGCGCATCGTCGACTCGACCGGCGCGCTGGAACTGCGCCAGATCCCGAAACGCATGCTGGTCATCGGCGGCGGCATCATCGGCCTGGAAATGGCGACCGTGTACTCGACTCTGGGCGCGCGCATCGACGTGGTGGAAATGCTGGACGGCCTGATGCAGGGCGCCGACCGCGACATGGTCAAGGTCTGGCAGAAGTTCAACGAGAAGCGCTTCGACCGCATCATGACCAAGACCAAGACGGTGGGCGTGGAAGCGCTGGCCGAAGGCATCAAGGTCACCTTCGAGGCGGCCGAAGCCGGCGCCACCGCGCCGGAACCGCAGCTGTACGACATGGTGCTGGTGGCCGTCGGCCGCAGCCCGAACGGCGGCAAGGTCTCGGCCGACAAGGCTGGCGTGATCGTCACCGAACGCGGCTTCATCCCGGTGGACGCCCAGATGCGCACCAACGTGCCGCACATCTTCGCCATCGGCGACCTGGTGGGCCAGCCGATGCTGGCGCATAAGGCGGTGCACGAGGCGCACGTGGCGGCGGAAGCGGCGCACGGCGAGAAGGCCTTCTTCGACGTGAAGGTGATTCCGTCGGTGGCCTACACCGATCCGGAAGTGGCATGGGTCGGCATCACCGAGGACGAAGCCAAGGCCAAGGGCAT
>DIZW01000066.1:0-75417 GCA_002428015.1 Oxalobacteraceae bacterium UBA6018 | reverse complement strand
GGCATCAAGCTGGAGAAGGGCCACTTCCCGTGGGCCGCGTCCGGCCGCGCCGTGGCCAACGGCCGCGAAGAGGGCTTCACCAAGCTGCTGTTCGATGCTGAGACCCACCGCGTGGTTGGCGGCGGTATCGTCGGCACGCACGCCGGCGACATGATCGGTGAAATCGCGCTGGCGATCGAGATGGGCGCCGACGGCGTCGACATCGGCAAGACGATCCACCCGCACCCCACCCTGGGCGAGTCGATCGGCATGGCGGCGGAAGTGTACGAAGGTGTGTGCACCGACCTGCCGCCGATGCGCAAGAAGTAAGCAAAGCAGTAAGCAAAGCAGTTCGCCGTCGTTCTCTCAGCTGGGAGCGACGGCAAAAAAGTGCCTTCCGAAACAAACCGCAGCGCGAACTAGCCGTGCTGCGGCTTGCTTTGGAAGGCACTTTTTTTTGCCTGCGCCGTGAGTGGCGCACAGGCCGGCGTCGATGCCGGCTACGGTTTTGCGTGACTAGTTATAGCTGGTCCAGCATGCCGGGATTTCCATCGCCCCGGACTGCGCCGCGTCGGCGTAGGCGCGCATCTCGGCGATCACCGCCTCGAGCTGCTCGGCCCCGGGGTTGGCCAGGAACCCCTTCATACGTTCATTGAGCGCCGCCTGCTGGTCGCGCCATTCGTAGCGTGCGGACTTGCTCATGCTGCCTCCCGTGGGCGTCCTGCAACGTCGGTATCGATCTTCATAACGCCTCCTTGAAAGACCCGATGATGCCAGAAACACCAGCTTCGGCTCGGTGCGATGACGCACATACGGGCCCCGCGATACGGCCTACAGCGGCGGCGGATCGCGCAGGATCGCGCGGAAGAACAGCGCTAGCCGCTGCGGCAAGGTGCGCTGGAATTCCTCGCGCAGCACCGCCGCGTCGAACAGGAAGCGCGAGAACTGGTCGCCCATCACACAATTGATCAGGAAGATAGGTAACTGGTCGATCGGCACGTCCTCGCGCAACTGGGCGCGGATGTCGGGGCGGCTGAAAAAGCGCAGCAGCATCTCGCGCGTCTGGGTCGGACCGGTGTCGAAGAACACCTTCGTCAATTCCGGATTGACACCCGCTTCGGCCATCACCATGCGCTGCAGGCTGACCGCTTCGGGCGCGGTGACCATTTGATAGAAGTGCAGGGCGAATTCGGTGACGATCTCGCGCAGCGGGCGGCTGTCGGTTTCCAGTTCCTGCTTGGTGAAGAAGCGGTCGCGGTTCGCCTCGATCGCCGCTTTGAGTAGACCGGCCTTGCCGCCGAACTTGACGTAGATGGTGCGCACGGCGACGTGGGCTTCGCGCGCGATGGTCTCGAGGCTGACGTTGCCGTAGCCGTGGCGCAGGAACAGGCTGCCGGCGGTCCAGACGAGGTTGTCGGTGCGGGCCTGCAGTTCGCAGGACTTGGGCCTGCCGGCGCTCTTGCAGGCGGTTTTGCAGGCGCTCTCGTCCGGTGTGGGAGCGGGGGCTTCAAAGGCTTTGTTCATGGCCACACTGTATGCCAAATTCAAATGAAATGCAATCGTTTCATTTCTTGACGTGGTCGATATTTTGGCCAATAATGCAATCCTCGATCATTCAATTCGGAGCAGGTCATGCAGCAACCAAGCAAAGCCGAGCCACAGGCGCTCGCCGCTGTTCCTCCCGCGGCTGGCCCCGCCAAGACCCCACCGAACCGGCGTGTGCTGGGCGTGGTCGCGCTCATCGCGCTGATCGCCATCGGCGCCGGCGCGCGCATGTGGTACCGCAGCACGCACTTCGTTGAAACCGAGAACGCCTACGTCACCGGCCATGTGCATCCGGTGACTGCGCGCGTGGCCGGGGTGGTGACCAAGGTGCTGGTGGAGGACAACCAGATCGTCAAGCAGGGCGACGTGATCGCCGAGCTCGATCCGGCCGACCAGGGCCTGCGCATCGAACAGATCCAGGCCCAGATCGCCAGCGCCGAGCAGCAGGTCGGCCAGGCCGACGCCCAGGTGGCGCAGGTGCGTGCCCAGGCCTCGGCCGCGACCGCCCAGGTGGCCCAGTCGCAGGCCCAGCTGGTGCGCGCGCGCCAGGACGCGGACCGCTTCGGCCAGCTCTATACCAGTGAGATGAAGGCGGTCTCGCGGGCCGAACTCGACGCCGCCAACGCCACCCGCGCCGCCGCCACCGCCGATGTCGCGGCGCGCCGCGGCAGCGCAGCCGCCGCCCAGGCGCAGATCGGCGCGGCCCAGGCCGCGCGCGACGTGATCAAGGCGCAGATCAAGGTGCTCCAGACCCAGCTCAAGGACGCCCAGCTGCAGCAAGGCTACAACCGCATCGTGGCGCCCGTCGCCGGCCGCCTGGGCAAGCGCAACGTGGAAGTGGGCGCGCGCATCCAGCCCGGCCAGCAGCTGGCCGCGATCGTCGAGGACAACGTCTGGATCACCGCCAATTTCAAGGAAACCCAGCTCGAGGACCTGGTGCCGGGCCAGCGCGTGCACGTCACCATCGACGCGCTGCCCAAGCATCCGCTGGTGGGCAGGGTGGAGAGCTTCTCGCCGGCCTCGGGCAACCAGTTCGCGCTGCTGCCGGCCGATAACGCGACCGGCAACTTCACCAAGATCGTCCAGCGCGTGCCGGTCAAGATCGTGCTCGCGCCGGCCGACCTGGCCGAGCTCAAAGGCAGGCTGGTGCCCGGCATGTCGGCCCTGGCCGAGGTCGAGCTCAAGGAACGGATCAAGCCAGCCGCGTCCCAGGCTCAGTAAACGGCCATGAGCTCTCCTTCCAACACGCTGCCAGCCGGCGCCATTCCCGGCGCGCCGGCGACGGGCGCCAAGGTCGACGTGCGCACCTGGATCGCGGTGGCCGCCGGCATGCTCGGCGCCTTCATGGCGGTGCTCGACATCCAGATCACCAATTCCTCGCTGCGCGACATCCTCGGCACGCTCTCGGCCACCCAGGAGGAGGGCTCGTGGATATCGACCGCCTACCTGTGCGCCGAAATCGTGGTGATCCCGATGACCGCGCTGTTCTCGCGCGTGTTCGGCATCCGCGCCTACATGATGACCACCACCGCGCTGTTCCTGGTGTTCTCGACCCTGTGCGGCACCGCCTGGAGCCTGTCGAGCATGATCATCTTCCGCGCCCTGCAGGGCTTCACCGGCGGCGCCCTGATCCCGATGGCGATGACGATGGTGATGGTCAAGCTGCCGCCCAACAAGCGCGCCACCGGCATGGCCATTTTCGGCCTGACTGCGACCCTGGCCCCGGCCATGGGTCCGACCCTGGGCGGCTATCTGGCCGAGCTGTATGGCTGGCCGTCTATCTTCTACATCAACTGGGTGCCGGGCATTCTGCTCATCGCCGGCATGTGGTGGGGCATGGACCGGCAGCCGCGCCAGCTCGAGCTGCTGGCCCGCGCCGACTGGCTCGGCATCGGCCTGATGGCGCTCGGCCTGGGGAGCCTGACGATCTTCCTGGAAGAAGGCAATTCGAAGGACTGGTTCGATTCCACCTTCATCATCACTTTCGCCGCGCTGGCGCTGGCCGGCATCCTCGGCTGGGTCGTCACCAGCCTCACGCGCGCCGAGCCGTTCGTCAACCTGCGCCTTTACGGCCAGCGTAACTTTCTGGTGGCGACCACGCTGTCGGCGGTGATCGGCATGGGCCTGTACGGCTCGTCCTACCTGCTGCCGCTGTACCTGGGCCAGATCGCCGGCTACACCCCGATGCAGATCGGCGAAGTGATCATGTGGGTCGGCCTGCCGCAGCTGTTCGTGATGCCGTTCGCCGCCAAGCTGTCCTCGCGCGTGGACAACCGCATCCTGTGCGGCTTTGGCCTGGCGCTGTTCGGCATCTCGTGCCTGATGAATTCGCACCTGGACGCCACCACCGGCTACGACCAGCTGCTGTGGTCGCAGATCGTGCGCGCCCTCGGCCAGCCCTTCGTCATGCTGACCCTGTCGACCTTTGCCATGAACGGCATCGCCCCGCGCGACACCGCCTCGGCCTCGAGCCTGTTCAACATGACGCGTAATCTGGGCGGCTCGGTCGGCATCGCGATGCTGGCCACCACGCTCACCAACCGCGAACACTTCCACTCGGAGCGCATCGGCGAATCGGTCACGCTGCTGGCCAGCGCCACCCAGGAGCGGATCGACCAGCTGACCCAGGCCTTCGTGGCCAAGGGCTACGATCCGGTCACGGCCGGCCAGCAGGCCCTGGCCGCGATCGACCGCATCGTGCGGCGCGAAGCCTATGTGATGGCCTACAACGACGGTTTCGTCATCATGGCCGTGTTCCTGTTCGTCTGCATCCTGGCGCTGCTGTTCGCCGACAAGGTCAAGGCGCCATCGGGAGCGAGCGGGGGCGGCCACTAACATGAACCAACACGAAAGCAAATCCATGAAGCCAATGATGACGCCCTTGATCGCCGCCATGCTGGCGCTGCTGGCCGGATGCACGACGGTCGGCACCGATTTCGTCGCGCCGCGGGAAGCGACGGCGCCGGCCTACCGCCATCTCGACCCGGCCCGGGCCGACAGCGCCCGCCTGCCCTCGGCATGGTGGACCGTCTACGGCGACGCCACGCTGGACAAACTTGAACAGCGCGCGCTGACCGACAGCCCAAGCGTGAAGGCGGCCGCGCAGCGCCTGCTGCAGGCCGAGGCCCAGATGGCCAGCGTGCGCGGCTCGCAGCTGCCATCGGTCAGCGTCGGCACCTCGGTGGGTAACTCGCGCACCTCGGCCAAGACCTCGCAGGGACGGGCGCTCGGCGGCCGTTCGATCGAGGGTAACAACTACGCGGTCGGCGCCTCGTTCTCGTACGAGCTCGATCTGTGGGGCAGGGTGCGGCGCGTGGTCGAAGCGGCGGACGCCCAGGCACTGGCCGCGCAAAACGAGCGCGACGGCGTGCTATTGATGCTGTCGGCGCAGGTCGCCACGACCTACTGGCAGTTGCGCGGGCTCGACGCCGAGCTGGCGATCCTGGACACCGCGCTGGCGAGCCGGCGCGAATCGGAGCAACTGGTGGACGCGCGCTTCAAGGGCGGATTGACCAACGAGCTCGATCTGGCCCGCGCCCGCGTGGAGCGCGCCAACGCCGAGGCCGACCTGCACGAGCTGACGCGCCAGCGCAACCTGCTTGAGCACGGACTGGCGATCCTGGCCGGCGCGTCGCCGTCGGCGCCCCTGCTGCCGCGCGCGGCCAGTTCCGATCTGCCGGCGCCGCCGGTCATTCCAGTCGGCCTGCCGGCCAGCCTGCTGGCGCAGCGGCCCGACCTGGCCGCCAGCGTGGCCAATCTGCGCTCGGCCAATGCCCAGGTGGGCGTGGCCGAGGGTGCGTTCTATCCGGCGCTGTCCTTGACCGGCAATTTCGGCTATGCGTCCGAAGCCTTGCACGACCTGACCAGCAGCGGCGCGCGCCAGTTCTCGGTCGGCCCGCTGGCCCTGTCGCTGCCGCTGTTCGACGGTGGCCGCAACCGTGCCAACCTGGCGCTGGCGAAGGCGCGCTACACCGAGGCGGTGGCCAACCACGAAGGACGGCTCCTGATCGCGCTGCGCGAAGTGGAAGACGCCCTGTCCGACGTGCAGGAACGCCAGTTGCAGGGCGAGGCGCAATCGCAGTCGCAGCAGGCCGCGGCGCGCGCCTACCTGGTGGCCAAGGCCCGTTACGAGCGCGGCCTGTCGAACTACCTCGAAGTGACGGACGCGCAGCGCAGTTCCCTGGCCGCCGAGCGCGCGGCGGCGCAGATCCGCACCCAGCGCCTGCTGGCGTCGGTGGCGGTGGCGCGGGCGCTGGGCGCCGGATGGAAGCAGGAGGCGCTGCCGGCGACGATGGCGCAGGCCGCGAACTCCGCGCACTAGTCTGCGCCCGCTGGCCCCTAGCTAACCGACGGCGCCTCCGCTCACGGCACGCCGTTGGCGCAGTGCTCGGCAAAGCCGGCGTGCGCGCCCAGGCGCGCGAACCAGGCCTCGACGGCCGGCAGGTGAGGGCGGGCGATCGGCGTCGAGCGCCAGCGGTTGGTGGACAAGCCCAACACGATGTCGGCCAGCGTGAAGCTCTCGCCGTTGACGTAGGCGCCACCGCGTTCGAGCTGGCGCTCGAGCAGGACCATGTGGGCGTTCCAGGCCGCCGCGCTGGCGGCGATCGCGGCCGGATCGGTATGCGCGGCGCTGTGGCGCACCAGGCCCATGAAAGCGTAGCGCCAGGCGTTGTTCAATTCCGTGGCCTGCCAGTCCATCCATTTTTCGACCTGGGCACGCGCCATCGGCGCCGATGGCAGCAGGTCGTCGCGGCCATGGCGGCCCGCCAGGTAGCGGCAGATCGTGTTCGACTCCCACAAGGCCATGCCATCGTCGACGACGACCGGCACCATCGCATTCGGGTTCAAGGCCAGGAAGGCCGGGTCGTCGCACGAACGCGCGCCACTGCCCCAAGGTTCCGGGTCGGCCGGGAGACCGATCGCCGCGCAGGTCCATAGCACCTTGCGCACGTTGATCGAGGAGGGTTTGCCGAGGATACGCAGCATGCTGGCCTTTCGTGGGTTGACACTCAGCAATTATGCAGTTTTTTCATGTTGCGTGCTGCGGCAGGATTACAATCGACGGCAACTTAACTTGACGAGCCACCTTCGATGAAGACTACCCTCGCTGTGTTTGCCTGCCTGGCCGCGGCCCATGTCGGCGCGGCCGACCTCGCACCAAATCACGTGGCCAGCGCCACGGAACTGTCACAGATGACGCAGCGCTATGCGCCCGTGTCGCTACAGGCCGATACCAGCGTGCTGTCGCGCGGCGACAAGGCGGCCATCGTGAAATTGATCGAGGCGGCGAAGATTGTCGACGTGCTGCAGTTGCGCCAGCGCTGGGCGGGCAACGAGGCCTTGTGGGCCGCGCTGAAGAAAGACCACACGCCGCTGGGCAAAGCGCAGCTCGATTATTTCTGGCTCAACAAAGGTCCGTGGTCTATTCTCGACGGTAACCGGTCATTCATGCCGGCCAGCTACGCGGGAATCGCGATTCCCGCGACCAAACCGGAAGGCGGTAATTTCTATCCGGCCGGCGCCACCAAGGCATCGCTGGAAGCGTGGATGCAGACGCTGGCGCCGCAAGCGCGCGAGCAGGCGCAATGGTTCTTCACGACGATACGCAGCGCCGGCGACGGCAAGTACCAGGTCGTGAAGTATTCCGACGAATACCGCCCCGAACTGGAGAAGCTGGCCGCCCTGTTGCGCGAGGCTGCGGCGGCCACCGATAACGCGTCGCTGAAGAAATTCCTCAGCCTGCGCGCGGAGGCGTTTTTGTCGAACGATTACCTGACGTCGGATTTCGCGTGGATGGATCTGGATTCGCCGGTGGACGTCACCATCGGCCCCTACGAAACCTATAACGACGAGCTGTTCGGCTACAAGGCGGCGTTTGAGGCGTATGTGAATATCCGCGATCAGAAAGAGACCAGGAAGCTCGACTTTTTCAGCAAGCATATGCAGGAGCTGGAAGACCATTTGCCGCTGGACGCCAAGTATCGCAATCCGAAAGTGGGCGCGCTGGCGCCCATGGTGGTGGTGAACCAGGTGTATGGCGCGGGCGACGGCAATATGGGCGTGCAGACGGCCGCGTATAACCTGCCCAACGACGAGCGCATCATCAGCCAGCGCGGTTCCAAGCGGGTGATGCTCAAGAACGTGCAGGAGGCGAAATTCAAGTCGACGCTGACGCCGATCACGCGGCTGGTCCTGCGTGCCGACGCGCAGAAGGACCTCGATTTCGATTCCTTCTTCACGCACATCCTGGCGCACGAGATCACTCACGGGTTGGGTCCGCATATCACCAATGCCGCCGGCGCCAAGTCAACGCCGCGCCAGGATTTGAAGGAGACCTATTCCACCATCGAGGAAGCCAAGGCCGACATCACCGGCCTGTGGGCGCTGGCCTATATGATGGACAAGGGCCAGCTCAAGGACACGCTGGGGCAGGGCGCGCTGGCCGAGCACAAGCTGTACAACACCTTCCTGGCGTCGGGTTTTCGGACCCTGCATTTCGGGCTGACCGATTCGCATGCGCGCGGCATGGCGATCCAGCTCAATTACCTGCTCGACAAGGGCGGCTTCGTGTCTTACGGCGACGGTACGTTCGGCGTCGATTTCGGCAAGATCAAGCAGGCCGTGGCCGATCTGGATCACGAGTTCCTGACCATCGAGGCGACCGGCGACTATGCGCGCGCGAGCGCCTTGATGAAGCGTTACGTGGTCATCCGCCCGGACGTGCAAAAGGCGCTCGAGCGCATGAAGCAGGTGCCCAACGATATCCGGCCCGCGTTCACCACCGCGGCGGCTTTGACAAAATAAGCGCGGCCGAGCAAATCCCAAGCGTCCCTTACTAACTCGCGAAATTCCATCAGTTTCAAAACTGGCATGGGAATGCTTGTAACCTGTAGTTTTACTAAAGAAACGATAGAATGCCTGGCAATTGCATTGACTCAACGTTATTTTAACGTTATTTTGCTACATCCAAGTCCAAATGGGTGTTCAATGAGAAACGTTTTACTTGTAATATTTGCAATGCTGTCCGCCTCATGGGCCGAGGCTTCGCCCTACCAAGTTCAGCACGTCGAACCGCCCAACTGGTGGGTGGGCATGCGCCACGCACAGGTCCAGGTGATGGTGCACGGGGAACGCCTGGCCGAGCTCCAGCCCACGGTGTCCTACCCCGGCGTACGTCTGCTCGGAGTCGAGCGCACCGACAATCCGAACTACCTGTTCATCAACCTTCAGGTCGAGCGCAACACCAAGCCAGGTACCCTGGAGATTGCCCTGCGCCGCGGCGACGCCGTCCTGGCCCGCATACCGTACCGGCTTGAGGCGCGACGCAAGGATTCGGCCCAGCGCCGCGGCTTCGACGCCAGCGACGCGGTCTACCTGATCTCGCCGGACCGCTTCGCCAACGGCGATCCGAGCAACGATACCGTGCCCGGCATGCCGGACAAGACCGACCGCGGCGTGCCGACGGCGCGCCATGGTGGCGACCTGAAGGGTATGCGCGCCGCGCTCGACTATGTGGGCGACCTCGGTTTTACGATGATCTGGCCGACGCCCCTGCTCGAAAATAATCAGGACGCTTACTCCTACCATGGCTACGCGCTGACCGATTACTACAAGATCGATGCCCGCTTTGGCAGCAATGACGATTTCCGCCAGTTCGTGGCGGCGGCGAATGCCCGCGGCATGGGTGTCATCGACGATGTCGTGCTTAACCACATTGGCAACGGCCACTGGTGGATGCGCGACCTGCCGGCCAAGGATTGGCTCAACTACCAGAACGCGCCCACCCTCACGAACAATCAGCACTCGACGGTGGCTGACATCCACGCCGCCCCGGAAGAGCGCCAGCGTTTCCTGGACGGCTGGTTCGTCTCCACCATGCCCGACCTGAACCAGCGCAATCCCCTGCTGGCCCGCTACCTGATCCAGAATTCGCTGTGGTGGATCGAATATGCGAACCTGTCGGGCATCCGGGAAGATACCTTCTCCTACGCCGACACGGCCTTCTTGAAGCGCTGGTGCCGCGAGGTGCTCGACGAGTACCAGCATTTGAACATCGTCGGCGAGGAGATGGACGACCATCCCCACGTCGTCGCGTACTGGCAGAAGGGCGCCAAGAACCAGGATGGCTACGACTCGGGCCTGCCCAGCCTGATGGACTTCCCCGTGGTCGATGCGATGCCGTTCGTGCTGAACGAACCCGAGCGTTCCGACAGCGGTTTCATCAAGCTGTACGAGACTATCGCCAGCGATTATCTCTACGCAAACCCGATGCAGCTGATGGTCTTCCCCGACAACCACGACCGTCCGCGCATCTTCTCGCTCTTGCACGAGAACCTGGACCTGCTCAAGACGTCCTTGCTGTTTACGGCGACCACGCGCGGCATTCCGCAGGTTTATTACGGTACCGAGGTGCTCACCCGCAGCCCGGTCGAGCGGGTCGACGGCCTGCTGCGCGCCGACATGCCCGGCGGTTGGCGCGGCGACGCGGTGGACGCGTTCACCGGCGCGGGCCTGACCCCGGCCCAGCACGACGCGCAGGAGTTCGTGCGCAAGCTGTTCAACTGGCGCAAAACCAGCAGCGCCGTCAAGAGCGGCAAGCTGCTGCACTACCTGCCGCAGGATGGGCGCTACGTCTACTTCCGCTACGATGCGCACCAGACCGTGATGGTGGTGCTCAACAAGGCCACCAGCGACGGCACGCTGGACCTGAACCGCTTCAAGGCGGCGATCAAGGGGGCCACGCGCGCACGCGACGTGATCACCGGCGCGGCGGTGGACCTGCAGGCGCCGTTGCCAATGAAGGCAATGACCTCGATGGTGATCGCATGGTAGCCCTGGCACCTGACTCGCGCGCCGTGCTGGTGGTCGGCGGCGTCGGCATCGACACCATCGTGCGCGTGCCAAGCCTGCCGCTGGCGATGGCCGATTCGATCCACGTGGGACCGATCATCGACTACGTGGCCCACACCGGCAACGGGGTGGCGCTTGGCCTGCTGGCGCTGGGCCATGCCACACGCCTGGTGGACTTCGTCGGCACCGATACCCAGGCCGGACTGATCCACGAGCGCTACCGCGAACGCGGGCTCGATTTCCGCTATCTCGAACACCCGAGCGGCACCCGGCGCAGCGTCAACCTGGTCTCGCCCGACGGGCGCCGCCTGTCGCTGTACGATGGCCGCCACCCGGACACGCTGACCATGCCGCGCGCGACCTACCTGCCGCTGCTGGAGAGCGCGACCCACGTGCACCTGTCGATCGTGCCGTGGGCGCGCGAGCTGTTCGACGATTGCCAGGCGCTGGGCCTGGCCGTATCGACCGACCTGCACGATTGGGACGGCGAGAGCGACTACTACCATGACTACGCGTACCGCTCGGACATGGTCTTCCTGAGCGCCGCAGTGCTGAGCGACCGCCGCGACGAGGTGATGCAGGCTATCCTCGCGCGCGGACGCGCAAAGTTCGTCGTGGCCACCGACGGCGCGCGCGGCAGCTATCTGCTCACCCGTGACGGCGGCCCGGCGCGCCATACGCCCTGTGTTGACCTGGGCTTGCCCATCGTCGACTGCAATGGCGCCGGCGACGCCTTCGTCTGCGGTTTCCTGCACGGCTTATTCGGCGGGCTGGGGTACGACGAGTGCATGCGGCTGGGCGCGGTCTCGGGCACGTTCGCCTGCGCCACCCACGGCACGGCCGAGCATATCCTGACGGCCGAGATGCTCGCCGCGTTCGCGCAGGCGACGAGCGCGAGCTGGTGAGGCGTGCCTCGCGGTGTGCGCGAGGCGACACAGGCGACCGTCAGCGCGGTCGCCTGGTTGGACCGCAGGTTCGGCACCGTGTAAATAGAGGCAAAGTAAGCCGCCCCTTTTGCAGGCGATGTCGGCGTCTTGAGGGAATCAGGCACCAAGGGCCCGCCTTCGAGCCCGAGCCATCGCAAAATCCGATACCGAGCCAGATCCGCCATGGGCTCTCTCATCTCACGCGGGCGTCGTCGCCAGCACCAAGGTAGCCAACGAGGTCGCCATATAATCATTACGATGATTCACTGGGCCACCTCATGTTCGATCAAAAAACAATTTTCGAGCGCGATCATCGCGGACGTCCGGCTGCAGGATTTCGTCGTTTCGCCGCAGCATACCTCGCGATCCTGTTCGTGTCACATGTCAGTGCCGCTTCCAATGTAACGGTAGACGAAAATGACAAGCTGGCCAGCGCTGCCGCGTTTCACCGCAATCTGCGCACGGACACGCTGGACAGTATTTTGGGCACGCATCCGGATGGGGCGAAGGGTTATACCATCACGCCCCGTCTCGAGGGCGGCGTCGTGGCCGCCGCCGGCGATCGGGTATCGCTCCTGACCAATAAGGCTTGCCTCAAGCAGGTTTTCGGCATTTATGAGCTCGAAGCCGTCAAGTCGTTCGCTGGGAAAGATGATGTCGGGATCTTCACAAAACTGCGCTTCAAGCTCATCGACGATTGGCGTTCAGGGGCGCAGCACGATGGTAAGCAAGCGCTTCTGGTGATGCAAGGGGGTGAGATCGAACGCAAGGGTGAGACCCTTCGGGTCGTTAATCCTTTGCTACGCTACGTCGTGGGCGGGACATACTTGCTCGTTGCTGGTGACCGGAAGTATGTCAACTGGAATGTCATCTACGCCTACGCGCCATTTATCGAGGTACGCAACGGCAGGATCTATCCGGCGCCGGTTGATCCGCTGTTCCCTTTGGGCACGTCGGTAGCGAGGGCAAAGGCTGAGGTGAGGGCTGCGCTCCAGAAAAGGGCGTGCGAATAATGGCAAGTGCTGCACCTACGTGAAAGCTGGCTGAGTCATAACGCCGGGCCGGCGACGGCCAATCCGGGAAAAGTCGAAGGAGCAGGTTTTCGGCCCAACCGTTGCCATGTCGCCAAGGCGCCCGGACAAGTGAAGCGAAGCGAGACGCATCGTCGACGATGGAGGACTTGTTCAGAGCGAATCCTGCAGCGCCTAGTTGATGTTTTGCCATGGGGAAATTAATTTTGTAAATAGGCTTCAGGAGGCTAAGGAATTGCCGATAGGCATGTATAGGACCTCCCCCGGACTTAGCCATGTTAAAACCTCTACTCCTCTGCGCACTGTACGTTTCCCCCCTCGCCAGCCACGCCGCCGCGCTGACCGCGCTGGAAACGCGATGGCTCACGGCGGCCAGCCCCGTGCTGGCATATTCACAACAGATCAAGCTGCCCATCGATATCATTGTGCAACCACAAGCCAAGCCCGGTGACGTGCCTTTGGCGATGGGATTCGACAAGGGGCGTTGCAAGCTGGTGCTGTCGATGCGCGGCAACCCCGACGCCGAGAAGGTGCTCGAGACGGTTCCCGAGGCCGACCGCGCGCTCCTGATTGAAATCATGGCCGCCCACGAAGTGGGGCATTGCTGGCGCTACGCCCAAGGCGTGTGGCATGCCTTGCCGGCTGGCTTCGTCGAGACCGGCGACGAGCACGCCGACGACGCCGAGATGCTGGCCGAATCGAAGGCGATGCGCGAGAACCGCCGCGAGGAGGGCTACGCCGACCTGGTGGCGCTGGCCTGGACCCAGCGTTTCCATCCCGCAAAATATGACCAGGTCTACGCCTGGCTCGACAAGCTGCGCGGCGACCAGCCGGTGGCGCGCAACGCCCACGATACGCGGGTCTGGGTGCGCCTGGCCAGGAACGCCAGCGTATTCGGCCAGGACAGCTCGCCGTTCGACGCGGTGAACGCGACCTGGCAGCGCGGTCTGCTCAGCGATGAATAAACGCGTCGCCGCGCTTGCCGCGGCCGGCCTGCTGGCGTTGGCGGCGCCGGCGCGCGCGGGCCTGCCGGCAACCGAGGCGCAGTGGGTGGCCGGCGCCGCCGGCGCTGTCGCTTTCGGCCGCGCGCAGGGCATCCCCATCGCGCTGGAGGTGGAGGCGGGCGACGGCCTGCCGGGCCACACGCCGGTCGGCCTCGCCAGCGAAAACGGCCGATGCACGCTGATCGTGGCGGCGCGCGATAACCCCACCGCGGACAAGCTCAGCGCCATGGTCGATCCGGCCCTGGTGGACCTGTTCCTGGCCGGCGCCGCGATGCATGAGCTGGGCCATTGCTATCGCCGCCTGGCCGGCTTCCCCCACAACGAGAAATTGCTGCCCATCGTCTCGTGGCTGGCGCCGGTGCGGCACTGGTTCGAGCGCCGCGTGCGCACCGAGGAGGCGTTCGCCGACATGACCGAGGTGGCCTGGCTGGCGCGCTATCATCCCGAGCTCTACGGCCCGCTGCTGCGCCAGATCGTGCAGGTGCGCTCGCGCTTTCGCGAGCCGAAGCACGACACCTTGCCGTGGCTGGAAATTGCCCAGGCGGAAGGCCCATTGGATGGTCCCGAGAGCGTCTTCTTGCTAGCTGGAAAGCGCTTGTCGAGATATCACTAATTTTCCTTTCGTATGTACGTTGTCGCACAGATTGACGAGCTTGTTCGGACGTTAAATCGTGTACCACAACCACAAACAAAAGGGACTCACCATGAAACCATTCACCGCTACCCTGCTGGCCGCCGCGCTCAGCGCCGGTTTCGCCACCGCTTCCGCAGCCGAGACCAAGACCGATCTGGCGGCCTACCAGAACCTGACCCACAAGGCCGAAGCCGACTACAAGGCCGCTGCCGCCAACTGCAAGGGCGCCGGCACGGCGCACCAGGTATGCCATGAGGAAGCGAAAGTGGCGCGCGCCCGCGCCGAGGCCGACGCCGTGGCCCAGTACAACGACACCGCGTCGCTGCGCGCCAAATCGCGCACCGCGCTGGCCAACGCCGAGTTCGCGCTCGCCAACCTCAAGTGTGCGGCCATGACCGGTTCCGACAAGGATAACTGCGTCAACAACGCCCGTTCCGTGCATACCGCCGCGCTGGCCGACGCCAAGGCCGACCGCGCGCCGCGCGTGGCCGAGAACATGGTCGACGCGGTCGCTCCGGTGACCTCGACCACCACGCGCGACGCCAACAAGGCCGCCGCCGTGGACAAGTGCGCCCAGGTCGCCGGCAATCCGAACACCGGCTGCCTGATCGATAACAAGGGCACGGCGACGGCTGCCGCCACCACGGCCGGCGCCATGGCCGACCGCACCGAGAACGCTGCCGCGAACGCCGCGCACAAGACCGAGAACGTGGCCGAGGCCGCGGTCGACAAGACCAAGCAGGTTGCCCACACCGTGGCCCAGAAAACCGAGCACGCCTTCAACAAGCTTGCAGCCAAGACCGACCGCGCCACCGATCACGTGGCCGCGAAAACGGACAACGCCGCCGACACGATGGGCGAGAAGACCGAGCACGTCGCCGACAGGAGCGGCGCCGCGGTGGCCGATTCGGTGATCACCACCAAGGTCAAGGCCGACATCTTCAAGGAGCCTGAGCTCAAGTCGCTGGCGATCCACGTTGAAACGCAGAAAGGCGTGGTCATGCTGAGCGGCTTCGTCGATTCGAAAGCCGACGCCGAGAAGGCCGTGCGGGTTGCCAAGAGCGTCGAGGGTGTCACCTCGGTCAAGAGCGCGATCAAGGTCAAGTAATCGCGTGCGGTGCCGCGCTTGCCGCCGCGTGCGGCGAGCGCCTTTGTCTCACCACCGTGCGCGCCGCCTCTTCCGGGCTCGTCAAGCGCCGCGGTGGCGTTGCCGTTCCTTGCTTGCGCGAGCCATCTGCACTGGCCATCAGCACGCGACGTCTGCACGATCCATCAGCACGAACCATCGACACGCTCCATCGGCACGCTTGCACCAGAACGATTGCGTCAGCACGTTGCGCTGCGTCCACGTGCAAGCGCTCCGTTTGCATGCCGCCGCGTCGCCAGGTGGGTAAACCGACGTTTCTGCGCCAAGCCGACGTGCGCGCGGCCACAAGTGAGCCGAATGGCCCCGTTGCCTGGGTGCGCCAGCGTATAATTTTCCCGTGAACAGACTAGAAGCCTTCGGATATATTGCCGCGCAAGCCGCGCGCGGCGAAATCGCACTGCCGACCAGTGTCAATGCGGCCCTGCGCCTGCAGCTGGCGTTGGACGACCCCGCCTGTCACATTGACGACGCCATCAAGCTCGTCCTCGGCGAGCCGCTGCTGGCCGCGCGCGTGGTGGCGCTGTCGAATTCGGCCGCGTTCAACCGCAAGGGCGATAACGCCGTCACCAGCGTGCGCTCGGCTGTGACGCGGGTCGGTTACCGCAGCCTGCAAACACTGGTGGCCAGCCTGGTGGTGCGGCAATTCGGCAACCGCATTGTCGACCCCGCCCTGCGCGCCAAGGCCGAGCAGCTGTGGCTGCACACGGTCCACGTGGCGGCGCTGGCCGACGTGCTGGCGCGCCGCGTGACCTTCGTCGACCCCGATACCGCCATGTTCGCCTCCATCGTGCACGAGGTGGGTGGTTTCTACCTGCTCTCGCGCGCCGACGAGTTTCCCGGCCTGCTGGACGAGGACCCGGAAAAATGGGCCGAGCTGTGCGAGGAAGTGGTCAGCCGCGAAGTGTTGAAGAAGCTGTTCATTCCCGCGTCCGTCAGCGGCGCCATCCTCGCGCTGCGCGACGGCATGCTCAATATGCCCCCGAGCACCTTGCTCGACACCTTGCTGCTGGCGAACCAGTTCGCGCCGGTCGCGTCGCCGCTGGGCGCACCGCCGCCGCCGATGCCCGCGCATGCCGACAGCGCGCTTGACTTCGTGATCGACGCGGCGAGCCTGGCAAGCATCGTCGCGGAATCGGCCGAGCAGGTGCGTTCGATGAGCGGGGCCTTGCTGGTTTAACGTGTAGGGAACCAAAGCCGGCACGGCGCTTCTAATCAGGTAAACGGGACGTGGGTCCCGGCCGGGAGGGGCGATGTTTCGCACGCGTGGGCAGCGCAGGTGGTTCCGAAGCCTGCCCGTATTT
Source organism: Oxalobacteraceae bacterium UBA6018 (assembly GCA_002428015.1). Lineage (GTDB taxonomy): Bacteria > Pseudomonadota > Gammaproteobacteria > Burkholderiales > Burkholderiaceae_D > Telluria_A. The sequence continues at coordinate 59,000 of DIZW01000066.1, read as the reverse complement.
CTGTTCACCATGCTCCTGTTGCTGGTGCCTGGCGCCGCCGGCGCTGTTGCGGCCACCGGCGCTGCCACTGCCGCCGTCGCGCCTGTCACGCTGCTGACCATCGACGGCGCCATCGGTCCGGCCAGCGCCGATTACGCGGTGCGCGGCATCGCTCGTGCGGCCAAGGGTGGCAGCCAGCTGGTCATCCTCCAGATCGACACTCCCGGCGGGCTGGACACTTCCATGCGCACACTCATCAAGGCCATCCTCACCGCGCCGGTCCCGGTGGCGGCCTACGTGGCGCCAGGGGGCGCGCGCGCCGCCAGTGCCGGTACATATATCGTGTATGCCAGCCACATCGCGGCCATGGCGCCGGGCACCAACCTGGGCGCGGCGACGCCGGTGCAACTGGGCATCGGCGCGGCGCCCGAACGCGAGCCGGCGGCACCGGCGCCGGGTCCGTCGGGCAGGGATGGCGCGGCCGGCGCGCGTTCTCCGCCGGCGGCGGCCCCGGCACCCGCGCAGCCCGCGCAAGCCGACTCCGCGATGGCGCGCAAGCAGCTCAACGACGCCGCCGCTTATATCCGCGGCCTGGCGCAGCTACGCGGCCGCAACGCCGACTGGGCCGACAAGGCCGTGCGCGAGGCGCTGAGCCTGCCCGCGAACGATGCCTTGAAGGTCGGCGTGATCGACTACGTCGCGCCAGACGTGCGCGCGCTGCTGGCGCTGGTTGACGGCAAGACCGTCAAGGTGCTCGGCAGCGCGGTGCGCCTGCGCACGGCCGGGGCGCCCGTCATCGACGCCCGCCCGGACTGGCATGCCACGCTGCTGAGCACCATCACCGACCCCAGCGTCGCGCTGATCCTGCTGACGGTGGGCGCCTACGGCCTGCTGTTCGAATTCATGAGTCCGGGCGCGGTGGCGCCCGGCGTGATCGGCGCGTTCTGCCTCTTGCTGGGCCTGTACGGCCTGCAGCTGCTGCCACTCAACTACGCCGGCCTGGCCTTCATCGCGCTCGGCATCGGGTGCATGGTGGCCGAAGCTTTCCTGCCCAGCTTCGGCGTGGTCGGCCTGGGTGGCATCGCCGCCTTCGCCACCGGCGCGCTCATCCTGATCGACACCGACTTGCCCGGTTATGGCGTCCCGGTCGGCCTGGTCGCCACGCTGGCGGTGGGCAGTGCGCTGCTGATCGCCGCTACCGGCGCCATGGCAGTGAAAACGCGCCGCCGCAAGGTGGTCTCGGGCGACCTGGCAAGCTGCAGTGCCGAGGTGATCGACGCCATTCACGAGCACCGCCATGCGCACGGCTTGCATGAGGCCTGGGCCAACGTCGGGGGCGAGACCTGGCGCGTCGTCAGCGCGGCGCCGCTGCACCGCGCGCAAAAAGTCAAGGTGCTGGCGCGGCGCGGCCGGCTGCTGGAAGTCGCGCCGGCCGAGTCGGCCGGCAATGGGGGAACAGCGTGATCGACATCGGATTCGGCCTGGGCGGCTTGTTGCTGTTGCTCGTGATGCTGTTCGGGCTGTCCGTGCGCGTGCTGCGCGAATACGAGCGCGGCGTTGTGTTCCAGCTGGGCCGCTTCTGGGCCGTCAAGGGTCCCGGCCTGATCCTGCTCATTCCCGTGCTCCAGCAGATGGTCAGGGTCGACCTGCGCACGGTGGTGCACGACGTGCCCAAGCAGGACGTCATTTCGCGTGACAACGTGTCGGTCAAGGTCAACGCGGTGCTGTACTTCCGCGTGATCGACCCCGAGCGCGCCATCATCCAGGTCGCGAACTTCATGGAAGCGACCAGCCAGCTGGCGCAGACCACCTTGCGCTCCGTGTTAGGCAAGCACGAGCTCGACGAAATGCTGGCCGAGCGCGAGCGGCTCAATATCGCGATCCAGCAGGTGCTCGACGCCCAGACCGACGCCTGGGGCATCAAGGTGGCCAACGTCGAGATCAAGCACGTGGACCTGGACGAATCGATGGTGCGGGCGATCGCGCGCCAGGCCGAGGCCGAACGCGAGCGCCGCGCCAAGGTCATCCATGCCCAGGGAGAGCTGCAGGCGTCGGAGAAGCTGACCCAGGCCGCCCAGGTGCTCGCCGCGCAGCCAGGCGCGATGCAGCTGCGCTACATGCAAACCCTGAGCAGCATCGCCGGTGACAAGACGGCCACGATCGTGTTCCCGCTCCCGCTCGACATGCTGGGCGGGCTGATCGAACGGCCGCGTGGCTAGCGTCTGTTTTATCCTGCCGGGCCGCTTCCGAGTCCTGGCATGGCGCTGTCATCGTTGTTGGCCCACGCCGCAAGCCGGCTCTGGGCCCTGGTCGCCCTCAGTGCGCGCTGGCGCGCCACTTTGCCCGCGCGCGGTACCACAGCATGCCCACCCACTCGTGCGACGCGTAATAGGTGCGGTACAGGCCCGCCGCGCTGGGCAGCCATGCCAAGCCCGTGCGCGTGCCGCGCGAGTAGAACGCCGTCGGCGCGGGAACCACGTCCAGGCCGGCACGCTGAAACGCTTCGATCGCGCGGGGCATATGCATCGCATGCGTCACCAGCAGAATGCGCTTGATGCCCGCCGCGCGCAGGATGCGCGCACTGAACTGCGCGTTCTGCTCGGTATCGGCCGAGTCGTCCTCCACCCATTGCACCGGTGTGCGGAAGTCCTCGCGCAGGGCGCGCGCCATGCCGTCGCCCTTGGCCTGCATACGCCGTGCAGGATCGGCGTTACCGCCGGACACCAGCAGCGGCAGGCCGGTCGCGTGCTGTAGATGCGCGGCGTAGCGCAGCCGGGCCAGCGCCACCTCATCGGGCACGTCGGCACCGCCGTATTCCGGCGCCCCGTACACGCTGCCGGCGCCCAGCACCACGATGGCCCGGGCGCCGGTGCCCTCCACGCGCCCGAGCGGCGCCGTCATGTTCTCCAGCGGCTGCACCAGGATCAGCGAGCCGGCCCCGCTCGAGAGCACCACCAGCAGGGTCAGCGCCGTCAAGGTCAGTGCGCGTCCGGTGCGCGGAAAGCGCCGGCGCAGCGCGTAGCCCAGAACGAACATGACGATCAGATTGGTAGGGGGCAGCAATACAATGCGGGTGAGTGCGTCGACGAGCAATCTGGTGTCCATGGCGATAAGCGGTTAATCGTGCCGGATTATCGCATTCTTGCCGACCGGATAGCGTCCATCGCTGTAGCGTTGCGCCGTGGATCAGTTCTTGTGGGTATAGTGTCGTGACTGATTAACATCAAAGCTGGAGCATCGTATGAAATGGGAAGGCAATCGCCAGAGTGACAACGTGGAAGACTATCGCGGCGACGGTGACGGCGGTGGCGGTGGCGGTGGCGGTGGCTTCGGCCTGGGGGGCCGCTCGGTCGGCATCGGCACCATCGTGCTGGCGCTGATCGGCTCCTACGTGTTTGGCGTCAATCCGATGACGCTCCTGAGTATGCTCAGCGGTGGTGGTGGCGGCGCCGTCGCCCCCCTGCAACAAGGACCTGCCCAACCGACCCCGGCCAACGACCGCCAGGCGGCCTTCGTGCGCACCGTGCTGGCCGACACCGAGGACACCTGGACCGAGCTGTTCCAGGAGCAGGGCCGCACCTACAAGATGCCCAAGCTGGACCTGTTCAGCGGCGTCATCCCCACCGCCTGCGGCACCGGCCAGAGCGCGACCGGCCCGTTCTACTGCCCGGCCGACCAAAAAGTGTACATCGACCTCGACTTCTATCGCCTGATGCAGGAGCGTTTCCACGTCGATGGCGAATTCGCCCAGGCCTACGTCATCGCGCATGAAGTGGGCCACCACGTGCAGAACCAGCTTGGCATCACCGCCAAGGTCGACGCGGCGCGCCGCAACGCCTCCGAGAGCCAGGCCAACGCCATGTCGGTGCGGGTCGAGCTGCAGGCCGACTGCCTGGCCGGCGTGTGGGCCTTCCACGCCAACAAGGCGCGCAGCATCATCGAGCAGGGCGACGTGGAAGGGGCCTTGAAGGCGGCCACCGCCATCGGCGACGACACCTTGCAGCAGCAGGGCCGCGGTTACGTGGTGCCCGATTCGTTCACCCACGGCACCTCGGCCCAGCGCGTGCGCTGGTTCTCCAAGGGCCTGGAGACCGGCATGGTGAAGCAATGCGACACCTTCGCCGCGCGCCAGCTCTAGGCGCCGGGGTATCAGTTCAGCATCAGTTGCCTGATCTTTAGTTTCCTGCTGGAAAAAGCCGCTAGAATTCGACGCTTCATTCATTGAATTCGACGAGGCTACTATGAGCAGTTCGCAAGCGGCGCCCCTGCGCCTGGCAATTATCGGTGGCGGCGTGTCCGGTTTATCGAGCGCCTTTTACCTGCAGCGCCAGGCCCAGCCCGGCGACCGGCCGCTGCAGGTCGAGATCTACGAACGCAAGAGCAGCCTGGGCGGCAACGCCGATACCGTGGTGGTCGACCAGGGCGACTTCGTCGACGCCGGCGGCGCCGCCACCGCCTTCCTGCGCTGGGCCGACCTCGGCGTCAACGACGTCAACCTGGCCACCTACACCGAGTTCAAAACCGTGCTCGAGCAGATCGGCTACCTCGACAATCTCAAGCCCCTGCAGGACACCACCAGCTACTTCAACGCCAGCGGCGCGCTGGCGCTCACCGACGACGCGGCCCTGCGCGACGGCGTGACCGATCCCCTGTTCAGCCTCGACAGGGCCGACGGCGGCCAGCTGGCGCCCTTGATCAAGGTCGTGCACCAGAGCGCGCTCAACCTGGTCGATCAGATCAGCCCGCAGTACACGGTCGGCCAGTTCTTCGGCGATTGCGTGGCCAAGCCCTACCCCATGCTGAATGCCGCGGCCACGCAGCTGCACATCGCCATCGACTGGGCCGATCCGGCACTGCCGGCGCGCCTGGGCCAGGTGCGCGACGTCATCTATTACCCGCGCATCGCCGCCATGTATTTCACCGACGACCGTGGCCCGGAGCTGCTGCCGCTGCAGTCGCCGTTCCAGTATTACCGCCTGCAGGAAGGTGGCGTGACGCCGGACCGGCGCTACTTCGAGCACGGCGCCCAGAAGTGGCTTGAAGCGCTGGCCGCCTACGTCGTGGGCGGCTCTAACGAGCTGGTCCGGGTGCGCATCCACACCGAAAGCGAAGTCGCGGTGCAGGCGCACCCCGGTTATGCCACCGTACAGCAGGGCGGCCGCGAGCCGGAACGCTTCGACCTGTGCGTGATGGCCGCGCATGCCGACGACACCCTGGCCCTGCTCAGCTTTGGCGCGTCGATGGCGCAGTGGGCCACGCAGGTGCGCTCCATGCTCTCGCAGGTGAACTATACGCAAGGCTACGCCGTGTGCCACACCTATGCCGGCCTCATGCCCCAGAACCGCAACATCTGGCGCACCTACAACGTGCTGCAGCGCGCGCCGGACGCCCCGAGCTTCCCCTACCGCATGAGCTACGTGTGCAACCTGCACCAGAACGATCCCGTCAACCCCGAGTACGCCCGCGCCGGCCTGCCGCAGTTCTTCGTCTCGCTCGTCAGTACGCTCAGCGAGATCCCGTTCGACACCATGCTCGACCGCGTGCAGGAGTCATCGCGGGTGCCACCCCACCTGTTCAACGCCTTGCCGCGCGCCACCCAGCGTCAGCTCAACGGCGAGCCCCTGCGCACCGGCTACCGCGCCGCTGCCGACGCCATCCCGCACTTGGCCGACAAGGCGTGGACCGTGTTCAAGCACAACGTGCTCGATGCCTCCTGCATCGCGGCGCAAGCGCAGATCTATGATTTCAACCAGGCTAACGCGGACCAGCTGGCCGCCGGCCAGCAACCCGCGTGCGCCTTGCTGTTCGGTGGCGGCTGGACGGTGGGCGCCGGCCTGCAGGAGCAATGCCTGCGCCAGTCGAAGGCGATCGCCGGATGGATCCTGCCGGCCCTGCGCGGCGCGCTCACGCGCCCTCAAACTCCTGCAGCAAACGGCGCTGCAGCAGCGGCATGACGCCACCCAGGCCGGCCGCTTCGCCAGCCGCGCGCGCGCTTTCCAGCAGGGCCTGCGCATCGGCCGATGGCGCCGCCATCCACGCGGCGGCGCTGCGCACCAGCGCGATGTGGTGGGTGGCCCATGGACAAGGTTCCTCGGCCACGTAGGCGGCGAAGCGCGCGGCCAGGGCCAGCGCGGCCTGCGGCTGGTGGCGCAGCAGGCAGGTCTCCATCGCTCCCGCGTAGTAGCGGTAGTGGTTGTGTCCCACGCAGCCTTGTTCGAGCAGTGCCTGGCCTTCGCGCAAGGCGTGCTCGCGCGCCTGAGCGTTCGGCTCCACCAGGGCCAGGGTCGAGAGCACCCAAGGCCCGATAAACTTGTGCAGTTTTTGCCGCTCAACCATTTCCCATGCGTTCAAGGCGAGCGCGTGGGCGTCGCCGGCGCGCCCTTCCAAGAGCAGCACCCGCACCAGGCTCTCGCTCAGGAACGGTTCAAAGCGGGCCGCCCCGATCGTGCGCGCCAGTTCCAGGCCCTGCTCGATCTGCTGGCGCGCGCCGGCGGCCTGGCCGAGCGAGGTCAATAGCCAGCTGGCGGTCAGGCGCGAGACGATCTCGGCGCGGCGGTTGCCGACCCGGTGCCCCAGCTCGGCCGAGGCCAGCGCGTCGTCGAGCGCGCCGGCAGTCTGGTTCAGGTAGATCCTCACCGTGCCCAGCATGAAGCGGTTGGACGCCTCGATCTCGGCCAGCCCATGCTGCTCGCACAGGGCCAGGCAATCGCGAAACACCCGGTGCGCGGTGGCCATGCGCCCTTGCGCGTAATACGAGTCGCCCATACCGCTGAGCGCGCGCGCCTGGGTTTCCTTGCTGATGGCGTGGCGCTGGGCTTGCTCGTGCAGCTGGCGGCTCAAGGCAAAGTTCCCGGTCGGGAAATACAGATTCCCCTTGAGGTAGTACAGCTCGCCCAGGCCTTCGGTGACGCCGGCATTGCGGGTGGCAGCGATGGTCGCGTCGAGCAAGGCTTCCTCGGCCTGCAATTGTTCGAGCACGTTGAGCGCCGCCGCCAGGCCGATCACGGCCGCCACGCGCTGGCGCTGGTCGCCCGCGCTGGCCAGCGCCTCCTCGAAGCTGGCCCTGGCATGCTGGGTCTGGCCCATCTTGGCATGCGCCTGGCCGCTCAGCAGGTGGAGCGGATAGACCTCGCGCGCGGCGTAATCGATGCGCTGGCAGTGCTCGATCAAGTCCAGCGCCTGCTGGTACTGGTAGCCGGCGATGCGCTCGCGGATCGCGTCCAGGAAGGCGGCCGGCGCGTCGGCGTGGCGCGCCCGGTCCAGGTGCTGGGCGCGCAGATGCAGGTTGCCGGCGCCGTAGCAGCGGGCGATGGCCACGTGCACCTCGTCCCGCTGCGCGGCCGGCATGGACTCGTAAATGCCCTGCATCACCAGGTCGTGCACGAAGCGGAAGCTGCCCTGGCCGTCGGGGCGGACGATGCACTGGCGTACTGCCATGCCCAACTCGTGCTCGGGCTGCTGCAAGGCCTCGCGCAGCAGGGACAGCGGAAAATATTGGCCGATCGCCGAGGCCACCCGCAAGCCGTGCCGCTGCGGCGCCGGCAGGTCGTCGAGCTTGCTCTGCACGAGATTTTTCAGGCTGCTCGGCAAGGCGTGGCTGCGTCCGGACAGCAGCAACTGGGTCAGGAACAGCGGATTGCCCTGGGCGCGCGCCACGCACTTCGCGTGGAAATCCGGATCGGGGTCGCTCGCGTATTGGGCCAAGGCCATCGCCTCGGGCGGGCGCAAGGTGGCCAGGTCGAGCATCGTGACCGGCAAGCCGTTCAGGTAGGGCCGCAGCGCGTGTTCCATCGGGTCGTGCTCGAAGCGCGACGACAGCACCCAGACCAGCGGCGCCTCGCCCACGTCCGGCAGCAGCGCGGCCAGGGTGGCCAGCAGCGCCGGCGTGCCCCAGTGGATGTCCTCGAGCACCAGCAGCAGCGGGCTGTCGATGGCGCGGTGGATGATCAGCTCGCGCAAGGCCTCGATCTGGCGCAGGTCGCGCGTGTGGTGCGCCATCGCCCCGTACAGCACGGCGTCGGCGCCCGGCTGTGGCATTCCGAGCAGGGCGCGGTAATGCATGGCCAGCTCGGCGCCCACGCCGGCGCCATCCATGCGCTCGGCCAGCAAGGCCTCGTCCGGCAGGGTGCCGGCCCCTATCCCTAGCAGACTGCGCAGCAATTGCGCGAGCGGCGCGTCGTCGCCGCGCACGCCGAAGTCGCAGATCACCGCCGTGTGGCAACTGAACTGGCTCTGCTCGGCGATGTCGGTGAACTCCTGGATCAGCCGGCTCTTGCCGATCCCGGCCACGCCGCGCAAGTACAGAATATGGCCGCACTGGTAGGCCTGGGTGGTCGCCAGGGTCGCCTTGAACTGCTGCAGCTCGACATAGCGCGCCACCAGCGGGCAACTGGCGCTGTTGGCCGCGGCCAGGGCGCCCGTGACGCGCAGCCAGGCGCCATCCCAGCCCTGCGGCGCCAGCGCGAAGCGTTCGCTCAACTGGCCGCGCAGCGCTGCCGCCACATACAGCGGCGCGGCGCCGGCGTCGAACGGGAGCGGACCGGTGGGCAGTTCAGCGGGCAGGTCGGCAGCGCCCGCCTCGGAAGGCCAGTCGAGTGTGCGCACGGCCAGGGCGGCGCCGTGGCCGCCGAGCTGCTGGGCGATCGCCACGCCGGCTTGCAGGCAGCGCACGGCGTCGCTGCCATAGGCCTTCGGCAGGCCGAAGATGAACAGGCCGGGGCCGCCATCCTGGCCGCCGAACTGCGCGGCCACCTGGCCAAGCTGCGCCAGCAGCGCGGCCGGCGGCGCCTGCGCGCACCACAGTTGCAGGGCCAGCACGGTGCGCTGCTCGAAGGCGTCGACGGCATCGGCGTTCGTGGCCGCGCCCGGCTGGGCCGACGGCAAGCGGATCAGCTCCTCGACATCGCGTTCGAACACGCGCGCGAGGTGGTTGGCGGTGCGGTAGAGGACCGATTTGCCGGTCTCGGCGCGCTTGATCGACGCGATCGACACGCACAGGCGGCGCGCCAGGCATTGCTGCGCCAAGGCCTCCTGGCTCAAGCCGCGCTGCTTGCGCCAGGCTTTCAGGCTCTCGGCGTTCAATACTACCTTCCCGTCCTGGACTGTCTGGTCCGCCTCCGCCTGGCCTTGCATCTGCTGCCTCGTGATCGCTGAATCAATATCGATGAAACCTTCAAAAACCTAACGCGCGGCGGCTTTGTCGTCCTGCGTTGCCCACCGTCGCTGCGCACGGCTGCGCTTCTCGAACGAGACTGTTGCCGCTCGCTCCGGCGTTTCGCGTTTCCTAATTGGGTTGACAATATAGCATATTGCTTATCGGCATCAGAGGCGCCGCCTAGCGGAACAGCACGCCCCAACCGCCCTTGGGCGACATGTCGGCCAGGTTCCACGCCGCCGGATCGAAGCGCCGGGCCATGGCGGGGTAAGCCGGATAGCCGCTCGATTCGGCCTCGCTGTCGACGATATGGCCGCGCCCTTCGGCCACGTCGGAAATGATCTTGAAATCGATCGGGTCGCGCGCCCACGGGCGCATGCCGGCGCTCATGTAGATCGCCGTTTCCAGGCGCGCCGCCGGGATCGGCGTGAGCCCGGGCGGCAGGTAGGGCGCGCTGGCCGTGAGGATGCGCGCCTCGCCGACGCTGTAGCGGCCGGTGAGCGGCAGGGGCTTGCCGTTGGCGTCCACTGCGATATTGTCCTGCATGAACACGCTGACGTCGCCCGCGCCGCCCAGGCTGAACAAGGGCGTGTCGGCCACCGTGTCGGGCCCGGCGCGGTAGACGTTGGCGATCATCGTCACGATCCCGGTTTCCGGCGCATGGCTGCCCCATTCGTGGGCGATCAGGTTGTAATGGATGGCCTTGGTGCCGGGATCGTGGATCAGGTTGTTGACGATCGCCACGTGGGCGCCGCCTTTGACCAAGGGGTTGCGCTCGTGGTTGGCGTCGTACAGGTTCGCGTAGATCAGGATCTGGTCGGCGTTGTCGTGGATCAGCGAGCCTTTCGAATGCTCGCCCTTCAGGTGGGTGGCGTTGCGCAGGCCCTCGGCCACGATGTTGTGGCTGAAGGTGACGCGATGCGACGTGCCCAGCCGCCATTGCTCGGGCGTGGCGCCGCTAAAGCGCGGGCCGGACGCCGACAGGTTCTCGTCGGTCGCCCAACTGAAGCTGCAATGGTCGATGATGACGTTGCTGCCGCCGCGGGTCGAGAGCCCGTCGGCTTCCCAGCCGCTCTTTTTCGGCTTGCCCGCTTCGCCCGGGCGCACTGCGATATGCTGGACGATCACGTCGTGGGTCGCGACCGAAAATTCGCCCCGGATGAAGGTCACGCCCGGATTGGGCGCGGTCTGGCCGGCGATGGTCAGATACGGCTCCTCGATGCGCACCGTCGCGCCATGCAGGTCGATCACGCCGCCGACCTCGAACACCACGATGCGCGGACCGCGCGCGGCCACCGCCGCGGCGAAGGACCCCGCGCCGGCCGCGTTCAGATTGGTCACCCGGATGATCGCGCCGCCGCGCCCGCCCGCGGTGTCGGCGGCCCAGCCCTTGACGTCGGCCGCGGCCGGGTCGAGGTCGCGCTGGGCGTTAAAGCCGCCGCTGCGCTGGGGGCCAGCGGCGTCGACGGCGGCGAATGCGCCGGCGCACATCAAGGTGGCGGCCAATAGCACGCCGGCACTACGCATCGAAATGGATGTCATGCGTACTCCCAATTAAGTTTGCCGAAAATTATCGCACGAGTTTCAAGCGGTTAAACGATCGTTTGTGGCTTTTGATACACGTTTTCATGCGTGGCGTGGCCAACTGAATCAACCCGTTGAGTGTTTACTGCGCGTCTCTTGCGCGGCCAAAGCATACGCCTATGATCGGTTTGCCCACGGGGCCGATGGGCGTCATTTTCAAAATAATTATTACAAGGACACACATGAAGACCATGCTGCAAAATTCGAGCAAGCATCCACCGTTGAAACGCTCGCTGATCGTCCTTGGTGTCATCGCCATGATCGCCTCGACCCAGGCGCAGGCGCAGGAGGCCGCGCCCGCCAAGCCGGCCGCTGACGATACCGTGGTGGTGGTGACGGGCTTTCGCGCCAGTTTGAACAGCGCGCTCAACGTCAAGAAAAACAGCGACGGCATCGTCGACGTCATCAAGGCGGAAGACATCGCCAAATTTCCCGACGCCAACCTGGCTGAATCGCTGCAGCGCGTGCCTGGCGTATCGCTGGCGCGTGGCGACGGCGGCGAAGGCAAGCAGATCACCGTGCGCGGCCTGAACGCCGGCTTCACCCGCGTGCGCATCAACGGCATCGAAGGCGTGACCGCCACCGGCGCCTCCGACATCAACGGCAGCACCAACCGCGGCCGCGCGTTCGACTTCAGCGTGTTCGCCTCGGAACTGTTCAACAGCCTGGAAGTGCGCAAGACCTCGCAGGCCGACATCGAAGAAGGCTCGCTCGGCGCCACCGTGGACCTGCGCACCGCGCGTCCGTTCGACTTCAAGGGCCAGCAGATCAGCCTGGGCGGGCAGGGCATGTACAACTCGCTGTCGGGCAAAACCGAGCCGCGCGTGACCGCACTGTATTCGAACCGCTGGGATACCTCCATCGGCAAGGTCGGCGCGCTCATTTCGGCCGCCTACTCCAAGCGCAGCGCGCAGGAGGAGGGCTACGAGGCCGTCGAACTGCTCAGCGCGAGCGCCGACGGCGGCTTCTGCTCGCCCGCCGGCTTCTCGCCGCAAAGCCCGGCCAACAGCGCCGTCAGGGGCATCGACGCGAACAATTGCGGTTTCGGCGTGCCGCGTACCTCCAACACCGCGGCGTATAACAGCGTGGTCTCGCGCACCGACAACTACGGCGGCACCGTCGCCAATCCGGCGCCCGGCTCGGGCGCGTTCGCGCCGCGCATTCCGCGCTATCGCCGTTCCCTGACCCAGTACGAGCGTTCCGGCGTCACCGCCTCGCTGCAATGGCGCCCGGCGCCGCGCACCGAATTGAACCTCGATCTGATGGGCGGCAAGTTCGTCAACGACCGCTACGACAACTACATCGAGGCGATCTCCTTCGGCCGCAGCCTGGCGCAGGCGAACGGCAAGCCGCAAAGCTCGATCCTGGATACCCATTTCACCGATACCGGCAGCTGGGATTACGGCAAGTTCAACGCCGTCGACATTCGTACTGAAGGCCTGCTGGACAAGTACACCACCCTGTTCCGCCAGCACGTGCTATCCGGCAGCCACGATTTCAGCGACCGCTTCCGGATGGATTTCATGACCGGCACCTCCGACTCGGACCTGGACGAGCCGGTGCGCGCCACCGTGCAGTTCGACGCCCCGAACGTGAACGGCTTCTCCTTCGACTTCCGCAACAACCGCAACGTGCCGGCGCTTAATTTCGGCATGGACGTCAACAACCCGAGCGCGTTCACCTTCGGCCCGCAGGAAGCGGACGGCACCTTCCACGGCCAGTTCGTCGGACGCTACCTGCACACCAAGAACAAGCTCACCACCCACGCGGTCAACGCCAGCTTCGACCTGAACGACAACCTGACCCTGCGCGGCGGCCTCTCCAAGCGCGACAACAACTGGACCAACGTCGAGATCGGCTCCGGCGGCAACGGCCTGACCCTGCCGGCTGGCACCTCCCTGGCCAGCGTCAGCCGCACCATCGGCGGTTTCGGCAATGGACTGGGCGGCAGCGGCGTGCCCAGCTCCTGGACCGCGGTGGACCTCAACAAGTTCCTGGCGGTGTACAACATCGAATGCCACTGCGCGGCCGTGCCCGGATCGGAATACAACCTGCTGGGCCAGGCCAATCGTGGCGTGAAGGAATCGATCAACGCGCTGTACGGCATGGTGGACTTCAAGTACGACCTCGGTTCGATCCCGTTGCGCGGCAACCTCGGTGTGCGCGGCGCGGAAACCACCGCGACCTCCTACGCCCTGATCAACGCCAACGGCACCTTGACCCCGGCGACCTACACCCACAAGTACCGCGATATCCTGCCGGCGCTGAACGTGACGGCCAGCCTGCCGAAAGACGTGCTGCTGCGCTTCTCGGCCGGCAAGACCCTGTCGCGTCCGGAGTACACCGACCTGGCCCCCTCGACCACGCTGTCGTCGCAAAGCCAGTCTGTGACGATCGGCAATCCGAACCTCGACCCGATCCGCGCCCGCACCTATGACCTGCAGGCCGAGTGGTACTACGCCAAGAACGCGATGGTGTCGCTGGGCATGTTCCGCAAGGAGATCAACACCTTCATCCAGGGTGTCTCCGAGCGTGCCGTGTTCTCGACCCTGGGCCTGCCCGATTCGATCCTGCTCGGCGGCGGTTGCAGCATCACCGGTGGCACGCCGGCCTGCGCCACCTTGCCGAGCACCGAAGTGGTGGTCAACCGCAAGGTCAACACCCATGGCGGCCCGCTCAACGGCCTCGAGTTCAACCTGCAGGCGCCGTTCACCTTCCTGCCTGGCGTGTGGAGCAACTTCGGCGCGCTGGTGAACTACACCCACGTCAATTCGAAGATCACCTACATCACCCGGGTGGACAATCCGAAGACCACCGCCAACGAACTGCTGACCCAGCAGGCCAACTTCACCGGCCTGTCGCCCAACGCGCACAACCTGACCCTGTACTACGAGGATGCCAAGTTCAGCGCGCGCGTGTCGGCCGCCTATCGTTCCGCGTATCTGCTCAACGTGCTGGGCGACGTGGCCGGGCATGACTACACGACTGTCGACGGCTCCACCAACATCGACTTCAGCATGTCGTATAACATGACCCCGCAATTGCGCCTCAGCTTCGAGGGCCAGAACCTGCGCGACACGCCGCTGCGCTACGGCCGCGATTCCCAGCGCAACGACACGCTGCTGTACGTGCACTCGGGCCGCACCTTCGTGCTTGGCCTGAACTACAAGTACTAAGGCCGGGGGCAGCCCGGTTCGCCCGCAGCCTTGACCGGGCCGCGCCTTCCGCAAGGGGGGCGCGGCCTTTTTGCATTCGTGCGGCGCGCTAAGCTCGTCTGCGGTCAAAATAGCGTAGAGACCTCATCCACCGGAGCCGCCATGCTGATCGCCACCTTCAACGTCAATGGAATCACCAGCCGCCTGCCGGCACTGCTGCAATGGCTGGGCGAGAAGCAGCCCGACGTGGCCTGCCTGCAAGAGCTGAAGGCGCCGCAGGAGAAGTTCCCCGAGGCCGCCATCAACGAGGCCGGCTACCAGGCCATCTGGCACGGGCAAAAAAGCTGGAATGGGGTGGCGATCCTGGCCAGGGGCGAACTGCCGCTGGAAGTGGGGCGCGGCCTGCCGGGCGACCCCGACGACGAGCAGAGCCGCTATATCGAGGCGGTGGTCAATGGTGTGCTGATCGCCTGCCTGTATCTGCCCAACGGCAATCCCGCGCCGGGGCCGAAATTCGATTACAAACTGCAGTGGTTCGAACGCCTCATCACCCACGCCGCGCGCTTGATCGACAGCGGGGCGCCGGTGGTGCTGGCGGGCGACTTCAATGTCATGCCGACCGATATCGACGTCTACAAACCCGAGCGCTGGGTGAACGACGCGCTGTTCCGCCCGGAGACGCGCGACGCTTTCCACCGGTTGGTGGCCCAGGGCTGGACCGATTCGCTGCGCACCATGTTTCCGGGCGAGCGAATCTATACGTTCTGGGACTACTTTCGCAACGCCTTCGGGCGCGATGCAGGCCTGCGCATCGACCACCTGCTGCTCAGTCCCGCGCTGTCCGGCGCGCTGAAGGCGGCCGGCGTCGACCGCGACGTGCGCGCGCGCGAGAAACCGAGCGACCACGCGCCCACCTGGATCGAACTGGCGTTGGACAGCAAGGCCTGAACTGCGCCGGCGGCGGTTGAAGCAGCCGCCGGCGGATCTTCGCCTCAGCGCGGGCCGGCCCCGTTCGGCACCTGGGTCGGCAGATTGTCCACGTTATCGAGCGTGTACGGGTACATGACGATATCGGTGAACACCGTGGCCCCCGTGTCTTTGTAGGCATCCGTGGCGGACACGCCGGTGTAGCGGTTCGACGCCACATTCGCGTCGAGCAGGCCGGTGCCCGCGTTCCAGTGCGGCTTGGCCGAATTGGCGAAATAGTCCGCTTCGATCTTTCCCTGCGCGCTGTGGTCGGCGTTGATTGCGAAGTAGGTGATGTCCTGCCAGTAGTTGTTGTACAGGTGGGCACGCGTCGCGCTGCCATCGAGTTTCGGATTGCGCCCGCCCGTCTTGTACCAGAAATTATGGTGCAGCGTGACCTGGGAATCCTGCACCAGGTTGGTGTACCAGTGCTGGTTGGCGCACACGGCCGGATTGATGCCGTCAAAGCGATTCCAGCTCAGGGTCACGTTGCGGCTGTTCTGGATATCGATGTGGCCGTCGCTGATCAGGCTGAAGTGCACGTGGTCGATCCAGATATGGCTCGAATTGCTCAAGGTGATACCGTCGCCGGCTTCCACCAGGCCAGGGTTCACATTCTCGATCGACAGGTTGCGGACGATGACGTTCTTGGCGTTCGTCAGGTTGACGGTCGCCCCCACCAGCTTGGAAGCCTGGTCCAGGCCCACCAGCGTCTTGTTCGACGCCACGCTGATGTTGATTTCGTTGCGTGTGCGCGCGTAACGCGTCTCGTCGACCGAACCGAGCGACACGCAGGTCTGCGTCCCCACCGGAATGCGGTAGGTGGTCTTGCCCGGGTCCTGATAGCTTGGACAGGCCACGGCGCAGGCGCTTTGCGAGCGGTCCGGCGTGCGGCAATCGATGGTTGTTCCGGCGGGGATCTGCACCACCGCCGGCGAGCTCGATTGCAAGGCGCTCACCAGCGCGCTGCAGGACGTCACCGTCACCGGCGCCGCGGTGCCGCCACCGGTGGTCGTGCTCAGGCCGTCCGGGCCCGATTGCGACGCGAAGCCGTCCGGTAGGCCGCAGCTGCCGGAAACGGGATTGAAGAACCAGCGTTGATAGCCGGTCGCCTTGTCGGTCGCCTGGTAGGCCAGGGAGCCGTCGTTATTGTCGGCGATGGTCAAGGATTTGCCGGAATGGCGGGCCACGACGTTGTAGGCGCCCGTGGTCGAGCGCTTCAATTGCCACTGCTGGTTATAGCCGCCGTTGGAGGCCCACTGGACCACCTTCGCACCCTCGTCGAGCGACTGGTTCAGCACATCGAACAGCAGGCCGCTTTGCTTGCCCTGGATGCTCCAGTAGCCGTTGCCGAGGTTATGCACATAGAACTGCTGGTTGGCGCTGCCGGCGTAACCCCATTGCTGGACGTTGGCGCCCGATTGCAGCGATCCGTTGACGATGTCGAGCACCTTGCCCGAGCCCAGGTTGGCAACGCTGTACAGAGTGCCGTCGAGCGCCGGCGACGTGCAATTTGCCGCCTGCGCGGCGCTCGCCGTGAACAGCAAGGGCGCGATCACGCCCACTGCCAGCACGGCTTTTTTCCACGCTGATAAACGTCGTTCTACCGATGTGATGTGTGGTGAATTCATGAATTGATGTCTCCGAAAATGAATGACTTTGAAGTCATGGTTTTTATGAATACTTGATATTTCGATTAGGGATGGTCAGCCATATTTACGGCTTTCGTCAACTCGTCCGCTTCACCAGGTTTTGCTGGTTAACACGCTGGTGCCACGCGCGCCCAACGTGCACGGCAGAATGAGCCGCCAGCGAAACAGCGAAGGAGGCATAGGACATGCGTCAAGGTTTCGTGAACGCGGGAAATTTCTTGATGATAAAAAATCAATTTGATGATCGAATGTCCGTATGCCGCACGCGACATGAACGTGCCGACCACTGCGTCTTCCAGTCGAAGGGGGAGCTGATGTGGTTGGAAGCGCGGTGGTATATTCGCTGATCGGTCAATCAAAAACGGGATGGGGCGTTCATGCACGCGAGAAATCGGCTATGGGTCGTTCTGCTTGGGCTTTGCCTTTCGGGGTGTGCTGGGCACATGAGCAGCAAGGTCGCGGTGGAAAATGCGCGACCCCGCGAGGCCCAGCCGGCCGACCGGTGCGCGGCAGCGGCCTTGCCTGGCTATGCCGAATTGCCGGCCATCGCGAAGCTGCCCGATCCATTCCTGCTCGCAAACGGAAAGCGGGTGCAGACAGTGCAGGAATGGGCGTGCCGTCGAGCGCAGTTGTCGGCCCAGGTCCAGCACTACGAGCTCGGAACCAAGCCGCCAGCGCCGCAATCCGTGCGCACCAGCGTCGAGGCCAGCGAGTTGCTCGTCAGCGTGGACCACGACGGCAAGACCATGTCCTTCGCCGTGAAGATCCGCTTGCCGCAAACCGGCCATGCGCCCTATCCCGCCCTGATCGGGATGGGCGCCGTCAGTTTGAATAACGAAGAACTGCTGCGACATGGGATCGCGCTTATCAGTTTCCCCAACAACGATATCGGCCAGCAGCTCAATGCCGGCTCTCGCGGCAAGGGCAAGTTCTACGAGCTCTACGGGAGCGACCATCCGGCCAGCGCGATGACGGCCTGGGCATGGGGCGTGAGCCGTTTGATCGACGCCATCGAGCACACGCCGGCCGCGCGCATCGACCCCAGCCGGCTTGGCGTGACTGGCTGCTCGCGCAACGGCAAAGGCGCGATCGTCGCCGGCGCGTTCGACGAGCGCCTGCGCCTGACGATCGCCCAGGAATCGGGCTCGGGCGGCGCGGCCGGCTGGCGTGTGTCCGACGCTCAGCTAGCGGCGGGGCAGAACGTGCAAACCTTGCGCGAGATCGTGCAGGAGAACGTCTGGTTCACGGACAGCTTCAAACAGTTCGGGTCCGCCGCCGCGCGTCTGCCGTTCGACCAGCATTCCGTGATGGGCCTGATCGCGCCGCGCGCCTTGCTGGTGCTCGAAAACACGTCCATGGAATGGCTAGGCAATCAAAGCGCGTACATCAACGCGGTCGCCGCGCGCGAGGTCTGGAAAGCACTCGGTGTGCCCGACGCGATGGGCATCTCCCAGGTCGGCGGGCACAACCACTGCCAGTTGCCGGCGTCGCAGTTCGGCGACGTCAATCGCTTCGTGCAAAAGTTTTTGATTGGTGATGCCAGCGTGGACACCGACATTCAAAAGACCGATGGCAAGTTCTCCACCGATGCGCGTGCCTGGATCGACTGGACGACGCCGGCGCTTTACTAGGCTGGTCGTAGAGGCCGGCTGGGCAAGCCGATAAGCGGATGAGTCAGTCCCGTGTTCGGATTCGTATTCACCATCGTTTCGCCTTGCCGCACAGGCTGAGCGGCAAGGACGCCGGTAAATAAATTACCTGGTCGCGGTCGTTCGCGCGTGCGAAGCCTGAACAGCCTGCTGATGTTCCTTCTTCTTGCTCATGTGGTGGCCGATCACACAACCGGCAGCCGCGCCGACGAGCGCGTGGTGATGGGCGACGTGCCCGGCGACGCCACCAATGAGCGCGCCTTTGAGGCAGCCAGCGTTCGATGCGCCGGCGACCGATGCGAGCGAGATCATCAGCGACAGAGAGAGCAGTTTGGTTTTCATAGCGGTGTAACTCCTAACGGGTAATACGTGGGATGCGCGATGCACCAAGGTCTTAATGATGGTTCTCCACCGGCGCCAGCAAGGCACGCTGACGCCGGCTCGTCATTCATATCGCATTCCTGCGATGACACTAGCGCTCACCCCGGCGGCGCTGTCCGCCCGGGGAAGACCATCAGTGGAGTTCGGCGGCGTCGTGGTTACGCTTGGCCAAGGCCGTCCTGCGCTCGGCGTGTTCGTCGGCCACGGCGTCGATGGTGTGTGCACGTTTACGCTTTTCGATGGCGATGACGCGACGGTCATGGCTAGCATCGCGGCGCGCGATTTTTGCCTCGTTCAATTCGTGGTGGCGCACTTTGTCGACCTTCTGCGCATCGGCCAGGTCGCCCTTGGCGATCAGCGCGTCTTCGCGGTGCTGGGCGCGCGGCGCGTCGTGCTGTTCGATCGTCGCGACGTTCTTGTCATGCGCGATGTCGCGCTTTTCCACTGCGATGGCGACGTTGTCATGGTGGACCGCGCGGCGGTCGGCCTGGATTTCGCGGGTCTCATGACGGACCGCGGCGTTGTCGGCCTTGACTTCGCTGACGGGGCTGCCTTGCGCGAACGCGCTGGCACCCATCACGGACAATAAACCTGCGAGCAGCAAAGAAGTGGTTTTCATGGTTTTTTCTCCTGGCCTGTGGGGGCGGCGCATCATCGCACCGCATGCTCCAATAATGTCTGCAGACCGCATTTCGTTGACGATTGCCAATGTAAGGGATGTAAGCAGACGTTGCAGGCCGTCGCCGGTCTCATCGCCAGATCATGGGACAGGTGAGGCGTTTTATCGCGAGCGACGGCAGCGGTCGTCCCTTTGTCCTAGCGCAAGTTTCCCACCAGCAGTTAAGTGATACTCGGCTTTTATTGTTTATGCCCGCAATGGCTAGCGGTCAAATAATTGGAGTCGTGCATGCAAAATCCTTCTCTTGCGTCGAGCATTTGGGATCGTCTGATGGCCGCCGGCGAAGAAGGCGAGCGGCGCGGCAACAGCAGTCGTCAAACGCTATCTGAACTGAAGGCCTCGATCGCGCGCGACCTCGAGGACCTGTTCAACACCCGCGTCGCGCTGCCGGCCGGCACCTTGGACCGTTACAAAGCGTGCCGCCATTCGATTCTCAACTTCGGCCTGATGGACTTCGCCGCGTTGTGCCTGGGCAGCAGTGAGGACCGCGACATCATCTGCGCGTATTTGAAGCAAGTGATCGACCGCTTCGAACCACGGTTGTTCAACGTACGGGCCGGCGTGGTCATGCGGCCCGGCGCGACCAACCGCCTCGACTTCGTCATACAGGCCACGCTCAAGGGCCATGCGTTGACCGAGCAGATTGAGTTCAACGCCATGCTGCAGCCATCGACCCTGCAATATTCGGTCAGCCAGACCACGTCAGTGCGCCGCAACGCGGAGCTGCGGCCATGATCGATGCCATCCTGCCGTACTATGAGCGCGAACACGCCAACACAGCTGCCATGGTGGACGAGTTCAACCAACAGTACCCCCAACTCGCGGGCGTGCTCGGCCTCGGTGACAGCGAATGCACCGATCCTGCCGTGCAGCGTATCGTCGCCGCGGTGGTGATGCTGGGCGCGAAAATACTCAAGCAGCTGGAGGACAACTATCCCCAGTTCACCGAGGCCCTCCTGGGCATCAACTATCCGCACTATGTGCAGCCATTCCCGTCGACGTCGGTGGCGCGCATCGACTACAGCGGCGCCAGCGCAAAAACCGTCAATGAAGTGACGGTGGTCCCGCGCGGCACGCGCCTCAACGCTGCGGCCCAGGACGGCGTCGTCTGCCAGTTTCGCACCGCCTATCCCGTCACTGTGGCGCCGGTGCGCCTTGCCAGCGTCCGGTTCGCGTCGCCCAACAGCGCGCCACCGGGCATGGTTACGCCGGCCGGAACGACCGCAATTGTCGATATCGTCATCGAAGGGCTGTCCGCCACCCGTTCATTGGGTGAACTTGCGCTGCAAACGCTGCGCGTCTTCATCGATGGCGACCCATCCCTGCGCGCGGCGCTGCGCGACACGCTGTTCATGAACACCATCGCCGCCTTCGTCGAAGTGGAAGACGGCCGGTGGCTACGCCTGCCGCAGGTGCCGGTTGCGGCGGTTGGCTTCGCCCCGGACGAGGCACTCATACCGGTCAGGGCTGCATCGCATCCCGCGTTCCGCCTGCTGACGGAATATTTCGCGTGTCTCGAGAAGTTCAATTTCTTCGACATCGACATGGCCGTGCTTTGTTCCCACCTGTCCCCGCAAGGTCAGCGCGTGGGCCTGCATCTGGCGGTGCGCGGTACGGAACCGTCCTCGCTCGCCGCCCGCGCCCTTGGGCCACTGTCGAGCCAACACCTGCTGCTTTCATGCACGCCCGTGATCAACCTGTTCCCGCGCCCTGCGTCGCCCATCGACCTCACCCATACCAAGACGGACTACGCCCTGCTTGCCTGCGCCCAGCACGCGGCGGCGTACGACATCCATAGCGTTGACGCCGTGCGTGTCGTGCGCGACACCCCCAGGGGCACAACCGTAACCCAGTTCCATCCCTATTATTCGCTGCGCCACGGGCTGGCCGGGGTACGCAAAGGCCACTACTACACCACCCGCCGCGACGAGCTCATGGCCCAGACCAGCCCCGGCTACGAGACCCGCATCGTGCTCGTGGACATCGACCTGGACCCGCTCGCGGTCGAGACGGCGAGCGTCTCCATCGACCTCAGCTGCACCAACCGCGACCTGCCGACCGCCCTGCCGATGGGGGCGCCCGGCGGCGACCTGCGGATGGAAGGCTGGCCGAACAATCATCCGATCCGCCTGCTGCGCAAGCCGACGCCAACCTATCGATTTGCGGCCGGTGCGCATTGGCGCCTGATCGCGATGCTCTCACTCAACCTGCAAGCGATGGCCCATCCCGACCTCGAAGCGTTCACCGAACTGCTGGCGCTGCACAACCTGCCGCAATCGAACGTCACGCAGCGCCAGATTGGCGGCGTCACCGCGATCGCACACAAAACCGCGCGCGCCTGGCTCAAGGACGAGCACGGCGGCGCGCGGGCCCATGGCATCGCCGTGCGCCTCACCGTCGACGAAGCGGCATTCGTGGGTAGCGGCGTCCATTTGTTCGCGCAAGTTATCGATCATTTCCTCGGCCTCAACGCGCACCTGAACACGTTCACCCAATTGACTATCGTGTCGCAATCGACCGGCAAGGAGTTGATCCGATGCATGCCCCGCAGCGGCCATTTCGCCCTAGCATAATCCAGCGCCTGCTGGACGAGCCTTACCGTTTCGAGCCGGCGCAGGCGATGCGTATGCTTGAATTATGGTTCAGGCAGAACGGGCGGGCGCGCGCCGACGGTTGGCCGCACTATGTGCGCTTCCACAACAGTTTGTCGATGCGCTTCCCAGCCAGCGACATCGAATCGTTGACGGTGACGGGTGAGCAAAGTGTCCGCTCGGACCAGGGCTTGCAGATGGCGCTAGCATCGGGTCAGTTAAAGCGAATCACGCTCACGCCGGCGTTCATGGGCTTCTTCGGCGTCAACGGCGTCATGCCCAACTGCTACACGTCGGACATCGCCGATCAGATTCACCGTACCAAATTCGAAGGCAGCCGCGCCTTCTTCGATATTTTCTTCAATCGCATCATGAGCCTGCATTTCCAGGCGGGCGAGCAGCATCGCGTGCTGCAGCGCGTCGATGAGCGGGGCGATGCCGCAGTATTGCCCATGCAGCTCGCGCTGGCCGGCGCGCGCAGGCAGGTGCTGGGGGAGGGCGGAATCGAACACAGGACGGAAGTCATCCGCGAAGATGTTGGTGGCCCCATACCCGATGAAGTTGTCGCGCGCTATGCGCCGCTGCTGCGCCACCGTCCAGTGTCATGCTCGCACTGTTCTCGACCAAGCCTGTCGAGTTCGACCTTCGGCCGATTCTGAAAGCCAGCGACATCAAACCAATACGCCTCAGCGCGAGGAATAACCGTCGCCTGGGTCTCGACACCTACATGACTACCCGGCCGGCGCTGAAGGACCGCGGCGACTATCTTTTTGAGCTTGGCATGTGAGCGCCGGGTATGGAGACTTCAATGGACAAAAGCGGAATCGGCACCTTGGTTTGGTTCAAGCGCCTGCTGGTATTAGCGCTGGCCGCGCTCGCGCTCTTCTGGTTTGTCGGCACGGTGCGCGAGCGGATCAGGCAAGAGTCGTTCGCTGGTGTCGGGTTGACCGGCGTCCATCATCTTGGTCCGGCGTTCAATATCGCCGAATTCTACGTTGACGGCTATTACGGCAGTAACGTCGGGCGAGAAGGGGGAGGCGGAGGCACAACATGCTGCGTGATACTGCCCAAGAAATGGCGCCCAGGACTATCTGTCGAGGTGCGATGGAGCGTCAATGACTGGACCCATGAAAACCGGGCGGAAATAGAGGCCAGCAACTACGACAGTGTTTCCAGCGGGGGCGGTTATATCGCGAGGGTACCTACGAGACCAGTCGGACGGATTGGCCCCCTTGGCGTCCTATGGCGTGAAGGAGGCAGGACCGTTTACTCGCATTTGCATTTTTCCGTTTATGGGAAATTTCAGGAGCAGAAAGTTCGCGAGGCTACAGCGATACGCGAGTTACTTCCCTCGATCACAGAGCGCTAACAACTGCGACAGGTGGCGAAAAGCGAGGGCAAAGTACGATGGATTACCGGAGACCCTTCGGCACGGTCCCTAAGCCCGGCGAACCGGGCCTTTTCCCATCCGGCAGGATGGATTTTGATGGGCCTATCGAGAAGAATTTTCGATGGCGAGGTGGACCGGCAGCGACCGGACGTTTTCGGAAGCGACCAGATATGGACCAGACAGCAAAAAGCCCACGAACCTAAATTCGTGGGCTTCTTGGTTATTCGTGGTAGGCCGTGCGGGATTCGAACCTGCGACCAACGGATTAAAAGTCCGCTGCTCTACCAGCTGAGCTAACGACCCGAAAGAGGCAGCATTATAGCCCGGGATTTCGATTTCCGCTAGGCAGATTTGCATCGTCGCAAAAATTACACGAGCGCCGCCGTGACCTTGAGCACTTCCTCGGCCGTCGTCACGCCTTCGATAATCTTATACGCGCCGGCGAGGCGCAGCGGCTTCATGCCGTCGGCCACGCTTTGCTGGCGCAGGGCGATGAGGTCGGTTTCTTCGCCGATCAGGCGGGTGAAGTCCTCGGAGATCGTCAGCAATTCATAGATGCCGGTGCGTCCGCGGTAGCCGGTCTGGCGGCATTCCGGGCAGCCGATCGGCCGGTATACCGTGGCCGGCTTGGCGATGCCGCGCGACCCGCCGATGCTTTGCCACACGTCGTCGCTGATGTCGCCGTCGGCCGCCTTGCAGAGCGCGCACAGCGTCCTCACCAGGCGCTGGGCCATGATGCCGATCAGCGTCGCCTCGAGCAGGTAGTAGGGCACGCCGAGCTCCAGCAGGCGCATCACGGCCGAGGGCGCGTCGTTGGTGTGCAGCGTGGACAGCACCAGGTGCCCGGTCAGCGCGGCCTGGATGGCCATCTCGGCCGTCGCCAGGTCGCGGATCTCGCCCACCATGATGATGTCGGGATCTTGCCGCATAAGGGCGCGCACGCCGTCTGCGAACGACAGGTCGATGCCGGGCTGCACCTGCATCTGGTTGAACGCGGCTTCGACCATCTCGATCGGGTCTTCCACGGTGCAGACGTTGACCTCGGACGTGGCCAGCGCCTTGAGCGTGGTGTAGAGGGTCGTGGTCTTGCCGGAACCGGTAGGGCCGGTCACGAGGATGATGCCGTGCGGGCGGTTGGTGAGGCTGTCCCAGCGCTGCGCGTCGTCGGGCGGAAAGCCCAGTTCGGGCAGGGTCTTGACGACGACGTCGGGATCGAAGATACGCATCACGAGCTTTTCGCCGAACGCCGTCGGCAGGGTCGACAGGCGCAACTCGACTTCCTGGCCGCCGCTGGTGCGGGTCTTGATGCGGCCGTCCTGGGGACGGCGCTTTTCGATCACGTCCATCCGGCCCAGCAGCTTGATGCGCGCGGTCATGGCGATCATCACCACCGCCGGCACCTGGTAGACCTGGTGCAGCACGCCGTCGATGCGGAAGCGGATGACGGCGAACTCGCGCTTGGGTTCGAGGTGGATGTCGGAGGCGCGCTGTTCGAATGCGTATTGCCACAGCCAGTCGACGATGTTGACGACGTGCTGGTCGTTGGCGTCAAGCTTGTTGCTCTTGCCCAGCTCGACCAGTTGCTCGAAATTGTTGCGCAGCGCCAGGTCCTGGCCGTTGGACTTGTTGGCGTCCTTGATCGACTTGGCCAGGCTGAAGAATTGCGAGATGTATTGGGCGATGTCGAGCGGATTGGCGAATACGAGCTGGATCTTGCGGCGCGAGATCTTGGCGATCTCGCTTTCCCATTCGATCGAGAACGGTTCGGCGGTCGCCACGACCAGGGTGGACGCCGTCAATTCCACCGGCAGGATGTTAAAGCGCGCGGCGTAGGCGGCCGACATCACATCGGCCACCTTGGTGAAGTCGATCTTGAGGGGGTCGATGCGGATGAACTTGAGGCCGACCTTGGCGGCGGCCCATTCGGCCAGCACGTCCAGCGTCTGCAGCCGCTGCGGGGGCAGGGCCGAGATCAGCTTGCACTGGGCCACGGCGGAGAGGGGGTGCATCGACCCGGCCGCGTTCTTGAGGATGCCTTGGGCCTGGGTGAACTGGGCCTTGACGTTGGCTTTTTCGACGATGCCGTCGGCCAGCAGCCACGAGAAGATGGCCTGCAGATCGAGCGCGCGCGGGCCTTTCGGCTTCGATGCGCTGGGCGCCGGTTTGTCGGCGGCGGCGTTGTGGTCTGCGTTCAAGCGTCTCTCCGGCATGGCGCTGCGGGGTTATTGGGCGGCCTGCATGCCCTTGACCCAGGATTTGGCGGGCAGTTTGGTGGTGTCGACGATCTGCGCCGCGCGCACGGCCAGGGCCTCGAAGTCGAGGACGGGGCGGGTGCGGAAGCATAGCGCGACGACATTGCCATCATGGACCTCCGGCAGGCAGATCATATGGGCGAAGGCAAACTTCATCGCCTTGATGTTCTTGGCAAAGCTGGGGTGGTCGCCGAACAGGTTGACCGTCATGATGCCATGCGGGCGCAAACAGGCGTTGCAGTCGCTGTAGAACTCGGGCGTGTCGAGCACGGGACCGCGCGCGGTGGCGTCGTACAGGTCGCATTGGAGCACGTCGAAGGCGCCTTCGTTGACGGGGTCGCGGACGAAGTCGAGCGCGTCCATTTCCAGCACGTGCAGGCGTTCGTCGTTCGGCGGCAGCTTGAACATCGATTCGCAGATGGCGATCACGGAGGGGTTCAGTTCGACCGCGCTCACGCTGGCTTGGGGAAACTGGCGGTAGCAGAACTTGGTGAGGGTGGCGGTACCGAGCCCGAGCTGGGCGATCGCGGCCGGATGCTCGATGAACAGCATCCAGGCCATCATCTGCTGGGCGTATTCGAGCTCGGGCCAGTCGGGCTTGCGGATGCGCATGGCACCTTGCACCCATTCGGTGCCGAAGTGCAGGTAGCGCACGCCGTCCTGTTCGGAGAGGGTGACGGGCGCATATTTGGGCTTGCGGGCGGGGCGGCGCGAGGACTCGGCTTGTTCGATGGATTTGCGTTTAATAAGCATGGGCTATTATCGTTGGACGGCTTACCCAAGTGCAAGCGAAAGAAAAGCGTGGCGGCCCCCAGGGCTGCCACGCTTTGCAGTGTTGCTATTCCGGCAGCGGCTCAGGCGCCGCGGCGATGTTGTTTAGTCACGGTAGTCGACCGGATCCACCGACACGTGCAGCCGCACCCGCTCGCCCGGGTCGCGCTGCATCACGCTGGTGTAGCTGTGGCCGCGATAGTCGTAGGTCACGTCGTAACCGATCGTGCGCGATTCATAGGCGTCGATGGTGCGGCATTTGCGGATGGCCTGCTCCTGGACGTCCGGCGCCTGGTTGACGACCTGGCGGCCGTCGTTGTCGACCCGGTCGCCCACCACGGCGCCGGCGATGGCGCCGGCGGCGGTGGCCGCGGCGCGGCCGTTGCCGCGGCCGACCTGGTTACCGATCAGCGCGCCGGCGATGCCGCCGATGATGGAGCCGCCCGCGCTGCGCTGAGGCGCCGCCTGCTGGACGGGAACCTGGACGTATTCGGTCTTGCATTCCTGGCGCGGCTGGCGCACCTGCTCGACGCGTGGTTGCACTCTAACAACACGGCCGTAGTCTTCGAACTCGGCGGCGTGGGCCAGCGGCAGCACGCCCAACGCGGCTGCCGAAAGAATCAGGGTGGTGTGGAGCTTCATGAAAAAACCTCTGTCGTAGGACAAGTATTGGACTGTTCGGATTGCGAGTGGTTCTATCTTATGCTGCCGCGCGGGGAAAATGAGATCCGTATGGCAACAAAATGTAACAGCTCTGCGGCTGGGTCCGCTTCGGTCGCAGAATCTGTTGCGAAGGAAAACACGGCGTTTCCTGATTCTTGCTTGCGTTTTTTTACAAATATTGCGCTGTGAACCAACTTCGGGTTGATTCAGTTACCACAAAACGTTACCCTTATACGATTAAGGGGTATATTGGCGGATGGCAAATATGGAGCATCGACAACCATTTGATGAAGCACTGCATCCGACTGTACCAGGACCACTCGAGGGAAAAATGAGTTTGTTGACAACAGTTCCGCCCAACCTTGTGCAGTCCATTCGCGCTTTCCGTGTCGTGGAGCTTCAGGAAGAGGCCGTTCGTTTAGGCCAGCATTTTTTGTACGCGCACTGCGCCAACACCTTGACCAAGCAACAGGTGTGCGCGCGTATCGGCGAGAGCTTCCATTTCCCTAAGCCGTACAGCAAGAATTTCGATGCCTTGCGCGAGTCGCTCACGGAAACGGTCAACAAGGCCGGTCCCCAGCCGGGTTTCATCGTCGTGATCGAGCAGTTGCCCAACACCCAGAAGTTCGACAAGGAAGCGCGCGAGACCCTGCTCGACGTGTTCCGCGACGCCGCCGATTATTGGGCCGAGAAGAAGGTTCCGTTCCGCGTGTTTTACTCGTTCGAGTAGTTTTCCGGCGCATTTCGATCCACTTTCGGCACGTCCTGGCGCGTGCTGCGCTGCAACATACTCATCCCGCATTCTTGGTCGGCTATCCGGCACAGGGTACAATGCGCGCTATGAAAAATATTGTGATCCTTATTTCCGGACGCGGCAGCAACATGGAAGCGGTCGTCCGCGCGGCCCAGGCCGAGCAGTGGCCGGCCCGCATCGCGGCCGTGATCAGCAACAAGGCCGATGCGAAAGGCCTGGAATTTGCCGCCGCGCACGGCATCCCAACCGCGGTCGTGCCCAACAAGGATTACGCCAGCCGCGAGTTGTTCGACGCGGCGCTGCAGGAAACCATCGACCGTTTCGCCCCCAACCTGGTCGTGCTGGCCGGCTTCATGCGCATCCTGACGCCGGCCTTCGTGGCCCATTACGCGGGCCGCCTGCTCAACATCCACCCCTCGCTGCTGCCGCACTTCCCGGGCCTGCATACGCACCAGCAAGCGCTGGACGCGGGCCACACGCGCCACGGCGCGACCGTCCACTTCGTCACCGCCGAGCTGGACCACGGTCCGGTGGTGGCCCAGGCCGAGATCGCGGTGCTCCCCGGCGACACGCCCGACACGCTGGCCGCGCGCCTGCTGGGTGAAGAACACAAACTGTACCCCTACGCGGTGCGCCTGTTCGTCGAGGACCGCCTCAGGATCGTCGGCGGCGACGTGCACATCGCCGACTCGGCCAGCCCATCTGCACCAACAAGTCATTAAGGAATTTCATGAGATTGCCACCAGCGATACTCGGCAATACTGAAGAGGTATTGCGCGAGATCTTGCGTTTCTCGGCCCCGGCCGACACCACCTTGTCGCGCTACTTCAAGGATCATCCGCGGCTCGGTTCGCGCGAGCGTGGCGCCGTCGCCGAAGGCATCTATGCGATTCTTCGCAACAAATCCTTCTTCACCGACTTCGCCGAAGCGGGCTCGAGCCCGACCATGCGCCGCCTGACCATCATGGGTCTGGCCGAGGCGGTCGGCGCCGATTCGCTGGGTGGCCTGACCGAGGAAGAGACTGCCTTCCTGGAGCGCATCGCCCAGATCGACCGCAGCCTGATGCCGGCGCAAATGCGCGCCAACCTGCCCAAGTGGCTGTTCGACAAGTTCGTCGCCCAGTACGGCGAGGCGGAAGCGCTGCAACTGGCCGACGCGCTGAACAAGCCGGCCCCGCTGGACTTGCGCGTCAATTCGCTCAAGGCCACGCGCGACGAGGTCGTGGCCGAGCTGGCCCAGGCGCCTATCCTGGCCGAGCCGATGCCCTACGCGCCGCTGGGCTTGCGCGTGCTGAAAAAGCCGACCTTGCAGAACCTGCCGCTGTTTAAGAGCGGCGCGATCGAGGTGCAGGACGAGGGCAGCCAGGTGCTGTCCCAGATCGTGGGCGCCAAGCGCGGCGAGATGGTGGTGGACTTCTGCGCCGGCGCCGGCGGCAAGACGCTTGCGCTCGGCGCGCTGATGCGCAACACGGGCCGCCTGTACGCCTTCGACGTGTCGGAAAAGCGCCTGGCCAAGATGAAGCCGCGCGTGGCCCGCAGCGGTTTGTCGAACGTGCACCCGGTGCTGATCGCGCACGAGCGCGACGCCAAGATCAAGCGCCTGGCCGGCAAGATCGACCGCGTGCTGGTCGACGCGCCTTGCAGCGGCCTGGGCACCCTGCGCCGCAATCCCGACGTGAAATGGCGCCAGAAGCCGGAAGCCATCGGCGAAATGCAGGAAAAGCAGGCTGCCATCCTGGACGGCGCCGCGCGCCTGCTCAAGGGCGGCGGGCGTCTGGTGTACGCCACCTGCAGCCTGCTCGAGGAAGAGAATGACCATATCGTCGAGCAATTCCTGGCGGCCCACGACGATTTCGTCCTGGTCCCCATGAGCAAGGTATTGGCCGAGCAGAAGATCGACCTGGAGATGGGCGACTATCTGAAGCTGCTGCCGCACAAGCACCAGACCGACGGCTTCTTCGCAGCCGTGCTCGAACGCAAGCCGATGGCGCCGAAGCCGCCCAAGGCCAAGCCGGACGACGAGGCCGAGGTTGACGTCGCCGACGCCGAGTAAGACGATGCGAGCGATGCCGCTGGCCGACGTGTTCACCGACCTGATCGCGGACTTCCGCGAGCCGGGCGTGCTATGGCAGCTGGCGGCCATCGCGCTGTGCATGGTGGCCGGCTGGTGGCTGGCGCGCATGCTGCGCAAGGTGGTGGTGGCGCGCCGCACGGGCGGCGCGGTGCCGCCGGTGAGCGCGGACAGTTTTGCCCGTGTGCTCAGCCCGATCTTCACCCTGGGACTGCTGTCGAGCGCGCGCTTCTCCATGGCCAGGTTCCAGCACGTGCATCTGCTGCAGGTCGCACTGCCGCTGGCCGCCTCCTACGCCGTCATCCGTATCGGCTTCTACCTGCTGCGCCGCATCTTCGCGCGCCGCGGTCCGCTTGGCGCCTCCATCCTCGCCTTCGAAAAGATCTTCGCGGTGCTGGTGTGGCTGGGCGTGGCGCTGTACATCACCGGGGTCTGGCCCGACGTATTCGAATTCCTTGACGGCACCGTCGTGCCGCTGGGCAGGCACACCCTGTCGCTGGCGGCGATCCTGCAGGCGGCCACATCGGTCGTCGTGCTGCTGATGCTGGCGCTGTGGGCCGGGGCCGCGCTGGAAGAGCGTCTGATGGGCGTGCAGGGGCTGCATAGTTCCTTGCGGGTAGTGTTGGCGCGCATGAGCCGCGCGGTGCTGATCGTCGTCGCGGTGCTGGTCAGCCTGTCGCTGGTGGGCATCGACCTGACCGTGCTGTCGGTGTTCGGCGGCGCGCTCGGCGTCGGCCTGGGCCTGGGCATGCAGCGCATCGCCAGCAATTATGTGTCCGGCTTCGTCATTTTGCTCGAGCGCAGCCTGGCGATCGGCGACATGATTTCTGTCGATAAGTATTCCGGCAAGGTCACCAAGATCAATACCCGCTACACCATCCTGCAGGGGCTGGACGGGGTCGAGACCGTGCTGCCGAACGAGATGCTCATTTCCGGTCCGGTGCAGAACCAGTCCCTCACCAACCGCACCGTGCGGGTCGCGACCCAGCTGACGCTGGCCTACGACAGCAACCTCGATGTCGTTATTCCTCTGCTCGAAGCGCAACCATGCGGCGTGCCGCGCGTGCTGGAGCAACCGGCGCCCCACGTGGCGCTGCTGCGCTTCAGCAACGACGGTTACGAGCTCGAGCTCGGGTTCTGGATTAGCGATCCCGAAAACGGTGCTGGTGGCGTCCGTTCCGACGTCAACAAGAAGTTGTATTCTTTAGTTAAGTCGGGCGATATCAAACTGGCTTTCCCCGCGCGCGACACGCGCTTGCTGGATGCACAAATCTTGTCACTGTTGCGGGAAAACTCGCCGTCCTGAGTGAAATGATTGGTGGGAATCGTGCTGTGCGGTATTAGAACCGCGTAAAATGAAAGACTCAGCCGGTTCACCATTGCGTATTCTGGACACGGCAATCACTTTGGAGCAGTAATGATCTTGTTTAGCACCACCCTGCACGCCGTGCTCAGCTTCCTGTCGACCGGCATCGTTGGCCTGACCGGTTGGCAAGTGCTGTTGTACACCCTGATCGTGACCCATATCACGATCGCCAGCGTCACCATTTATTTGCATCGCCACCAGGCGCACCGCGCGCTTGAATTGCACGCCATTCCCAGCCATTTCTTCCGTTTCTGGCTGTGGCTGACCACCGGCCAGGTGACCAAGGAATGGGCCGCCGTCCACCGCAAGCACCACGCCAAGTGCGAGACCGAGGAAGATCCGCACAGCCCGGTTACGCGCGGCATCCGCAAAGTCCTGTTCGAAGGCGCCGAGCTGTACCGCATCGAATCGAAGAACCAGGAAACCATCGACAAGTACGGCCACGGCACGCCGTCCGACTGGATCGAACGCAACGTGTACACCCGCTTCAGCTGGCAGGGCATCGTGATCCTGCTGTTCGTCAATATCGCCCTGTTCGGCGTGATCGGCGTGTCGGTCTGGGCCGTGCAGATGGCATGGATTCCGATCACCGCGGCCGGCATCATCAACGGCATCGGCCACTACTGGGGGTACCGCAACTACGATTGCGCTGACGCGGCCACCAACATCATCCCCTTCGGCATCCTGATCGGCGGCGAAGAGTTGCACAATAATCACCATACCTTCGCGACCTCGGCCAAGCTGTCGTCGAAATGGTATGAGTTCGATATCGGCTGGATGTATATCCGCATCCTGGAAACGCTGGGCCTGGCCAAGGTCAAGAAACTGGCGCCAAAGCCGGCCTTCGAGCACGGCAAGCTGGTGGCCGACTTCGACACCCTGCAGTCCGTGATCGCCAACCGCTACGACGTGATGGCCAAGTACGCCAAGTCGGTCAAGCATGCATGGCACGAGGAGTTCGAACACCTCAAGCACAAGGCGAACCTTGAAACCCGTTTCCTGAAGTCCTCGCGCAAGCTCTTGCAGCGCGAGCCGGCCAAGCTGGAAGCGCTGCACAAGCAGCAGCTGATCGAGCTGTTCGAGCACAGCAAGGCGCTCGAGACCATGCACCACATGCGCGTGGAACTGGGCGCGATCTGGGAGCGTTCGCATTCGACCCGCGACCAGCTGCTGCATCAGTTGCAGGACTGGTGCGTGCGCGCCGAGGCGTCAGGGATCAAGTCCTTGCAGGAGTTCTCCCAGCGCCTGCGCAGCTACGCGTAAGCGCTTCTGGCTTCAATTGAAAAAGGCTCCCGGCAGGGAGCTTTTTTTTGGGCGGGCGCCTAATGCTGCAGCAGGACGAAGCGCCCCTTCGACATGCGCCAATACCACGTGCCGTCTTCCTGCTCATGGAAATTGCGGTTCAGCGGTGGTTACGCAATTAGTCGGCCCGAACAACAAAAAAGCCGCGCACTTGCGTGGGCGGCTTTTCTTGTACGGAACGCAGATCAATTACTTGATCTTGGTTTCCTTGTACATCACGTGCTTGCGTGCCTTGGGATCGAACTTCATGATCTCCATTTTCGCAGGCATGGTGCGCTTGTTCTTGTCGGTGGTGTAGAAGTGACCCGTGCCAGCGGTCGATTCCAGCTTGATTTTGTCGCGGCCAGTTTTTGCCATGATAGCTCCCTAATTAAACTTTTTCGCCACGGGCACGCATGTCGGCCAGAACGGCGTCGATGCCGACCTTGTCGATGACGCGCAGACCGGCGTTGGACAGACGCAGGGAAACCCAGCGGTTTTCCGATTCCACATAGATACGACGGTTCTGCAGGTTAGGCAGAAAACGACGCTTCGTTTTGTTGTTGGCGTGGGATACGTTGTTGCCAACCATCACACCTTTACCAGTAACTTGGCAAACACGTGCCATAGCGCACTCCTTGAATAGATCCAAAATTGGAAAAACGAGAGTATAGCGCGAAAACCATCAGTGAATCAATGACTTGTGAAAAACAATTGTATCTTATGCCATCTCTTAAATTTAACATTTGAGGCGGGTGCCTGTCACACTACATTTGGCGGTGTTCGGCGAAGGAATGGACATGGTGGCCAGCGACCACGAAATGGTCGAGCACGCGCACGTCGACCAGGGCCAGGGCCTGCATCAGGGTGCGCGTGAGGAGAAGGTCGGACTCGCTCGGCTCGGGCGTGCCGGACGGGTGGTTGTGCGCCAGCAGCAGCCCGGCGGCGTTGTGGGCGAGGGCGGCCTTGACCACCTCGCGCGGGTGGACGCTGGTGTGGGTGAGGGTCCCGCGAAACATTTCTTCGGACGCGATGAGGCGGTTCTTGACGTCGAGGAAAAGCACGACGAAGGATTCATGGCGCTGGCGGCTCATGCCGATGCGCAGGTATTGTTTCACGGCGTCGGGGGAGTCCAGCGCGATGCCGTGGGCCAGTTGTTCGCTGATGGCGCGCCTGGCCAGCTCCATCACCGCGTGCAGCTGGGCGTACTTGGCCGGCCCCAGGCCATGCACGCCGGAAAACTGCGCCAGGGAGGCGCTGAACAGGCCGCCCAGCGAGCCGAAGCGCAGCAGCAGGTCGCGCCCCAGTTCGACGGCGCTCTTGCCGCGCACGCCCACGCGCAGAAACACCGCCAGCAGCGCCGGGTCCGACAGGGCGGCGGCGCCCTCGGCGATCAGGCGTTCGCGCGGTCGTTGATCTTCTGGCCAGTCCTTGATTCCCATGTCGCTCCCCGCGCCCGCCAGAGCCGCTTGGCTTACAATAGCGGTTTGCAAGCTTTAACCATTGATATGTCCAACACCACACCTGCCGTCGTCAACCCGACCTCCTACCTCACGCTGCATTATCGGCTGGCCACGGCCGACGGTACTGATCTGATCACGACTTTCACCGGAAACCCGGCGACGCTGATGCTGGGCCAGGGCCAGTTGGCGCCCTTCCTGGAAGCTTGCCTGCTGGGCATGGCGGAAGGCAGCCACCAGAGCTTTGACCTGGCGCCGGCCCAGGCTTTCGGCGAGCGCAATCCGGACCTGGTGCGCGACGTTTCGCGCGCCACCCTGGACGAGAACTCGGCGCCGGACGCCGATTACAAGATCGGCGACCTGGTCGACTTCGCCGCGCCCGGCGGCGGGCGCTTCGCCGGCGTGCTGCGCGAGTTGCGCGAGGACAGCGCGACCTTCGACTTCAACCACCCGCTGGCCGGCCAAGCGGTCAAGTTCGAGGTCAAACTGATTTCGGTGCTGTAAGGCGCAACTAGCTCAAACAGGCTCAACAAGGATCGTTCATGGACAGTGAAATTCTCTTAGCCCAGCCGCGCGGATTTTGCGCCGGGGTCGACCGCGCCATCGAAATCGTCGAACGCGCGCTGCAACAGTTCGGCGCGCCGATCTATGTGCGCCATGAAATCGTCCACAACGCTTACGTGGTGGACGACCTGCGCAACAAGGGCGCGATCTTCATCGAGGAGCTGGACGACGTCCCGGCCGGCAATACGCTGGTGTTCTCGGCGCACGGGGTGTCGAAGGCGGTGCGCGCCGAAGCCGAGGCGCGCGGCCTGTCGATCTTCGACGCCACCTGCCCCTTGGTGACCAAGGTCCATATGGAAGTGGCCAAGATGCGGCGCCAGGGCTGCGAGATCGTGATGATCGGCCATGACGGCCACCCGGAGGTCGAGGGCACCATGGGGCAGACCGAGGCCGGCATGCACCTGGTGGAGACGGTGGCCGACGTCGCCAGCTTGAACGTGGCCAACCCCGACCTGCTGGCCTATGTGTCGCAGACCACGCTGTCGGTGGACGACACGGCCGACATCATCGCCGCCCTCAAGCAGCGCTTCCCCAACATCATCGAGCCGAAGAAGGGCGACATCTGCTACGCCACCACCAACCGCCAGGAGGCCGTGAAGTTCATGGCGCCGCAGGTGGAGCTGGTGATCGTCGTGGGCAGCCCCAATAGCTCCAATTCCAACCGCCTGCGCGAGGTGGCGGAAAAGAAGGGCACGCCGGCCTACATGGTCGACAACGCCTCCCAGATCGATCCGCAATGGCTGGCGGGCAAAGTGCGCATCGGCGTCACGGCCGGCGCCTCGGCCCCCGAGGTGCTGGTGCAGGCCGTGATCGACCGCCTCAATGAGCTGGGCGTGCGTAGCGTGCGCGCCCTCGATGGCGTGGAAGAACATGTTACCTTTCCATTGCCGAAAGGACTCGATGGTGGAAAGCTCGGGCTTGCCTGAGTTCCTGTTGATCCAAGACAAAATTAAATTTGGAAGAGCGTTTATTTTCCGATATTAGTTTTTACAAAACATCGCTATCATGGCGACGCTTGCGGCTATTTACCCGGCGCACAGGACTTCGTTCTGGCGCGGTGGCAAAGCGGAGCGGACATCATGGCGGCGTGGCGCCAGGAGCGGCACTGCGGAGGTGACTCCGGGGTGCCGTTTTTGTTGGATCAAAAAAAGGCGGAAACATGGATACCCTCATCCAACAGATCATCAATGGACTGGTTCTGGGCAGCATGTACGCGTTGGTGGCCCTGGGCTACACAATGGTGTACGGCGTGCTCAATCTCATCAATTTCGCCCACGGCGACGTGCTGATGATCGGCGCCATGGTCGGCCTGTCGATCCTGAAACTGCTCGACAAAATCGCGCCCGGGCTGCCCGGCTACGTCAACCTGGCCATCGCCATCGTCGGCGCCATTCCGGTGTGCATGATCGTCAACATCATCATTGAACGGGTCGCCTACCGGCGCCTGCGCAACGCCCCGCGCCTGGCCCCGCTGATCACGGCGATCGGCATCTCCACCCTGCTGAGCACCTTCGCCATGATGATCTGGGGCCGCAGCCCGTTGTCGTTTCCACAACTGCTGTCGACCGAGCCGATCGCCGTGGGCGGCGCGGTGATCTCCCAGACCCAGGTGTTGCTGCTGGCCTTGGCGGCGATCTCGATGGGCTTGCTCGTACTGCTGGTCGAAAAGACCAAGATGGGGCGGGCCATGCGCGCCACCGCCGAGAATCCGCGCGTGGCCGGCCTGATGGGCGTCGATTCGAACAGCGTGATCGTGGCCACCTTCGCCATCGGCGCGGCGCTGGCCGCCGTGGCCGGCGTGATGTGGGGCGCCAACTACTCGTCGATCCAGTTCGCCATGGGCTTTTTGCCGGGCCTGAAGGCCTTCTCGGCGGCCGTGCTGGGCGGCATCGGCAACATCTACGGCGCGATGATCGGCGGCATCGCGCTGGGCCTGATCGAGAGCCTGGGCGCCGGCTACATCGGCGACCTCACCGGCGGCTTCCTCGGCAGTAACTACCAGGACATCTTCGCCTTCATCGTGCTCATTGTCGTGCTGACCATCCGGCCCTCCGGGATCATGGGCGAGCGCGTGGCCGACCGTGCTTGATCGACACTGAACAGGGACACACATCATGGCTCTCCTCACTTTCGACGTGACCCGCCACCCGCGCCGCGCCTACCGCAGCATGGCGCTGCTGCTGGCCGGCCTGCTGATCTTCCCCTTCCTTGCCCAGCAGTTCGGCAATTCGTGGGTGCGGATCATCG
Source organism: Oxalobacteraceae bacterium UBA6018 (assembly GCA_002428015.1). Classification (GTDB taxonomy): domain Bacteria; phylum Pseudomonadota; class Gammaproteobacteria; order Burkholderiales; family Burkholderiaceae_D; genus Telluria_A. The sequence goes on along the minus strand of DIZW01000066.1, from coordinate 22,391 downwards.
ACATGGCGCTGCTGTACATCATGCTGGCGCTGGGCCTGAACATCGTGGTCGGCTTCGCCGGCCTGCTCGACCTGGGCTATATCGCCTTCTTCGCGGTGGGCGCCTACCTGACCGGCCTGCTGGCCTCGCCCCAGTTCGCCGCCCTGCTCGAATCGGTGGTGGCGCAGTATCCGGCGCTGGGCAACGCGCTCGTCAAGCTGATGGGCCCGGAGATCGTCGAGAACGGCATCCACCTGTCGGTGTGGCTGATCGTGCCGCTGGCCGCGGCCGTGGCCGGCCTGTTCGGCGCCCTGCTGGGGGCGCCGACCTTGAAGCTGCGCGGCGACTACCTGGCCATCGTCACGCTCGGCTTCGGCGAGATCATCCGCATTTTCATGAACAACCTGAACGACCCGATCAACTTCACCAACGGGCCCCAGGGCATCAACCTGATCGATCCGATCCGCATCTTCGGGGTGTCGCTGGCCGGTGAGCCGGGCTCGGGCGCGATGGTCAAGCTGGGCGCTCTGGCCATCCCGTCCGTGAACGCCTATTACTTCCTGTTTCTGTTCCTGTGCATCGTGATCGTGTTCATCACCTCGCGCCTGCAGCATTCGCGCCTGGGCCGGGCCTGGGTGGCGATCCGCGAAGACGAGATCGCCGCCAAGGCAATGGGCATCAACACGCGCAACGTCAAGCTGCTGGCGTTTTCGATGGGCGCCTCGTTCGGCGGCGTGGCCGGGGCCATGTTCGCCTCCTTCCAGGGCTTCGTGTCGCCGGAATCGTTCTCGCTGACCGAATCGATCGCAGTGCTGGCGATGGTGGTGCTGGGCGGGATCGGCCACATTCCCGGCGTGATCATGGGCGGCGTGCTGCTGGCGGCCTTGCCCGAAGTGCTGCGCCACGTGGTCGAGCCGGCCCAGATCATGCTGTTCGGCAAAGTGCTGATCGAGGCGGAAGTGTTGCGCCAGCTGCTGTATGGCCTGGCGATGGTGCTGATCATGCTGAACCGCCCGGCCGGCCTGTGGCCTTCGCCCAAGCACGAGGACCGGCCCGACGCGGCCGAGACCAACAAGCCCGGCGCGTTTCCGGCCTGAGGCGCGAGGAAGCTACCTATGAGCGACAACATCATCCTCAACATTTCCGGCGTGAACAAGCGCTTCGGCGGCCTGCAGGCCCTGTCCGAGGTCGGCATCCAGATCCGCCAGGGCCAGATCTACGGCCTGATCGGGCCCAACGGCGCCGGCAAGACCACCTTCTTCAACGTCGTCACCGGCTTGTACCAGCCCGACAGCGGCAGCTTCGAGCTGGCCGGCAAACCGTATTCGCCGTCGGCGCCGCACGAGGTGGCCAAGGCCGGCATTGCGCGCACCTTCCAGAACATCCGCCTGTTCGGCGAGATGACGGCGCTGGAAAACGTGATGGTGGGCTGCCATGTGCGCACCCACCAGGGCGTGTTCGGCGCCGTGTTTCGCCACAAGGCGGCGCGCGCGGAGGAGGCGGCGATCCGCCAGCGCGCGCTGGCCTTGCTGGACTTCGTCGGCATCGGCGAATTCGCCGAGCGCACCTCGAAGTTCCTGTCCTACGGCGACCAGCGCCGGCTGGAGATCGCGCGCGCCCTGGCGACCGAGCCCAAGCTGCTGGCGCTGGACGAGCCGGCCGCGGGCATGAACGCGACCGAGAAGCTGGCGCTGCGCGAACTGCTGGTCAAGATCAAGAACGACGGCAAGACGGTGCTGCTGATCGAGCACGACGTCAAGCTGATGATGGGCCTGTGCGACCGCATCACGGTGCTGGAATACGGCAAGCCCATCGCGGAAGGCTTGCCGGCCGACATACAGAAAAATCCGGCTGTGATCGAAGCCTACCTGGGAGGTGCGCACTAATGGCGGACAATGTTCTCAAGATCCAGGGCCTGAAGGTGGCGTATGGCGGCATCAAGGCGGTCAAGGGGATTGACCTGGAAGTCAACAAGGGCGAGCTGATCACCCTGATCGGGGCCAACGGCGCCGGCAAGACCACCACGCTCAAGGCCATCACCGGCACCTTGCCGCCGTGCTCGGTCGACGGCGTGATCAGTTACCTGGGCCAGTCGCTGCGCAACGCCAAGTCCTTCGAGCTGGTCGAGCGCAAGCTGGCCATGGTGCCGGAAGGGCGGGGCGTGTTCACCCGCATGTCGATCCATGAAAACCTGCTGATGGGCGCCTACACGCGCAAGGACAAGGCCGGCATCAACGCGGACGTGGAGAAATGGTACGCGGTGTTCCCGCGCTTGAAGGAGCGCGCGAGCCAGCTGGCCGGCACCCTGTCGGGCGGCGAGCAGCAGATGCTGGCGATGGCGCGCGCATTGATGTGCCATCCCGAACTGTTGCTGCTCGACGAACCGTCGATGGGCTTGTCGCCGATCATGGTGGAGAAGATCTTCGAGGTGATCCGCGACGTATCCAGCCAGGGCATCACCATCCTGCTGGTCGAGCAGAACGCCAAGCTGGCGCTGGAAGCCTCGCACCGCGGGTATGTGATGGATTCGGGCGCCATCATCATGAGCGGCAACGCCGACGATATGCTGCACGATCCGCGCATCAAGGCGGCCTACCTGGGCGAGTAGCGGCGCGCTTGCGCCAGACGTCAAAAAGCCCCGTCGCAACGGGGCTTTTTGCTGACCCGGCAAGCCGGGTCTGGCGCTTACGCCTGCTTAGCAGCAACCTTCTGCGCAGCCTGGGTGAACTGGGTCACGGCGGCGTTGACGTTGCTTTCGACAGCTTGTGCAGCTTGCTTGGCGGTCTTGGTCAGTTGCTCGTAGCCAGCGTTAGCATTGCCGATGGTGGCTTTGATGGCGGCGACGACGTTTTCCGAACCGGCAGGTGCGTTCTTGGTCACTTCGTCAACCAGCGAGATGACTTTGCGGTTGGTTTCAGCGATTTGCTCTTCAGCAGCCTTGCTGAATTCAGCCTGGGTGCCGGCGGCGATAGCCGCCAGTTGACGGCTGTACGAGATGGCTTTTTCAGCGGTTGGCTGAGCTTGTGCGGCGGTCAGCGAGAAGAACTCTTGCGCATCCTTGGCGTTGAGCAGCTGCTTGGCGGTCGCCGACGATTCTTCCAGGGTGGCTTTAGCCGCGGTCATGTTCAGTTCGGTCAGGCGCTCGATGCCTTCGAAAGCCTTCGAGGCCAGCGAAGAGAAAATGGCGAACTGCGATTCCAGGTTGGCTTTGGTGGCGTTCGAAAACTGCTCAGGGATTGCAAACATATTAGTTCTCCAATTGTGGTAAGCGGATGTCTCAGAAATACTGCTATAAACCGGTGAAGCAAGGTCTTGGTACTCCACGCTGGACAATCCTATGTTGTGCAGCGCAACAAACTCTATTTTACTGAAAAATCAACCAGAGTCAAGCGCTTTTTGTGCGGTGCACCAATTCCGGTTTCGCCAGTTTGTCCAGGGCGATACGTGGCGCCGCCGCGCCGCCCGGGTGAGCGGAATGTGCTCCCTTCCCATAGGTAAATTGGGGTGAGGAACACGTGATCGACAGGCCCGTGCTAGACTTCCCGCGCGCGCCGTAACCCTGCTGATCGAGCGCAATCGGCAAAAATGTGCCATGCGCTTCATTTGATCTATGTCAAACCTACCCTCGGAAATTGTTGCGCCGCGCCAAGCATCGGCCTGGCTCGCCCCCATACCCATCGTTTTTGTCTTGCTTTGGAGCACAGGGTTCATCGTCGCCAAGTTCGGCTTGCCTTACGCGCCGCCGCTGACCTTCCTGCTGCTGCGCTGCCTGGGCGTGCTGGCGGTGCTGCTGCCATGCGTGTTCATCTGGAATGCGCCGTGGCCGGTGGGCAGCGTCGGCCATATCGCCGTGGCCGGCCTGTTATTGCAGGCGGGCTACCTGGGCGGCGTCTGGTGCGCCATCAAGCTGGGCATGCCGGCCGGCATGTCGGCCCTGATCGTGGGCATGCAGCCGATCTTGACGGCCGCGGCGGCGCCCCTGATCGGCGAGCGGGTGCGGCCGCGCCAATGGCTGGGCCTGGCGCTAGGGCTGGCCGGCGTGGCCCTGGTGGTGGTCGCCAGGATCAGCCTGGCCGGGCTGTCGCCGCTGGCGATCGGCTTCACCGTGCTGGCCTTGTTGTCGATCACGGCCGGTACGATGTACCAACGCCATTTTTGTCCACGCTTCGACTTGCGCACGGGCACGGCGATCCAGTTCGCCGCCACGGTCGCGGTCTTGTTGCCGCTGGCCATGGTGTTCGAGCATCTCGACTGGCGCCTGGACACGGTGGCGTTCACGCCGCGTTTCGTCGCCGCCTGGCTGTGGTCGATCTTCGCCTTGTCGATCGGTGCGATTTTCCTGCTGTTCACCTTGATCCGGCGCAGCGCGGCGACCCAGGTCACCAGCCTGCTGTACCTGACCCCGCCCACCACGGCGCTGATGGCGTGGTTCATGTTCGGTGAAGCGTTCAGCCTGGCCGGTGTGCTGGGCATGGCGCTGGCGGTGCTGGGCGTGGTGTGTGTCGTCAAACAATAAGCGGATTCCCCGATAGGAGGCAGTATGCTGCACAGCCCGCAACAACAAGCCGTCGACGAGGCCATCGTCTCGCGCCGTTCCATCCGCGCCTTCCTGCCCACCCCGGTCGCGCGCGCCGACATCGAGGCGATCCTGGCCGTCGCCGCGCGCGCGCCGTCCGGCACCAACACCCAGCCGTGGAAGGTGTATGTGCTCACCGGCGACGCCAGGACCCGGCTGGCGGAGGCCATCCTCGCCGTGCACGCCGACCCGGCGGCGGCGCGCGAGCACGTGGAGGAGTATGCCTATTACCCGCGCGAATGGATCTCGCCCTTCATCGAACGGCGCCGCAAGGTCGGTTGGGACTTGTACGCCTTGCTCGGGCTCACGCGCGACAACAAGGCCGGCATGGCGGCCCAGCACGGCCGCAATTACCGCTTTTTCGACGCGCCTGTGGGCTTGATCTTTACCATCGACCGGGTGCTGGAGCAGGGCTCCTGGCTCGACTACGGAATGTTTCTTGAGAACATAATGGTAGCGGCGCGCGGCCGTGGCCTCGACACCTGCCCCCAGGCCGCGTTCACCCAATACCACACTATCATCGCCGCGCATCTCCAGTTGCCGCCCAACGAGATGGTGGTGTGCGGCATGGCGCTCGGCCATGCCGATCCGGACAAGGTGGAGAACACCCTGGTGACGGCGCGCGAACCGGTCGCCAGCTTTACGCGATTTTTGGAATAAGCGCGTACACTGATGGGAAAGGCCACACGCACGCAAACACTCGTTGTTTCGCGGAAAAACACTTGCGCTAAATGTTAAATTCGCTTGCGATTGCTGAGTGCTTTGCTACACTGCAACAAGGTTGTCGCCTGTTCGCTTCAAAGGATTTTCAGATGTATAAGTTTGCCTTGAGCACCCTCGTCGCGTTGTTGATGGCCGTCGCGCCGCTGTACGCCTCGGCCCGCACCGTGCATGCGTCCGGCGCCACGAGCAAGAAGCACGTGGTGGTCAAGCACCGCGCCAAGCGCGTGGCCGGCATCGTCGCGCCGCGCGTGAGCGCCGGGCCGCGCAACGCCCTGGTGCGCCGCGTGGTGATGGTGCACGGCAGGCGCAGGGTGGTCTACCAGCGCGTGCTCAGCGCCGGCGCGCCTGCCGAATTCATTGCGCAGAGCGCGGGCGACCGCGCCGGCCTGAACCTGACGCGCGACCCGCTCGCGCTCAAGTCCAGCGTCGCCTACGTCATCGACCAGAACAATTCGGAAGTGCTGCTTGAGAAGAACGCCAACGTGGCCTTGCCGATCGCCTCGATCACCAAGCTGATGACCGGCTTGATCGTGGTGGAATCGAAACAGGACATGAACGAAGTCATCACCGTCACCGACGACGACGTCGATCACCTGAAATTCACGCATTCGCGCCTGGCCGTCGGATCGCGCATGACGCGCGCCAACCTGCTGCATATCGCGCTGATGAGCTCGGAGAACCGGGCCGCGGCCGCGCTCGGACGCAATTATCCGGGCGGCCTGGCCGGTTTCGTCGCGGCCATGAACGCCAAGGCCCAGGAGCTGGGCATGAGCGACACCCATTACGTCGATTCGAACGGTTTGTCGAGCAAGAACGTGGCCAGCGCGCGCGACCTGGCCAAGCTGGCCATGGTGGCCTACCAGGAGCCGGTGCTGCGCGAATACACCACGGACCCGCACTCGACGGTGGCTGCCAGCGGGCGCATGATGGACTACCACAACACCAACTACCTGGTGGCGTTGCCGGACTGGGAGATTGGCTTGCAGAAAACCGGCTTCATCAACGAGGCGGGGCGCTGCCTGGTCATGCAGGCGATCATCCAGGGCCGCGCCGTGATCATGGTCTTGCTCGACTCCAAGGGCAAGCAGTCGCGCACGGCCGACGCCGGGCGTGTCCGGCGCTGGCTGGAAGCGCTCAAGCCGGCCGCGGTCGTCACGGCCGGATAAGCCGTTTAACCAGCCGGCGCGTAGCCGAGCGTCGCGGAAATCTGGCGCGCCGTCACCACCAGGTCGTCCAGCCAATCCTCCTGCAGGCGGTCGGCCGGCGCGGAAATCGACAGGCCGGCGATCAGCTTGCCGCTGTCGTCGTGGATGCCGGCGGCCATGCAACGCACCCCCAGTTCCAGTTCCTCGTTGTCGCGCGCATAGCCGCGCGAGCGCACCAGGCTCAGCTCACGCTCGAGCTTGGCCAGGTCGGTGATCGAATTCTTGTTGTGGCCCGACAGCCCGGTGCGGGTGGCGTAGGCGCGGATCGCCTTTGGCTCGTCCACCGACAGGAACAGCTTGCCGGTCGAGGTCAGGTGCAAGGGGCCGCGCCCGCCGATCGCGCGCACCACCTGCATGCCGGAGCGCTCGGAGAAGGCGCGGTCGATGTAGACGATCTCGTCGCCTTGGCGCACCGACAGGTTGATGGTCTGCTGGGTCTTCTTGTGCAGGGCGCGCATGAAGTCGAGCGCGGCCTCGCGCACCGACAGGCGGCTCTTGACCACGTTGCCCAGCTCCAGCAGACGCATGCCGAGACGGTAGGTGCCAGGCTCGACCCGGTCCACGAAACGCGTGATGACCATGTCGTTGAGAATGCGGTGGGCGGTGGACGGATGCAGGCCCGACACTTTCGACAATTCCTTCAGGCTCACCGGATCGGTGTAGGTGGCCAGCGCGTCCAGCAGCGCGACCATGCGTTCGATGACCTGGATCGATGTCTTCGGGGCTTCAAGTGATTCAATTTTCATGATGTGGTTGGTGCGGTGCAGTATATACCGTACTTTATACCACAATGTGAAAAACTTTGGCAATTTCAGTGTCGCGTCGGCGCAAATGCTTGCGGGCGCGACCGGGCGCGGCATAATGGTGGCCTACATGCCGTAATGAAAACATGGATCAATCAGTGAGCGAATTCAAAAGCAAAAGCGGGGTCAAGCGGATCTTCTCGGCGGTCGGCTATTCGATCGATGGCCTGAAGGCGGCCTGGGAGCACGAGCACGCGTTTCGCCAGGAGATCCTGGTGGTGGTGATCGGCACCGCCGTCGCGCTCGGGCTGCCGGTGTCGGCCTTCCAGAAGCTGTTCTTGATCGCGGTGCTGGTGCTGGTGCTGATCGTGGAGCTGATCAACTCGGCCATCGAGGCGATCGTCGACCGCGTCTCGCTCGAGCGCCACCCCCTGTCCAAGCGCGCCAAGGACCTGGGCAGCGCGGCGGTGCTGCTGTCCGCGCTGATCGCGGCGGCCTCCTGGGGCGTGGTGTTGTTCAACCGGTTCTACTGATCTGAACTGAGCGGCGCGGCGCGCGGGCCAGGCGCGTGCATATACAAATAAGAAACCCTTCCTTTGCGTATATCCCCAGCCGCCGTATCCTGTCGCAACAGGAGGCGGCATGGCGGCACTTTTTCCCCAGTTTCAAGTCATCATCGTTCCCGGTCTGCATAACAGCGGACCCGGGCACTGGCAGAGCCTATGGCAGGCGGCCCATCCGGAATGTCGACGGGTCGAGCAGGACGACTGGGACCATCCGGAATTGGACGCCTGGGTCGCGCGCCTCGATCAATTGCGCGCTAGCGACCCACGCCCGGCCTTGCTGGTGGCGCACAGCTTCGGCTGCCTGACGGCGGCCGCCAGCATCGCCCGCAACCCGGCCGGGGCCGCCGGCGCGCTGCTGGTCGCCCCGGCCGACCCTGACCGTTTCGGCGTGGCCGCGCGCTTGCCGCGCACGCCCCTGCCTTGCCCTTCCATGCTGCTCGCCAGCGCCGACGACCCGTGGATGGGCGCGGCGCAGGCGGCGCGCTGGGCGCGCCTGTGGGGCGCGGACTTGGTCGAGACCGGTTCGCTGGGCCACGTGAACGCCGACTCCGGACTGGGCGACTGGCCGGATGGACAACGCCATTTACACCGCCTGGCCGATCTGGCGCAAAATAGGGTGATGGCCAGTGCGCCATGATTGACATCCGACTAATCCCTCCCTAGCGATTGGAGATCAAGATGACCTTACGTTTGGGCGATACCGCTCCCGATTTCGAACAAGATTCCTCGATGGGCCCCATCAAGTTTCATGAGTGGGCGGGAAACTCCTGGGTGGTGCTGTTTTCCCACCCGGCTGACTTCACGCCCGTCTGCACGACCGAGCTCGGCCTCACCGCCAAGCTCAAGCCGGAGTTCGACAAGCGCAACGTCAAGGCGCTCGCGCTGTCGGTCGACCCGGTCGACAGCCACCGCGGCTGGATCAAGGACATCGAGGAAACCCAGCATACGGTGGTGGGCTTTCCCATCATCGCCGACGCCGACAAGAAAGTGGCGAGCCTGTACGACATGATCCACCCCGAACAGTCGGCCACGGCGACGGTGCGTTCCCTGTTCATCATCGATCCGGCCAAGAAGATTCGCCTGATCCTGACCTATCCCATGAGCACGGGGCGTAATTTCGACGAAGTGCTGCGCGTCATCGACGCCTTGCAACTGACCGACTCCCACAACGTGGCCACGCCGGGCAACTGGAAGGAGGGCGACGACGTCATCATTCCGCTGAGCCTGCAAGATCCGGCCGTGCTGAAGGAAAAGTTTCCCAAAGGTTACACCGCGGCGCGCCCCTACCTGCGCCTGACCCCGCAGCCGAACACATAAGCGCGCGCGGCGGCTGCGGCCGCCGCCTTACGCTGCACGCATAAGCAAATAAGGTTTCCGTCCTTTGCATTCCGGCAGAGTCCCTTTACCCTTGTAGCTACTTTAGGGATTCTCCATGCTACTCAACTACGTTATTTCAGGTTTCTGCGTTGGCTTGCTGGTCGGTATGACCGGCGTGGGCGGCGGTTCCTTGATGACGCCGCTGCTGACACTGCTGTTCGGCGTGCCGCCTTCGGTGGCGGTCGGCACCGACCTGGCCTTCGCGTCGATCACCAAGACGGCCGGCGCCGTCACCCACCGCATGCGCGACACGGTGCGCTGGGATATCGTCAAGCTGCTGTGCATAGGCGCCTTGCCGGCGGCCGTCCTGTCCACCATCGCCCTGAAGTATTTCGGCACGGTGGGCAAGGAAATCGGCCAGCTGATCCGGTATTCGATCGCCGTCTCGGTCCTGCTGACCGTGGTCGCGCTGCTGTTCAAGGGCAAGATGGTGAACTGGCTGAACGCCCACCCCGAGCGCCAGCTGCAAGGGCGCGCCCTGGCCACCGCCACTGTCGCCTGCGGCGTGCTGCTGGGAACCCTGGTCACGATTTCCTCGATCGGCGCCGGCGCCATCGGCGCCACCCTGCTGGTCATGCTGTACCCGCGCATGAGCGCGGCCGAGGTGGCCGGCACCGACATCGCCTACGCCGTGCCGCTGACAGCGATCGCTGCCTTCGGCCACTGGTGGCTGGGGTCGATCAATTGGGCCCTGCTGGCCATGCTGCTGCTCGGTTCCGTGCCCGGCATCACGCTCGGCTCGTGGTTCGCCCGCGCCATCCCGGAGCGCGTGCTGCGCGGCCTGCTGGCCATGACCCTGACCGCCGTCGCCGCCAAGCTGATTTACTGATCCGCCCGGCGCTTTGCGCCGCCCCGGCGGGATCACTGGCCGGGGTTGGTGATACGCAGGTGGATGGCGTCGATCGCCTCGACCACCTGGGCCGGCAGCGCGACCTCGAAGGCGTCGATGTTTTCCTTGAGCTGGGCCAAGGTGGTGGCGCCGATGATGGTGGACGCCACGAACCAGCGCGAATAACACCAGGCCAGCGCCATCTGGGCCGGCGTCATGCCGTTCGTGCGCGCCAGCTGGGCGTATTCCTGGACCGCCGCCAGCACGCCGGGGCGCAGGTAGCGCGGGCTCCAGCTGGCCGGAAAGCGCGTCAGGCGCCCTGGCGCGCGCGGGTCGTCCAGGTACTTGGCGCTCAGTTGCCCGAACGCCAGCGGGCTGTACGCCAGCAGGCTCACGTTCTCGCGGAAGCAGGTCTCGTCCAGCAACTGGGTCTCGAAGGCGCGCGCGGTCAGGTTGTACAGGTTCTGGATCGTGGCGATGCGCGGCAAACCCGTCATCTCGGCCTGCTTGATGTATTCGCTCACGCCCCAGGCGCTCTCGTTGGATACCCCGATGTGGCCGATCTTGCCCGCGTCGATCAGCGCGCCCAGGGCGGCCAAGGTGTCCTCGATGGCCACGCACGGCCTTTCCTTGTCCGGGTCGAAGCGGCTGGCGCCGAAGATAGGCACGTTGCGGCTCGGCCAGTGCATCTGGTACAGGTCGATATGGTCGGTCTGCAGCCGTTTCAGGCTCGCTTCGACCGCCGCGCGGATGTTGCCCGCGTCCAGGTTCTGGGCGCCGCCGCGCACCCAGGTCAAGCCCGGGTTGGGGCCGGCCGCCTTGGTGGCCAGTACGATGCGCTCGCGCCGGCCGGTTTTCCTGAGCCAGCTGCCGATGAAGCGCTCGGTGGCGCCCTGGGTCTCGGCGCGCGGCATGACCGGATACATCTCGGCCGTGTCGATGAAATTGATGCCGCGCTCGAGCGCGTAGTCGAGCTGGCTGTGGGCGTCGGCCTCGCTGTTTTGCTCGCCGAAGGTCATGGTGCCGAGACAGATCGGCGATACCTTGAGCGGCGTGGCGCCCAGCGTCTTCATCTGCATGTCATTTCCTCACGGCGCGGGCGCATTCCTTGATCAGGCCGGGGCCGCGGTAGATCAGGCCGGTGTAAAGCTGGACCAGCGATGCGCCCAGCCGCATCTTCTCGGCGGCGTCCTTGCCGCTCATGATGCCGCCCACGCCGATGATCGGAATGGCGTCGCCCAGCTCGGCCTTGAGCGCGCGGATCACGATGTTGGACAGGTCGAACACCGGCTGGCCCGACAGGCCGCCCGTTTCCATCCCGTGCTTGAGGCGGTCGACCGAGCGGTGGTCCAGCGTGGTGTTGGTGGCGATGACGCCATCGATCTTGTGGCGCAGCAGCGCCGCGGCGATTTCCTTGATCTGTTCGCCGTCGACGTCGGGCGCGATCTTCAGCGCCAGCGGCACGTAGCGGCCGTGCTGGTCGGCCAGGCGCAGCTGGGCGGCCTTGAGCTGCCCCAGCAGCGCGTCCAGTTCCGAGCCGCCCTGCAGCTGGCGCAGGTTCTTGGTGTTCGGCGAGGAGATGTTGACGGTGACGTAGCTGGCGTAGGGGTAGACTTTTTCCAGGCAAATCAGGTAGTCGTCGACCGCCTTTTCGATCGGCGTGGCCGCGTTCTTGCCGATATTGAGGCCCAGCACGCCGCGCTTTTCCTGGTAGAAGCGCGACGCCTGCACGTTGCGCACGAAGGCGTCCACGCCGCCATTGTTAAAGCCCATGCGGTTGATCACGGCGCGCTTGCTGGGCAGGCGGAAGATGCGCGGCTTGGGGTTTCCTGCCTGCGCCAGCGGGGTCACGGTGCCGACCTCGATGAAGCCGAAACCGAGCGCTGACAAGCCGTCGATGTAGGCGCCATCCTTGTCCAGGCCGGCGGCCAGGCCGATCGGGTTGGGAAAGTCGATGCCCATCACGGTGCGCGGGTCGGGCGCCGGCTTGGCGCACAGGCCGGTCAGGCCGAGCGCCGCGGCGCCGCGCAGGGCGGGCAGGGTGAGGTTGTGGGCGGTTTCCGCGCTGAGCGAAAACAGCAGGGGACGGCCTAGGGCGTATAGCAGGTTCTGGGACATGAAAGCGCTCGGGTTGATGCTGGTGCGCGCATTTTACCCAACTGTGTGACTTGCCGCATCGCAGTGTTACTTGTCGAGGAGTCCCCAGACACCATCGATGCGCGCCTCCAGGGGGCGGAAATTGATCTTGTACGCCATTTTGGGACTTTGCTCGATCCAGTAGCCGAGATACACGAAGGGCAGGCCCAGCTCGCGGGTCTGGGCGATCTGCCACATCACGTTGTAGGTGCCGAAGGAGGCGCCTTCCACGTCCGGGTCGAAGAAGGTGTAGACCGAGGACAGGCCGTCGGACAGCACATCGATGATCGAGACCATGCGCAAGGCGCCGTCGCCGTCGCGGAACTCGACCAGGCGGGTGTTGACGCGGCTTTGCAGCAGGAACTGGGCGTACTGGTCGCGGCTGTCCTGGTCCATTCCGCCGCCGAGGTGGCGCGTGGTCTGGTAGCGCAGGTAGAGCGCGTAATGCTCGTCGGAGAAGCTGAGGTTGGCCACGGAGGCAATCAGGCCGGCATGGCGCTTCCAGGCGCGGCGCTGGCCCCGGCTGGGCGCGAACTCGGCCGTGCGCACCCGCACCGGGATGCAGGCGCGGCAGCCCTCGCAATAGGGCCGGTAGGTGAAGATGCCGCTGCGCCGGAAACCGTTCTTGACCAGCTCGGAATACACGTCGGCGTTGATCAGGTGCGACGGCGTGGCCACCTGCGACCTGGCCTGACGCGCATCAAGGTAGCTGCACGGGTAGGGCGCCGTGGTGTAGAACTGCAGCGTCGAGAAGGGCAGATCGTTTAAGTGCGTCATGCATGGGCTTTCAATGCGACGTGATGACCCATTGTAGCGAAAGTTTGGGTTCTTTACTGCGTCCCGCGCAAGCCGGCGCCCGGGGTCCAGTCGACAATGGCCGGTTGCCGGATGGCCGCGTCGACATGCTCGAGAAAGGCGGCGCGCGAGATCGGCGCCGCGCCCAGCGAGGCCAGGTGCGAGGTCTCCTGCTGGCAATCGATCATGGCCACGCCCCGCTCGCGCAGGAAGTCCACCAGGAAGGCCAGGGCGATCTTGGAGCCGTCGGTGACGCGCGCGAACATCGATTCGCCGTAGAACATGCGGCCGATGCACACGCCGTAGGCCCCGCCGACCAGTTCGCCGTCGCGCCACAGTTCCGCCGAGTGCGCGTAGCCGAGCGCGTACAGGCCGGTGTAGCCGTTGATGATGTCTTCCGAGATCCAGGTGCCCGGCCCGTCCTTGCGCGGGGCCGCGCAGGCGCGCATGACGTCCTCGAAGGCGGTGTCGAAGCGCACCTGGTAGCGCCCGCCGTCGCGCATGCTGCGCTCGACCTTGCGCAAGGTCTTGCGCAGGCTATCGCTGACCTTGAACTGCGCGGTCATCAGCACCATGCGCGGGTCAGTGCTCCACCACAGGATGGGCTGGCCTTCCGAGAACCACGGGAAGATGCCGCGCTGGTAGGCCGCCAGCAGGCGCTGCGGCGACAGGTCGGCGCCGGCGGCGAGCAGGCCCGGCGCGTCCAGGGTCAGCGCCTCGGACACGTCAGGAAACGGTGAGTGGGACTCGAGCCAGGGAATCATGGGTCAGTGTGGGTCGCTTTCGATGCGCATCGGGCGCACGATGTCGTGGCTGTGGAAGCGGTAGCCGCCCCCTTCCTCGCGTATTTTGACGCGGTCGGCGAAGAACAGTTCCAGGGTCTTGCGGATGGTGGGGAAGGCCAGTTCTTCCCATGGAATTTCATGCTCGGCGAACAGGCGCACGTCCAGGCTCTCAATGCCCGGCGCAAACGACAGGTCGCGCAGGCGGGCCAGGTAGAACAGGTGGACCTGGTGAACCTGGGCCACATTGAGCAGGGAGAACAAGTTGCCGATTTCGATGTTGGCGCCGGCTTCCTCCTCGGTTTCGCGCACCGCCGCCTCGGCCGTGGTTTCCGCGTTCTCCATGAAGCCGGCCGGCAAAGTCCAGTAGCCGTGGCGCGGTTCGATGGCCCGTTTGCACAGCAAGACCTTGAACTGGTCGGCTTGCTCCCAGACCGGGATGGAGCCGACCACCAGTTTGGGGTTCTGGTAATGAATGGTGTCGCATTGGGCGCACACATAGCGTGGCCGGTTGTCGCCGTCGGGCACGAGCAGGGCGACAGGGTGGGCACACTCGGAGCAATATTTCATAGGGGACCGGGAAAATGATTTTCCGCCTACTTTACACCGATTGCGCGGGCTGCGCCGCACCGGCAAGGCCTGGCCAGGGCGGGCTAGAAACGTCCTGGCCCAGCTATCGCCCCCGAGGCTTGGATTAACATTGCCTAAATCAGGAAAGCGCCGTATAATGATTGCATCAGACGCGGGGTGGAGCAGTCTGGCAGCTCGTCGGGCTCATAACCCGAAGGTCACAGGTTCAAATCCTGTCCCCGCAACCAGATTCAAAGCCGTTGATCCTGCAAAGGGTCAACGGCTTTTCAGTTATTGGGCGCCGGCGCCGGTCCGACGCCTTGTCAGGCGGGCCGGCCGTGCGCCACCGCCATCGCCTGCCCGATATATCCCTTCATCTCGTCCGTGATCCAGCTGCCGATCATGAGCATCGGCTCGTTCTCGTAGGCCAGGCGCAGCTTGGCGTGGGTGGCCGGGTCGTCGCCGGCGTAGGACCGCGTCAGCGCGATCCATTCGCGCGCCAGCGCCTGCATCGGCGGCGCGCCGGGCGCCACGCCGGCCTCGAAGACCTTGCGCACCCGCGCGATCAGCCCCGGCCACTCGTGCGAGCGCTTGCGGTAGTTGGCGTTCATGAACGCGAACTCCTCGGGCGAGAGGTAGGCTTCGAACAGCGCCAGGCGCGACAGCGTGAACGCTTCGAGCACGAAGGCCTCGACCTCGGGCGTGATGCGGTTGTGCGCGCGCAGTTCCGGTTCGTGCGCCTGCATGGCGATCATGCGCACCATGAAATCCGGGTCGCCGCCGGTGTCGCGTTCGACGGCGATCATCCATTGCTGGCCCAATTGACGGGCCTCCAGTGCCGACGGCGGCGTGCCGGCCGCGATCATGGCCTTCGCGCGCGCCACCATGGCACGCCACTCGGCCTGGCCGGCGTCGTCCTGGTTGGCGAACGGTAGCCGCTCGCGCTCCTGCTTCGAAAAATATTTGTCGTACATGGTCATCTGCTCCAGTGTCGTTAGCCAGGAAGCGAGATCGGGCGCGTCGCCTTCGGCCAGCTGGGCGCGTAATTGCGCCAGCTGGCCGCGCAGCAGGTCGGCCTCGGCGATCTGGCGCGTCAGCGCGTCGATCTGCCGGTCGACGATGTCCGCCAGGCGCGCGTCCGGACTCGCGAGGAAGGTGCCGATATCGGCCAGCGGCATGCCGAAGCGACGCAGGGCCTGGATCTGGTGCAGGCGCGCGATGTCGTGACGGTCATACAGCCGGTAGCCGGCGTCGGAACGCGCCGAAGGCTGGAGCAGCCCGATGCTGTCGTAGTGATGCAGCGCGCGTACCGTCACTCCAGTGCGGCGGGCCAGCTCGCCTATTTTCAACGTCATCGTTCGTGCTCCTTGTTCTTCATGCGTGCCGCCAGCTTCAGGCCTGACGCGACGTGAGGGTCAAGCGTTCGTTTTAGGGTCAAGCGTTCATTGTTGGGGCAAGCATTCGTGTGCAGGGCAAGCGTCTATTCGTGCAGCGGGGCGGACAGGCTGGCCCACAGGTGGGCGCATGCCATGGTGCGGTGCGGGCGGTAAGCCGCCAGCAGCGCCTCGGTGCGCGCGATGTCGGGCTTGGTGTCCTTGCCGAGCAGGCGCTGGAAGGCGGTGCGGATGGCCACGTCGCCATGCAGCGAACAATCGGGGTAGCCGTAGCCGCGCAGCAGCGCGTAGTTGACGGTCCACGGCCCGATGCCTTTGATCGCCAGCAGGGCGGCGCTGGTGCGCGCGATATCGTCGTCGCGGTCGAGGACCAGCGTGCCGCCATCGACCAGCGCGGCCAGGCGCAGCAGGGTATCGGCCTTGGCGCGCGAGAATTTGCGCGTGGTGAGCGCGTCGGCGCCGATGCGCGCGGCGGCGGCGGGGTCCGGGTAGCACCACAGGCCGCCGCTGTGGCGGCGCCCGGCCTGCAGGATGAAGCTGCGGCGCAGCGCGATGGCGAACGGCAGGTTGATCTGCTGGCCGATGATGGCCCAGGTAAGCGCTTCGAACACGCTGGCCGACTGGATCACGCGCAGGCCGCTTTGGCGCCGCGCGACGGGGCCCAGCAGCGGGTCACCGGCGACCGCGTGCAGAAACGGTTGCGGGTCGATGAGCAGGCCCAGCATACCGGCCAGGGCTGCGCGCGCCTGGGCCTGGATCGATGCCGTCATGGCGCCGTCGGCGTGCACATCGCAGGCGGCCACGCCGGGTGCCAGGACGACCGTCAGCAGCACTGCCACGCCGTCGAGCAGGACGGCCTTGTGGATGCGGTCCGGGGCGACCTGCTCGGCCACGCCTTCGGGGTCGCGGCCGTGAAACGCGAGCACGTCGTCGGCGCGGTAGCCGGGTGGCAGGGGCAGTTCGATGTGCACGGGGCGGCTCAGGCGGCGCCGTCCAGCGCGGCGGCGTGGCGCACCTGCAGCGCGGCCGGCACGCCATTCTTGACAGCGGTGAGCTCGGCCAGGATGGAGATGGCGATTTCGGCCGGCGTCTTGCTGCCGATGTAAAGGCCGATGGGCCCGTGAAGGCGTGCCAGCTGGGCGTCGTCCAGGTCGAACAGCTTGAGGCGCTCGCGCCGCTTGGCGTTGTTCATGCGCGAGCCGATCGCGCCGACGTAGAAGGCGTCGGACTTGAGCGCCTCCATCAGGGCCAGGTCGTCGAGCTTGGGGTCGTGGGTCAGCGCGACCACGGCGCTGCGGTGGTCGAGCCGCGCTTCGAGCACCAGGTCGTCGGGCATCATGTGCACCAGGCTCACCCCGGGCAACTGCCAGCCGGCGCGATATTCCTCGCGCGGGTCGCACACGGTGACGTGGTAATCCATGGCGCAGGCGATCTGCGCGAGAAAGCGCGACAGCTGGCCGGCGCCGATGATGAACAGGCGCCAGCGCGGGCCGTGGATGGTGGTGAGCACCTGGCCGGCGAGGTGCTGCACGGCGCCCGGCGCGGCCGCTTCCAGCTTGACCGCGCCGCTGTCGAGATCGAGGCGGCGCGCCAGCAGCTCATGGCGTTCCAGGCGCGCCAGCAGTTCCTGGACGCGGCTGTGCGGTGTGAGCGGTTCGATGGCCAGTTCGATGGTGCCGCCGCAGGGCAGCCCGAAGCGGTGGGCCTCGTCGGCGCTGATACCGTAGCTGACCAGTTCGGGCACGCGGCGGGTGACACCGTGGGCGCGCACGCGGGCGATCAGGTCGTCCTCGATGCAGCCGCCCGAGACCGAGCCGACCACGCGGCCGTCGTCGCAGATGGCGAGGGTGGCGCCGATCGGGCGCGGGCTGGAACCCCAGGTCTTAACGACGGTGACGAGCTCGCAGCGGCGTCCGGCGTCGATCCAGGCGGCGGCCGTCTTGAGCACTTCAAGGTCGATACTGTCCATGGGATCGCATATACTGGATGAATGGACAATGATACAAAAAATGGCGATGGTTCGCCGAAGTTTGGACGCCTGCTGTTGGTGCTGCTGGCGGCGGTGGTGTTTTGCGTGCTGCTGACGTGGGTGATGTCGGTGTACTTCCCGAACTTCCCCAGCTAGGCGCGCTCGCGCGGCGCCAGCCGCGCGGTTCCCATTGGCGCCGCCGCCCGCGCCGCGCCGCGCATGCGGAGCGGCGCTGCGCCCTTATGGGGTCAGCGGCTTCCTGGCGGCTTGCTTGGCCTTGATTTCAGCGACGGTCTTGTCGATCGCGGCCAGGCGGTGGGCGGTGCCCGGGTGGTTGGCCACGTAGCCGTTCAGGACCGTGGCCGGATGGGCCGCGGCCAGGCGCTTCCAGAACGCGTTGGCGCCGTCGATGTTGTAGCCGGCGCGCGCCAGCATATACAGGCTGAGGGTGTCGGCGGCGGCGTCGAGCTCCTGCGGCATGGCGCGGATACCGCCGCTACCGATCAGCATCGAGGTGTCCGGGTGCATGCCCATCAGGTTGTCGATGATGCTGCCGATGGTGTTGGCGTTGCGCTGGGTGGCGGCGTGGCCGAGCACGTTGTGGGCGATCCCATTGGCCATCAGGTAGGCCAGCTCGTCGTCGTTCTGGGTGAAGTTGATCATGCCGCGGGTGATCATCACGCGCTGGCCGTCGGCGTAGGCGTTGACGTTGTCGGCGTTGCCCAGTTCGACGCCGAAGCCGCAGGCGCGCGTGACCGGCACGGTGAGCAGGTGGACCTTGTCGTCGCGCTCGACCTTCATGTCGATGTTGGCATGGGAGTTCACCAGCGGACCGAACACCGCGCCGGCCAGGGTGGAGGCGTTGGAGCCGACCGGCAGGGGCTTGCCGCCGGCGGCGATCAGGCCGTCGCCGCGGCGCAGCCCGGCGCGCGCGGCGCCGCTGCCGGCCAGCACGCCGGTCACCTGCAGACGGTCGCCCATGCCCATCGCCGCCTGCGCGGCCTCGTTGAATTCACCGGGATACGAGTAGCGGTTCTTGGCGGTGAAGCCGAGCAGGTTGCGCGCATGTGATTTGCATAGCTCGGCGTTGTTGATCAACAGGGGCGCGGCCACGCGGTACAGGCGGTCCTGCAGCGCGGCCATCTTGGTGAGGGTGTCGGCGGCGGCCGCCATGCGCGGACTCAGGGCGGGCGCCGGCTCGGGCTCCGGCTGCTCCTGCGCGGCCGCGGGGACGGACGCGGAACGGATCGGGCCAGTGGTGCCGCAGGCAGAGAGCAGCAGCGCCATGGCGATTGCCGGCACAGCCGGGTGCAGACCAATGATGCGGGTCATAGACTTCTCCAAGGTGTTTTTATTGTTTGCCGGTGCTTCCGAATCCGTTGGCACCGCGTTCGCTGCCGTCGAATTCATCGACGACCTTGAATCCGACCTGCAGGACAGGTACTACGATCAGCTGGGCCAGGCGTTCCATCGGCTGCAGGGTGAAGGCGCTGTGGCCGCGGTTCCAGGTCGAGACCATCAGCTGTCCCTGATAATCGGAGTCGATCAAGCCTACCAGATTCCCCAGAACGATGCCGTTCTTGTGACCCATGCCGCTGCGCGGCAGGATCATGGCGGCGTAGCCCGGGTCGGCCAGGTGGATCGCCAGGCCGGTCGGAATGAGCACCGTGGCGCCGGCTTCGATGGTCAGCGGCGCGTCGATGCAGGCGCGCAGGTCGAGGCCCGCGCTGCCTGGCGTGGCGTAATGCGGCAGCTGTTCCTTCATGCGCGGGTCGAGGATCTTGATGTCGATGGTTTTCATGTGGCGCGGTTTCTTATTTGAGCAGTGAGCGCTGTTCGAGGCGCTTGGCGATTTCGGAGATGAGCTGGCGCGCGAGGGTGAGCTTGTCCGCGCGCGGCAGTACGGTGTGGCCGGTTTCGTCGAACAGGATCACGGTATTGTCATCCTGCCCGAAAGTGTGGTGGCCGATATTGCCCACCAACAGAGGAATGCCTTTTTTCTCGCGCTTGATGGCGCCGTATTCGACCAGGTTCTCCGTCTCGGCGGCGAAGCCCACGCAGTAGGGCCAGCCCGAGAGCGAGGTGGTGGCGGCGACGCAGGCGAGGATGTCGGCGTTCTGTTCGAATTGCAGGACCGGGGCGGCGCCGTCCTCCTGCTTCTTCATTTTCTGGTCGCTGGCGTTGACCACGCGCCAGTCGGCCACCGCGGCCACGCCGATGAAGACGTGCTGGCCGCCGACGGCCGCCATGACGGCGTCGTGCATCTGCTGGGCGCTCTGGACGTCGGTGCGGCGCACGCCGTGCGGGGTGGGCAGGGCGGTGGGGCCGGACACCAGGGTGACGTCGGCGCCGGCCTCGCGCGCGGCGCGGGCGATCGCGTAGCCCATCTTGCCCGAGGATAGATTGGTGATGCCGCGTACCGGGTCGATCGCCTCGAAGGTGGGGCCGGCGGTGATCAGCACACGGCGCCCGGCCAGCAGCTTGGGCTGGAAGGCGGCGATCAGCTCCTCGAGCAGGTCGAGCGGCTCGAGCATGCGGCCCAGGCCCACTTCGCCGCAGGCCTGTTCGCCGGCGGCCGGGCCGAAGATGGCGACGCCGTCGGCGCGCAGCTGCGCCAGGTTGCGCTGGGTGGCGGGGTTCTGCCACATCTCCACGTTCATGGCCGGCGCCACCAGCAGCGGCACGGCGCGCGGACGCGCTAGGCACAGGGTCGAGAGCAGGTCGTCGCAGGCGCCGTGGGCCAGCTTGCGCATGAAATCGGCCGAGCAGGGCGCGACCAGGATGGCGTCGGCGCCGCGGGTGAGGTCGATGTGGGCCATGTTGTTGGCGATGCGAGTGTCCCACTGGTCGGTGTGGACCGGGTTGCCCGAGAGCGCCTGCATGGTGACGGCCGTGATGAAGTGGGTGGCTGCCTCGGTCATCACCACCTGCACGCTGGCGCCCTCGCGCGTGAGGGCGCGGCACAGTTCCGCGGCCTTGTAGCAGGCCACCCCGCCGGACAGGCCGAGGACGATCTTCTTATCCTTCAAATCCATCGTCATGTGCGGCTCCTTGGGGCCTAGTGCCGGTTCACGCGCCGCAGTTCGTCGAAGATGAACAGGACGGCGCCGAGCGTGATGGCGCTGTCGGCGAGGTTAAAGGCGGGGAAATGGCCCAGCGATCCAAAATGGAAATCGAGGAAGTCGATCACGTGGCCGTAGGCGATGCGGTCGACCACGTTGCCGATGGCACCGCCCATGATCAGCGCCAGGGCCCAGCAGAACAGGCGCTGGCCGGAATGACGCCGCAACAGGTACAGGATGAAGATCACCGCCGCCACCGCGATGGCGGTGAACAGATAGCGCTGCCAGCCGCTTTCGTGGGTCAGGAAGCTGAATGCCGCGCCACGGTTATAGGCCAAGCACCAGGTTGAAGAACGAGGTGATCGGGCGGCTTTCGCCGAACACGAACAGCTTGTCGACGACGATCTTCGAGAGCTGGTCGAACAGGACCACGATGAAGGCGACGCCTAGCCAGGGGGCCAGGCTGTTGCCGCCCTTGGGTGCGGTGGAGAACAGCGGTTTCTTTTTGGTTGCCATGAATTGTTATTGTTGTGGGTGGATGAAAACCGTCAGGCGAAGGCGCGCTGCTCGCCGCCGCCATACAGGTTGCTGACGCAGCGCCCGCACAGGCCGGGATGCTCCGCGTGCGTGCCGACGTCGGCGCGGTAATGCCAGCAGCGCTCGCACTTGGGCGCGCCCGAGGCGGTGACGGCGATGGCTTCCTCGGCCTCGCTGGCCACCTCGACGACGGTGGCGCTGGAGGTGATGAACACGAACTTGAGGTCCTCGCCCAGGCTCGTCAGCAGCCGGTACTTGGCACCGGCGGCGCGGATGGTCAGCTCGGCCTGCAGCGACGAGCCGATCGCGCCGGAAGCGCGCAGTTCTTCGAGCTCCTTGGTCACCACCGCGCGCACGGCGCGCAGCTGGCCGAACTTGTCGAGCAGGGCGGCGCCGTCGGGCATGGCCGGCAGCTCCCACCAGGTCTGGGTGAAGATGGTCTCGGCGCTGGCGGCGTAGGCTTGCGGGCCGGCGAACACGGCCCAGGCTTCCTCGGCGGTGAACGAGAGCATCGGGGCCATCACGCGCAGCAGGCTTTGGGTGATGTGCCACAGCGCGGTCTGGGCTGAACGGCGCGCCGGCGAATCGACCGCGCTGGTGTAGAGGCGGTCCTTGAGGATGTCGAGGTAGAAGCCGCCCAGGTCTTCCGAGCAGTAGTTCTGCAGCTTGGCCACAACCGGATGGAATTCGTAGCGTTCGTAGTGGCCGGCGATGTCGGCCTGCAGCGCGCCCATCGCGGCGATCGCGTAGCGGTCGATCTCGAGCAGGCCGTCGGTGGGGACGGCATGGTTGGCGTGGTCGAAGTCGGAGGTGTTCGCCAGCAGGAAGCGCAGGGTGTTGCGGATGCGCCGGTAGGCTTCCGTCACGCGCTTCAAGATCTCGTCGGAGATCGACAGTTCGCCCGTGTAGTCGGTCGAGGCGACCCACAGGCGCAGGATGTCGGCGCCGAGGGTGTCGGAGATCTTCTGCGGGGCCAGGGTGTTACCGAGCGACTTGGACATCTTCTTGCCCTCGCCGTCGACGGTGAAACCGTGCGTCAGCAGCGCCTTGTACGGCGGGCGGCCGTTCAGCATCGAGGACGTCAGCAGCGAAGAGTGGAACCAGCCGCGATGCTGGTCCGAGCCTTCCAGGTACAGGTCGGCCGGGAA
>DIZW01000119.1 GCA_002428015.1 Oxalobacteraceae bacterium UBA6018 | reverse complement strand
CTGGTCGAGCAGCTTCATGGCGTCGATCCCGGCCGGCAGGGTGACCCAGATGAACATGCCGCCCTCGGGGCGGGTCCAGCTGACGCCCGCGGGGAAGTTGGCGGCCATGGCGTCGAGCATGACCTGGCACTGGTTGGCGTACAGCGCGCGGATCTTGGGGATGTGCCGGGCCAGGAAGCCGTCCTTGATCACCTCGTGCACCACCATCTGGGTCAGGGTGGCGGTGTGCAGGTCGGCGGCCTGCTTGGCCATTTCCAGGCGCCGCACCAGCGGCAGCGGCGCCACCACGTAGCCCAGGCGGATGCCGGGGGTGAGCACTTTCGAGAACGAGCCCATGTAGATGACGCCGTCCGGGTTCATGTTGAGCATGCGCGGCAGCGGCTCGCCCTTGTAGCTGAGCGCGCCGTAGGGGTCGTCCTCGATCAGCGGCAGGCCCAGGCGGGCGCAGGTCTCCACCAGTTCCTGGCGGCGCTCCACGGACAGGCTGCGGCCGGTGGGGTTCTGGAAGTTCGGCAGCGCGTACAGCATGCGCGCGCCCGCGGCGACGGCGCCGACCGAGGTCGGCACCAGGCCATGGTCGTCGGTGTCGACCGACTTGAACTCGGGGCGGTACACCGAGAACGCCTGCAGCGCGCCCAGGTAGCTCGGGGTTTCGACCAGCACGCGGCTGCCCTCGTCGATCAGCACCTTGCCCAGCAGGTCGAGCGCCTGCTGCGAACCGGACACCATCAGGACCTGTTCCGGCGCGATGGTGCAGCCAGGGGTGGACAGGTCGTTGGCGATCCACGCGCGCAGGGGCGGGTAGCCGTCGGTGGGGCCATATTGCAGGGCCACCTTGCCGTTTTCCGACAGCACCTTGTCGAACGCGGCCTTCATCTCGGCCACCGGGAAGGTCTCGGGCGAGGGCAGGCCGCCGGCGAAGGAAATAATATCGGGACGCTGGGTCACCTTCAGGATCTCGCGGATCACCGAGCTTTGCAGCTGGTTGGCGCGCTCCGAGAAACGCCACTGGATCGGATTAGGATTTTCTATTTTCATGCTGGTCTCACAGAAGAAAGGGGCCGCGTCGGCTAGCGGTCATTATAGAGCACGCTGGGTAAGCGCCTCGGGGCACGGCCGCGCCTGGGTAAGGGCGGCCGCTTCGATAGTTGATGGGTGCCGACGCGCTGTTAGGCGACTTCGACGATCATTTCGATCTCGACGCAGGCGCCCAGCGGGATCTGGGCCACGCCGAAGGCCGAGCGGGCGTGGCGGCCGGCCTCGCCGAACACCTCGCCGAGCAGGTCGGAGCAGCCGTTGGTGACCAGGTGGTGCTCGGTGAAGTCGCCGCTCGAGTTGACCAGGCTCATCACCTTGACGATGCGCTTGACGCGCGCCAGGTCGCCGCCGCAGGCTTGCTGCAGGGTGCCGATCAGGGCGATGGCGCAGGCGCGCGCGGCCTGCTGGCCCTGCTCCACGCTGATGTCCTTGCCCAGCTGGCCGGCGATGACGCTGCCGTCGGCGTTCTTGGGCAGGTGGCCGGACAGGAATACCAGGTTGCCGCTCTGCACGTACATGACGTAGGAAGCGACCGGCGCGGCCGGCGAGCTGAGGGTGATGTTGAGCGACTTCAGTTTGTCGTAGACGGACATGGACGGTTCCCGAGTAGTAAGCGTAAGCGCTTGAGAGCGTGAGCGGTTAATGTTGACGTGAGGCTGATGACCTGAGGCCGATGACGGGCCGGGCGGCGTAAGCCAGGCAAAGCGCTATTGTACGTCGGGCTTGGCCGTATTCCCACTGTCCGGCGCCGCTTGCGCGGGCCGGGCCACGGCCTGGACGCGCATGCGCCGCCCTAGCGCCACCACCGCGATCACGGCCAGCGCGAAGGCCAGGTTGGGCCAGGTCAGGGTGTCGCCCAGCATCAGGGCGGCCGCGCCCAGGGTCAGGAAGGGCTGCACCAGCTGGACCTGGCCCACCCGCGCCACCCCGCCCAGGGCCATGCCGCGGTACCAGAAAAAGAAGCCGATGAACATCGAGAACACGGACACGTAGCCGAAGCCGATCCAGGCGCCCGCTCCGGCGTGGGCCAGGCGGCCGAGCTGGCCCCAGAACAGCCAGACGGCCAGCGGCAGCAGCAGCGGCGCGCTCAAGACCAGGGCCCAGCTGATCACCTGCTCGCCGCCCATGCGCTGGGCCAGGCGGCCGCCCTCGGCGTACCCGAGCCCGCCCAGGGCCACGGCGGCCAGCACCAGCAGGTCGGCCGTGTGGAAGCTGCCGCCGCTCTGGCGCAGGGCGAAGCCGATCACCAGGGCCGAGCCGGTCACGGCCGTCAGCCAGAAACCGGGCGAGGGCTTCTCGTTGCCGCGCAGGGCGGAGAAGACGGCGGTGGCCAGCGGCAAAATGCCCACCAGCACGGCGCCGTGGGAGGCCGGCACGGTGCGCAGCGCGATCGAAGTCAGCCACGGAAAGCCGATCACGCAGCCGAGCGCCACCAGGGCCAGCGGCAGCCAGGCCGTGCGCGGCGGCCAGGCGCTGCGCCTGGCCAGCAGCCAGCCGGCGGCCAGCAGGGCCGCCACCAAGGCCCGCCCGAGCGCGACGAAGGCCGGGTCGAGCTCGGCCACGGCCATGCGCGTGAACGGCAGCGTCAGGCTGAACATCGCCACCGCGACCAGGCCCAGCGCCATGCCGGCGTTGTCGCGCGACATCGCTGGCGCTGGTGGACGGGCGGGCAGGGCGGCGTGCATGGCGGAACCTTTCTGTGGGAGCCGCGCTTGAGCGGCAAGGGGCGATGGGTGTATCCTAGACGAGAATTCCAGTACAGTACCAATACACTTGTTCAGATACTTTTCCATACTGTGACGGTAAAATGACCAATACAGCTGGCGCGCCCCCGGCCCGCCCCATGACTGGCGCGATCAAAGGCATCAGCGGCGGCCCCATCAGCGGCCCCAGCGGCCCCTTCAGCGCCACCCTGCGGCGCGACGGCGGCGAGACCCTGATCGAGCAGATCGTGCGCGCCGTGGCCGCGCGCATCGACGACAAGCTGCTCCGGAGCGGCGCGCGCATGCCCTCGATCCGCCAGTTCGCGGCCAGCCACAGGGTGTCGGCCCATACCGTGGTGGCCAGCTTCGACAAGCTGGTGGCGATGGGCTACCTGGAGTCGCGCCGCGGCGCCGGCTTCTTCGTGCGCGAGCGCTCGCCCATCAACGCCGGCGAACGCTCCGCGCCGGGCCTGGAGAGCGCGCTCGAGACCAAGCCGCTGGACGTGGTCTGGCTGATCCGCAACATGTTCCGCCAGGTGCCGCTGCAGCGCGTGCCCGGCTCCGGCGTGCTGCCGGCCGAGTGGCTGGACGGCCCGATGGTGGCCAACGCCCTGCGCAGCATCAGCCGCCAGCATCCGCGCGCGCTGGTCAGCTACGGCGCGCCGCAAGGCTTCCTGCCGCTGCGCCAGCAACTGCAGCTCAAGCTGGCCGAGCTGGAGATCGACGCCGCGCCCGAGCAGATCGTCACCACCGTCGGCGTGACCCAGGCGCTGGACCTGGTGGCGCGCGAGTTCACCCGGCCCGGCGACACCATCTTCGTGGACGACCCGGCCTGGTTCCTGATGTTCGGCTCGTTCGCCGCCATGGGCGCCAAGGTGGTCGGCATC
This sequence comes from Oxalobacteraceae bacterium UBA6018, assembly GCA_002428015.1. Lineage (GTDB taxonomy): Bacteria > Pseudomonadota > Gammaproteobacteria > Burkholderiales > Burkholderiaceae_D > Telluria_A. The sequence goes on along the minus strand of DIZW01000119.1, from coordinate 682 downwards.
GCGCGCCTGCCCGACGGGCCCGACATCGCCCAGCTGGCCGCGCTGGCCGCCGTGCACAAGCCCAAGCTGTACATCATCAACTCGGTGCTGCACAACCCCAGCTCGACCTCGCTGTCGGCGGCCAAGGCGTTCCAGGTGCTGCGCCTGGCCGAGGAACACGGCTTCACCATCGTCGAGGACGACATCTACTGCGACCTGCATCCGGGCAGCGCGGTGCAGCCGGCCACCCGCATGGCCGCGCTCGACCAGCTGCGGCGGGTGATCTACCTGGGCGGCTTTTCCAAGTCGCTCTCGGCCAACCTGCGGGTCGGCTTCATCGCCACCTCCCACGCCTGGGCCCAGCGCCTGTGCGACCGCAAGATGCTGGCCACCCTGACCAGCGGCGAGATCGGCGAGCGGGTGGTTTATAAGGTGCTCTCCGAAGGCCTGTACCGCAAGCACATGGACCGCATCCGCGCGCGCCTGGACGCGGTGCGGGTCAAGGCGTTGCGCCAGATCGAGCGCGCCGGCCTGCGCGTGGACGTGGCCCCGCCGGCCGGCATGTTCGTGTGGGCCGACGCAGGGGTCGACACCAACGCGCTGGCCGAACGCGCCATGGCCGAGGGCTTGCTGCTGGCGCCGGGCAGCCTGTTTTCGCCCAAAGCAACTGCGATCGACGCGCATGCGCCTGAACGTGGCGAGC
>DIZW01000086.1 GCA_002428015.1 Oxalobacteraceae bacterium UBA6018 | reverse complement strand
GGGGAGGCGAACTATAGCAAAGCGCCGCGCCGCTGACAAGAGCTATTCGGACAAGGTGGTGAGGGAGTATCGCGGGTCAGCCTTGATCGCCTCAACATGAAACGGCAAGCGCGGCCATTCCTTGCGCGCGTAGGTGCCGATCTGGTCGCCATAAAACGGCGATGCCGGGTTTACCGACTGGCCGTACAACAGCATCGCTTGCGCGACCGGACCGGTGGTGTCGAAGGTCACCGTCTGCACGTAGCTGGTACCCCAGGCGATATCGCGATAGCCGTCCGCGGTAAGGTCCGAGCGCATGTGGATCGAATTGTACGAGCCGTCGATATCGCCGATCGCACCGTGCACGCCGGTGCGCACGCCGTTGCGCGTTTCGCTTTGGTAGTCGCCCAGCCGCGCGTCCAGTGGAATATGCAAACCCTGCATCTTTTGCGCCGCTGATTTGAGTGCGGCGAGCATGCCCGGCATGGCCTGCGCCGCCACGCCGCGTGGCGTGTTGACCGGATCGCCCGCGTCGAAGGTCACGGCCCATTTGTCTGGAATGGTCGATGCGCTGTTCCAGAATTCGCGGAATAGTATCGCGCCGCGGCTATCGAGATTGGCGTGCTTGTCCCAGGATGCCAGTACAGTGCACGCCTGCTGCGTCAAGGCGTCGTTGCTGGCCGCGCAACTTGGTAGCAAATCTGGCAGCACGATCTCGGCGGCATATACGCGGTCCGCGAATGCGAGTTGCTGCAGGTCCGTGAGGGTGAGTTTGCTGCCGCCGCCGATTGCTTCCTCCACCTGCTTGAAGCCGATACGGGTACGCAGCATTTGGGGCGTCGCCGTGGGTCCGTACAGCGGTGAATAGCCATACGGCGCCGGGCCGTTCAGCAAGGCGTGGGCGTTACTGAGCCAGTAGCTGTCGTTCGAATTGCCGACATAATCGCTGCGCTTGGTCCACGGCCCATTGACGGGTGAGAAGATGCCGGCCGGCGCGTCAGGATCCTGGCCCCACGCGCAAGCGCTGCGGGAACCGTCGAACATCAACAGCGCCGGCACGATCAAGCAGTCAGAGGCGAACTTGTCTGTGGTGACGCGGGGAACAACGCTGGCGTCGGCGAACAAGGTATTGCCGTCGCGGTCGGCGGCGATCGTGTTCACCCAGGGCAGGCCGATCACCTTGTCGAGCGAGGCCTTCAGTTCGGTGACGTTGTGCGCGGAGCCGATGCCGATCCATTGGTCCAAAAGCCGCGTGTTGTTGCGATTCGGATCGGCCAGGACATGGACCGTGCTGGCGGTCCATGCGATACCGGCGTCGGGCTTGACCAGCACCGCGCCCTGCTTGGTAAAGTAGAAGGTCTTGCTGCGCGTGGCCACCGTGCCGTCCGGACGCAGGCTATCGACGCTGACGGTACGCGTGCTCATCTTCGATGGCTGGCCGTCGATGAGATAGGTGGTTCCGCTTGCATCGCTGGTATCGAGTTGCAGCTTGAACGTGGTGAAGTGCACGGCCGCGGTGACGGTGTGGGTCCATGCGACATCGTTGTTAAATCCAATCACGACAATAGGGATTCCCCCGAGAATGACGCCCATCGCATCATAGCGCCCCGGCACAGTCAAGTGTGCCTGGTAGAAGCGGTCGGTGCTCGTCCACGGATAATGCCGATTGCCGAGCAACATGCCATGTCCACTGGCGGTGACGTCCTTGCCCAAGGCCAGCCCATTGCTGCCGAGCTGCTCGCGGGTGAGCCGAGCCAGACGGCGCCTCAGAAAGCCCAGGTCCGCCACGCGCGTTTTGACGACGGCGCGCGCCGCAGTCTTGACGCCTTCGTCGCGCGCGGCGTTCACAATTTCCTGCGCGAACACTTCGCCCGACGCGTGCAGGGCTTTCTCCGCGATAACCAAAACCATGTCGTCGACGCTGATCGGACGCACCCACTGTGCGTGCGCGCAAGCGGCCGGCAGTTTGCCGGCGTAATCCTTCAGATAGCGGTTGTAGCCTGCCGCGTACCCGGCCAGCAGGTCGCGCGTCTCCTGGCTGCCGGCCGCATACGAAGCGCGCAACTGCGCCAGGTCGAGGTAAGCCTTGAAGAAAAAATCGCTGTCTTCGTTGTTGAGGTGAATGTAATCGATCGCCGCGCCGTACTCGCCGTTCACTGGCGCCGTGGCGTAGGCGCTAGGCCCGAAGAAGCGCGACCGTTCGCCGCGCACGGTCAGCAGGGTATCGGCGAACATGCAAATGTTGTCTTGCGCGTAGGCGTACGCGAGACCGTAGCCGAGACCGCTGAAGTTGTCGGCGCGAACGTGCGCGATGCCGTTCGAGGTGCGCGCTAGCGTGGCGGAGAATTGTGGTTTGAGAACGGTGGACGCGCCGTCGCTGCCGCGACCGCACCCGGCCGACAGCAGGGCCAGGACGCCGGCGGCCAACAGTGCGCGCGCCGGACGGATACGGCAAAGTCCCGGGAAAACGTTGCTTCTCATAATCGGTCCCTTCTTGTGTTAATACGTCAATGGCTGACAGGCAATCGTACGAAGGAGGCGGGGAAACGTATTGATCGTCAACAAGAAGAAACCCAGGTGTCAGAGCTGCTATGTGAGACGTCGAACAGATGGCAGGATGCGCTTGCGGATAATGGGCCGAATAGCCTCGTTACCGACCACTCGCGATTGAATTTCCGAGAATGAATCCATGGCCACCGCCCCATCTGATCAGCCACCCACGGACGAAACAGCGGCCCGCATTTCGCGGCGCAACTTCCTGCAATCGGCCCTGGCCGCAGCGGCGGGCGCCAACGTGGCTGGCATCACAGCCCAGGCTGGCGCCGACCTACAGGCGCCGCCCTATGTGCCGCCCCAGGCGGTTCAGCTCGACATCAATGGCAAGGTGCATCATTTGTCGCTGGAACCCCGTGTGACCCTGCTCGACGCGCTGCGCGAGCATATCGGCATGACCGGCACCAAAAAAGGATGCGACCGTGGCCAATGCGGCGCCTGCACAGTGCTGGTCAATGGCCGCCGCATCAATAGTTGCCTGACGCTAGCTGTCATGCATGAGGGCGACAAGATCACCACCATCGAGGGCATTGCCCGGGGCACGGTGCTGGCGCCCATCCAGAGCGCCTTCCTCGAGCATGACGCGTTTCAATGCGGCTATTGCACCCCAGGACAAATCTGCTCGGCCATTGCCTGCATCGACGAAATGCGCGCAGGCGCGCCCAGCGCCGTAACGCCCGACGTACGCCAGCGCGAGATCGCCGTGTCGGACGAAGAAATCCGCGAGCGCATGAGCGGCAACCTGTGCCGCTGCGGCGCTTATCCCAACATCGTCGCGGCCATCAAGCTGACCGCGGCGGCGAAGACCTGAGCCGAACCGCATGCACTCACTTTCCTACGAACGGGCGCGCGACAGCGCCCACGCGATCGCGCTGGCCCAGCAGCCGGGCAGCGCCTTCATCGGCGACGGCACCAATCTGCTCGACCTGATCAAGGCCGACGTCGAGCACCCCGCCAGACTGGTCGACATTACCCGCACCGGCCTCGACCGGATCACCGAGACGGCCGACGGCGGCCTGCGCATAGGGGCGCTGGCGCGCAACAGCGATACCGCCGATCACCGCCTGGTCCGCGAGCGCTACCCGCTGCTGGCCCAGGCCTTGCTGGCCGGCGCCTCGCCCCAGCTGCGCAACATGGCCACGGCCGGCGGCAACCTGATGCAGCGCACGCGCTGTCCCTACTTCACCGACACCGCCTTCGACATGTGCAACAAGCGCATGCCGGGTTCCGGCTGCGGCGCGCGCGAGGGCTACAACCGGGTCCACGCGATCCTGGGCGCCAGCCCGGCCTGCATCGCGGTCAATCCATCCGACATGAACGTGGCATTGGCAGCGCTGGACGCGACGCTGCTGCTCGGCAGTCCGGGCGGCGAGCGCATGGTGCCAGTGACGCAATTCCACCGGCTGCCCGGCGATACACCCCAGCAGGACACGCTGCTGCGACCCGGCGAATTGATTCTCGCGCTTGACTTGCCGGCCTCGCCCTTCGCCACCCATGCGCACTACCTGAAGATACGCGACCGCGCCAGCTACGCCTTCGCGCTGGTGTCGGTCGCGGCCGGGCTGGACATCGATAACGGCGTGGTGCGCAGGGCCGCCATCGCGCTGGGCGGGGTCGCGCACAAGCCGTGGCGTGTCCGCGCGGCCGAACAATTGCTCGAAGGCCAGCGCTTGACCGATGAGACATGCCGCGCCGCGGCGCTCGCGCTGACCGCGGGCGCCAAGGCGTTCCGCGACAACAGATTCAAGATCGAACTGGCGCAACGGGCCATCGTGCGTACGCTGCGACAGGCGGAGGGACGGGCATGAGCGTGGTCGGACAAGGCATCGACCGGACCGACGGTTTCCTTAAGGTCACCGGCGGCGCCACCTACTCGGCCGAACATGGCCTGGCCCGCCTCGCGCACGCCCTCATGGTGCTCAGCACGATCCCGAGCGGGAAGATCAGCAGCATCGACGACATCGCCGCGCGCGCCATGCGCGGCGTGCTGGCGATCATGACGCCGCAAAACGCAGCGCAACTGCCGCCGCAGAAAAGGCCCCCGCCCGGCGCGATGGGCAATCCCCGTCTGTCTCTGCTGCAGGACAACAACGTGCAATACAACGGCCAGCCGATCGCGGTGGTGGTGGCCGATACGCTCGAGCACGCGCAAGATGCAGCGCGCCAGTTGCGTGTCCACTACGTTCCGGCCAAGGCCGTGCTCGGCTTCGGCGAGGCGAAGAAGCATCTGCGCACGCCGGCCAGCCAGCCCGAACGGCCGGCCGACACCACGCGTGGCAACGCCGCCGGCAATATGGCGCACGCCAGCATCAAGCAGGACACGCTGTACACGACGCCGATCGAAAACCACAACCCGATGGAGCCGCATGCCACCATTGCCGCGTGGGACGGCGACATGCTCACCTTGTACGATTCCACGCAGAACGTCTCAGGCGTGCGCAAGACCGCCGCCAAGACCTTCGGCATTGCGCCGGAGAAGGTGCGCGTGGTCTGCCCATTCGTGGGCGGCGGCTTCGGCTGCAAGGGCAATACCTGGTCCCACGTGATGCTCGCCGCGATGGCGGCGAAAATGGCGGGCTGCCCGGTCAAGCTGGCGATCGAACGCACCCAGATGTTCGCGCCGGTCGGTGCGCGCCCGATGACGGAGCAGCGTTTGCGCCTGGGCGCGGCAAAGAACGGCAAGCTGGGCGCGGTGCTGCACGACACGGTCAGCAGCACCTCCTTCGTCGACGACTTCACCGAGCCCTGTTCGGCCGTCACGCGCACGCTGTACAACACGGACACTCTGCACACGACCCAGCGCCTGGCCACAATGAACCTCGGCGTGCCGACCTATATGCGCGCCCCCGGCGAGGCGAGCGGCAGCTTCGCGCTTGAATCGGCGCTGGACGAGCTGGCTTACGCGCTGAAGATCGATCCGGTGCAGTTGCGTCTGCAAAATTACGCCGAGACCGACCCGGAGAAGCACCTGCCATTTTCCAGCAAGTCCCTGCGCGAATGCTACGAGATCGGCGCGCAGAAATTCGGCTGGGCGCGCCGTAGCGCCGCCCCGCGCTCTATGCGTGACGGTAGCACCCTGATCGGCTACGGCATGGCAACCGCCACCTATCCGGCACACCGCAGTCCAGCCAAGGCCTCGGCCATCATCCATCCCGACGGCAGCGCGGTGGTACGCAGCGGCACCCACGACCTGGGCACAGGAACCTACACGGTCATGACGCAGATCGCCGCCGATGCGCTGGGCCTGCCGGTCTCCAAGGTGCGCTTCGAGCTGGGCGACACCGACATGCCGGCCGCGCCGGTATCGGGCGGCTCGCAGACCGTGGCCAGTGTCGGCCCGGCCGTGTACGCGGCCGCGACCGCCGCGCGCACCAAGCTGGCGGCCATGGCGCTGGCGGACGAGGCCTCGCCGCTGCACGGCTTGCGTATCGATGATATCGTTGCTGACAACGGCTGGTTGATGGACCGCGCCAAGCCGCAGCGGCGCGAGCCGATGGCGGCAGTCATCGCGCGTCACGACGGCACCCCGGTCCAGGCCGACAGCGAAGCCGCGCCCGGCGAAGAAAAGAGACAATTTTCCATGCACTCGTTCGGCGCCGTATTTGTCGAGGTGCATGTGGATGCGGATCTGGGCACGGTGCGGGTTCCGCGCGTGGTCGCCACCTACGGCGTGGGCAAGCTGATGAATGAGAAAACCGGGCGTAGCCAGCTGATGGGCGGCATTGTGTGGGGGATCGGTATGGGTTTGATGGAGAAGACCGAATTCGACTGGCGTTACGGCCGCGCGCTTAACGCCAACCTGGCCGACTACCACGTGCCCGTCAACGCCGACATCGGCAGCATCGACATCACCGTTCTCGACGAGCAAGATCCGCATATCAATGTGCTGGGCGCGAAGGGAATAGGCGAGATCGGCATCGTGGGGGTAGCGGCGGCGCTGGCCAATGCCGTCTACCACGCCACCGGCAAGCGCATCCGCGACTTGCCGATTACGCTGGACAAACTAGTGTGAGGGTATTCTGGATAGCACTGCCGTAAAGAAGTTTCTCCCTTGGGTGGTCGCGGCCGGCTTGTTCATGGAACAGCTCGACGCGACCATCGTCAATACCGCCATCCCCAGCATCGCGGCCAGCCTCCAGGTCACGCCGCTGAGCCTGAAGTCCATCGTCAGTAGCTACATCCTGAGCCTGGCCGTGGGCATTCCCGTCAGCGGATGGGTCGCCGACCGGTTCGGCACCCGCCGCGTGTTCGCCCTGGCCATCACCATCTTCACCCTGGCCTCGGTGCTGTGCGGCTTGTCGGTCAACGCGCCCATGATGACGGCCGCGCGTCTGCTGCAGGGCGTCGGCGGCGCCATGATGATGCCGGTCGGGCGGCTCACCATCATCCGCACGTTCAGCAAGTCCGAATTGCTCGGTGCAATGTAAGCGTTCGGCCAGCGCCGTCTTGAGCGTGGCGTCGAAGTGCCGGATGATGGCATCACCCCG
>DIZW01000096.1 GCA_002428015.1 Oxalobacteraceae bacterium UBA6018 | reverse complement strand
CGTCGGCAGCGTCAGATGTGTATAAGAGACAGGACCCCGGCACCCGGCCGCCAAGGACTGAACGGCGCGGCCCGCGGCCGCGTCCGTCAACACAAGAGAACCCCATGCGCAAATATTTCATCACAGGATTACTGGTCCTGGTACCGATCGGCATCACGGCCTGGGTGCTCAACCTGGTGATCGGCATGATGGACCAGTCGCTGCTGCTGTTGCCCTCGCAATGGCGGCCGAGCATGCACGGCTATAACATCCCGGGCCTGGGGACCATCCTCACGGTCGCCATCGTGTTCCTGACCGGCCTGCTGACCAACAACCTGGTCGGCAACTACGTGGTCAAGCTGTGGGAGAAGCTGCTGCACCGCATTCCCGTGGTCAGCTCGCTGTACGGCAGCGTCAAGCAGGTGTCCGACACCTTGTTCTCGTCCTCGGGCAACGCCTTCCGCAAGGCCGTGCTGCTGCCGTATCCCCACCACGACAGCTGGACCATCGGCTTTCTGACCGGGGTGCCGGGCGGCGATGTGCGCAACCACCTGGTGGGCGACTACGTCAGCGTCTACGTGCCGACCACGCCGAACCCGACCTCGGGCTTTTTCCTGATGCTCGAACGCAGCAAGGTGATCGAACTGGACATGAGCGTCGACGCCGCCCTCAAATACATCGTCTCGATGGGCGTGGTCGCCCCCGAGTACCTGCCAACCAAACCAAGCGCGCCCGTCTCCGCGCCCGCCGAACAACCAACCTAGACTGAAAATCCTATGTCCTCCATGCGTACACACTATTGCGGCCTCGTGACCGAAGAACTGCTGGGCCAAACCGTCAGCCTGTGCGGCTGGGTGCACCGTCGCCGCGACCACGGCGGGGTGATCTTCATCGACCTGCGCGACCGTGAAGGCCTGGTGCAGGTGGTCTGCCATCCCGACAACGCCGCCGTGTTCAAGGCGGCCGAGGCGGTGCGCAACGAGTACTGCCTGCGCATCACCGGCACCGTCAGCAACCGCCTCGAAGGCACCGTCAACGCCAACCTCAAGTCGGGCAAGATCGAGATCGTCGCCAGCGCCGTGGAAGTGCTCAACGCCTCCGTCGCCGTGCCGTTCCAGCTCGACGACGACAACCTGTCCGAGACCACCCGCCTGACCCACCGCGTGCTCGACCTGCGCCGTCCGCAGATGCAGAACAACCTGCGCCTGCGCTACAAGGTGACGATGGAAGTGCGCAAGTACCTCGACGCGCTCGGCTTCATCGACATCGAGACCCCGATGCTGACCAAGTCGACCCCGGAAGGCGCGCGCGACTACCTGGTGCCCTCGCGCGTGAACGCGGGCAGCTTCTTCGCGCTGCCGCAGTCGCCCCAGCTGTTCAAGCAGCTGCTGATGGTGGCCAACTTCGACCGCTACTACCAGATCACCAAGTGCTTCCGCGACGAGGACCTGCGCGCCGACCGCCAGCCCGAGTTCACCCAGATCGACTGCGAGACCTCGTTCCTGACCGAGCAGGAGATCCGCGACCTGTTCGAGGACATGATCCGCATCGTCTTCAAGAACACCCTCGGCATCGAGCTGCCCAACCCGTTCCCGGTGATGGACTACGCCACCGCGATGGCCCTGTACGGCTCGGACAAGCCGGACATGCGCGTCAAGCTCGCCTTCACCGACCTGACCGAGGTGATGAAGGACGTCGACTTCAAGGTCTTCTCCGGTGCGGCCAACATGGCCAACGGCCGCGTGGTCGGCCTGCGCGTGCCCCAGGGCGGCAACATGCCGCGTTCCGAGATCGACGCCTACACCCAGTTCGTGGCCATCTACGGCGCCAAGGGCCTGGCCTACATCAAGGTCAACGAGAAGGCCAAGGGCCGCGACGGCTTGCAGTCGCCGATCGTCAAGAACCTGCATGACGAGGCGCTGGCCAAGATCATCGCCCAGACCGGCGCCGAGGACGGCGACCTGATCTTCTTCGGCGCCGACAAGGCCAAGGTCGTCAACGACGCCATCGGCGCGCTGCGCATCAAGATCGGCCATTCCGACTTCGGCAAGAAGGCCGGCCTGTTCGATGACGTGTGGAAGCCGCTGTGGGTGGTGGACTTCCCGATGTTCGACTACGACGACGAGTCGGGCCGCTGGACCGCGACCCACCATCCGTTCACGGCGCCCAAGGACGGCCACGAAGACATGCTCGAGACCGATCCGGGCGCCTGCATCGCCAAGGCCTACGACATGGTCCTGAACGGCTGGGAACTGGGCGGCGGCTCGATCCGTATCCACCGCGAGGAAGTCCAGAGCAAGGTGTTCCGCGCGCTCAAGATCGACGCCGAGGAAGCCCAGCTCAAGTTCGGCTTCCTGCTCGACGCGCTGCAGTACGGCGCGCCGCCGCACGGCGGCCTGGCCTTCGGCCTGGACCGCATCGTCACCATGATGACCGGCTCGGACTCGATCCGCGACGTGATCGCCTTCCCGAAGACCCAGCGCGCCCAGTGCCTGTTGACCAACGCGCCGTCCGAAGTGGACGAGAAGCAGCTGCGCGAGCTGCACATCCGCCTGCGCAACCCCGAGCCGAAGGTGGCCTAAGCCGCGCGCCGCGCCGGTCCCGCCGTGCCCCGCGCACGGCGGCGCCGGCCGCGGCGTGCTTGCCGGAGCAGCGCGCTTGCACAAGATCCCCGAATCCGTCCTGGTCGTGATCCACACGGCCGACCTTGAGGTCCTGCTGATCGAACGCGCGGACCGGCCCGGCTTTTGGCAGTCCGTCACCGGCTCGCTCGACAGCCCGGACGAGCCGCTGCGCGAGACCGCCACGCGCGAGCTGTTCGAGGAAACCGGCATCGTCGCCGACGGCGCCGCCATCGCGCTGCGCGACTGGCACCTGTCCAACGTCTACGAAATCTACCCGGTCTGGCGCCACCGCTACGCCCCCGGCGTGACCCACAACACCGAGCACGTGTTCAGCGTGTGCGTGCCGCGCGACATCCCCATCACTCTCAGCCCGCGCGAACACCTGCGCCACGCCTGGCGGCCCTACCTGGAAGCGGCCGACCGCTGCTTCTCCTCGTCCAACGCCGAAGCCATCCTGCAGCTGCCGCGCCACGTTTGAACGCGGGGAGGGCGGGCGCCCCGGCTATTGGCGGCATCGCTCGGCTTGCCGGAGATATGTCAAAAAACAGGATGGTATCGATAAAAAATGCATATGTCATGCATGCGGCGTTTGCTTACAATAAGCTATCGATCGTGTCACCAATACCACTAATACTCCCATCGGCGACAAATTGTCGGGATTAAAAGCCTGTTCTGGTTGCAGTCGCCATTTTTTTGGCCATTGTTGTTATCGATAACTCAAAGTTGTCGCGATGATGCGATGCGGTGTCTCTCGGAGCGGGGGCCTTAAGAAGCAAGCGGTTTTTATAAAAACACATTATTACGGGTAAGGGGAGTGCACATGAAGGGACTCATATCTCACAACGCGTGGACGCGTATTGTGTCCGCTGCGGTGTCTTGCACCCTGGCGGCGGCCGCCCTGATGGCGGCCGGGCAGGCCCGCGCCGCCAACGCGATCCAGGCCATCGTCACGAGCTACCAGCCGTCCATCAACGAGACGGTCGACGCGAGCCGATTCAAGCATCCGGGCGTGGGCCTGACCAAGGACATCCTGGAAAATATGCGTGCCGAGGTCTTGGCCCAGAAGGAGCCCTGGAATACCTATTTCAACCAGATGAGCCTGTCGTACGCGGCGTCGCGGACCGTCACCTCCAGCAACCAGAGCAGCGCCGATCCGTCCAAGCCCGGCACCTATGCGTACAACAGCCAGGGCGTCGAATCCAAATTCATCGCCGACGGCCTGAAAGCCTATACCCAGGCGCTGCTGTACTACGTGACTGGCGACGAGACCTACCGCGCCAACGCCCTGCATATCATCCGCATCTGGTCGCAGATGGACCCCGCCCAGTACGCTTACTACACCGACGCCCATATCCACTCCGGCATTCCGCTCAACCGCATGGTGACCGCCGCGGAGATCCTGCGCTACACCAGCTGCCAGAGCGCGGCGCTGCAGTGGACCGACCAGGACACGGCCGATTTCACGACCAACTTGATTACCCCGGTGATCGAGACCTTCCAGCACAAGAATTCCTACTTCATGAACCAGCACCTGTATCCGCTCATCGGCGCGATGGCGGGCTATGTGTTTACCGGTAACCGCGAGCGCTACAACGAGGGTGTCGAGTGGTTCACCGTCAACAGCACCGCGGTCGACCAGGGACAGAACGGCGCCATCAAGCAGCTGTTCCGGCTGGTCGATAAAAACGATGTGACCGGCGAGGCGGTCAACCCGCCGGTGGTGCAGCACGTGGAAATGGGGCGCGACCAGGCGCACGGCGCCGGCGACGTCACCAACACGGAAATCCTGTCGCGCATGCTGCTCGCGCAAGGCACCAAGGTCGACCCGGTCGACGGCACCGCCTCGAGCGCGCCCAACGCGCTCGGCCCTTATGAATTCCTGAACGACCGTATCCTCGACGCGTCCGAATTCTTCGCCCACTATATGCTCGGTTACGACGTCCCCTGGGTGCCCACCGCCGCCCACACCGACGCCGCCGGCAACCCCACCATCATCTACAAGCAGCTCGCCGGCGGGTATCGCGGCCGCCTGACCCAGAATACCTGGGAGCTGTTCTACTATTACAAGTACGTCAAGGGCATCGATATCGAGGCCCGCGCCCCCTACTTCACCAAGCTGTTTTCCGAGCGGGTCTCGTATAACTGGGACGGCGTCGATGGTGGTGGCGATTTCTGGCTGTTCATCCCGCCGGCGGCCGAGGCCGAAGGGACCAAATACCTGGTCAGGCCGATCGTGGAGCCGTATCGCGAAATCGAAGACCGCCTCACTGTGTTCGACAGCAACGCCGCGCCCATGCAGGACGCCACCGCCTCGTATGCCGAGGTGATCGCCACGCCCGCGGGCACCAGGATCGCGCTGGTCGGCTCCGGCAACGGCGCGCGCACCATCGCCTTGCGCGTGCGGACCAACGGCACCGCCACCATGGATGCTTTCGGCGACACCATCACCCTGCCGGACACCAAGGGCCAGTGGCGCTACGTGGAGTACGCCTTCAACATCTACCAGGGCATGGGCGACCTGCTGTACATGACCATCAAGGGCGCCGGCACGACGGTCGATATCGACCACGTCAACCTGCAGGCCGCCACGCTGTTGTCGGCACCCGTGTTCACCTCGGGAAGCGCGGACCTGAAGATGGTCACCAACGCCGATTCGAGCACCACCATCACCTATGACTTCTCGGCGACGGACAGCAACAGCGGCGACGTCCTGAGCTACCAGATCGATCATCTGCCGGACGGCGCGGCGTTCAACGCCCAGACCGGCGCGTTTTCGTGGAAGCCCGCGCAGGCCGGCACCTATTCCTTCGTAGTCGAGTCGAGCGACGGCACCACCGTCACCTCCCGCCAGGTGCAGGTGGTCGTCGCCGCCGACCGCCAGTCGGCGGTCAACGCGGCCAGCGCCGCGTTCAATCCGGCGACGGCCTACGTCGGCGCCACGCTGGCCAGCTACAACAGCGCGCTCGCCGACATCAACGGCGCGCTCGGCAGCGCCACCGATGATGTCTTCTTCCAGAAACTGGCGGCCTTGAGCGGCGCGGTCGCGGGGCTGCAGGAATTGACCCCGCTGCTGGCCGACGGCAGCATCAACTACGCCAATATGTTCGTGAGCTCGACCTTCGGCACGGCCATCCCCAACCTGCTGGACAATTCGCCGGACAGCTTCGTCGGCTTCTTCCAGGCCGTCAACCAGACCCACACCATGGACCTGGGGCCGAGCTTCAAGCTCTCGGCCAGCGCCTTCCAGCTGCAGGTGCGCGCCAGCTTCCCTGAGCGCATCGGCGGCGTCGCCATGTTTGGCTCCAACGACAACGAGACCTGGACCCGCCTGACCCCAGGCCTGACCACGGTGACGGAAGACATGCAAACCCTGCCGGTCGAGGACGACCTCAAGGACAAGCAATTCCGCTTCTTCAAGATGCAGATGATCGCGCCGTCGAGCACCATGCTGGAGGTGGCGGAATTCCGCATCCAGGGCGTGCGCCACGAGACCGTCAACCAGCTCGCGGCGGTGTCCATGAGCTCGGACCAGAGCCTGAAAGGCCGTATCATCGCGGGCAATACCGTCAAGGTCTCGTTCACCGCGACCGCCCCGATCAACAGCGTGACGGCCACCATCGAAGGCCAGCCGGCCACGGTGACCAGCGCGGACAATGTCAACTGGACCGCGACCTGGGTGGTCGATGCCGGCGCGCCGTCGGGCAAGGTCAAGTTCCTGATCAACTACAAGACGGCCGCCGGCGTGGACGCCGAGCCGACCCTGTTCACCACGGACAAATCGTCGCTGTTCATCTCGGACCAGACCGGCCTGATCGGCAACCTGCTCGACATCACTACCCTGATCGATTCCAGCGGCCGCAATGCGACCGACCTGCTGGCGGCGGCCAACACCCTGTTCGACAGCAACCTGGGCAGCTTCACCGATTTCCGCGTCAACGGCAGCGGCTACGGCGGCTACCTGACCTTCGACTTCAAGGAGGGCGGGCAAGCCACCTTGTCGCGCGTTGAGATCATCGGCCGCCAGGACAGCTATTACACCCGCATCAAGGGCACCGTGGTGCAGGGCTCGAACGACAACGCCACCTGGGACACGATCTCCAACGCGGCCGGCGCGACGACCGACTGGCAGACCCTGGTCATCACCAGCACCCAGCCGTACCGTTACATCCGTATCGTCAACGGCAACAACTGGTACGGGAACATGGCCGAACTGCGCCTGTATGGCTTGGCCGAATCGAGCAACAAGATCGCCTCCGCGTCGATCAGCTCGCCGCAGAGCCTGCGCAACCGCATCGTGCCGGGCAACACCGTCACCCTCGGTTTCAAGGCCAAGGAGGCGATCAGCAATGTCAATGTCCAGATCCAGGGGCAGGCCGCCACGGTCACGACGGCCGACAACGTCAATTTCTCGGCCTCGGCCACGCTGCCCCAGGGCGTGGCGCCGGGCGCCGTGAAGTTCTCCATCAACTACAAGACCCAAAGCCTGAAGGACGGCTTCCCCGACACCTCGACCACCGACAACAGCGCCCTGTACCTGGTCGACGAGTCTGACATCATCGGCAACATCACCGGCATCGCGACCTTGATCGATTCGACCTGGAACCGGCCGGCCGCGACCACCCTGGCCATCGTCAACTCCCTGTTCGACGGGAACCTGGGCACGATCTCCGACTTCCGTACCGGCAGCAACAACTCCGGCACCGGCAGCTACATCACCTTCGACTTCAAGGCCGGCAACCAGGCCAACCTGACCAGCGTGGAGCTGGCGCCGCGCCAGGACAGCAACTACGGCCGCATCAAGGGCGTGGTGGTGCAGGGCTCCAACGACAACACCAGCTGGACCACGCTCACCACCGTCGCCGGCGCGACCATGGACTGGCAGACCCTGGCCGTGACGGACAGCGCGCCTTACCGCTACCTGCGCATCTTCAACGGCGGCACCTGGTACGGCAATATGTCCGAAGTGCGTTTCCACGGTTTCGCCCACGTCATCGACACCACCGCGCCGGCCACCACCGCCAACGCTCCGGCCGGCTGGGTCGACAGCGCCACCACCGTGACCTTCACGGCCACCGACGCCGGGGTCGGCGTGAAAGCGACCTACTTCACGCTCGACGGCGGCGCCCAGCAGAGCGGCGCCAGCGTCACCGTGAGCGCCAAGGGCGGGCACATCCTGACCTACTGGAGCGTGGACCGGGTCGGCAACGTGGAGCAGGCGCACACGGCCTACCTGAACATCGGTCCGATCGACGTGAGCGCCAGCGTGCAGATGACCCAGCAGGGCGCCACCCTCAACCGCATCACCGGCAAATACGTCGGCAGCGTCACGGTGACCAACACCAGCGCCGCCGCGCTGGCCGGTCCCTTGCAGCTCAAGCTGAGCGCCCTGACCACCGGCCTGACCCTGGACAACGCCAGCGGCACCGACGCCGGCGCGCCCTACGTCACCATCGCCGGCCCCCTCAACGCCGGCGCCGCCATCAGCGTGCCGCTGACCTTCACCAACCCGCCCCGCGCCCTAGTCACCTATACGCCCGTGTTGTACCAGGGTATTTTTTAAGGAAGCTTCCATCATGAAAACCGCGATCAAACACATGCTCACTTCCCTGCTGCGCCCGCTTGCGCTGGCACTTGTCCTCGGCGCCGGCAGCGCCGCGGCCTCGGCCGGCGTGATCCACGTCGCCATCGACACCTCGTCCTTCGGCGCGGCCACCGGCTACCTCGACATGCAGCTCAGCGCCAGCGCCGGCGTGCCGCTCGCCACCGCGGTGGTGAACAACATGGTCGGCTTCGACAGCAACGCCTTCATCGATTCCTGGGGCCTCACCCCGGTGGCTGGCGGCTACGAGTTCCGCAACGACACGTCCAACGACCTGTTCCACGCGGTCCAGTTCGGCGGCATCCTGTCGTTCGACCTGAGCTTCGCCGGCGCCCCCGATCCGCTGACCAGGTACGTGTCGCGCTTCGTGGTCGGCGCTTTCGACGAGTCCTTCGCGCCGCTCGGCCACTACGATCCGGTCACTGGGGCGCTGGCCGATTTCAGCTGGACCCCGTCGCTGACCGCGTTCGGCGACGGCAGCATCGGGGTCTTGCTGACCGACCCGCACATCACCGTCGTTCCCGAGCCGGCGGCCGCGCTGCTGGTGGGGCTCGGGCTGGCCTGCATGGCGCTGGCGCGGCGCCGCCGCCAACCGGGCGCCACGGCGCGCCAGGATGCGGCCGCTGGCACGGCGCTGCCCGCCTGAGCCGGGCAGGCGCGCGCCCCGGCGATCCGGCCGGCAATTTCCGGGGCGCGTACGTTAGACGGCGAACGTAGGATTACACGCTGAAGGGGTAGAATGTTCCCATGAAGATTCGTGTAGCCACCTATAATATCCACAAGGGCGTGTCCTCGATCCGCAGCACGCCGCGCGTGCTGGCGCTCAAGAAGGCGATCGGCCAATTCAACGCGGACGTCGTGTTCCTGCAGGAGGTGCAGGGCCGCCACGACCACTATTCGGCCCAGTTCGGCGAGGAGAGCCGCGGCCACCGCCACTGGCCGCGCGAGGCCCAGCACGAGTTTTTCGCCGGCGAGTCGCACCACTCGGCCTACGGCATGAACGCCGTGTACGACCATGGCCACCACGGCAACGCCTTGCTGTCGGCCTATCCGATCGCCGACACCAGCAACCACGACGTGTCCGACCACGCCTATGAGCAGCGCGGCATCCTGCACTGCGTGATCGAATCGCCCAAGGGCAAGGTGCACTGCTACGTGGTCCACCTGGGCCTGTTCGAGTCCGGCCGCGGCCGCCAGACCCAGGCCTTGATCGACTGCGTCAACGCGTCGGCCGCCAAAAACGAGCCGGTCATCATCGCCGGCGACTTCAACGACTGGCGCAACACCCTGTCCGACAAGCTGCGCAAGGCGCTCGGCGTGGTGGAGGTGTTCGACGAGCTGTCGCCGCGCTCCAAGTTCGGCGACCTGGTGCGCACCTTCTCCGGGCGCGAGAAGGCCCCCGCGCGCACCTTCCCGGCGGCGCTGCCGTGGTTCCGCCTCGACCGTATCTATGTGCGCGGCTTCAAGGTCGAAAGCGCGCAGGTGATGCATGGTCCCTTGTGGGCCAAGCTGTCCGATCACGCGCCGATCGTCGCAAGCCTCAAACTGGCCTAAGAAGGGTAGACTGAGCGATCCTCGGTGCAACTCATCCTGAAGCCCTATGCGCACGGTCCATTACACCGCCAACAACGACATCACCCTGCTTGAAACCGGCCTGGCCCTGTTCCCGGCGCTGCTGGCGGCCATCGATGCGGCCCGCTACGACGTCCACTTCGAAACCTATATCTTCGAGAACGACGCCATCGGCCAGCAGGTGGAGGCGGCCCTGATCCGCGCCGCCCGGCGCGGCGTGCGCGTGCGCGTCGTGGCCGACTGGTGGGGCACGGGCCGGCGCCAGGCCACCCGCCTGGGCCTGGCCTTCGCCGAGGCCGACGTGCGCTACCGCGTGTTCAACCCCTGGTTCCGGCGCGGCGTGGCGCGCACCCACCGCAAGATCGCCGTGATCGACCGCGACGTCGCCTTCGTCGGCGGCATTAACGTCAACGACGACTGGTACTGCGACTACGATGCCACCAGGCGCCTGCCGGCGCCGCGCTGGGACTTCGCGGTCCAGGTGCGCGGACCGCTGGTGGCCGTGATCCACCACGAGGTGCAGGTGCAGTGGGCCAGGGTGGGGCGCCTGGGCCTGATCAAGCGGATCGGTCTGTTCCGCGAGATGCGCAAGCGCGTGGTGCCGGGCGGCGACAAGCCGGTCCAGGCCGCGCTGGTGGTGCGCGACAGCCTGCGCAACCGCCACACCATCCAGCGCGCCTACCTGCAGGCGATCGGCCGCGCCAAGCAGTCCGTGCTGATGGCCAATCCGTATTTCGCGCCGGGCCACAAGTTCCGCGAGGCGCTGGCGGTGGCGGCGCAGCGCGGGGTCGAGGTCTGCCTCCTGATCGGGGTGGGCGAGATCTGGCTGCAGGACATGGTGGCGCGCTCGTTCTACCCCAAGCTGCTCGCCAGCGGGGTCAAGGTCTACGAATACCGCAAGACCCAGCTGCACGCCAAGATCGCGGTGGTCGACGACGACTGGTCCACGGTCGGCTCGAGCAATTGCGACGGCCTGTCGCTGTTCCTGAACCAGGAGGCCAATGTCGTCGTCAAGGACGCCGGCTTCGCCGCCACGGTGCGCCATCACATCCTGGGCGGCATCGCCGACGCGGTGATGATCCGCCAGGAGGACTTCCAGCACGCGAGCTGGATGCGGCGCTCCGGCTACGAGGTGGCGTATTTCTTCTACAAACTGGCCATGCGCATTTTCGCCATCGGCTATGCCTGAACTAAAACATGGACAATATTCGCATCGATAAGTGGCTGTGGGCCGCGCGCTTTTTCAAGACCCGCTCGCTGGCGACGGACGCGGTCGACACCGGCCGCGTCAAGCTCGACGGCGAGCGCATCAAGCCGGCGCGCCCCGTCAAGCTGGGCGACAAGCTGGTGGTCGACAACGGCGCCGACCGCTGGGAGGTGGTGGTGCTGGGCATCTCCGACGTGCGCGGGCCGGCCCCGGTGGCGCGCCTGCTGTACGAGGAAACCGCGGACAGCGTGGCCAAGCGCGCCAACGACCAGGAGGCGCGCCGCCTCTACCGCGAGCCGGGCAGCACCATCAAGGGCCGCCCCACCAAGCGCGACCGCCGTCAGTTGAGCAAGGCCGGCGAGTAGGGCGGCCTGGCAGGTGAGCGGGCAGGCAAACCACAAGTTGGCCGGTGATTCTGAGGGCAAGTCGGCCGGCGCGCGGGTGGAGGGTTGCTGACACGCATCAATAGACCCACGCCTCTAGATTCATGTTTGACATTTTCCGCCCGGTGGATAATAGTACGAGCGTTCAGTTTATTTCACGACGGCGTATTTTGACCTCACCAGGCGAGCACATCATCAACACTACTCCGAAATTCTTGCGCAAAGGCGAGCTCACCCGCGCCGCCATTCTCGACGTCGCGCTCGACCTGGCCAGCCGCGACGGCCTGGAAGGGCTGACCATTGGATTGCTCGCGGACAAGATGAACATGAGCAAGTCCGGCGTGTTCGCCCACTTCGGCTCGCGCGAGGACTTGCAGCTCGAGGTGCTCAAGCTCTACCACCGGCGCTTCGAGGAGGAAGTGTTCTTCCCGAGCATGAAGGAAACCCGCGGCCTGGCCCGTCTGAAAGCCATGTACGCGCGCTGGATCAAGCGCGTCAGCGTTGAGATCGCCTCCGGCTGCATCTACATCAGCGGCGCGGTGGAATACGACGACCGCCCGGGGCCGATCCGCGAGGAGCTCGTCGCCATGGTGCGCGCCTGGCAGAGCGCCCTGCTGCGCTGCGTGCAGCAAGCCATCGAGTGCGGCGACCTCAAGGCGGGCACCGACGCCCAGCAGATGGTCTACGAGATGTACGGCCTGATCCTGGGCCTGCACCACGACGCGCGCTTCCTGCGCATGCCGGGCAGCGTGGAGCGTGCCCGGGCCGGCTTCGAGCGCCTGATCATGAACTACCAGAGCGCGCCGCAAGAATCCGCTTAAGCATTCGAATACGCTACACCGAGAGTTTCGGCGGGCGGCGGCGGGGGATCCCGCGGCTGACACCGCTTTCAACAATAGTCGCCAACCGAGTTGTCAGGAGAAAATCATGGGTCAGTACGTCGCGCCAATCCGGGATATGCAGTTTGTGCTGCATGAATTCCTCAACGTCTCCGAGCAGCTCAAGCAGCTGCCCAAGTACCAGGAGATCGATGCCGACATCATCAATCAAGTGCTGGAGGAGGGCGCCAAGTTCACCCAGACCGTGCTGTTCCCGCTGAACCACTCGGGCGACCGCGAAGGCTGCCGCTACGACGCCGCCAGCAAGAGCGTCACCACGCCCAAGGGCTTCAAGCAGGCGTATCAACAGTACGTCGACGGCGGCTGGGCGGCGCTGGCCTGCGACCCCGAATACGGCGGCCAGGGCCTGCCGGTGGTGCTCAACAACTCCTTCTACGAGATGCTCAATTCGTCCAACCAGGCCTGGACCATGTACCCCGGCCTGTCGCACGGCGCCTACGAGTGCCTGCTCGAACACGGCACCGACGAGCAGAAGGCCACCTACCTGCCCAAGCTGGTCTCGGGCCAGTGGACCGGCACCATGTGCCTGACCGAGGCCCACTGCGGCACCGACCTGGGCATGCTGCGCTCGAAGGCCCTGCCGCAGGAAGACGGCTCGTGGCTGATCACCGGCTCCAAGATCTTCATCTCGGCCGGCGAGCACGACATGTCCGAGAACATCCTGCACCTGGTGCTGGCGCGCGTGCCGGACGCTCCCGAGGGCTCCAAGGGCATCTCGCTGTTCCTGGTGCCGAAGTTCCTGCCCAACGCCGACGGCTCGGTCGGCGCGCGCAACGCGATCGCCTGCGGCGCCATCGAGGAAAAGATGGGCATCCACGGTAACTCGACCTGCCAGATGAACCTGGACGGCGCCAAGGGCTGGATCATCGGCCAGCCCAACAAGGGCCTGAACGCCATGTTCGTGTTCATGAACGCGGCCCGCCTGGGCGTGGGCATGCAGTCGCTCGGTCTGACCGAGGTGGCCTACCAGAACGCGCTGGCCTACGCCAAGGACCGCATCCAGATGCGCAGCCTGTCCGGCCCCAAGGCGCCGGACAAGCCGGCCGACCCGATCATCGTGCACCCCGACGTGCGCCGCATGCTGCTCACCGCCAAAGCCTTCGCCGAAGGCGCGCGCGCCTTCTCGTCCTACGTCGCGCTGCAGATCGACCGCGAACTGAACCACCCCGACGAAGAAGTGCGCGCCGAGGCGGCCGACGAGGTGGCCCTGCTCACCCCCGTGATCAAGGCCTTCATCACCGACAACGGCTGGATCGCCACCTCCGAGGCCATGCAGGTGTTCGGCGGCCACGGCTACATCGCCGAGTGGGGCATGGAGCAGTACGTGCGCGACGCGCGCATCAACATGATCTACGAAGGCACCAACACCATCCAGTCGCTCGATCTGCTGGGCCGCAAGGTCCTGATGGACAACGGCGCCAAGCTGCGCAAGTTCGGCGAGAAGATCAAGGCCTTCGTCGAGGACAACGGCACCGACGAGGCGCTGTCCGAGTTCATCACCCCGCTGGGCGAACTGGGCGACAAGGTCACCAAGCTGACCATGGAAATCGGCATGAAGGGCTTCCAGAATCCCGACGAGGTGGGCGCCGCCGCCGTGCCTTACCTGCGCGTGGTCGGCCACCTGATCTACAGCTACTTCTTCGCCCAGATGGCCAAGGTGGCGCTGGCCAAAGAGGACTCCAGCGACGGCTTCTACAAGGCCAAGCTGGCCACCGCCCGCTTCTATTTCGCGCGCCTGTACCCCGAAAGCGCCATGCTGATCCGCCAGGCCCGCTCCGGCGCCGCCAACCTGATGGCGCTCGACGCCGACCTGTTTTAAGACACGAGGATATCCACCATGACCAATTTCATCGTCAAGAAAGTCGCCGTGCTCGGCGCCGGCGTGATGGGCGCGCAGATCGCCGCCCACTGCGTCAACGCCAGGGTGCCGGTGGTGCTGTTCGACCTGCCGGCCAAGGAAGGCCCCAAGAACGGCATCGTCCTGCGCGCCATCGAGAACCTGAAGAAGCTCAGCCCCGCGCCGCTCGGTAACAAGGACGACGCCGCGCTGATCGAAGCGGCCAACTACGAGGACAACCTCGACGTGCTGGCCGGCTGCGACCTGATCATCGAAGCCATCGCCGAGCGCATGGACTGGAAGCACGACCTGTACAAGAAGGTCGCGCCCCACATCGCCCCCAACGCGATCTTCGCCTCGAACACCTCCGGCCTGTCGATCACGACCCTGGCCGATGGCTTCGAGGCCGACCTGAAGGCGCGCTTTTGCGGCGTGCACTTCTTCAATCCGCCGCGCTACATGCACCTGGTCGAGATCATCCCGACCGCCGCCACCAAGCCCGCCATCGTCGACCAGCTGGAAGGCTTCCTGACGACGACGCTGGGCAAGGGCGTGGTGCGCGCCAAGGACACACCGAATTTCATCGCCAACCGTGTCGGAGTCTTCGGCATGCTGGCGACCATGGTGGAGGCCGAAAAATTCGGCCTGACCGTGGACGTGGTCGACGACCTGACCGGCGCCAAGCTGGGCCGCGCCAAGTCGGGCACCTTCCGTACCGCCGACGTCGTCGGCCTCGATACGATGGGCCACGTGATCAAGACCATGCAGGACAACCTGGCTGACGATCCGTTCTTCGCTGTCTACAAGACGCCCGAAGTTCTGGCCAGGCTGGTCTCCGCAGGCGCGCTGGGTCAAAAAGCCGGCGCGGGTTTTTACAAGAAGGCGGGCAAGGAAATCCTGCGCCTGGACTTCGCCAGCGGCGAATACGTCGCCGGCGGCGGCAAGGCCGCCGACATCGTGGCCCGCATCCTGAAGGAAAAGGACCCGGTCAAGAAGTTCAAGACGCTGCGTGAATCGACCAACCCCCAGGCGCAGTTCCTGTGGGCGATCTTCCGCGACGCCTTCCATTACATCGCCGTGCACCTGGCCGACATCGCCGACAACGCGCGCGACGTCGACTTCGCCATGCGCTGGGGCTTCGGCTGGAGCGTCGGCCCGTTCGAGACCTGGCAGGCGGCCGGCTGGAGCCAGATCGCCACCTGGGTCAAGGAAGACATCGACGCCGGCAAGGCCCTGTGCGCCGCGCCGCTGCCGGCCTGGGTGTTCGAAGGCCAGGTCGCCGCCAAGGGCGTGCACACGCCCGAGGGCGCGTACTCGGCCGGCAGCGACAGCTACGTGCCGCGTTCGGCCCTGTCCGTGTACGAGCGCCAGCCGTTCCGCGCGCCGCTGTTCGGCAGCGGCGCGCCCGATCCTAGGAGCGCCGGCACCACCGTCCACGAGGACGAGTCGGTGCGCATCTGGCACCAGGACGACGAGGTGCTGATCATCTCGCTCAAGACCAAGATGCACGTGATCGGCGCCGGCGTCATCAACGGCCTGAAAATGGCCCAGCAGGAGGCCGAGATGAACTTCAAGGGCCTGGTGATCTGGAGCGCCGACGCGGCCGACGGCGGCCCGTTCTCGGCCGGCGCCGACCTGCAGGAAGCGCTGCCGCTGTTCATGCAGGGCGGGGCCAAGGCCATCGAGCCGAGCATCAAGACGCTGCAGGACACCTTCATGACGATGAAATACTCGGCCATTCCCGTGGTGGCCGCGGTGGCCGGGATCGCCCTCGGCGGCGGCTGCGAGCTGGCGCTGCACGCGTCGCGCCGCGTGGCCGCGATTGAGTCCTACATGGGCCTGGTGGAAGTGGGCGTGGGCCTGATCCCGGCCGGCGGCGGCCTGAAGGAAGCGGCGGTGCGCGCCTCCAATGACGCCAAGGGCACCGACATCCTGGCCTTCCTCAAGAACAGCTTCACCAACGCCGCCATGGCCTCGGTCTCGAAGTCGGCGCTCGAGGCGAAAGCCATGGGCTACCTGAAGGAAGACGACGTCATCGTGTTCAACCCCTACGAGCTGCTGCACGTGGCCAAGGTGCAGGCGCGCGCCATGTTCGACGCCGGCTACCGCCCGCCGCTGCGCAAACCCGTGATCGCCACCGGCCGCTACGGCTGGGCCACCATCAAGGCCCAGCTGGTGAACATGCGCGACGGCGGCTTCATCTCCGCGCACGACTTCAAGCTGGCCGACATGATCGCCGAGATCGTGTCCGGCGGCGACATCGACCAGGGCAGCGCGGTGAACGAGCAGTGGTTCCTCGACATGGAGCGCAAGGCATTCATCGAACTGCTCAATCATCCGAAGTCGCAAGAGCGGATCATGGGCATGATGCAGACCGGTAAGCCGGTGCGCAACTAAACACTGAGAGAACAACATGAGCAAACAACTTCAAGACGCCTACATCGTCGCCGCCACGCGCACCCCGATCGGCAAGGCGCCGCGCGGCATGTTCAAGAACACCCGTCCGGACGACCTGCTGGTGCGTGCCATCCAGGCCGCCATCGCCCAGGTGCCGGGACTGGACCCGGCGCTCATCGTCGACGCCGTGATCGGCTGCTCGTTCCCGGAGGCGGAGCAGGGCTTTAACATCGCCCGCAACGCCGTGCTGCTGGCTGGCCTGCCCAACACCATTGGCGGCGTCACCGTCAACCGCTACTGCGCCTCCGGCATCACCGCCATCGCGATGGCGGCCGACCGCATCCGCGTCGGCGAGGCCGAGGTGATGATCGCCGGCGGCGTCGAATCGATGTCGATGGTGCCGATGATGGGCCACCACCCGTCGATGAACATGAACATGTTCACCGACGCGAACGTGGGCATGGCCTACGGCATGGGCCTGACCGCCGAGAACGTCGCCAAGCAGTGGAAGGTGACGCGCGAGCAGCAGGACGCGTTCTCGGTCGAGTCGCACCGGCGCGCCATCGCCGCCCAGCAGGCCGGCTTCTTCAAGGACGAGACCTGCCCGGTCGAGATCATCACGCGCACGCCCAACCTGGCCACCGGCCAGGTCGACGTCAAGACCCGCACCGTCGACACCGACGAGGGCGCGCGCGCCGACTCGAGCATGGAGTCGCTGGCCAAGCTCAAGCCGGTGTTCGCGGCCAAGGGCACGGTCACCGCGGCCAACAGCTCGCAGATGTCGGACGGCGCCGGCGCGCTGCTCATCGTCAGCGAAAGGATCCTGCGCGAGCACAACCTGACCCCGCTGGCCAAGTTCTCCTCGTTCGCCGTGCGCGGCGTGCCGCCCGAGATCATGGGCATCGGCCCCAAGGTGGCCATTCCGGCCGCCTGCGCCGCCGCCGGCATCACCCAGGACCAGCTGGACTGGATCGAACTGAACGAAGCGTTCGCCGCGCAGGCACTGGCGGTGATGGGTGACCTGGGCCTCGATCCGGCCAAGGTGAACCCGATGGGCGGCGCCATCGCGCTCGGCCATCCGCTGGGCGCGACCGGCACTATCCGCGCCGCCACCGTCATCCACGCACTGCGTAGAAACAACCTGAAGTACGGCATGGTGACGATGTGTGTCGGCACCGGCATGGGCGCGGCAGGCATTTTCGAACGCGTCTAGGTCGCGCACAAGGCGCATGTAGGTAGCGGCAAAACGAAGAAAAACAGCGCCACAAGCGCATCGCACCAAGCCCGCCGCGCACAAGGCCGCGGGCGGTATCACCCCCACCTCCGCCGTTCGGCGCGGGCGCGGATCCACACGATGGATGCGCGCCTGGCGCCGGCGGCGGCGGTATCCGACCTGGCATTCACTCACGGAGCAGCAATGGAAATTTTGACCCACAAGGCCAACGGGATCCTGACGATCCAGTTCAATCGTCCCGAACGGAAGAACGCGATCACTGCTGCGATGTACCAGACCATGGCCGACGCCCTGGTCGAGGCCGACGGCGACAGCGCCGTGCGCGCCATCGTCCTCACCGGCCAGCCCGAGATTTTCACGGCCGGGAACGATCTCGACGACTTCCTCAAACATTTCACGCCGGTCGCTGGCGTCAGCGA
The DNA here is from genome assembly GCA_002428015.1 of Oxalobacteraceae bacterium UBA6018. Lineage (GTDB taxonomy): Bacteria > Pseudomonadota > Gammaproteobacteria > Burkholderiales > Burkholderiaceae_D > Telluria_A. Next base: position 19,965 of record DIZW01000096.1, on the reverse strand, counting down.
AGACCAGCGCCCGGTATTCCAGTTCATGCGCGCCCTGTCCGGCTGCGCCAAGCCGGTGGTGGCCGCCGTGGCCGGCGCCGCGGTCGGCATCGGCACTACCTTGCTGCTGCACTGCGACCTGGTCTACGCGGCCGACAACGCGCGCTTCTCGATGCCCTTCGCCCAACTCGGCCTGTGCCCCGAATTCGGCGCGAGCCTGTTGTTCACCCAGCTGGCAGGCTACCCGCGCGCGGCCGAAAAGCTCCTGCTCGGCGAAGCCTTCCCGGCCCAGGAGGCCCTGGACATGGGGCTGGTGTCGAAGGTGCTGCCGCTGGCCGAGCTGCTGGCGTTTGCCCAGGGGCAGGCCGCCAAGCTGGCCGCGCTGCCGCCCGCGTCCATCCGCGCCACCAAGGCCCTGATGCGGCGCGCCCGCGACGGCGTCGTCAAGGACACCATCGCGGTCGAGAACGCGCAGTTCGGCGCCATGCTGGGCGCGCCGGAAGCGAAGGAGGCGTTCACCGCCTTTTTCGAGAAGCGCAAACCGGATTTTTCACGCTTCTCATAGCGCTTGCGGGGCCAGGCGGCGCCGTCGATTGCCACGTTAAACGCGCATGGTAATTTGCTACGCGAGCAATTCATTGCGTAAGGCCGTCGCGGCTGTGGCGGCCTGTCCGACCGCGCGGCTGATTTGGTTCAGGCCGGCCACGACGTCGCCGATAGCGTACAGACGCGGTACGCCGGTCCGCTGGTGTTCGTCGACATAGAGGTAGCCGTCGTCATCGACCCGCGCCCCCAGGTCCTGCGCGATCCGGGAGGCGACCTGCGCGCCCAACGCTGGATACACCGCGTCAAAAGCCAGCTCCCCGCAATCGGTGGCGAGGATCAGCTTGTCGTGGAGCATGCGCGCCGACGCAACCGCGCCATCGACCACCGTGATGCCTGCGCGCGCCAGGCTGGCCCGCTGTGCGTCATCGAGGACGGTCGCCCCATCCCACGCCAGCACCGTCACGTCGTCTGTGTAGCTGCGGATGAAGATCGCTTCGCGGACGGCGTGGGCGCCGCAGCCCATCACCGCGACCCGCCGGCCGGTCACCTCAAAACCGTCGCAGATGGGGCAGTAACGGATCAGCCGGGCTGCGAGTGCCGCATCGTGCAGCTTGTCGTCGATGGGCGGGCGGATGTCGCGTATGCCGGTGGCCAGTATCACCGCCGATGCCTCGATCAGGCCGTTGCTCGTCCGGCACTGGAAGACGTCGCCAGCTCGCTCCACTGTCGCAACCTCGGCGTTGGCGATTCGGGCGCCGTAGCGGACGGCCTGCTCCCCAATGCGCTGGACGAGGTCGTGGCCAATAATACCGTCAGGGAAGCCCGGATAGTTCCGCGTCCGCGGGATCGATGCGGCCCGCCCCGCGCCGCGGTCGATGACCTGGACAGCCAGCCGAAAGCGCGCCAGGTAAAGCGCGGCCGTCAGTCCCGCCGGGCCGCCACCGATGACGAGGCAGTCGACCCGCTGGTGATCCTGCAACCGGCCGCCCGTCATTGCGGGGCTCCGCCCGCCAGCGCCCACTCCCCCGGAATAAGCCACGCAATATCTTCGTCAGTGGAGGCCAGAAGCGCTCGCAGATCGCCGCGGCCGATCGCGGCAAAGGCATCGTTCACAATCTGGCCATCGTCTTGTGTGCTCATAGAAATCACTCCTTTCCCCTTCTTGTTAACGAGGGGGACCGCATCGCACAGTGCGATCCCGCTTCATCAGTCGAACTGGACCAGGTCCTTGAAGATCAGTTGACCCCACGTATTGCCGCGCGCCTGCACCAACAGTCCGCCTTCCGCAAGAGCGCCAAGCTTGATCGCCCGCTCGCCAGGAATGACCCACGCGATAACGTCGGCGGTGAACGCGCGCGCACCCTGCAGATCGCCGCGGCCTGTCGCCCCAAATGTATCCTTCGCAATCTGGACCTTCCCTTGCGTGCTCATCGCTTCGATCCGATATCGACGTGCAGGGCGATGTCGAAGGTGGCGGCGCCGTTTTTGGCCAGGCCGATCATCAAGAGGCCAAGCGATTCGAGCGTCTGGGCCATGTGCAGGGCGCCGACATCCAGCGGACGCAGCCCGAGACTCTCGAGGAAAGTCGCGACACGCGCCTTGACGCCTGCATCGTCGGCTGCCATGAACGCGTCGAGCCGTCCACCCTTGGTAAGGACAGGGCCGAAGATCGTGTTGAACGCTTTCACGATATGCGCATCGGCGGGGAGGCCCCGGGCAGTTTCCTGCGCACCGGAACTGCCGCTGGGGGTCACGAGGCCCGAGAGATCGGGAGCGACCGGGTTGGTGATGTCGATAATTACCTTGCCTTTCAACCCGCCCCCGAAATCGGCCACGACCGGCGCCGCACCGCTGTACGGCACGGCAAGAATGACGATGTCGCCTTTGGGTGCGGCGCCGTACGTCCCGGTGGTCGCGCCAGAGCCAAGCTTGTCGGCAAACGCCTGCGCCTTGGCACGGTCGCGGCCGAGCACCTCGACCGTGTGTCCAGCCTTGATGATACGACCCGCGATTGCAGTGGCCATGCCGCCTGCGCCAATGATGCTGATCGTGCTAATAGGTGTGCTCATGTGTCGTTTCCTCGTAAGTTAGAAGAGTGCCCGTCATCTCGCACCGGGGCATCGCCCCGGCGATACCGCTCGGGTCAGCCGGCAGGGAAGTAGTGGCCGTTGTCCATATCGGCAAACAGGCCGCGCTGAACAGGTTCCCAGCCAAGGGCCTGGCGGGTGATGAGGTTCGATGCCTGAAGATCCAGCGTGACCAGGTTCGCCAGGAAACCAAAGTACCCCGGCAGCATCAGTACGTCCGCGGGGATGCTCACAGCCGGCACGCCCAGGTGACTGCCAATGGCCTCGGCGATGGCGCGGAACGGCATGCCCGGGCCCTCGATCCCGTGCCAATATTTGCCAGCCTGACCCTTCTCAAGCGCCAAGCGGAACAAGGTGGCGAGGTCACGCGCGTGCACGGACGGCCACAGGTTCGCGCCTTCTCCCGGGTAGCCGATTACGCCCTTCTCCTTTGCCAGTCCGATCAATAACGGGAGGAAACCGACATCGGTCGTGCTGTGCGCGATGGGAGCAATCCGCACGATCGAAGAGCGCACGCCCCGTTCGGCGAGGCCGATGACGGCGAGTTCTACGGCGTTACGAACCCGCAGGGTCCCCTTGTACGCATCGCCGCCGGGAAGTGCCGGGTCGTCCTCGGTAGCTGGTCGGCCCAGCTTGTCCCATCCGGGCCCGCCAAGGCTCCCCGACACGACCAGCGGCTTGCCGCTTCCGGCCAGCGCCTCGCCGTACGCGAGCATGATCTTGAGTTCCGCAGCGGCCACGGCGTCGATCCCGCCGGAGGGAAGTAGGTCTTGCCTGTGCGCGACGTGAATGACGCCGTCGGACTCCGCAGCCGCCGCCTTGAGTCCCTCGAGGTCGGATAGATCCCCGCGCCGCACCTTGGCGCCAAGTCCGGCCACTGCATCAGCGGCCTTATCCGAGCGGGCAAGGCCGATCACTTCGTGTCCGGCCGCAACGAGCTCAGGGATGATGTACGAACCGATATGGCCGGTTCCTCCGGTAACGAAAACGCGCATATTGCTGTTCCTTGTGAGTGATATGAGAAAGTGGTGCTAGGAGTGGGCTTGGCCGTGAAGGCTGACGCCGATTGAGAAGTTGGTGTGCTTGATGGCGTTGGCGAGTAGGCCCAGTGACAGCAGACAGACGTTCTCCAGCGTCCGCGCCATGGGCAGCGGCCCGATATCCATCGGGCGTAGTCCGAGGCTGTCGATGAACGCCGCGACGCGTGCCTTCGCCTGCGCGTCGTTGCCCGCGATGAACACGTCCAACAGGCGGCCTTGGAACGAACCGGCAGCCAGGACGTCGGAGAACATGGTGTTCAATGCCTTGACGATCACCGCATTGGCGGGGGCGGCCTTGGCGATCTCCTGCGCGCCGAAGCTGTCGCCAGGCGTCACAAGGCGCGTGAGGTCGGCGGCGACGGGGTTGGTGATGTCGACCAGGAGCTTGCCTGCCAGCTTGTCACCGTAGTGCCTCACGACGTCCAGGACACAGGCGTACGGAACCGCCAGGATGACGATATCCCCGGCCGGGGCGGCGCCGAACGTGCCTGTCGTCGCCCCGGCGCCGACCTGCTCGGCCAGAGCCCGCGCCTTGGCTGGGTCGCGGCTCATCACCTCGACACTGTGTCCGGCCTTGGCGGCAAGGCCGGCGATTGCTGTGGCCATGCCACCCGATCCGATGATACTGATAGTGCCCATGTGTATTTTCCTGGCTCATGATCTGCGCGATCCGGTAACCGCGTTCAACATGTAGACCATGCTATGCATTTCACTTGTAAAAAGCAAGTGAAATGCTGAAATTTACTTGCTAGGAGCAAGTAATGTTAAAATCCAGCCGTGAAGACGACGAGTAAAGAAGACCTTCGGTCCCATTGCGCGGTGAACTACGGCGTGGAGATTTTTGGCGACCGGTGGTCGCTGTTGATCGTTCGCGACATCGTTTTTGCTGGCAAGAAGACGTATGGGGAGTTCCTGAAATCGGAAGAGAAAATCGCGACGAATGTCCTTGCTTCCCGCCTGTCCTTTCTTGAGGAGCAAGGAATTCTCTCGAGGGCGCCCAACCCTGATGATGGCCGCAAAGATTTCTACACGCTGACCGAGAAGGGACTGGACCTCATTCCCATCATACTGAGCATTGTCCTGTGGAGCGCGCAGCACGATGCGAAGTCATATGTGCGGGGGCAAAAGGAGTTCATTGCGCGAATCAGTCTGCATCCCGTACAAGTGAGCGAAGAGGTGAAGGCACTGGTTCGCAATGGCGGATGTATATTCCCCAATGGCAAGGTGTGAGCAAGACGGCGAGCGTGCCTGTTACGTAAGACAAACGATAACACCGGCACGTCGCAGCTAATTCGCGGCAACGTGCGGCCGTGGCATCTCGCCCACTTCACGCCGACCACACCAAGTTATGCCTTCGCGGGCGCCATTGATGCTATCGTTATGACAAGGGGCGAGGCCACGCATGGCAATCGCCCGTTGATCAAGCAAACACGGGAGAAAACATGGACCAGCTCAAACAAGAATCCGCATTGGCCGGCCGTCCGTGGCGCTACGCCGCGCCCGCGGTCGTGCTGCACTGGCTGCTCGCCGTCCTGCTCGCCACGCTGCTCGGGGTCGGCTGGTACATGATGTCGATCGAGCACGAGCCCGGCGCCGACTGGTATTTCAACCTGCACAAGTCGGTCGGCATCGTCGTGTTCGGGCTGGTCCTGCTGCGCCTGCTCTGGCGCCTCGGCCACCGGCCCGCGCCGCTTCCCGCGTACATGCCGGCCTGGCAGGTCAAGCTGGCGCTCGCCACTGAATGGGCGCTGTACGGCTGCATGTTCCTGATGCCGCTACTGGGCTTCCTGGGCGCCTCCTACAGCCGCGACGGCGTCATTTTTTTCGGCATCCCCCTGCCGGCCTGGGTGACGCCCAGCCACGACACGGCTGAGACCTTCTTCGAACTCCACGAAAACCTCGCCTGGATCATGGTCGGCCTGATTTCGCTGCACGTGGCCGGCGCCCTCAAGCACTTGGTGATCGACAAAGACGACGTCGTCAAGCGCATGGGCTGGTAGGCGCCTTGCCAGCGCGCGGGCCGTTCCCGCCCGACCGGTCTTGACGATGGCTGTTCGCCGGGAGGGGGCCAGTGGGCCGCTTCCGGCCGCCGCTCAGCGATCCCGATTGCGCGGGCGGCATCGGCACGGTATATTACTGCGCATGGAAAAGAGCATTGGAAAACCGCGTACCGACAGGCTCACCGCCGCCAAGGTGGAGAAGGGCCTGTACGTCCAGCGCACGTCGAGCACGCGCGCCGCGGCGGTCTACATGGCGTCCAACGGCGTGCCGCTGCACGTGGCGCTGCGCGTGCTCACCACCCAATTCCGGCGCGACATGCGCGACCTGCTGCGCTCGCCGCCGTCCTGGCACGACATCATCTCCTCCGCCGGCACCACCTTCGGCCTGCCGGTGGCGTTGCGCTAACGCCGCGAAAGCGTGACCGCGGAGGCGATATTCGCCGCTGCCGCGGCATGATCGTTGACAGCCAAATTTAATGGGTGCTATATTCGCACCAGTGGATTGGGATCGTTTCCAAATCCACGCGCAAGCGCCCGCGAGAGACGCCCATCAGGAGACCAGCTTGCATCCAGCCCAGCCATTGGCGCCGCCCGCGCCGCGCCACCCGCGCGCCCGCCGCGCCGTGCCGTTCGCGGCGCTGCTGCCGATGGCGCTGGTGGCGGTGGTCGGCTACCTCGGCACGGCGCTGTGGTCGTTCAAGATCTCGCTGACCAACTCGCACAGCTTCCCCACCAATACCTTCGTCGGCCTGGCCCAGTACCGTCGCCTGTTCGGCAACGAGCGCTGGCTGCTGTCGCTGCAGAACCTGGCCCTGTACGGGGTGCTGTTCGTCGCCGCCTGCATGCTGATCGGCCTGCTGCTGGCCGTGTTCATCGACCAGAACGTCAAGGGCGAGGGCGTGCTGCGCAGCGTCTTCCTGTATCCCTACGCGATGTCCTTCATCGCCACCGGCCTGGTGTGGCAATGGATGCTCACGCCAGGCATGGGGATCGAAAGGGCGCTGCACCAGCTCGGCTTCGCTGGCGCCCGGCTCGACTGGATCATCGACGAGGACATGGTCATGTACACCATCGTCATCGCCACCGTGTGGCAGGCCGCGGGACTGGTGATGGCACTGGTCCTGGCCGGCCTGCGCGGCATCGACCCGGAAATCTGGAAGGCCGCGCGCCTGGACGGCATCCCGGCCTGGCGCGTGTACCTGTCGATCGTGCTGCCGATGCTGTGGCCGACCCTGGCCACGGTGTTCGTGCTGCTGGCCACCAGCGTCGCCAAGCTGTTCGACGCGGTGGTGGCGATGACCCAGGGCGGGCCCGGCATCGCCAGCGAAGTGCCGGCCAAGTTCATCGTCGACCACCTGTTCGGCCGCTCCAACATCGCGCTGGCCTCGGCCGCCGCGGTGGTGCTGCTGGTGCCGGTGCTGGCGCTGGCCGCGCCCTACGCCTATGCGCGCAGCCGCGCGGCGCGCCCATGACGCGCCGGTCGCGGCGCCTGACGCCGGCGCGGGTCGGCGTGTACGCCTTCCTGGCCAGCGCCGCGCTGTTCTTCCTGCTGCCGCTGTACGTCATGCTGGTCACCTCGGTCAAGCCGATGGATGAGATCCGGCTCGGGAACATCTTCGCGCTGCCGGTCCACCTCACGCTGGCGCCGTGGCGCGCGGCCTGGAGCAGCGCCTGCACCGGCACCGATTGCGACGGCATCGGCACCGGCTTCTGGAATTCGGTGGCGATCGCCGTGCCCAGCACCGTGCTGCCGATCGCGCTGGGCGCCGTCAACGGCTACGCGCTGTCGTTCTGGCGCCCGCGCGGCGCCGCCGTGCTGTTCGCGATCCTCATGTGCGGCGCCTTCATCCCGCTGCAGGTGATGATCTATCCGCTGGTGCGGGTGCTGGCCACGCTGGGCCTGTTCGGCTCCCTGCCGGGCATCGTCATCGTGCACACGGTGTTCGCCATGCCCGTGCTCACCCTCCTGTTCCGCAACTACTACGCGGCGCTGCCGCGCGAGCTGTTCCACGCCGCCCGCATCGACGGCGGCGGCTTCTGGCGCATCTTCCTGCAGGTGATGCTGCCGCTGTCGCTGCCGATGCTGGTGGTGGCCGCCATCATGCAGGTCACCGGGGTGTGGAACGACTATATACTGGGGCTGGTGTTCGCCGGCCGCGCGCACCTGCCGATGACGGTGCAGCTCAATAACGTGATCAACACCACCACCGGCACGCGGCTGTACAACGTGAACATGGCCGCGACCCTGCTGACCTCCCTGGTTCCGCTGGCCGTGTATTTCGCTTCCGGGCGCTGGTTCGTGCGCGGCATCGCCGCCGGCGCGGTGAAAGGATAAGCATGCCGCATGTCGCATTGCGCAAGCTCACCATCCGCCTGGGCGGGGCCGCCATCATCGACGCGCTCGACCTGGACGTGATGCGCGGCGAGTTCCTGGTGCTGCTGGGCCCTTCCGGCTGCGGCAAGTCGACTCTCCTGCACAGCATCGCCGGCCTGACCGAGGTGGCCGGCGGCAGCATCGAGATCGGCGGGCGCGACATGACCGACGCCGATCCGAGCGAGCGCGGGATCGGCATGGTGTTCCAGTCGTACGCGCTGTACCCGACCATGACGGTGGAGCGCAACATGTCGTTCGGCCTGCGCGTGGCCGGCACCCCCAAGGCCGAGATCGCGCGCCGGGTGGAACGCGCCGCCCACATGCTGCAGCTCGGGCCTCTGCTGGGGCGCAAGCCGGCCCAGCTCTCGGGCGGCCAGCGCCAGCGCGTGGCGATCGGGCGCGCGCTGGTGCGCGAGGCCGACGTGTACCTGTTCGACGAGCCGCTGTCGAACCTGGACGCCAAGCTGCGCGCCGAATTGCGGCGCGAGCTCAAGCTGCTGCACCAGCGGCTCGGCTCGACCATGATCTACGTGACCCACGACCAGGTCGAGGCGATGACCCTGGCCACGCGCGTGGTGGTCATGCACGCCGGCCGCATCCAGCAGATCGGCACCCCGGCCGAGGTGTACGAGCGCCCGGCCAACCTGTTTGTGGCCGGCTTCCTGGGCGCGCCGGCGATGAACTTCGTCAACGGCGCGCTGGGGCCGGACGGGCGTTTCGAGCATGCGGGCTTCGCGCTCGAGCTGCCCGCGGCGCGCGCGCATGCGCCGTGCGCGGCCGTGCTCGGGGTGCGCCCGGAGCACGTGAGCATCAGCGCGCGCGGCGCCCTGGCCGGCACGGTCGCGCTGGTCGAACCGATGGGGAACCACCAGGTCGTCTGGATCGCCCTGGACGGGGTGCAGCTGGCGGCGATCGTCAACGACAACCGCGTGTTCGCGCCCGGGCAGGCCGTCGCCTTCGACATCGAGCGCGAGCGCGTCTCGCTGTTCGGGCGCGAGAGCGGCTTGCGCCTGTGAGGGCAGGGGCAGGGCGCTGGTGGGAGGGACAGGTTTTGCAGTATGCTTTTATCCGTCGCGGCATTGTGATCGCAGTGCTTGCGTTCATACACCGTAGAACATCAGATTGATTCACTAAAGGATTTTGTGGCCACTATCAAAGACGTCGCCCGCCTCGCCGGCGTAGGCCTGGGCACCGCATCGCGCGTCGTGAGCGGCAAGGGATCGGTGTCGCCGGCGACCCTGGAGCGGGTGAAGAAAGCCATCGAGGAGCTCGACTTCCGCCCGTCCCACGCGGCGCGCTCGCTGCTGTCCGGGACCACCAAGATGATCGGCGTATTCGTGCCTGTCCTGACGGGCACCTTCTACACCCCGATCCTGCAGGCCATCGACGCCGAACTGCGCGCCGCCGGCCTGCACATGGTGGTGGCCTTCGGCGTGGGCGGCGGCGATGCCCACCGCCAGGCGCTGGAGGGCATCGAATTCCTGCTCGAGCGCGGCTGCGACGGGCTGATGGCCATCACCAGCCACATCACGGAGGCCGACATCGCCTCGCTCGGCCCCAAGCAGAACTGCATCGTCGTGGTCAACCATAACATCGACAGCGTGCCGGACCAGTGCTTCAGCGCCGACCACCGCCAGGGCGGGGTGCTGGCCGCGCGCGCGCTGCTGGAAAAAGGCCACACCAAGATCGCCGTGATCACCGGCCCGGCCAGTTCGCCCGACAACGTCGCGCGCATCGGCGGCCTGCTCGACGAGCTGGCCAGGAACGGGGTCGACACAGGCAGCCTGTGGATCCACGAGAGTAATTTCTCGCCCGAGGGCGGCTGGGACTCGGCCCGGGAGCTGCTCGCCTCCGGACGCGAATTTACCGCGCTGTTTTGCGCCAACGACGAGATGGCGGTCGGCGTGCTGTCGTACTTCAACGAGCACGGCGTGGCCGTGCCGGGCGACGTGTCGGTGATCGGCTACGACGACACGGCCAGCGCGGCGTTTTCGGCGCCGCGCCTGACCTCCGTGCACGTGCCCTGGCGCGACGTGACCCTGAACGCGCTCAACGAACTGCTCAACCGCTGCTACGGCCTGAAGCGGCCGGTCGCGCGCGACTTCACGATCAGCGTGACCGCGCGCGCCTCGCTGGGCCAGGCGGGCGCCGGGCGGCGCGGCGCTTAAACGGAATCGGCGGCATGCGTGTGGCGCGCATGCCGATTTTTTGATGTGCTATTGGTAAGCTTTCCATCAAGGACAGAGACGCTATGATCCATCCAGAGAACGCCCTGCCGCAAGGCGCGCCGGCCGGCCTGGCGCGCACCGACTTCGCGCCCGACTTCGTGTGGGGCTGCTCCACCTCCTCGTACCAGATCGAGGGCGCGGCCGCCGAGGACGGGCGGGTCGAGTCGATCTGGGACCGCTTCTGCGCGCGGCCGGGCGTGATCCGCGACGGCTCCAGCGGCGCGCTCGCCTGCGACCACTACCACCGCTGGCCGCAAGACCTGGACCTGGCGCGCGACCTGGGCACCAACGCCTACCGCTTTTCGGTGGCCTGGCCGCGCATCTTCAGCGGCCCGGGCGCCAAGCCGAATCCGAAAGGGCTGGCGTTCTATTCGCGCCTGGTCGACGGCATGCTCGAACGCGGCCTGCAGCCCTGGCTCACGCTGTACCACTGGGACCTGCCGCAGTACCTGCAGGACCGCGGCGGCTGGAATGAGCGCGCCACCGTGCACGCCTTCGCCGAATTCGCCGACGTGATGAGCGCCCACCTGGGCGACCGGGTCAAGCACTGGATCACCCAGAACGAGCCGTGGTGCACCGCCATCCACGGCCATCTGGACGGCGTGCACGCGCCCGGCATGACTGATTTTAAGACCGCGCTGCAGGTGTCGCACCACGTGCTGCTCTCGCATGGGCTGGCGGTGCCGGCGATCCGCGCCAACGTGCCCGGCGCCCAGGTCGGTATCGCGCTCAGCCTGCATCCATTGCGCCCGGCGTCGGACAGCGCCGCCGACCGCGCCGCGACCGTTCGCCACGACGGCCTGCGCAACCGCTGGTTCCTCGATCCGCTGTACGGCCGCGGCTACCCGGCCGACGTGCTGCGCCAGCTCGGCGCCGACGCGCCGGCGGTGCAGGCGGGCGACCTGGAAGCGATCGCCGTGCCGACCGATTTCCTGGGCGTGAACTACTACTTTCCCGAGACCGTGGCCGATGCCCCCGCATCGCTGCCGATGCAGACCCGGGTGGTGGCCGCGCCCGGCGTGCCGCGCACCGCCTTCGGCTGGGAGGTCGCGCCCGACGGCTTGACCAGCCTGCTCAAGCGCATCGACGCCGACTACGCGCCCTCGACCATGTTCGTCACGGAGAGCGGCTCGACCTACGACGACGTGATCGGACCGGACGGCACCATCGCCGACACCGAGCGGCGCGACTACCTGGCAGCCCACCTGGCGGCCACGCGCGACGCCGTCGCGGCCGGCTGCCCGGTGAAGGGCTATTTCGCCTGGAGCCTGCTCGACAACTTCGAATGGGCCGAAGGCTACCTGCGCCGCTTCGGCCTGACCTACGTCGATTTCGACACCCAGGAACGGCGCTTGAAAGACAGCGGGAAATGGCTGCGCGCCTTTCTCGGCGGCGCCGACGGGTCGCAGCGAACCGGTACCCACGCCGGCGCGAGCGCGGCCTACGCACCGGACGCGCATCAGGATCGCATCAAACCCGCAGCAAACTCGCAGCAAACCAGCATCACTTGACCATAACAACGGAGATCCACCCATGGAACACGTATCAACCGCCCGCGTCATCCCTACCGCGCACGACTCGAGCGCCAGTAACACCGGCCCGCTCGTCATCATCACCGTCCTGTTCTTCATGTGGGGTCTGCTGACCTCCCTGAACGACGTGCTCATTCCGCACCTGAAAGCGGTGTACACGCTCACCTATGTGCAGGCGATGCTGGTGCAGTTCTGCTTCTTCGGCGCCTACTTCATCGTCTCGCTCCCGGCCGGCATGCTGATCAAGAAGATCGGCTACCAGAACGGCGCCGTGGCCGGCCTGATGATCGCCGCCGCCGGCTGCGCGATGTTCTATCCAGCCTCGAACGGTGGCTACAGCCTGTTCCTGCTGGCCTTCTTCATCCTGGCCGGCGGCATCACCGTCTTGCAGGTGGCGGCCAACCCCTACGTGACGGCGCTGGGCGACCCGCGCACCGCGTCCTCGCGCCTGACCCTGACCCAGGCCTTCAATTCCTTCGGCACCACGGTGGCCCCCACCATCGGCGGCCTGCTGATCCTGTCTGGCGTCGTGCTCAATGCGGGCGACCTGGCCAAGCTGCCGGCCGCCGCGCAGGCGGCTTATCACGCCCACGAGGCGGCCGCGGTGCAAGGCCCTTACCTGGCGCTGGCCGCGGCGCTGCTGGCGCTGGCGGTGCTGTTCAAGTTCGCGCGCCTGCCCAAGATCAGCCATGACGACAGCGCCGCCGATGCCCTCGGCGCGGCCGGCGCGGCCGGCCGCGAATCGGCCCTGTCGCACACCAACCTGGTGCTGGGCGCGATCGGCATCTTCCTGTACGTCGGCGGCGAAGTGAGCATCGGCAGCTTCCTGATCAACTTCATGGGCGAGCCGCACATCGCCGCCCTGGCGCCGGCCGACGCCGCGCACTTCGTCAGCTACTACTGGGGCGGCGCGATGGTGGGCCGCTTCATCGGCTTCGCGGTGATGCGCTACGTCAGCCCGGGCAAGGCCCTGGCGTTCAACGCGGCGGCGGTGATCGCGCTGGTGCTCGCCGCGGTCTTCGGCGGCGGCCACGTGGCGATGTGGTCGATCCTGGCGGTGGGCCTGTTCAACTCGATCATGTTCCCGACCATCTTCAGCATGGCCCTGTTCCAGCTCGGTAAATTCACCGGCCAGGGCTCGGGCATCCTGTGCATGGCCATCGTCGGCGGCGCCCTGGTGCCGTTCGCGCAGGGGCTGGTGGCGGACCACACCAGTGTGCAGATGTCGTTCCTGGTGCCGGCCGCCTGCTACACCTTCATCCTGTTCTTCGGGCTCAAGTTCGCGTCCCTGTACAAGAACGCGTAATCACCTGGGTGGCGCCGCCCGCGGGGACAGCCCGGGCGGCGCCGCCCGCAGGTACAGCTCGCGCAGCGGGCCGGCGTCGTCGTAGCGGATGCGGATGCCCCTGTCGAGGTCCTGGCGCATCAAGAGGATCATGCGCGTGGCGTAGGCCTCGTCGATGGCCAGCCCGAGCTGCTCCTGCACGCGGCCCTGCACCACCGGCCAGTCGCTGCCGGTGGGCGAAATGCGGAAGGTGTACGTTCCGCCAATGGCCTCGGGCGGCAGGTCCATCGCGCGGCCCGGACGCTGGTCGAAACTGGTGAGCATCTGGCGGTACGCGTCCGAACCCTGGATCGGCCAGGTTTCCGGCGGCAGGGTTTCGTCGTTAATCGCATGCATGGCGTGGCAGATCGGCAGCAGCTGCCCGACCTGGTAGCGCGCGGTCACCTTCGTGTTCCCGGCCCGCACCAGGTTGGCGATCAGCTCGCCCATGGAGGCGTGGCCGATGGTCGACGACTCCTTTTCCATCCCAGCCCAGTAGCCGTCGGCGCCGTTGAGCAGCGCCTCGATCACCGAGGCGTTCTCCATGCCGTTGCCGCTGTGGCAGTGGAACAGCGTCAACTGGCCAGGCTGCAGGTAGGCCTTGATGGTGCGTACCATGGCGCCGATCTGGAACGGGAAGTAGGTGCCGCGCCCATCCTCGAACGAGACCGCGTTGACGTTCTCGCTGGCCAGCAGCGCCAGGATCTGGCAGCACCAGTCGCGGTCCGCGAAGAAGGCGTCCACCAGGTCGACCACGTTCATGTAGATGCGCGGCGGGCCGCCATGGTCGCCGGTGATGTTGGCGCGCAGCCAGGCCAGCGACCGGGCGATCCGGTCGAGCACCATCGTGTGGTCGCTCGAAGCCGGGTCCATCAGGTAAATCTCGTGCATGGTGTTGGGGACACCGTATTCGGCCAGCAGCACCATGCTGTGGTCGGGCACGAACACGCCGTCGACGATGTCGCCCACCGCGGTCAGCGCGAAGCAGCCGGTCTTGTCGTAGCCGATGCTGTTGAGGTATAGGCAGAACTCGTTCTCGACCTCGGGGAAGTCGGGGTCCTGGAAGTCCAGCGTGGCGATCACCTTGTCCGGGATGCCGAACGATTCGATCATCGGCAGCAGGTCGATCTTGTTCTGCAGCGTGTGTCCCAGGTAGGAACTGAAACACGGTTCGCGCAGCGAGACGTCGAGCAGCACGGGGTCGATGTCGCTGAGCAGATTGAGCTTGGCCTGGGCTGCCGCGAACTCGGCTTCGGCCTGGGCGCGCGGGTCGGGAACGGTGGGGGTCATGCATGCCTTTCGTGGGTGGGGAAGCGGATCAGAACCTTTCGATGATTTCGCCAAGGCGCGGCGTGGCGTGCGCGAAGCCGGCTCCGTGCGCAGCCGCGCGCAGCGAATCGAGGTCGGCGCGGGCCTGCGCCGTGGGTGCCTCGTACAGCGCGGCGCACACGCGGATCAGCGCGGTGTGGTGGTCGACCCAGGCGCACGGCGCGGCGCTGGCGTAGCCGGCCAGCTGCCCGGCGTAGAAGTCGGCCGTCACCAGGTCGCGCTCGAGCAGCGCCACTTCGGCCGCGCTGACGTAGAAGCGAAACGCGTTGTGGGCCAGGCAGTCGCCGGTCAGGTAGGCCGCCCCTTGCAGCAGGGCGCGCTTACGCACCGCGGCGTCGCTGGTGAACAGGGCCACGCTGCCGAGCACCCACGGACCGATGAAGCGCTGCAGCTGCAAGCGCTCCACGGTGGCGGCCACCGCCATGATCTGGCGTTCGGCCAGCGCATGTTCGCCGCGCTGCCACGAAACGCGCGCCTGGCTCTCCATCAGGAAGGTCTCGAAGCGCGCCGCGCCGATCGTGCGCGCCAGCGCCAGCGCGCGTGCGATGTCCTCCTCGGCTTCGTCCAGCGCGCCGGTGGCCACCAGCACCCAGCCGGCGGTCATGCGCGCGAAGACTTCGGCGCGCCGGTTGCCCACCTTGTGCGCCAGCTGGGCCGAATGGCGCGCGTCGGCCAGGGCCGCTTGCGGCTGCCCCAGGTAGAGCCGGGTGGAGCCGAGTGCCGAGCGGTTGGAGGCCTCGATGCCGACGTAGCCGTGCTCCTCGCACATGCTGATGCATTGGCTGAACAGCTCGCAGGCGCGCCCCATGTGGCCTTGCGCGTAGTAGGAGTCGCCCAGCCCGCTGAGGGCGCGCGCCTCGATTTCGCTGGTGCCGCTGGCCTGGGCGTGGCGCACCGCCTCGTCGTGGTGGCGCCGGCATTCGGCGTAATTCCCGCGCGGGAAATAGATATTCCCCTTCAGGTACAGCAGCTTGCCGAGCGCGGCGTCGGCGTTGATCGAGCGCGCCAGCGGCAGGGTCTCGTCGAGCAACCGCTCCTCCTCGTCCAGTTGTTCGAGGATGTTGAGGGTGGTGGCCAGGCCGATGACCGCGTCGATCTTCTCCTGCGGGCGGCCGGCCAGCATCAGCGCGTGCTGGTAGGCGTCGCGCGCCTGGACCATCTGCCCCAGCCCGGCGATGGCGCGCGCCTTGAGCAGCGCCAGCGTAAAGCTGCTGAAGCGGGTCGAATCGTTGGCGCTGCATTCGTCGGTCAGTTCGAGCGCCGCCGCGTATTCGTAGGAGGCGAGCTTGTCGCGGATCGCGCGCAGCATCATGTCGAACGCGGCCGGGTCGTCGGCGCGGTACAGGTGCTGGGCCGACAGCGCCGGGTCGCGCTCGCGGTACAGGGTGGCGACGGTGCGGTGCAGGCGGCGCAGTTCGGCCGCGTCGATCGACTCGTAGATGCAGTGCATGACCAGGTCGTGCACGAAGACGCCGGCGTCGGCGCCGACCCGGCGCACCAGCGCGTGGCGTCCTGCGACGTCGAGCTCGTAGTCGGGCGCGCCCAGGGCCTCGCGCAGCATGCCCAGTTCGAAGCGGTTGCCGATCACGGCGGCCGTGCGCAGGGCGCGCTGCTGCTGCGCCGGCAGGGCGTCCACGCGCGCCTGCACCAGGTGCTTGAGGCTGTCGGGCAGCTGGTGCTCGGGACTGGACAGGAGCTGGGTCAGGAACAGCGGGTTGCCCTGGGCGCGCTCGACGCAGCGCGCGCGGTAGGCGGGATCGACGTCGCCGTACTGGGTGGCCAGGCCGAGCGCGTCGCGCTGGTTCAGCGGCGCCAGGTCGAACAGGGTCAGCGGCAGCTCGAACAGGTGCGGGCGCAGGAACGCGTCGAGCGGATCGTGTTCGATGCGCGAGCTCAGCACCCACAGCACCGGCGCCTCGCGGGTAGCGTTGATCAGGGCGCCGAGCGCCTCGAACAGGTAGGGGTCGCCCCAGTGCACGTCCTCCACCAGCAGCAGCAGCGGCTCGTGGGCCGCGCGCGCCAGCACCAGCGCCGCGAGCGCGCCGGCCAGGCCGCGTTCGCGCACCTCGTGGCTCATGGCCGCGTACAGCGACATCTGTTCGGACGTCATGCGCGCGCCGCTCACGGCGCGGTAGAAAATCGCCGCGTCAAGGTCCAGCGCCAGGGCGTCGGCGGCGCCGTCGATGGCCGCTTCGAGCGCGCCGTCGCCAGCATCGCCGGCGTCGAACAGGCTGCGCGCCAGTTCGCCCAGCGGGGTGCGCCAGCTGTCGGCCCCGGCGTCCTGCACGTGGCAGTGGTGGCAGCTGAAGCCTTGCGCGCGCGCTTGCTCGGAAAATTCGCGCGCCAGCCGGGTCTTGCCCACGCCGGCCATGGCGCGCAGGTAGACCAGCTGGCAGGCCTGCGACTCGCGGGTGGCGTCGGCCAGCGCCTGGAATTGGCGCGTTTCGGCGATCCGCCCGCTGAGCGCCTGGTGGCTTTCGCCGGCCCGTTCGCCGGTGAAGGCGGCGTAGCCGTCGACGCTGGCGCCGAATTCGAAGCGTCCGCCCAGCTGGCCGAGCAGGCCGCGCGCGACCTGGATCGGCATGGCCAGCGGCGCGTCCCCGGCGCGCGCGGCGGGCGTGGCGGGCAGTGCGGCCGGTTCGTCGGCCACGCCGTTGCGCCAGCGCGCCAGGCGGATCGACAGCGCCAGGCCGCCATGGACCAGCAGCGCCTTGCGCAGTTCGATGGCGCAGCGCAGGCTGCGTTCGGCGTCGCTGCGAAACGCCTGCGGCAGGCCGAACAGGGCCACCGGCGCGGCGCTGTCGGCATGCTCGAGGGTGGCGCCGAAGCGTCCCGCCACCTGGGCCAGCGCGGCGCCGGCCTCGGCGCCGGGACGGGCGTCGAGGACGATATGCAGTTCGACGACATAGCGCACGCTGGCGCTGGCGGTCATGAGCGTGGGTGGGGACACGGGCGCGGACGCAGGCGCGGGCGGCTGCGCGGGGACGGACACGGGCGCGTTTGGCGCATCCTCGGCCGCTTCGTCGTCGGCGCCGGCCACCATGGCGTCCAGGTCGATCTCGAAGATCGTGGCCAGGTGGCGGGCGGTACGGTACAGGACCACCTTGCCGGTTTCGGCGCGCTTGATCGAGGCGATCGACACCGGCAGATGGCGCGCGGCGCACAGTTCGGCCAGCGCTTCCTGGCTCAGCCCGCGGGTCTTGCGCAGCCCTTTGAGCAGCGCCGCGTCGAGGGCGATGCGGCCGTCGGTGGCGGCGGCGAGGTCGGGGTGGGCGAGGGGGAGTTGATCCAGGTTCATGTTGGAGCAACTATAGCATCGGCGTCCGCGCTTGTGCGCGGCGGGGCCGGCGAGATGGGGATGCGCCGGTCCGCTGGCGCTCAATAGTAGGCGCGTGCCAGCGCTTAATAGTAGGCACGGCCCAGCGCTCAATAGTAGGCGCGGGCCTCGACCGGCAAGGGGGTGGCGGGGCCGACGATGCTCGGCATCGGTGTGAGCGGCCGGCGGATGCTCTGGCTGCTGGCCGGATCGGGGTCGTAGGTGGTCAAGGTCACCGACAGGTCGTGGCTGTTGGTGCCGCTAAAGGTGCCGGCCACGCTGCCCTGCACGCGCGCGCCGGATTTGAGCGTAAATATGCCGAACAGGCAGAAGGGCACCACCACCGAGGAGCGCACCGCCGCCACCAGGCACATCATGGACGAGTGCGGCGGTACCGCGGCCGGCGCATTGAAGCCCCAGGTCTTGCTGGTGCTGGCCGCGCCGTTGCGCATGAACATGTGGCCGCTATCGCTGGAGAGCACCACGCGGTTGCCTGTCACCACAGGCACCGGCCCCTTGAAGCCGGCAGGCGCCGGCGCGGCCAGGTCGAGCTGGTCGGTCCAGGCGGCGGTGTCGGACACGGTGACCGAGCCGCTCACCAGGCTGGTCTGGGCCTGCTCGTTGCTGTTGTTGACGGTTTCGCGGTACAGGTCGGATGGGCGCGCGTGGATGATCTTGGCGCTTTCCAGCGCGTATTCGATGCGGTGCACCTCGTCGATGCGCTCGACCGGATCGGTGACGCCAGAACTCCACACCGCGCCCTGGTAGTCGCACGGGGAGCTGCCCTTGCAGATGGCGAAATTGCCGTCGTCCTGCAGATGGGCGTAGAACTGGCCGCCCTCGGCGGTCATCTGGGTGCCCCAGTGCCAGCCCTCGTTGTGGGCCAGGTCGTCGCCGCGGTAGATGCAGAAGTTGCCGTCGGTCTGGACCAGGGCGAAGAAGCGGCCGCCGCCGCCGCCGCAGCGTCCGGTTTCCCACAGGCGTCCGTGGTGGCGTTCCAGGCCGGCGCCGCGATACACGCGCAATTGACCGTCCGCCTCGATGATGGCGAAGAACATGCCGTTGGCTGAGACGATGTAGTCGCCGACCGACAGGCAGCGGTTCATCGGCAGCACGGCCTGGTACAGGGCGCCGCCGGCGCCGGGCATGAAGACGGCGGCGCGGATCAGCTGGAATTCGCGGGAGAGGGCGGAGGTGAGGCGGGACATGGCGGGCTTTCTGGCTGGCTGCTGCGGTGCTGAGCAATGACGCCATTGTCCGTGCCGGGGCCCGCGCGGGACAGTTCAGCGCGGTATCAGCTCAGGCTCAGTTCAGTATCAAGCCCGCCCATCGCGCGAAATATTGCTATTTTTTTATGCGAACTTGCGTGGCGGGGTCCGGTCAAAAAATGCACACGGTAGTGCGCCGCGCAGGCGCGCTTGCTGTCCACCACCTCAAAGGAGATCGACATGTTAAAAAATAAAGTATCCCGAGCCCTGACTGGCGCATCCGCCTGCGTCGCGCTGTTGACGGTCCTGTCGGCGCAGGCGCAAAGCAGTGATACGCAATATCCCGCCACGCAAGCCCCGGCCGCCAAGACCGGCCAGAGCGCCAGCGGCCAGGGCAGCAGTGGTCAAAGCACCAGCGGCCAGGGGATGAGCGGCCAGAGCGGCTCCCAGGGCAGCACCGCCAGCGGCACCGGGGCCAATGCGCTCAGCCGTGGCGACCAGAAAATTCTGACCGACATGGCGCAACTCAATATGGCGGAAGTCGAGGCCGGCAAGCTGGCCCAGACCAAGAGCCAGAACGACCAGGTCAAGACCTTCGCCCAGCGCATGATCGATGACCACACCAAGGCGCTCGGCGACGTGCAGCAGGTGGCGCAGAGCAAGGGTGTCACCCTTCCGACCGAGCTCGACAGACCTTACAAGGCCCAGCACGACAAGCTGGCCGCGCTCAGCGGCGAGCGCTTCGACCGCGCTTACCTGGCCCAGGCCGGCGTGTGGGACCACAAGAAGGCGCACAGCATGCTGCGCTCGGCGGAAAACCGCGCGCGCGACGCCGACGTCAAGGCACTGGCCGCGCGCATCCAGCCGGGGGTGGACGAACACCTCAAGATGGCCGAGGAACTCCATAGCGGCAAAGGCGCCACCACCGCGCGCGGAACCAGCGGCACCACCGGCATGTCGGGCTCGTCCGAGGAGACGAAAGAGAAACAAGAGAAACAAGAG
>DIZW01000098.1 GCA_002428015.1 Oxalobacteraceae bacterium UBA6018 | reverse complement strand
CGCGCCAGCGCCACGCGCTGCTGGTGGCATTGACCGGCTGGGGCGGCGCCGAGGACCGCGCCCGCACCGCGGCGGCCGGCTTCGACCTGCACCTGACCAAGCCGGTCGACCTGGACGCCGTCGCGCACGCCCTGAGCGAGCACGCACGGCGCCTGCAGGATGCATGAAAACGGTTTCAAGCGGACCGGACGCATGCTAGAATCGCGCTCGCCCGGCCGCTACGCCGCCACTTCGACCGCCACCTAGACCCATCATGGAGACCGCATGACCTACCAGAGCGCCCCCAACCGCTACCAAGTCCAGCCCTACCGGCGCTGCGGCCGCAGCGGCCTGCAACTGCCCAGCATTTCGCTCGGCCTATGGCACAATTTCGGCGACGTCGACCGCCACGCCACCGCGCGCGAACTGCTGCTCGGAGCCTTCGACCGCGGCATCACCCATCTGGACCTGGCCAACAACTACGGGCCGCCGCCCGGCTCGGCCGAGCAGACCATGGGCCGCGTGCTGGCCTCGGACCTGCACACCCACCGCGACGACCTGATCATCTCCAGCAAGGCCGGCTACGACATGCAGCCCGGCCCCTACGGCAAGGGCGGCTCGCGCAAATACCTGGTGGCCAGCCTGGACCAGAGCCTCAAGCGCATGGGGCTCGAGTATGTCGACATCTTCTACCACCACGTGCCGGACCCGGACACGCCGCTGGAGGAGACCATGGGCGCGCTCGACTACATCGTGCGCAGCGGACGCGCATTGTATGTCGGCGTGTCGAACTATCCGCCCGAGCTCACGCGCAAGGCGGCGGCGCTGCTGCGCCAGCTCGGCACCCCGCTGGTGATCCACCAGCCGCGCTACAGCATGCTGGTGCGCACCATCGAGGACGGCCTGCTCGACACGCTGGCCGAGGAAGGCGTCGGCTGCATCGCCTTCTCGCCGCTGGCCCAGGGCATCCTGACCGACCGCTACCTCGGGGGCGAGGTGCCCGCCGATTCGCGCGCCGCGCGCGCCGCATTCCTCAAGCCGAGCGACCTGACCGCCGCCAAGCTGGGCGCGGTACGCCAGCTCAACGCGCTCGCAGCCGAGCGCGGACAGACCCTGGCGCAGATGGCGCTGGCCTGGGTGCTGCGTCATCAGGGTATGAGCTCGGTGCTGGTCGGCGCGAGCCGCATGGCGCAGCTCGACGACGCCCTGGGCGCCCTCAAGCGGCCGGACTTCAGCCCCGCCGACCTGGCCGCGATCGACGCCGCGCTGGCCCTGCAGCACGCCGGCTAAGGCCAGATCGCGCGGGGGCCACCCGCGCCCGCGCGGTGGCGGCGCCCGCTACCACTGCAGCGCCAGCAGGCGCTTGGCCATGTTCGGCCAGCACAGCCTGGCGATGTCGGACCGCGCGGCCCGGCGGAAGCCATCGGCCTCCGGCGTCGGCTTGCCCGTCACCGGATGCGGAAAGTAACTGGTGCAGGCCAGCGCGTCCAGGCTGGCCAGCTCGGCCCCGGCGCGCACCAGGAACAGGTGCAGGCATTTGTCGCGCCGGTACTCGAAGCGCCCCAGCTCCTCGAAGCGGGACGGCTCGTACACGATGCCCGCCTCCTCCTGCAGTTCGCGCATGGCCGCCTGCAGGCAGGTTTCGCCGTCGTCGCGCATGCCTTTCGGGATATCCCATTTCGGCGTGTTCGTCACGTGGCACAGCAGCAGCTCGCCGTCCTGGTTGACCACCAGGGTGCCGCAGGAGACGGCGCGCTCGCTCATTGGCCGCGCCCGGCGGCGGCCAGCACCGCGTCGAGCGCGCCGGCGTCGATCGGCTTGGTCAGGTGCAGGTCGAAGCCGGCGCGCGCGGACTGCGCCACGTCCTCGCGCGCGCCCCAGCCGGTCAAGGCGACCAGCAGCACCCCGGCCAGGCTGTCGGTGGCGCGCACCGCGCGCGCCACCTCGTGCCCGTTCATGCCGGGCATGCCGATGTCCACGAAGGCCAGCTGCGGCAGGAATTCGCAGGCCAGCGCGTAGCCCTGCTGGCCGCCGCGCGCCGTGCGGGTGCTGTGCCCGCGCAGCTCGAGCAAGGCCGCCAGGCTCTCGGCGGCGTCGGCGTTGTCGTCCACCACCAGGATGCGCAGGCCCTGCCGCGCCGGCGCGTCGACTTGGGCTTGGCCTGGCGCGGCCGCCGCGGCGCGCGCGGCCGGGGCGCCCTGGCCGCTGAGCGGCAGGCGCACCGTGAAGGTGCTGCCCTGGTCGCGCCCGGGACTGGCCGCGTGCACCGTCCCCCCGTGCAGCTCGACCAGCTGGCGCACCAGCGACAGGCCGATCCCCAGGCCGCCCTGGGCCCGTTCGAGGTTGCGCCCGACCTGGGTGAACATGTCGAACAGGGTCGCCATCGCCTCGGCCGGGATGCCGACCCCGCTGTCGCTGATGGCCACCACCGCCTCGCCGTGCTCGCGCCAGGCGGCCAGCTTGACCCAGCCGCCGGGCGGCGTGTACTTGGCCGCGTTGTTGAGGATATTGCTGAGCACCTGGACCACGCGGGTGACGTCCACCTCGAGCGGGGCGCCGGCGTCGGCCACCTCGACCGCCAGGCGGTGGCCGGCGCCGTCGAGCGCGCCCGCGCTGGTCTCGACCGCCATCGCCACCAGGCTGCCCAGGTCGGTCGGCTCCTTCCTCAGCTCGATCTTGCCGCGCGTGATGCGGGCCACGTCCAGCAGGTCGTTCACCAGGTGGATCAGGTGGCCCAGCTGGCGGTCCATCATCGCGTGCACCTTGGCCAGCGCCGGGGCGCCGCCGGACAGGCGCATCAGGTCCAGGCCGGTGCGGATGGGCGCCAGCGGGTTGCGCAGCTCGTGCGCCAGGGTGGCCAGGAATTCCGACTTGCGCCGGTCCGCCTCGGACAGGTCGGCGGCGATGCGGCGCAGCTCGGCCTCGACCCGTTTCTGCTCGCTGATGTCGCGCGTGATGGCGGCCATGCCGACCGTCTCGCCGTGCTCGTCGTGCAGCGCGAAGCCCTTGTAGTACACCGGGATCACGCGCCCGCTGACGAAGTGGCGGAACTCCAGCTCGCCCTCCCACTCGCCGGCCGGCCCGCGCAGCGCCGGCATGATCGCCTGGCGCACCAGTTGGGCGCTGCCGGGCGCGAGGAAATCGGCCACCATGTAGGCGCGCACGTCGGCGTCCGGCGCCAGCCCCACCATGGCCAGGCCGGCCCGGTTCAGGTAGCTGGCCTGGCCCTGGGCGTTGGCGATGCCGATGAAGTCGGACGACTGCTCGGTCACCGCGGCCAGGCGCTGCAGCTCCTGCTCGGCCCGGCGCGAGCGCTGGCGCGACTGGTCCAGCTGCACCTCGCTCTCCTTGAGGCGCTCGGCGGCCAGCCTTTCGGCGGTGGCGTCGCGGAAGATCTTGGCGTAGCCGCGCAGGCGCTCCTCGTCGTCGCGCAGCGGCACCATGACGCCCTCGGCGAAAAAGCGGGTGCCGTCGCGCCGCACGTGCCAGCGCTTGTCCTCGGCGCGTCCGGTGTCGCGCGCGCGCCGCATCTCCGCCTCGGGCATGCCGGCCTGGCGGTCCTCGGGGGTGAAGATGATGGCGCTGCTCTGGCCGCAGGCGCTGTCGGCCCACCAGCCGGTGATGTTCTCGGCCCCGCCCTCCCACTCCGTGATGACGCCGTCCGGGTCGGTGCCGATGAAGGCGTAGTCGCGCGTGTTGTCGAGGATCAGGCGGATGCGTTCGTCGCGCGTCTTCAAGGCCGCCAGATGGCGCTCGCGCTCGTGGCGGGCGATCTCGGCCGTCTTGCGGTACAGGTCGATGAACACGGCCACCTTCGAGCGCAGGATCACCGGGTTCAGCGGTTTGGTCAGGTAGTCGACCGCGCCCAGCGCGTAAGCCTGCTCGACCGGGAAGCCGACGTCGCTTTCGGCCGTCAGGAAGATGATCGGCACCTCGCGCGAGCGCGGGTGGCTGCGCATTAACTCAGCCGTCTCGAAGCCGCTCATGGTCGGCATCTGCACATCCATGAGGACCACCGCGAACTCGCGCTCGAGCAGCTGGCGCAGGGCATGCTCGCCCGACGTCACGCTCACCAGCACCTGGTCCAGGTCGGCCAGGATGGCTTCGAGCACGGTCAAGTTGGTTCTCTGGTCGTCCACCAGCAGGATGTTGATCTTGCTGGTCTTTAAGTTTTGCGGGCTCATCGGCTCAGTTCGACATCATCAAGGCCCGGCGGGCGGCGTGAGACAATGTAGGGCGTGCTGTTCAGAATGTCAATTGTGCGTGCCGCCAAGGGTGGCGCGGCAGGGAACTTTCGTCAAATCGGCGTATCGAACGACTTTGCATGCATGCAAAGGTAGGGCCTCGCGTATGTCCGAACAGTTGCCGCCGCCGCTACCCCGGAACGAAGCGGCCGAGCTTTATCGCCTGATGGTCGTGGGCATCAGGGAAGCGGCCGTGTTCCTGATGGACCCGAACGGCCGCATCACGCTCTGGAACAAGGGCGCCGAGGAGATGAAAGGCTATACGGCGGCCGAAGCCGTGGGGCAGCACCTGGGCCTGCTCTACACCTAGCAGGACCGCGCGGCCGGCCTGCCCGAGCGGAACCTGCGCTGGGCGGCCGAGCGCGGCGTGTTCAGCGAGGAATGCTGGCGCCAGCGCAAGGACGGCAGCCTGTTCTGGGCCTTCGTCATCATCACCGCGCTGCGCCTGGACGACGGCGCGCTGCAGGGCTTTTCCAAGGTCACCATCGACCTGACCAGGCACAAGGTGCTCGAACAGTGCGAGCAGGAAAAGCAGGAGATCGACCAGATTCTCGTGGCGTCCGAATCGGGGACCTGGAAATGCCGGCTCGACAGCGGTGAAATGCGCGTGTCGCCCCACCTGGCCGCCCTGCTCGGCTACGAGGACGACCAGCCCGCGCTCGACCTCGAGCACTGGCTGGGCTACGTGCACGAGGACGACCGCGGCGCACTGCGCGCGCGCCTGGACCAGGCGCGCGCCGCCCCAGGCACGGCCCCGTTCGAGACCGAGCTGCGCCTGCTCCGCCGCGACGGCAACTACCAGTGGTTCTACCTGCGCGCCAATTGGCAGGGCGGCCAGGCCGGCCAGGCGGCCGAGCTGATGGGCGTGTGCGTGACCATCGACAGCCTCAAACGCGCCGAGCGCGACAAGGACCAGGCCATCGAGGCGCTGCGCATTGAGCGCGCGCGCTTCGCCGACATCCTCGAGCAGCTCCCGTCCGGCGTGGTGCTGGCCGAGGTCCCGTCCGGCAAGCTGACCTACCAGAACCGCGCCGCCGTCGCCATGCTGGGCGGCGACATGACCGACATTCAAAGCTTCCGCGAATACGACCGCTACCATTTCATCGGCCCCGGCGGCGAGCGGCTCGGCTACCAGGACCTGCCGCTCACGCGCCTGATGACGGGGGGCGCGGCCGCGCCGCAACTGCAGGAACTGCTGTACCTGCGCCCGGACGGCAGGCGCACCCATCTCGCGGTCATGGCCGCGCCCATCCTCGACCACGACGGCGTGGCCCGCCTGGCGGTGGCGGTGATGCACGACATCGGCCAGCTCAAACAGGCCGAGCTGAACGCCGAAACCGAGCGCGAGCGCGCCCTCGTGACCCTGGCCGCGATCACCGACGGCGTCATCACCGTCAATCCGGCAGGCGCGATCGGCTCCATGAACCCGGCCGCCGAGGCCTTCACCGGCGTCGGCGCGGAACAGGCCCGCGGCCAGCCGGTGGGCACGGTGGTGCACTTCGAAGAGAGCACCGGCGCGGCCAGCCTGGACGCGGCGCTGGCGCAGTGCCTGGCCGAGCGCCGCGCCGTGACCAGCCTGCCCCACCTGACCATGCGCGGACACGCCGGCGTGTCCCACTCGGTCGAGAGCGCGGTCTCGCCGGTCAGCCTGGCCGACGGCGAACTGATCGGCGCGGTACTGATCTTCCACGACGTCACCGAGTCGAAACGCCTGCTGCGCCGGCTCGGCTTCGAGGCCAGCCACGACGCCCTCACCGGCCTGATCAACCGGCGCGAATTCGAGGAACGCCTGCAGCGCGCGATCGAGCGCGCCCACCACCATGGCGGCGCCCACGCCGCCCTGCTGTACCTGGACCTGGACCAGTTCAAGATCGTCAACGACACCTGCGGCCACTCGGCCGGCGACGACCTGCTCAAGCAGCTGGCGCGGTCCTATAGCGGCCACGTGCGCGAGCGCGACACCCTGGCGCGCATCGGCGGCGACGAGTTCGCCCTCATCGTCGAGCACTGCGACCTCGACGAGGCGCTGGCGGTGGCCCACAAGCTGCTCGAGGACACGCGCGCCTTCCGCTACGTGTGCAAGGATCGCGTGTTCCAGCTCGGCGTGTCGATCGGCCTGACCCCGATCGACCAGCGCACCACCGGCGTCGAAGAAGCCATGCAGCGCGCCGACCACGCCTGCTATATCGCCAAGGAGCGCGGACGCAACCGGGTCTTCGTGCACGCCCTGGGCGACCTGGACCTGGCCCAGCGCCGCAGCGACATGGACTGGGTCGCGCGGCTGTCGCACGCGTTCCAGCACGACGAGCTGCAGCTGTACTACCAGCCCATCATCGCGCTGGGCGCGCCGGACCCGGACCAACACTACGAAATCCTGCTGCGCCTGCGCGACGGCGACGCCGGCCCGATCAGCCCGGGCAGCTTCCTGCCGGCCGCCGAGCGCTACGACCTGATCCTCAAGGTGGACCGCTGGGTGCTCACCCGCACCTTGGCCTGGCTGACCGAGTCGCCCGAACACACCGACACGCTGGGCATGTGCAGCATCAACCTGTCGCGCCGCTCGCTGGCCGACCCCAGCTTCCACAAGTTCGCCGCGCGCCTGATCGACGAGGCCAGGGTGCCGGCGTCCAAGCTGTGCTTCGAGATCACCGAGCACGGCGCCATCGCCGACATGCACAACACCGTCGCCTTCATCGAGGCGCTGGCGGCGCGCGGCTGCCGCTTCTCGCTGGACGACTTCGGCACCGGCATGACCTCCTTCACCTACCTCAAGCAACTGCCGGTGGACTACATCAAGATCGACGGTTCCTTCATCCAGATGATGGGCTCGAGCGAGGTCGACTTCGAGATGGTGCGCTTTACCAACGACATCAGCCACATGATGGGGCGCCGGACCATCGCCGAATACGTGACCGACCCGGCCATCCTGGCCAGCCTGAAACGCATCGGCGTCGACTACGCCCAGGGGTACTGGCTCGGCAAGCCGCGCCCGCTGACACCGTGATTGACAATTGCGAGCGAGCAATACGCGCTCGACGGGATGGGTATATATTTGCCTTACCGCGAATAACTTGTGCGAGACCTGCCATGACGCACCGTGACGACCAGCAAGCCGACGCCGCCGTGGCCGAGATGCCCTTCCGCACCCTGCTCTACCGCTTCATGTTCTTCGACTGGCTGTTCCGCGACGCCAGCGCGGCGCGCAACCTGTACGAGCGCCACGCCGTGCTCCAGCACAACCGGCGCATGTGCAAATACTTCCCCACCTACCTGCGCCGCTGGTCCTTCCTGACCGCCTTCGATTTCGGCCTCGGCTGCCTGTTCGAGCGCGCCCTCCAGGCCAGCGTGCTGTCGGCCTGGTTCTTCACCTGCTCCTGCGTGACCCTGACCGGCATGGTGGTCATGTCGGTGGCCTGGATCTTCCTGGCCAACGCCAAGCTGCACTGAACCGGTGCGCTAGGGCGCAGAGCCCGCGTGGCCGCGCGCGGGAGCCTAGGCGCGCGCCAACCGGCTCAATCGGACAGCGCAGCGCCCTGGTAGGCGCGCACCTCGAGCGCTGTGCCGTCCGGCGCGAAACGCAGCGCCACCGCCACCTGCGCGATCCCCAGCGTCGCCAGCGCGTCGCAGATGTCGTCCACCTCGGTCTGCAGGTCGGCCGCCAGGTCGAGCGGCTTGTCGGACGAGGCCAGCAGCGCGTCGCCAGGCCCATACACGTTCACCCGCAGCACCATCTCGTCGTCGACGTCGGCCGGGCCGGCCACCGCGCGCACCTGCGCCGGCGCCACCCCGCCGCGCGCCAGCGCGCCGGCGACGTCGGCCATCATCTGCAGCATCGCCAGCTCGGCCAGCGCCTGCTCCTTGGCCCCGAACGGCAGGTCCTGGTACAGGAAGTCCAGATGCACGCTCTCGGGCTGGGCCGCCAGGCAGCGCTTGACCAGCGGCGCGGCCAGCACGGTCCAGTTGCGAAAACGCGCCATGCGCGCCTCGAAATACGCGTCCGCCGCCGCTTCCTCGGCCGGCACCTGGTAGAACTTGTCGTCGCTGCGCTTCATGGCGAAGCCGAGCAGGAAGCGCAGCTCGAGCGCCTCGTCCTCCGGACCGAAGGCCGACGCGCGCCAGCCGCCCATGCTGGCCTCGAGCGCCGGCGTGGGCACCAGCTTTTTCTCGGTCATCGAGGCGGCCGCTTCGCGCACCATCTCGGCCAGCGTGCTGTAGGTGATGCGGTCGAATTCGTCCAGGTCGTAGGCATGGCTGATCAGCACCACCTTGGCCTGCCCGCTCTCCAGGCCGGCGCTAACGATGCTCGCGACCAGCTCCTCGAAGGCGGCCGGGTCCTGGAAGCACTGCTCCTGGCGCAGGCCGCCGGCGCTGCGCACGAACAGGGGCACGGCGAAGGCGTTGATCTCCATGCTGGGCGCGCCCTCGCGCCGCAGCAGCATGGTGGCGCTGGCCTCGGCCACGCGCTCGCGCAGCAGTTCGTAGGCCGCCACGTCGGCCTCGCGCGCATGCTCGATGGCGCCGTACAGCAGCTCGTCGTTGTGCTTGCGCAGGGCGTTGCGCAGCAGCTTGTTGAAGGCGTCCTCTTTGAGCGAGAGCGCGGCGCGGTCGACCGCTTGCCCGGCCTGCTCCTCGTCGGCGGCCTGCTCGGCAAGGTCGAGCGCCAGCTCGGCCAGGGTCTGGGCCAGGCGCTCGCGGTCCTCCTGCGGCGCCTGGCTTGAGGGACGGGGGACGGGGCGTTTATTTTTTGGCATGGTCGAAGGGCGATGTGCGGCACGGACCGCAAGGACCGGTATGGTAGCACCTGGCCGGCGCTCAGTGGGCCGGCGCGTCCCGCTCCACCAGGGCCAGGATGTGCTGCGGATCGGCCGGCTTGGCCACGTGGTGGTCGAAGCCGGCCTCGCGCGCGCGCTGGCGGTCCTGCGCCTGGCCGTAGCCGGTCAACGCGATGAACAGGGCGTCGCCGAAAGGCGCCATGGCGCGCAGGCGCCGCGCCAGCTCGTAACCGGTCATGTCGGGCAGGCCGATGTCGAGGATGAAGGCGTCGGGCCGGTCCGTGGGCGCCGATTCGAGCGCCGCGCCGGCTTCGTAATAGGTGCTGATACGGTGCCCGCCCGCCTCGCGCAGGAACAGCGACAGGCTCAACGCCCCATCGAGGTTATCGTCGACGATCATGATGCGGCGCGCGCCGCCGGCCGCGCGCACCGGCGCCTGCTCGGGCACGGCCGCCGCCCCGGCCAGGCACGGCAGGCTCACCGCGAACGCGCTGCCCAGGCCGGCGCCGGGGCTGGTGGCGCTCACGGCGCCGCCGTGCAGCTGCACCAGGCTCTTGACCAGCGCCAGGCCCAGCCCCAGCCCGCCCTGCGAACGGTCCGGCTTACGCTCGCCCTGGGAGAACAGGTCGAAGATGCGCGGCAGCAGGTCGGCCGAGATGCCCTCGCCGTTGTCGCGCACCGTCACCACCAGCATGTCGCCGTCGACGCGCGCGTCGAGCTGGATGCGCCCGTGCGGGTGGGTGTACTTGGCCGCGTTGCCGAGCAGGTTGGCGAAGATCTGGATCAGCCGGGTCGGATCGCCGCGCAGCGCCAGCGGCCCGTCCGGCAGGTCCAGGTCGACCTGGTGGTGCTTGGCCTCGATCTGGGCGCTGGTCTGCTCGAGCGCGCGCTCGAGCACCAGCTTCAGGTCGAGCGCCTCGACGTTGAGCGACACCAGCCCGCGCGTGACGCGCGAGACGTCCAGCAGGTCGCCCAGCAGGCTGTTCATGTGGGCCACCTGGCGCGCGATCACGTCGCTGGCGTAACGCACCCGGGTGGCGTCGGTCGACTGCAGGCGCAGCAGCTGTGCCGCGGTGCTGATCGGCGCCAGCGGGTTGCGCAATTCATGGCCCAGCATCGCCAGGAACTGGTCCTTGGCCAGGTTCTGCTGCTCGGCCGCGCGGCGCGCCTGCTGTTCGCTCTCGAGCAGCTGCTCGCGCTCGGCCTCGGAATGCTTGCGGTAGGCCTGTGCCAGCACCAGCTGTTCGCCGGCCGCGTGCAGCGCGGTGTGCAGTTCGGCCACCTCGGCCACGCGCGAGGCGATCCGCTCGGGCGGCATGCCCTTTCCCAGCTCGGTGGCGGCCTTGACCGCGCGCCCGATCGAGCGCACGTGCAGGCGTCCGAAGAAGGCCGCCAGGGTGGCCGCGGCCATGGTCGCCGCCAGCAGGCCGAGCGCGGCCACCATCGAGGCGCGCCGCGCCGAATGCTCGATCAGCGCCACGGGCGCCGCCACGGCGATGGTCCATCCCGACAGCGACGCGTGGGTGAACACGTCGTAGCTCTCCACCCCTTCCATGGTCAGGTGGCGCAGCGTGCCGCCGTGCGCGGCCCGGGCCGCGTTCACCAGTTCCTGGCGCGCGGGGCGCCCCACCGTGCTGTCGGCGTTGACGCTGCGCGCGATGAAGTTGCCCTGGCGGTCGAGGATGGCCACGCGCCAGCCGGGCGGCGCGTGGGCGCGCGAGATCAGCTCGCTGAAGTGGTCGGTGGAGAAGGCCTCGGCCAGCACGTAGCGGCGCCCGTCGGCCAGCGTGACGGGCACATTCACCGTGGCCACCAGGTGCCGCGCGACCGGGCCCTGGATCAGGTCCGAAACCAGGGTGCGCTGGGACCGCGTGACGATGTGCGCGCGCTCGCGCGCGACCGGCCCGGACGGCAGCGGCGCCCCGTATGGGAGATAGGTGTTCATCAGTTGCTGGCCGTCGCTGTCGAGCAGCAGGCTCCAGCCGGTGGTGCCGCGGCGCGCGGTGCGCGCCTCCTGGTAGAACGGCGCCAGCTCACCCCTGGCCAGCGAGGGCGAGGCGGCCAGCACGTGCAGGGCCGCCTCGGCGCTGTAGAGCTCGCGATCGACCAGCAGGCCCACGCTGTTGGCGGTCTCGCTCAACCCGTGCAGGGCGGAGGCGCGCTCGGCATCCTGCAGCATCCCCAGCGCCAGACCGGATGAGACGACGACAGGGACCAGGATCCCGGCGGCCATCAGGAACAGGTAGGCGCGAATTTGCATGGTAAGAGAAAGTCCGGTAGGCGTTGCAATGGTGCTAACACCCCATGATACCAAGGCTTATGTTTTAACGACAACAGTTATGTCCAAAAACATGCCATATAAACATTTTTACAATGATATTAAAACGTCAGCGTGTGATAGCGAACAGATAATTCTTTTCAAGTGGCCCAGAATCGCTGCATGAACCTCAGCACAATCAGGAGCACGACCATGAACCGCCACCGCCTCGCCCTCGCCCTCGCCGCCCCCCTCTTTCTCACCAGCCTGGCATGCGCGCCCTCGGCCCTTGCCGCCACCGACATCGTCAAGTGCGTCAGCGCCGACGGCCACGTCACGCTGACCGACGAAGCCTGCCAGAGCAACGAGCGCAGCGTCACCATGCTTGCCGCAACCGAGGAGGCCGACCCGGCCCTGGCCGCGCCGGCCGGCGTGATCGCCGCCGCCCGTGCGCCACGTCCGCGCGCCCACCCGGCGATCGTGCACGACACTTTCACGCGCCTGGACCCGCCCAGCCGCGCCATGGCGCGCGACGTGCTCACCCTGAAGGCGGCGCGCCAGGCCATGCAGCTGATGGATGGCGCGGCCAGTGCCATGCGCGCCCAGCGCCTGGCCGGCTTGCACTGATTCCCGGCGTGGGGGCCGGCGGCGGCGGCAAACAGGCGCGCCGCTGAAAACGTTGTCGTTTATAATCTCGCTCGACAGCCACTCGACTCCTTGCCATGACTCCTACCCCGATTCTCGCGCTGCTGCTCGCCGGCGCCTGCGGCAGCGCCTGCGCCACCGCGTCCATGCCCACCAACGCGGGCTGGCAAACCTCCGCCGAGCTCGGTGCCATCGCGGCCTCGGGCAACACGGCCGGCACCTCGTTCTCCGGCAAGATCGACGCCCGCCAGGACACCGAACGCTGGAGCAACGAGTACATCGCCAGCGGCTTCTTCAAGGAAGACGCGCGCCGCCTGAGCGACGGCAGCACCAACAGCGTGCCCACCGCCAAGCGCTTCGCCCTGTCGTCCAAGTTCGGCTACCGCCTGGCCGAGGACACCGAAAAAGCCTTCCTGCTGGCCACCCATGTGGAAGACCAGTTCGGCGCCTACGCCGAATACTCGACCATCGGCATCGGGCGCAGCACGCGCTGGCTGCAGAGCGCCGACTCAAGCGTCGACCTGGAACTGGGGCCGGGCTACTTCAGCGGTTCGCGCCAGACCGGCGAAACCGAGAACGGCTTCACCGTGCGTGGCGCGGCCGCGCTGCGCTGGCAACTGAGCCCGGCGGCCCAGTTCTCGCAGACCGTCAGCGTGGAACGCGGTACCGCCAACGTCCACTCGAGCGCGGAGGCCGCGCTCAGCACCAAGATCAACGACACCATGCAGATGAAGGCCGCGTTCGTGGCCCGCAACGACAGCAACGTGCCGGTGGCGAAGAAGAACACCGACACCCAGACCTCGGTCACGCTCGTGTATTCGTTCTAGTGTCCTGAGTTGCTAGTTCGTTGAATAATAAATGTGGCGAAATCGCCCTGAGACAAGGAGCAAAGCACAGCAAGGCCGAGGCCTTGCGAGCATTTGCGACGCAGTATCAGGACGATTTTCGCCATATTTATTCAACGAATCTGTAACTCAGGACACTAGTGGTCCACGCTCGCCTGGCGCGCCGCCTCGGCCGTCAGCCAGGCACAGAACGCGGCCACCGCCGGCGCCGGCGCACCCTGCTCGCGCCGCACCAGAAAATAGGCGAAGCGCGAAGCCTGGGCGGCGCCGAACGGCCGCACCAGGCGCCCCGCCGCCAGATCCTCGTCCACCAGCACGCTGCGCCCCAGCGCCACCCCGGCGCCGGCGATCACCGCCTGCACCACCGCCGCCGAATCGTTCACCTGCATGCCGCGGATGGTGTCAATGCCGGCCACGCCGGCGCACGCCAGCCAGCTCTGCCAGCTGGTGAAAGCCGGCTCGCCGCGCATCGACATGTCGTGGATCAGCGCATGGTGGCGCAGGTCGGCGGCGCAGGCCAGCGCGCGCGCGCCGCGCTGCAGCGCCGGGCTGCACACCGGGAAGAACGCGTCGCCCATCAGGCGCGTGGCATGCAGGCCGGCCCAGTGCCCGGCGCCGTAGCGGATGCCCACGTCGACCTGGTCGGCGGTGAAGTCGGCCAGGCGCGGATTGGTCTCTACCCTGAGCTCGATGTGCGGATGCTGGGCGCCGAAACGCTCCAGGCGCCCGAGCAGCCACTTGTCGGCCAGCGCCGGCGGCACCGTCACCCGCACGATGGCCCGCTCGGCGCCAAGCTTGAGCCGCCCCAGCGCCTGCTGCAGCAGATCGAAGCCGGCCTGCAGGTCGGCCAGCGCCGCCAGCGCCGGCTCGGTCGGACGCAGGCGCGCCGCCCCGCTCTGGGCGCGCTGGAACAGCACCACGCCGAGCGCCTGTTCGAGAGAACGCACCAGCTGGCTCACGGCGGCCGGGGTCACGTTCAACTCGGCGGCCGCGCCCACATAGCTGCGGTGGCGCGCCGCCGCTTCAAAGGCGCGCAAGGCGTTCAGGTGGTGGGGCGCACGCATGCGGCGGATCGTTGGTCGTGGATGGGGGATCGATGATGGCAGCGGCTTGCCGGATCGTCAAGTTCCGCCTTAGTTTTTCTATCGCGACGCCTCAAAACATCCGCGTTGCGGGTGCGGCCCGGCGGCCCGATAGTGGAGCCTTCTCAACCACACGGAAAGCCCAGCATGAAACTGCAAGACAAAATCGTCCTCGTCACCGGCGGCACCAGCGGCATCGGCCTGGCCAGCGCCCGCCTTCTGCAAGCGGAGGGAGCGCGGGTGATCGTCACCGGCAGCGACCCGGCGCGTCTCGAAGAAGCCGGGCGCGAACTGGGTCCCGGCGCCACCGTGCTACGCGCCGATCTGCGCAGCGGCGCCGAGGTAATCGCCCTGTTCGCCGAGGTCAAGGCCCGTTTCGGCCGTCTCGACGTCCTGTTCGCCAACGCCGGCGCCGGCACCGCCGGCACCCTGGCCGAGGTCAGCGAAGCGCAGTTCGACGCCCAGTTCGAATTGAACGTCAAAGGCCTATTCCTGAGCGTGCAGCAGGCCGCTCCGCTCATGGCCGAGGGCGGCAGCATCGTGCTGACCACCTCGTTCCTGCACCAGGTCGGCGTGCCCGGCTTCGCTATCCTGGCCGCCACCAAGGCGGCGGTGCGCTCGTTCACGCGCACCCTGGCGGCCGAACTTGCGCCGCGCGGCATCCGCGTGAACGCCGTCAGCCCGGGCCCGGTCGCCACCCCGTTTTTCGGCAAGATCGGCATGGACGAGACGGCCCTGGGCCAGCTGGCCGCGGCCATGACGGCCCAGGTGCCGCTGCGGCGCTTCGGCCAGGCCGAGGAAATCGCCCGCGCGGTGCTGTTCTTGGCCAGCGCCGACGCCAGCTACATGACCGGCGCCGAGATCGCGCTCGACGGCGGCCTGGCCCAGTGCTAGCGGCCGGCCGCACACGGATGGTCCGTGGCCGCCAGCGCGCTGCGGCGCCGCTTAGCGCTTGAGCTGCGCCAGGTCGCGCACGGCGCCGCGGTCGGCCGAGGTGGTCAGCGCGGCGTAGGCCTGCAGCGCCTGCGACACGAAGCGTTCGCGGTTGAGCGGCTGCCAGGCGTCCTGGCCGCGATCTTCCATCGCCGCGCGCCGGTGCGCCAGCTCTTCGGCGCCCACGCGCAGCGCGATGGTGCGCGCCGGGATGTCGATGTCGATCATGTCGCCTTCCTGTACCAGGCCGATCGCGCCGCCTTCGGCCGCTTCCGGCGAGGCGTGGCCGATCACCAGGCCCGAGGAGCCGCCCGAGAAGCGCCCGTCGGTGAACAGCGCGCAGGCCTTGCCCAGCCCCTTGGACTTGATGTACGAGGTCGGATACAGCATCTCCTGCATGCCAGGGCCGCCTTTCGGACCCTCGTAGCGGATGATGACGACGTCGCCCGCGTGCACGGTGTCGCCCAGGATCGCCTCGACCGCCGCGTCCTGGCTTTCGAACACGCGCGCCTTGCCGGAGAACTTGAGGATGCTCTCGTCCACGCCGGCGGTCTTGACGATGCAGCCCTTCTCGGCGATGTTCCCGTACAGGACCGCCAGGCCGCCATCCTGCGAATACGCGTGCGCGCGGTCGCGGATGCAGCCGGCGCTGCGATCGAGGTCGTTCTGCTCGTAGCGCTCGGACTGCGAGAACGCCACCTGCGACGGCACCCCGCCCGGCGCGGCGCGGAACAGGTGGTGCACCGCCTGGTCGTCGCTGACGCGGATGTCGTACTTGGCGATCGCATCGCCCATGGTCGGGCTGTGCACGGTCGGCAGCGAGGTGTCGAGCAGGCCGGCGCGCGCCAGTTCGCCCAGGATCGACATGATGCCGCCAGCGCGGTGCACGTCCTCGATGTGGAACTTGTCCGTCATCGGGGCCACCTTGCACAGGCACGGCACGATGCGCGAGATGCGGTCGATGTCGGCCATGGTGAATTCGACCTGCGCCTCGTGGGCCGCGGCCAGCAGGTGCAGCACCGTGTTGGTGGAGCCACCCATCGACACGTCCAGCGCCATCGCGTTCTCGAACGCCGCCTTGGTGGCGATACTGCGCGGCAGCACCGAGTAGTCGTCCTGCTCGTAGTGGCGCTTGGCCAGTTCGACGATCAGGCGGCCAGCGCCCAGGAACAGCGCCTTGCGGTCGGCGTGGGTCGCCACGACGGTGCCGTTGCCCGGCAACGACAGGCCCAGCGCCTCGGTCAGGCAGTTCATCGAATTGGCCGTGAACATGCCCGAGCACGAACCGCAGGTCGGGCAGGCCGAACGTTCCACCTCGGCCACGTCGGCGTCCGACACGGTCGAGTCGCCGGCCTTGATCATCGCGTCGATCAGGTCCAGCTTGATGACCTTGCGCTCATTGTTGACCACCTTGACCACCTTGCCCGCCTCCATGGGACCGCCCGAGACGAACACCACCGGGATGTTCAGGCGCATGGCGGCCATCAGCATGCCGGGAGTGATCTTGTCGCAGTTCGAGATGCACACCATGGCGTCGGCGCAGTGGGCGTTAACCATGTATTCGACCGAGTCGGCGATCAGGTCGCGCGAAGGCAGCGAATAGAGCATGCCGCCGTGGCCCATGGCGATGCCGTCGTCCACGGCGATGGTGTTGAATTCCTTGGCCACGCCGCCGGCGGCCTCGATCTCGCGCGCCACCAGCTGGCCCAGGTCCTTCAGGTGTACGTGGCCAGGCACGAACTGCGTGAACGAATTGACCACGGCGATGATCGGCTTGTCGAAGTCGCCGTCCTTCATGCCGGTGGCGCGCCACAGCGCGCGCGCGCCCGCCATGTTGCGGCCCTGGGTGGTGGTATGGGAACGGTAAGTCGGCATGGGGTCTCCTGGAGGGGCGAACGAATAAGAGCGCTAGCATGCCCCATGTGCCACGAGTTGTCCAATATATGATTTAATAGTGTGTAATACTTTATTCATATCACAGACATGTCCACCAACATCGAGCTGCGCCAGCTGCGCTACTTCGTCACCGTGGCCGAGGAGCTGCACTTCGGGCGCGCCGCCACGCGCCTGCACATGACCCAGCCGCCGCTGTCGCAGACCATCTTCGCGCTCGAGGAGCTGATCGGCGCCGCCCTGTTCGAGCGCAACCGGCGCGGCGTGGCGCTCACCGCGGCCGGCGCCGCCCTGCTGCCGGAGGCGCGCCGCCTGCTGGCGCAAGCGTCCGAGCTGCCGGCCCTGGCCAGGCGCGCGGCCTTCGGCGAGACCGGCCGCCTGGTGCTGGCCTTCGTGTCCTCGGCCGACTACAGCGTCCTGCCGCCCTTCCTGCGCGCCTACCGCGCGGCCTATCCGCAGGTGCACATCACCCTGCGCGAAGCGACCTCCGACCTGCAACTCGAAGAACTGCTCGAGGGCCGCGTCGACGCCGGCCTGCTCATTCCGCCACTGCCGGACAAAGTCAAGGCCGAGCTGGACTACCTGCCGGTGCTCAACGAGCCGCTGATCCTGGCCGCCCCGGCCGAGCTGCCCGCACTGCGCGGAAAGACCAAGGCGAACCTGCGTTCGCTGCCGCCGCTGCCGCTGATTATCTTCCCGCGCGCGATCTCGCCCGGCCTGTACGACGCGATCCTGGCCGTGTTCCACGCGGCCGGCATCACCCCGGCGATCGGGCAGGAGGCGATCCAGATGCAGACCATCGTCAGCCTGGTCTCGGCCGGCATGGGCATCGCGCTGGTGCCTCAGTCGGTGGGCAACCTGCGCCGCCCGGGCGTGGAATATCACCGGCTGTCGCAGGCCACGCCGCTGGTCGAGACCGGCCTGGCCTGGCGCCGCGACAACGCCTCTCCGGTGCTGAAGGGTTTTCTGGATGTGCTGAAAAGCCGTCTGTAGGAACAGGCGCGCGGCCCCCGTGCGCCTGAGGCTGAGTTTTTTCGGGCGTGCCGAGCAGCGCACCGGAAAGAGGCCAATCTGGGCGCAAAGCGCAGCCATAGCGCGGGCTATGGTGAGCATTTGCAGCGACGAGTGGGCGCTTTCTGGCGTGATGCGCGCGGCATGATCGAAAGCCTCTCAGGCCAGCGCGGTCAAGGCGTAGCGGTTGCGGCCCTTTTCCTTGGCGCGGTAGAGCGCCTCGTCGGCGTGCTTGAGCAGCCCGTCGACGCTGGCCGCGCCGCCGCCGCAGGTGGCCACACCCACGCTGGTGGTGACGATGCGCGCCACGCCGTCGATGTCGAACGGACGCTCCATGCTGCTGATGATCTTGCCCGCCACGCGCGCGCATTCGGCGTCGCCCTGCAATCCTTCGAGCAGGATCACGAATTCGTCGCCGGCCAGGCGCCCGACCGTGTCGGACTGGCGTACGCAGGCGCACAGGCGGCGCCCGAACTCGACCAGCACCGCGTCGCCGCCGCCGTGGCCGAAGTTGTCGTTGATCGACTTGAACTTGTCCAGGTCCAGATACATCAGCGCGACCCGGGTGCCGGAGCGGCTGCTGCGCACCAGCGCACGGGCGATGCGTTCGACCAGGTGGGTGCGGTTGGGCAGGCCGGTAAGCGCGTCGAAACGCGCCAGCGCGTTGAGCTGCCGCTCGACCTGCTTGGTGTCGGTGACGTCGTTGACCAGACAGGTCACGCCGACCGCCACGCCGCCCTCGGTCTGCGGGATATAGTCGGCCTGGTAATAGCGCGGCTCCCCGCGCAGGCGGCGCTCGAAGCTCCAGCGCGTGCGCTCGCCCTGCATGGCCTTGTTGAAGAAATGCTGGTGCGCCGCCAGTTCCTGTTCATTGAGCAGCGAGGCGATCGGCGCGCCTTCGATCCGCTCCAGCGGCAGCCCGGTCCACTCGACGTGCTGGCGGTTGGCGAAGCGGATGCGGCCGTTGGTGTCGATCGAGTTGACCAGGGCCGGCAGGTTGTCGGCGACGCTGCGCAGCAGGCGCTGCTGGGACATCAGCGCATTCTCGGTCTGCTTGCGCGAGGTGACGTCCTGCACCATGGTGTAGATGCCGGCCACCTTGCCGTCGCTGCCGATGTCGGGAATATAGTCGTACTGGAGAATGGCGGGCGCGCCCCTGGCCGCGCTGTTCGCGCTCGCGTCGACATGTTCGAACGAGATGCGTTCGCCGCGCAACGCGGCATCCATGTTCCCGGCCACGGCTTCATACGCCTTGGCGCCGAACACCTCGGCCACGCTCTTTCCGATGATGTCCTCGGTGGCCCGGCCGCTGATCGCGGTATAGCCGCTATTGCAGAAGCGGTAGCGCCGCCCGGTGTCGACATAGGCGATCAGCACCGGCAGCGCATCGGTGATGGTGCGGATACGCTTTTCGCTGGCGGCCAGCACCAGCTGGGTCGATTTGAGTTCGCTGATGTCGTCGACCAGCGCGAAATACCCGCGTACCTTGCCGTGCTCGTCGAAATCGGGGTTGTAGGACACGCGGTCCCAGTTCAGCCGGCCGTCGCCCAACCGCGGCCGCTCGAAGCACACGCGCTCCCCACGCAGGGCGTTGAGAATGTGGGCCTGGCTGGCCGCGTACATCGTCGCGCCGATCACGTCCACCACGCGCTTGCCGCGCAGTTGGTCGCCCGCGTCGCCGAAGAGGGTCTTGTAGCGCTCGTTGCCGAACACGAAACGCTGCTCGCTGTCGACGTAGGCCACCAGGGCCGGCACGTTGTCGGCCACCAGGCGCAGGTTGCGCTCGCTCTCGGCCACGGCCTGGGCGGCGCGCTGGCGCTCGTCCATCAGCTGGTCGAAGGCGCGCGCGAGCTCGCCGAGTTCATCCTCGCGGTAGCTGGCCTGGGCACTCCAGCTGCCGGCGCGCATGTGCTCGGCCAGGCGCGCCAGCGGCCGCAGCTCATGGTCGATCACCAGCCACATCACCGGTGCGATCACCACGATCAGCACCATCGCGATGATGGCCGCATTCAGGCGCACCTGATCCGTGAACGCGAACGCTTGCGCGGTCGGATAAACGGCCGCCAGTACCCAGCCGGTCGAGCGCATGCGGCGCGTGGTGACCAGGGCTTCGCCACTCCCGCCGAGGGTGGCGCGCACGGTGCCGTCGTCGGCGCCGAGACCCTGGCGCAGCGCGGCGTTGGGGTCGCCACGCGCGCCCACACGCGTGAGCAGGCGCGCTGCATCCGGGTGGGCGACATAGACGCCGTCCGACGTCATCAGGTAAAAGTGGCTGCCCTGGTCGATCCGGGCCGCCGTCAGCGCGCTGAGGAAGCTGTCGCGGCCCAGGTCGATCATCCCGATCAGCAGGTAGGCGATGCGCCCGTCCGCGGCGCGGATAGGCGCGGTCATGATCACCAGCGGGCGCCCCGCCACCTGGTCCATCACCGGGCGCGAAATGACCGGCGCGCCAGTGCGCATGGTCTCGATGAAGTGTTCGCGGTGCGAGAAATTCTGCCGCCCGCGTGCCTCCGGGGCGTCCAGGTTGGCGACCTGGTCGCCTTTGACGTCCACCATCGAGAGATTGGAAAACAGGCCGCCGAGCGCGTGGTACTGCTCCAGCCGTTGTTGCAGACGGTCCGGCACGATCGGCGCACCC
>DIZW01000015.1 GCA_002428015.1 Oxalobacteraceae bacterium UBA6018 | reverse complement strand
ACTGTAAACGGCATAGAGCCCATATTTTCGGCGCTTCCAGCGAGCAGGCCTCCACAATGGTCGCTCACTTCGATCAGCACCCGCTCGCTCTTGACGTGCGCGGCAAGGGTCACTTTTGAGTGCGGCAGCGTAAACTTGAACGCGTTGTGTAACAGATTGGCTAACGCGGCAAGCAGTAGTTCTCTGCTCCCTTCCAGTGCGATGTCCGGTGCTACCGGAAGGATGGTAAATTGGCAGCCACGGCTGTCTGCATCGAACTGGGCGGATTGGGCCGCCTCGGCCACGAAATCAGCCAGCGAGAACGTCGCGTGGTCTGCTGGCGCGGCAGCTGCGCTTCTGACTTCATTAAGCGAGTGTTCGATCAGCTTTGCCATGGCAAGGTGCCCGCGCTTGAGAACACTTCCGGTTGCGCCGCCCACAGGCAGGCCTCCACTCTCAAGGGCAGTAAAGGCCATCATTGCGACCTGCAGTGAGTTACGCAGTTCGTGCATCACGGAACCCATGCGCACGTTCTGGTCAATCGATAGCTGCTGCGCGACTAAGGCATCGCGCTGGGAACTGAATTCTGTGACAGCGTCTGCAATTGCATTGTCCAGACACCGGTTCAAGGTGCGGAATTCGTCCACCGAGAAGGGCGCATCGCGTTCCACAGCCAGGTCCGTCACTGCCTGACAAAGGTCGCCGTAATCGTGCACGACCTGGTCAACCGTGTAGCTTAGCTCAAGCAAAGTTGACCCATGTGCGGCCGCACTTTCCCCCATTTCGGACAAGTCTGCGGCATCTCCGCCTGCCTTTCCCGAAATCGCTTTCCCCGCCTCAATACCGTGTTCCTGCTCTACCCTCAGCGTACGGGTTAGTTGTTCGATAAACAGCGGAATGCCATTGCGCAGTTGCTTTTCAGTGGCGTTTCTCTTTGGCCGTTTGGCCACCTTGTCAATGCAGCGCCGGATGAGTTCGTCACGGTTGTTGGCCAGAAAGTTGTGCAACATAGGTAGGTCCTTCAGAGCAATGTTTTTTGAAATTCCAAGTCCTGTCTTGCTGTTTGGGTTACGTCGTCTACGCACGCGACCCCAATTGGTGCCGGAAATTGGGTGACCACAAACAGTTACTCAAGGGCCTACAGTCCCGACCAATGTAGTCGAAAATGCATCCAAAAAACCTTGAGGTACATCAAATGAGGCGGAAGTCGACAGTCCGGAGCGAAACTTAGCGCTTTCGTTGCGGCGAATGGGACCCGAAAATGGTTGGCAGTGCTTAGTTACAGCGGGGATAAAGACAGAAATGAGACATAAGTCCGATCGTGTCCCGCGAAGTGGTGTAAGAGTCGCGATTCATGGGAGGTTGGGCTCCCGATCAGTTGATCACGGCAGACAGCCGCGCTGACTGATTTTCACACAGCGACTGCAGGCCTTCAAGCTGCATATATCTTCGTTGCAGCGACCATTCGTCATTCTGTTCAATCATCATAGCGCCAACGAGGCGGATGATGGCGCGTTCATTGGGGAAGATGCCCACCACGTTGGTCCGGCGCTTGACCTCAGCGTTGAGGCGTTCAAGGGGATTGGTGCTGTGGATCTGAAGTCAATGCGCGCGCGGGAAGCTGGTGAATGCCAGAACGTCTTGTTCCGCAGCATCCATCATCGCCGCCAATTTAGGAAATTTCTCGCGCAGCTGGTCGGTGACTAGGCGCCACTGCGCACTTGCTGATTCCGGGCTATCTTGCACGAAGATGGTGTTGATCACGGCGAGCACGGCCTGGCGTTGGCCCTTGTTGGCGTAGGCCAGGGCGTTACGCAGGAAGTGGACTTTGCAGCGCTGCCAAGTCGTCTTCAGCACCTTGCTGATGGCGGCCTTGAGGCCTTCGTGCGCATCCGAGATGACCAGCTTCACGCCACGCAGGCCGCGCCGCGTCAGGCTGCGCAGGAACTCAGTCCAGAACGGCTCTGCTTCCGACGCGCCGGTCGCCACGCCCAGGATCTCGCGCACGCCATCAGTGTTGACGGCCACAGCGATTATCACGGCCACGGACACCACTCTTCCTGCCTGCCGGGTTTTGACGTAGGTGGCATCGATCCACAGATAGGGCCAATCGCTCTCGATGGGGCGCTGCAGGAAGGCTTGTACGCGTTCGTCGATCTCTTCGCACAGGCGCGATACCTGGCTCTTGGACACCCCGGTCATGCCCATGGCTTTGACCAAGTCGTCGACAGAGCGGGTGGAAATACCTTGGATGTATGCTTCCTGGATCACCGCCGTTAGCGCCTTCTCGGCGGTCCTGCGCGGTTCGATGAAGTCAGGGAAATAGCTGCCGGTACGCAGCTTGGGTATCTTCAGGCCGACCGTTCCGGCGCGCGTTTCCAGTGCCCGCTCGCGGTAGCCATTGCGGCTGTTGGCGCGTTCTTCGCTGCGCTCGCCATAAGCGGCCTTGCACAGGGCCTCGACATCCATCTCCATGAGACGTTGCAAGGCAAATTGCAGCGTTTGTTTGATGAAATCGGCATCGCGCTCTTTGCGGCGAGCTCGGACAGTGCGATAGTAGAAGGCGTAGTCATCGTGGTTTCCTTGGTGTTCGGTTGAGTCCTCAAACCCAAACGTACCCATGAACCACGATGGCTACCTCATCACTGCTCAAGCCTCGGCGCCGAACTCAGCGCCATCTTCTTACACCACTCCCCGGGACACGATCATAAGTCCAGACGTAATAAAGAAGCGATTCTTTATGCACTTTTCACCCTGGGGGTCTGCGTTGACCCGGCTGGCTATCAAATGTAAAAAAGGAAACGCGCTTTACGTTTTACGCGCGCGTATTTTTGGAGCAGCGACGGTCGCCTTCGCTTTCAACAATACGTTCTCGCCCTCCAGCTCGGCCAAGCGCGCCTCCAGCCGATCATTCGCTTGCTGGACATGGCCCAGGCGCTCCTCGGCCATTTCCATCTCGAACTGCCTGCTTATTGCCATCTCGCGCGCCGCCGTCAGTGCCTCCGTCGCTTCGTACAGCTTAAGGGCCTTCTCTCTGGCTCCGGCAAGCTGTTCGGCCAAGGTATGGTCCAGATGGACCTTCTCGCTGCGCAGCACGGCGAGCGCCTCGCGGCTATCCTGGAGGTAGGTACGCAGCATGGCCGCCTCCTGCTCGGTACGGGCAATGCGCGCCTCATATGCGCTCTTGTCGTCATGGCGTTGTGTCGCGCTCGCATCGTGGAAGTGCTCGAACTGGCGCCGGGCCTGAGCTAGCTGGTCCGCCAGCTCCCTGACCTCCGCCGCGCGGTCGGCCAGGCGTTGGGCCTGGCCGTCCTTTTCGGATTCCAGGGCGGCGAGCACCACAGCGTCCTTTTGCCGTGCGGCCTGCTCGCGTGCGAGCGTCGCCTTCACACTGGCCAGTTCGCCGGCAAGCGCTTCACGCTCGGCGCCAAGATGCCGCCCTTCGGCATGCAGCGCCGCCACCGCGCGCGCGGCCTCTTGCGCCGCCACCTGGTGCTCGGCGCGCAGCTGCTCGACCTGGGCTTTCGCGCCCTCCTGCACGCGCTCGTACACGCCTTGGACCGCCTCCAGCAGATCGGCCGGCAGGCCGGGGCCGGCTGCCGCGATCTTCCCCTCATGTTGCGCTTTCCATTGCTTGAGCATCGGCGCGATCGTGCTCTTGCTGCCGGTTCCGCCCATGGCCTCGCGCAC
Organism: Oxalobacteraceae bacterium UBA6018; assembly: GCA_002428015.1. Classification (GTDB taxonomy): domain Bacteria; phylum Pseudomonadota; class Gammaproteobacteria; order Burkholderiales; family Burkholderiaceae_D; genus Telluria_A. The sequence continues at coordinate 20,908 of DIZW01000015.1, read as the reverse complement.
GGTGTCGACGGTGGGGTTCTTGCCGGCGGCTGCCAGTTGCGCGGCTGCCTTGGCGACGTGGGAGTACAGGATGCCGGCTCTGGCCATGATTGTTCCTTGAATAGAATAACGTACTACGTAATACGTAATCGTACTTTAAATTACAGTTTAAAGCAGATCGACAAAAGATACATGTTCAGTCTCGATAATCCAGCTTATCGCGAGTCATGGGCGGCCGTTGCGTGCTATCCTGCCGTAATCCCCGTTACAAGCCCGACCGCGAGCGACACCGCAATGGCCACCCCCGAACCCGCCGACGACGGCGCCGAAATCCACGATACGCGCCCGCCGCCGGCGCTCCACGCCGCCGTTACAGCCGTGGACGCCGCGCTCGCGTCCCAGCACCGTGCGGTACTGGCCGCAGCCACGGCCGACAACACGCGCCGGGCCTACCGCTCCGCAGTGAATCACTACCTGGCGTGGGGCGGCGTGCTGCCGGCCGACGAGGCGGCGATCATCCGCTACCTGCTCACCTACGCGACGACACTGAACCCGCGCACGCTGGCCTTGCGCCTAACGGCGCTGTCGCAGTGGCACGTCCACCAAGCATTCCCCGATCCGGCGTCGACGCCGACGGTGCGTAAGACACTGAGCGGGATCGCGCGCACTCACGGCCGCCCGAAGAAGAAGGCCAAGGCGCTGCCGATCGAGGACCTGGAGCGCATCGTGACGCATCTGGTCAGCGCCGGCACGCTGAAAGCGACGCGCGACAACGCGCTGTTGCAGATCGGGTTTTTTGGGGGATTTCGCCGTAGCGAGCTGGTCGCCATCAAGGTCGAGCACGTCGGCTGGACGCCCGAAGGCATCGAGATTATGCTGCCGCGCTCGAAGACCGACCATCTGGGCGAAGGTATCGTCAAGGCTATCCCGTACAGCGGCGGCCCTTGCTGCCCGGCGACGGCTCTGCGCGCCTGGCTGGACGCCGCCGGCATAGCGGCCGGGCCGGTGTTTCGGTCCATCAGCAAGTGGGGGGCGATGGCCAGCACCACCCTTGGCGTGGGCAGCGTGAATACGATCCTGGAGGATTGCGCGATGCTGGCCCAGCTCGACTACGTGCCGGATCTGTCAAGTCACAGCCTGCGGCGCGGTATGGCCACCAGCGCGCACCGCGCCGGCGCCGACTTCCGCGACATCAAGAAGCAAGGCGGCTGGCGCCACGACGGGACGGTGCAGGGCTACATCGAGGAGGCCAGCCGGTTCGAGGATAACGCGGCCGGCAGTCTGCTGCGCACGCGGATCAAACCAACTTGATTTGGTTTAGCGCCCGATTTTTTCCGTTTTCCCTATTTGCCCCTAAACGCAGCGCCGGTCGTCAATTGAGCGGGGGCGGCTTGCCTGAACTGCGCGCGCCTTGGTGGCCCGAGCCTACCGACGCGCGGACGACTCAGCGCAGCATCAGCTTGATCAAGAGCCTGGCGCGCGCGCCGAAGGGAGGGCGCAGCAAGGCGCTCAGGTTCCACTTGCCCTGTTCGAAGACGCCCTTGGCGTGGCTGAGCGAACGGAAACCCTCGACCCCGTGATAGGCCCCCATTCCGCTGGGGCCGACGCCGCCGAAGGGGAGGCTCTCCTGCGCGAAGTGCATCAGGGTGTTGTTGACGGTGACGTTGCCCGAGGTCGTCAGCGCGAGGACTTTTCGGCGGCTCGCGGCGTCGCTGCCGAAGTAGTACAACGCCAGTGGCCGCGGATGCGCGTTCACATAGGCGATCGCTTCGTCCAGGTCGCGGTAGGCGAGGACCGGGAGCGCCGGGCCGAAGATTTCTTCGTCCATGATGCGCATGCTGGCGCTGACCCCGGTGACCACTGTCGGGCAGAGATGGTGTGCCCGCCCGCCTGCCTGGCTTGCATGGACGCCGACCTCGCGCACCTGCGCGCCCTTCGCACGCGCGTCGTCCAGCAGCGCCTGCAGGCGCGCGTGGTGGCGCTCATTGATGATGGAACTGTAGTCGTCCGCCAGCGGGCCTTCCGGGTAGAGCGCGCGCACGGCGCGGTCGTACTCGTCGACGAAGGCCGGCACCGAGTCCGCATGCACCATCACGTAATCGGGCGCGATACAGGTCTGGCCGGCGTTGAGCAGCTTGCCCTGCGCGATGCTGGCCGCCGCGTGCGCGATGGAAGACCCGGGTTCGACAATGGCGGGCGACTTGCCGCCCAGTTCGAGCGTGACTGGAACAAGGTTGTCGCTGGCCGCACGCATCACCGCGCGTCCCACCGCCGTGCTGCCGGTAAAGACCAGGTGATCGAAGGGCAAGGCCGAGAACTGCTGGCCCACGGCCGCGTCGCCCGTTACGACGGCCGCCTGATCCGGCCGGAAGGTCGCACCGACCAGTTCGGCCAGGAGGGCGCTCGACGCGGGGGTGAATTCGGACGGCTTGATCATGGCCCTGTTGCCGGCGGCGATAGCCGTGGCGAGCGGCATGAGCGACAGCGACATCGGGTAGTTCCAGGGCGACATGATGCCGATCACGCCGAGGGGCTGGTAGGCCACCCAGGCGCGCCCCGGCTGGAAATGCAGCGGCACGTGCCGCGTCTCCGGACGCATCCACCGCCCCAGGTGCCTGCGCTGATAATTGATTCCCTGTATAAGCGGCAGCAATTCCAGCATCGCCGTCTCATTGGGCGAGCGATGGCCGAAATCTTCCCGGACGGCCTGCTCAATCTGGCTTTGCCGCGCAAGGATGGCGGTCTTCAGTTTCAGGAGGTCGGCCTTGCGCTGCGACAGTGTGGGCGGCCCGTCGCGCAGGAAGGCGGCGCGTTGCCGCGACACGATTTCGTCCAATGTGCTCATGTTCTTTCCACGATGTGGGCAATGTCAACATGTGCAGCGTACGCGTTCTTAGAGCAATTGTGTTGGGGAACGCTGAAATCGTGAGGCGATGGAAGACAGTCAATCGGCTCCTGGCGCGTCCTTGAGAGGCACGAAACTAGCATCGGATGTGCGTAATGATGGCGGCACGATTGCCAGCGACAGAATATCTTTTTGTAATTGTCTGGCATACTTTCCCCAGGAGGGCAGACAATGACACCAGCCTCGACGATTCTCCAGCTCGGCGATCTGCACGGCTTCATCGAGCCCCATGCCGAGCTCGTACGCGCGGGCTTGGGTGATCGCTACCGCCAGACCGTCGCTTGCGGGGCGTCGATGCCTTGCGCGACGATGTGGCTTGGGCCCGCGACGGGGACACAACGCCAACCCCGCGCAAATGGTCTAGGACGCGGCAATTGACCAAATCAAGAAAGGATCGAGCGATGAACCGATGCTCAAGGATGCTCTCTATCTCGTTGGCAGGCGCTGCTTGCCTCATCGTGGCCGGCACAGCCTTGCCGGCATTTGCCCAGCCCAATGCCCTTGGCAGCACCATAGCGGCCAAGGGCACCGCGGCCGGCGTGTTGGCCTGCGTCACCTGCCACGGCGCTAAGGGCGAGGGCAACGCTGCCGCAGGCTTTCCTCGCCTGGCGGGGCTGGCGGCTGCCTATCTCGCGGGGCAGCTGGAAAACCTGGCGGACGGAAAGCGCCAGAATCCAGTGATGGGGCCTATTGCCAAGCAGTTGACGCCGGCCGAGCGCAAGGCGGTGGCGGCCTATTACGGATCGCTTGGCGCCGCGCCCGGCCTGGCAAGCGGCGGCGGCGAGGCGCTCAAGCGCAGCGACAATGGCGCCTGGTTGGCCCTGCGCGGACGCTGGGACGACAACCTGCCGGCATGCGTGCAATGCCATGGCGCGAGCGGCGCAGGAGTCGGTTCCGCCTTTCCGGCGCTGGCGGGCCAGTCAAGCGCCTACATCGCAGCCCAGATGCACGCGTTCAAGAACGGCACGCGGCCGGGCGGGCCCCTGAACCTGATGAAGGTAGTGGCCAGCAAACTGTCCGATACCGACATGAGCGCCGTCGCGGATCACTTCGGGCACGCGGGCGCCGCGTCGCCCGCAAACACCGCGGCAGGCAGCGCCGCGAAGGGGGCAAAATGAAGACGTATTCACTCATGGTGATGGCGGCGGCCCTGGCGGGCGGGGCGATGATCGCCGGCGATGTGATCGGCCAGGCCAAGCCGGCACCCAAGCCGGCCGCGACCGCGCAATCGCCCGATCCGGCCAGGCCGGTGCACTTCACGCCGCCGCCGGCGGACAGCATACCGAACGACGACTTCGGCAAGATGGTGAAGAAAGGTGAGCAGATTTTCGTCAACACCCAGGATAATGCGCGCCAATATGTCGGCAACAGCCTCAACTGCGTCAACTGCCACCTCGACGCCGGCCGCAAAGCGGACGCCAGCCCGCTGTGGGGCGCCTTTGTCGCCTATCCGGCCTATCGTAGCAAGAACAAGCGCGTCAACACCTTTGCCGAGCGCTTGCAGGGGTGCTTCCGCTTCAGCATGAACGGCAAAGCCCCGCCCGCCGACGACGAGACCCTGGTCGCGCTCGAGACCTATGCCTATTGGCTGTCGACCGGCGCGCCGGTGCGCGCAACGCTAGCGGGACGTGGCTACCCGGCCCTCGCGAAGCCTGCCACGGCGCCCGACTACGGACGCGGCCAGAAAGTCTACGCGCAGAACTGCGCCCTGTGCCACGGGGCCAACGGCGAAGGGCAGGCGAGCGCAGGCAAGACGGCTTTTCCTCCGCTATGGGGGCCGAAGTCCTTTAACTGGGGCGCTGGTATGCATGACATCAAGAATGCCGCAGCCTTCATCAAGGCCAATATGCCGCTGGGCCTGGGCGGAAGCTTGAGCGAACAGGAGGCGTGGGACGTCGCGACCTTCATGGACAGCCATGAAAGGCCGCAGGACCCACGTTTCAGCGGCTCGGTGGCGGAAACGCGCAAGAAATACCATGACGAGCCGACCTCAATGTACGGCATGACCGTGAACGGCCACGTGCTGGGCGGACGCTAGACGAACGCCACCGGCCCGCTTGGGCCGTGCAATATGGTGCTGCGCCAGTCCGCCAACGGACATGGATTGACACGGGCCGGTTGGCAGTGCAGCTTACGCCGAAGCGGAGAATTCTTCGAAGGCCGCCAGTGCGTTGGCCGCGTACATTGCCGACGGTCCGCCGCCCATGTAGATCGCCATCGCCAGCACCTCTTCGAGTTCGGCCTTCGTGGTGCCGAGCCTGATCAGCGCCTGGACGTGGAAGCCGATGCACGCATCGCAGTGGGCGGCCACGCCCAAGGCCAACGCGATCAGTTCCTTGGTCTTCTTGCTGAGGGCACCATCACGCGAGGCCGCTCGTGCCAGATCGCTAAATCCTTTCATTACCTCGGGAAGGTCGGTTCGCAGTGTAGCGAGCTGCTTGGAGACGGATGCCGTCAATTCGCCGTAGCCACCCAGTGCGGTTGTCATTTGCTTTTACTCCTCAATGTCGATTATTTTGTCGTGCGGCAGGTGCGCATGCCGAACGGCAGATATGCGGGACAAAAGCGAAACACGCCAGTCAGCAGCGGGATTACACCAATCCAGCCCCACGGGCCGATTACGCCGAACAGCGTCGCCGCGATCAAGCCGAGTCCCGCAAGAATGCGAATTGCGCGGTCGATATTTCCTACGTTTGCTTGCATGACTTCCCCTCCAGTGCGTAGATAGGTATGGGACCGACACCAAGCCCCGGAAAATCCCGGCTATTCAGACATGATGTTGCCCATAGTAATGATCAATGCACGTTTTATGCCAGCAGTAAACGCGTGGCCTTGGCTGTTGATAAAGGGCACCGGCCCGCCGGTTGTGGTGGCCCGGTAGCGCCGGTCGCTGCCATTTTGGCAGTGTTGGCAGGAGCTGGCAGTGATTGGCAGCTATTGGCAGTGATCGGCGGCGGGCAGAACTAAGCCAGCCCTTGCGCTTTCAGACGCCGGTAGAGCGTACGCTCGCTGATGGCAAGATGTGTGGCCAGCTCGCTGCGCGTACCGCGAAACGTCGCCAGCACCGACGCGAGCGCATCGGCAGCGGTTGGCGCAGGAAGCGCCGGAGCCGCGGTGGCGGGCAGATGCTCGGCCCGGATCACGCCGTCGTCGGCAAACAGTCTGGCGCGCTCGAGCACGTTGCGCAGTTCTCGCACATTGCCCGGCCAGGTCCGTTGCTGCAACTGAACCATGGCATCCGGCGCAATCGACAACTTTCTCTTGCCGGCGCCTGCGCGCTGAAGAAAGGAGTTGACGAGCAGGGCGATGTCCTCGGCGCGTTCGCGCAGCGGCGGCAGGGCGATCGGAAAGGCACTGATGCGGTAAAAGAGATCCTGCCGAAATTCACCGCTGACCAGCATTTTTTCCAGCGGCTTGTGGGTCGCGGCAACCAGCCGAAAATTGGCGTGCAAGGTCTCGACACCGCCGACACGCCGGTAAGTCCCCGATTCGATCAGGCGCAAGAGCTTGACCTGCATTGCCAGAGGCACGTCGCCGATTTCATCGAGGAAGAGGGTGCCGCCTTGCGCGGTCTCCACCAGTCCCGGCTTGCGCGCGGTCGCACCGGTAAAGGCTCCTTTCTCATGCCCGAACAGTTCACTTTCAAACAAGGTCTCGGTCAAGCCCGAGCAATCGACGATGACGAAGGGCCCTCCGGCACGCTCGCTCGTTTCGTGCACGGCGCGCGCGAAAAGTTCCTTCCCGGTACCCGAGTCGCCCAGCAACAGCACCGGCAAGCTCGACGGCGCAACGCGCTGCAGCGCCGCCAACGCCAGGTTGAAGGCCGGCGAGCGCCCCACCAGGCCCTCGTCGCTGGGCCGCGCCGAGGCGCTACGCACGACCGACAGGCGTTCGACGTAGGCCGTAATATTGCCGTGCTGATCGAGAATCGGTCGTAGCTCGACTTCCACATGCTCGGGGCCGCGCGGCGTATGGTGGATGTGCAGCACCCGGTCCGGTCCCCGCAATTCCTGCGCTTTCCTCATTGGACAGTGTTCGCCCGCCTCGTCGCAGGGCAGCTCATAATGATGCGAGATCCGGTAGCACTTGTGCCCGATAAACGGCTGGCCGGTACTGCCGAATTGTCGCTGGTAGGCGGAGTTGGCAGCCAGTATGTTGTGCTCAGGGTCGAGCACGATCATGGGCTGCACTTCGTGTTCAAGAAACGATACCAGCGACTGCAGCAGCGCAGAATGCGGTGCAGGGGGGGGGACGGGGGGCTGGCTGCTCATTGATCGCTCCTGATGAATCAGGCATCTTGTCCCGGCGCTGCCACCACTGTCAAGCCCGGCTGCCAGATGGCAGTCATCGGCGTCCTCAGCGCCCGTCCTGGGCCAGTCGAATTTCCACGATAAGCCATGCAAATCACGCGCGCCCCCAAGGATATCTGCCATGCGCGCTGCCCAGGATTCGTCGATGCCGCCGCCAGTACTGTCAGGTGCTGGACCTGGCGAGCCGTCACTGCGCCGCGGACGCGCCGAACCAGAATCAACTGGCCGGCGGTGTCTGGCCCAGCCGCGCAGCTTCAATCGTGGCGATGTCGATTTTTTTCATGGGCATCATCGCTTCGAATACTCGCTTGGCGGCCGCCCGGTCCGAGCCGGAGACGGCGTCCATGAGCGCGCGTGGCGTGATCTGCCAGGACAGTCCCCACCGGTCCTTGCACCAGCCGCATGCGCTTTCCTCGCCGCCGTTGCCGATGATGGCACTCCATAAGCGGTCGGTTTCGGCTTGGTCATCCGTCGAAATGATGAACGAAAAGGCCTGGCTGTGCTTGAAATGGGGGCCGCCGTTCAAGCCCAGGCAGGGAATGCCGGCAACGGTGAACTCGACCATGAGGACATCGCCCTCCTTGCCATCGGGATAGTCCCCCGGGGAGCGATGAATGGCGCCGACTGCACTGTCGGGAAATGTTTTGGCATAGAAGGTCGCAGCTTCCACGGCATCGCCTTCGTACCACAGACAAACGGTATTTTTGGGTCTCATTGGTAATCTCCTGAAGAGTTGAACTCCGACATCATCAAGAACCGACGCATGAGGTGGTCGGGGTTTTTCAGTGTCGCATATTCTGACCGCCGCGTGAATCCAAAAGCCTGCACGGGCGACCGCGCAGGGTGGGCAGGATGAAGGTGATGAAAAAGCGTGTGACGCATCCCCATCGGTTGCGCTCACGAAATAGCTCCATGGTATGAATGAGGGGAGGGGATGCGAACCCATGCGAAACACGCGGGGTAGCGACACTCGCTGAACGTACAGGAGGTAATATCACTGCGCTTTCACCGGTTTGACCTGGCGAATACCGCCATCCTTGTCATACTCAAGCGGCGCGAAGGTGATGGAACGGCGAAAATGCCCCCCGCCCGGCAGCAGATTGTCATGGTAAAAGAGATAGCTCTTGCCCTGATGCTCGATGATCGCCTGGTGATTGGTCGATATCTTCAGGTAGTCCAGCACCACGCCGCGGTAGGTGAAGGGGCCCAGCGGCGAGTCGCCAGTGGCGTAGACGATCTGGCCCGGCCAACCGGTGGAAAAGCTGAAGTAGTAGACGCTGCCGTGCTGATGCAGGAAAGGCGCCTCGCCATAGACCTTCTTGGGATCGGATGCGGGCAAACCTTCAATTTTCACGTTCTGGATCGGCCCATCCAGCGTCACCATGTCCGCTTTCAGCTTGACCACCTTCGGCACGCGGGTGCCGAAGTACATGTAGGCCTGTCCGCCCTGATCGACGAAGACAGCGGGATCGATTGGTTCGTCGCCCGCATTCGCATCGCGCGCCTTGTCCACCAGCGCGTCGGTACGCGCATCGGCAAACGGACCGGTCGGATGCTCGGCCACCGCCACCCCGATCTTGTCGCCTCCAACGGGGGCGTAGAAGTAATACTTGCCGTTGCGGTAGGCCGCTTCCGGCGCCCACGCCTTGGCATCCGGGCGAGCCCATTTGAACACCGTGACAGCCAGCGGAATGCCGGCATCGGTCCAGCTCTTCATGTCCCTGGAGGTATACAAACGCCAGGTTGTCGAATCCCAGTACTTGCCCGAATTGGACGCGTCATCGGTGGCGTACACATAGAAGGCGCCGCCATCGGCCGTCTGGAAGTAATGGGGCGAAGGATCCGCGTTGAAGCGGGATGAAATCGGTTGGACAGACTGGGCAGCGGCCGGAATGGCAAGCGCGAACAGCGCAACAGCAAGACGAAACATGCGTACTCCTCAAAGAAATGGGTCGAACAAATTACTGCACCAGATCAACCCCATAGGGAGCAAGGTGCAGATTGCCCTTCCAGGTTGTCCCCGACAGAACGCCTGTCTTTTGGCCACCAAGCGGGATGTCCTTCGCTTCGGTCGTGGTATTGACATAAAGAATCCGCCCATCTACCGCTCGCGCGAACACACCATCCGGCGTTTTGGGGCCTGGCTCTATCCCGAGTTCCGAATACAGTGCGCGATAGAGGGGCTGCATGATGGACGGTTGGGCCGGAGTCGCCACGTAAATCGCCTTGCCCTTGCCGAAGGCGTTGACGGTGATAACCGGAGGCGAGCCTTCGACGTTCGAGAACCGGGCAAGCACCTTGGCCGTGGATGGCTCGAGCACTTCATAGTAGTTGATCGAGGTCTTGAACTCGGTGCCGTTGATCGTGCCGGTCAGCGGCGCATTGAGTTGGTAGAACTCGTTGGTTTTCAAGCCAAAGACGTCCGCCAGGCGGCCCGGCAAAGGCGTGTCGTACCATTGGGCGGTCTCGTTCGCCTTATCCGAAAACGCCGTCATGATGACCGTGCCACCATTGCTGACGTAACGGCGCACGGCGTCGGTCGCCGCCTGGTCCATCAGATACTCGCCGGCGACGACCACGAGCTTGTAGCGGCTAAGGTCTTCATGTCCGATATTGATGACGGCGACGTCGATATTATCCTGATAGAGTGGGCCGAACGCATTGTGCTTTTGGTCCAGGTAAGGCGTCGAATAGTACTTCTTCACGGCGTTGCCGGCAATCTTAGGCGCCGAGGCTACCCTTGATTCAAACGAATATGACATGGCGATCTTCGGGTCCATCTGCCGGGGGAAACCGAGGCTCTGAATCTTCTTGAACTCAGAGGCCATCGTGCCCCACTCGGCCAGCCGCCATGACGGCGTGCTGTCATGATTGAGGAGGCCCCACACCGTCTGTTCCTCTCCGCCGAGATGGCTGTTGAATGTCCACGCCAGCGCCGCCTGGCCACCGTTCAGCAGACCGAAATACGCCCACATGCGCGACTTGCCTTTGGTGCCATGCGAGGCAAAGCCGCCGGCCTGGAATTCATTGAACCAGACCGGAGTCGACAAGGCGCCTTTCATCATCAGGGTCTCAAAGGCGCCAGGAATCGCTTCGGTGTGGTAGTAGGCGAAAGCGCCATAACTGACATACTGGCGGTACGTGGCCAGATAGTCGAACCCTTTGTTCTCATGCGAGTCGTAAAGGTTCGAGATGGCGGGCTTGTCCGGCGCGTTTTTCTCGCGGATGGCTTCCAGATCCTTGAGGACGCCTATCGTCACGTCCGACCAAAAACGGCGGAGATCGAGATTGCGCTCGTTCGGTCCCGGCCCATCGAGATAAGGGAGGCGCACCTGATCCCAGTCGGTGATGCGGCGGGACCAGCGCTGCGTCGCCCATGCCTTGTTCAGCGCGGGCAGATCGCCATAGCGCTTCTTCAACCAGGTAATGAATCGCTGGCGGTCAGGTTCGGAGTAGGAGATGTAACCCGCACCGATCTCGTTGTCGTAGCCGATGGCCAGCAGAGCGGGATGGTGAGCGTAGTGTTTCGTCAGCGCGTACGCGAACTGCTTGGCCAGACGCTGATAGTTGGGGTCGCTGAGGTCTTCCATGTAGCGCGAGGCAGGGTACAACTTGGTCCCGTTCTGCGCGACGATATCAACGCCAGGATACTTCTGGTGCAACCACATGGGCGCGGGCAAACCGGGGATATCCAGAATGACTTTGATCCCCGCGGCATGCATCTGGTCCATGACGGAATCGAATTCCTTGAACGTGAAGACACCTTCGGCCGGTTCGAAATAATCCCAGGACAAATCGCCCATCCGGACGACCATCAAGCCTTCCTTTTTCATCAAGGCGATGTCGTTGCGGATCTGCTCCGGCGAGCGATCGACTGGCTGGTAACAGGTGCCAATGAACAGCTGACCCTGGCCTGGCCAGTCTTTGTGTCCTGCGGCACTTTGCGAATAGGCTTGACCGGCCGCCGCAAGCGCGACAACCGTGCTGAGGACCAATGCCTTCAATTTCATGCTGACTTCCTTTCGTAAATCTGGTGGGCAAGCTGGGCGGCGGTCGCGATGGCAAGCGCGAACCGCGCAACAGCGAGGCGAAACATGAGTACTCCTCAAGAATTGGATTGAATATTCAACGGTCGGGCAATCCCTTGCCGTTCACGATGGGCTCGCCGATATCGCCCGCCTTGAACGGCGTGCTGAGCGGATCCATCGGCTTGATATTGCCGGCGCTGTCGAATTCCATTCGCGCCAGCACGGTCTGGCGCTGGTAGCCGCCGCCCTCCGGCAACGCATGGCGGTGATAGGCGACGTACCAACGGTCGGTGCCGGGCACGTTGACCACGCTGTGGTGGGCAGTGCCGACCGCGGCGCCGGAGCGCTGCAGGACGATGAACTGGTCCGAGGGCGATTTGACGGGCCCGAGCGGCGAATCGGCCACGCCCCAGCCGACCCGGTAATTGGGGCTGCGTGCGTCATCGATGGACCACATGAAGTAATACTTCCCACGGCGCTTGAACACGACGATGCCTTCACGGAAGTCCTTGAGCGCGATGGCGGCCGGGGGTCCGTCGAGCGTCACCATGTCCGGCTTGAGCTTGTACACATTGGCCAGACGGCCATTACCGTAATAAAGGTAGGCCTGGCCGTCGTCGTCGATGAATGGATACGGGTCGATGGTATTGCTCTGGATGCCGGTCCCCTTGCGCAGCAGCGGGGCGCCAAGCGCATCGACAAAGGGGCCGAGCGGGCTGGTGGCGGTGGCAACGCCGATCTCGCCCCCGGCGCAGAAATAGAAGTAATAGCTGCCATTGCGCTCGATGGCATCGGGCGCCCAAGCCGCGATATTTGCCCACTTGAGGTCGCGCGTGACGTCCAGCACCATGCGCTCTTTCTTCCAGTTCAGCAAGTTCTTGGACGACCAGACTGAAAAGTCGGTGGTCTGCCAGTGTGGCTTGTCCGAGGTCGGGTACAGGTAGTAGGTGTCGCCGAATACGCGGATCGAAGGATCGGCCGTAAATCCTTCCAGCGCGGGAGGCGGGGCCGGTATCGGCTTCGCCGGCGCGGCGTCGGCCTTGGCCGCTTCCAGCTCCTTCACGAGCCAGGGCGGCACCCACAGGACCGTGCCATGGCGCTGCCCATCGACCACCTTGATGTCGCCCGACACATCGCGCCATGTCTTCCAGTCGCCGGTTTCGTACACGCCATAATGGCCCGACGCGTAGAAATCGACAAACAGGCGCGTCTTGTCGCCGGCACGCATCAAGGTAGGCCCCTCGGCACGCTCGCGTACCAGAGGCTCGGGCATCAGTGTGTAAGGCCCCAGCACCTGGTCGGCCACCGCCCAACGGATCGCGCCCCAGATCTTGCGACGCTGCTGGTCGCCTTCCTTGAACACCGCGATCCACTTGTCGCCGACCTTGTTGAGCGTGGTATCGATATGGTCGAATCCGGGATCGATCAACACCCGCGGCTTGCTGAACGTCTCAAAGTCCGTGGTGGTGACATAGTAAGTGCGATGATTCATCCGCTCCTTCGATGCCGTTTCCTTGAACCGGCCTTCGATATCGGAAGACCACGTGATCACGTACTGGCCGCTGCGTTCGTCGTACACTGTCTCCGGCGCCCATGCCGTCCTGGCGCCAGGCACATCTTCGAACAGAGGAATGTACTTTTGCTCGGACCAGTTCACCAGGTCGACCGAGGATGCGTAGCCGATGCCCTTGTCTTTCCAGCCGGTGGTCCAGACCAGGCGAAAGACGCCATCCGGTCCGCGCAGGAGGTGGGGATCGCGCATCAGGCCACTGCCCACCGACGGCTTGATGAATACCCGGTTAAGGTCGCGCCACGCTTTGCCATCGGTGCTGACGGCAAGGTGCAGGCCATCGCCATTGCCCCTGAACGAGGTCATTATCCATGCATCGTCAGGCCATGCCGGCTGCGCGGCGATGGCGGCAGCCGCGCGCAGCACGGAGGCAAGGAATATCCATAACGACAGGTGTCTACGCATTGTCAGTTCCCAACCGGGTTGATGGTGAAGCTGTAATTGAGTGCTCGGAGCGGAACGCGATATTTGACCAGTGGACGGCCTTCCAGGCTCCAACTGGTATCACCGCCGACGCCCGACTGCACGGCGTCGATCAACACGCTGCCATTGCCATGCGCTTCGATGTCGGAACTGTGCCATTCGCCATGCTTGCGCAAGTAAAGGTCTTCGTATGGGAAGGCCAGGGCGTTGACGGACAAGGGCTGTTTGCCCGTCACCCGCAAGCCGGCGCCCGTATCGGTGGTCAGCTTAAACCATCGGACATCGGTCTTGTTCCCGCCCTCTTGAGGCCGGACATAGTCGTGATACTGGCTGGCGAGCGTGCCGCTGTACAAACCGATCGCCGCGCCGGTCTTGCGGTCGGCATAAGACTCCTGCGGACCGCGACCATACCACGCGATCCGGCTCAGTTCCGGCGATGAGTCGAAGCGCAAACCGACGCGCAGAGGATCCGGCAAATCATCCTTGAGCGGCGTGAAGGTATCCGTTTCCCATGAACGAGCCGTTCATCCCGCACGACACCAATGAGGTGGGCTCGTATCGCCGCGACTTCGACATTCCGGCCGACTGGACGGGGCAGCCGATCTTTCTGCACATCGGTGCGGCCGGCGCCGCCTATTACATCTGGGTCAATGGTGAGAAGGTCGGCTATTCCGAGGACTCGAAACTGCCTTCCGAATTCGATCTGACCAAATTCGTCAAACCTGGCAAGAACACGATCGCCATCGAACTGTATCGTTATGCCGACGGCTCCTATCTGGAAGACCAGGACTTCTGGCGCGTCTCGGGCATCGAGCGCAGCGTCTATGTGTACGCGGAAGGCGCGACACGGCTGCGCGACTATACGGTTGGCAAGGTCTACCTCGGCATTGCTAACATGAACCCGGACGACAACGTGGTCCTGTCGGTCGGTCTCGGTTCGCTGGCGGCCAAGAAGGTCAGCGGCCAGGTCATGACCGCGCAGAAGATGGACCAGTTCAACGAGTTTGGCAAGCCACCATCCGTGGCGGCCGTTCCTTACCACGGAGCCACGCTCGCGGGCGGTACGCTGAAGTTGGATATCCCGGCGAAATCCGTTGTCGTCGTCAGTCTGGAGTGAGCAGCATGGCCCTTAAAACGAACATCATCGCATTCATGACAGGCGCAAGCTTGGTCATCGGAGCCTGCGCGCGCGCCAGCGACGCAAGGTTCGGCTACTTCGCCTATACGGGCAAGAGCCAGGAGAGCGCGCTGGTAAGACCGTCCCCTGCACAGTTCGTCAATCCCGTGGTGTCGGGATACTCGCCCGATCCCAGCATCGTGCGCGTGGGGGACGACTACTATCTGGTCACGTCGAGTTTCGTCCACTTCCCGGGACTGCCCATTTACCACTCCCGGGACCTGGTGACCTGGAGCCAGATCGGTAACGCGGTCGACCGTCCGAACCAGGTCGACTTTTCGGGAATGAAGGTGTCGGCCGGGCTCATGGCGCCGGCCATTTCCTACCATGATGGCTTGTTCTACATCGTCTGCACCAATCGCAAGAACTTCGTCATCACCGCCAAAGACCCGGCAGGACCATGGTCCGACCCCGCATTGTTCGACTTCGACGGGATCGACCCTTCGCTGTTCTGGGACGCGGATGGCAAAGCCTATATCGTCAATAACGGCGCCCCTGGCGGTGGAGCGCTGTATGCGGGGCACCGCTCCATCTGGTTACAGGAGTTCGATCCCAGGACGAAGACCATGACCGGTCCGCGCCATGAAATCATCAATGGCGGCGCCGATCTGTCGGCCAAGCCGTTCTGGACCGAGGCACCCCATCTCTTCAGAAAGGATGGCTACTATTACCTGATCGCCGCGCAAGGAGGAACTGGTGACCAGCATTCCGAGGTGGTATTCCGAAGCCGCGATATCGCCGGCCCGTATGAGAACGACGCCGGCAATCCGATCCTGACGCAGCGCGACCTCCCGGAGAACCGGGCGCATGCGGTGGGGACGGCTGGACACGCCGATTTCGTGCAGACGCCGGATGGCCAGTGGTGGTCGGTATTCCTGGCCACCAGGAATTATGGTCCGGATCTCTACAACATCGGCCGCGAAACCTTCCTGCTCCCGGTGACGTGGAAAGACGGCTGGCCACTCATCCTTGAGCAAGGAAAGCCAGTGCCCTTCGTCGTCGAGCGGCCTAAGCTTGCGCCGGCGCCGCGACCGGCGCAGCCCCTCAGTGGTGACTATGCCTACACAGATCATTTCACGGGCCGCAAGCTTGGCCTGGGCTGGATGAGCGTGCGCATTCCCGCGACCGCGCGTTATACCGTGGACGGCGGCAAGCTGGTGCTAACGGCCAGCGCCGAAGGGCTGGGAGATATTCGTCACGTTCCATCGTTCGTCGGCCGCAAGCAAGCCCACGCCATTGCCACGGTCAGCACCGAAATGCGGTACACGGCGGAGCGCGCCGGCGATCGCGCCGGGCTGGTCGCCATGCAAAGCGATGACGCCTACCTCTTCCTCGGCGTTCAAAGGGAGGAGGGCAGGCAAGTCGTGACCCTGAGCGTCCGGAAGACCGGGCAGGATCCGCTGCAAGGGCGCATCGTGGCCAGCGCGCCACTCGATCAGCCACATCGGCAAGCCGGCGCGCCGGTCTACCTGAAGCTGTCGATCGATGGCGGCGTCTTGAGCGCCTCGTACGCAGTGCGCAAGAATGCATGGAAGAGCCTGGCGACGGACATGGACGCGACCTTCCTCAGTACAAAATACGCGGGCGGATTCGTCGGAACGATCATTGGCCTGTACAACGAACAGGGCACCCCGTTCGATCACTAATCCTTTACAAGACGGAGAATCCAATGAAACGCATTTTGCATGCCACTTTCATCGCCCTCGGCCTGCTGATGTCGAGTGTCGCTTCGACCGCGGTCTCGGGCACATTGCCGGAATACGGTGGGGCGAACCGCATGCCGAAGCAGCTGCAGATCGTCCAGAAAATATCGCCGCTGCCCGGCGCAACGAGCCCCGGCGAGAAGGATCTCCAGGCCTATCTCCTCGTCTATTTCAAGGACGAAACGCACTCGATCTACTTTGCCACCTCCACGGATGGCTACACCTTCACCGACGTCAACGCAGCCAATCCTATCTTCCTCGGCAAGGACCTGGGGGAGCAGAAAGGCGTCCGTGACCCGCACATCATGCGCGGGCCCGACAACGCCTTCTATCTCTCCATGACGGACCTCCACATCTTCGCCCGAGAGGCGGGCTTGCGCACCACGCAATGGGAACGTCCCGGAGATCATTACGGCTGGGGCAACAATCGGGCGATGATCTTCATGAAGTCATATGACCTGGTCCACTGGACGCACTCGCTCGTGCACGTCGGCGAGCTCTTCCCGGCCTTCAAAGACATAGGAGCGGCCTGGGCGCCAGAGACCATTTTTGACCCGGCCGAGAAAAAGCTCATGGTCTATTTCACTACGCGCATCAAGGCTGGCCCCAATTTCATGGTCTATTCGTACGCCGATGATGCCTTCACGACATTGGAGACCGCGCCGAAGCGGCTCTTCACCTACCCGAGTGAAAAGAAGAGCACGATTGATGGCGATATCACGAAAGTAGGCGACAAGTACCATCTGTTCTATGTCGCGCACGATGCTCCCGGCGGCATCCGTCACGCCGCGTCGTATAAGATCAATGAGGGCTATGCTTACGAGCCGCAAAAGGTCGATCCCGAGACCGTCTCCTGCGAGGCACCGAATCTCTGGCCTCGCCTCGGCACCAATACCTATGTCCTGATGTACGACGTCTTCGGTGCCAAGCCTAACAACATGGGCTTCTCCGAAACTTCCGACTTCGTTCACTTCAAGAATCTCGGCCGGTTCAATGAGCCAGGTTCGCCGATGAAGGCGACGAACTTCTCCGGTCCCAAGCATGGCGCGGTCATGCATATCACCGTCGACGAACTCAACCGCTTGAAAGCGTACTTCGCTGGCACGGGACGGGATTGATGCGAATGTAGCCCACGCTGTGCCGCGCCTCGAACATGGCATGGACGAACCCGTGAATGTCGGATTGGCTGGTGCGGGCAAGGCGCTTGCGGATGGGGCTGCATCCGGATGCGCAGGGAATCGCAAAGCGGCCGTTGTCCATCGAGCACAAAGCGTCGTCAGGCAAATCTTCCAGGAAGAGACGGAGATGCGCCATCCTGCATGCTCCAGCACGGTGGCGTGACCCGCGCCACGTTTTCACAGTACCAACGCGACTTGGCGAGATGAAATCCATCGGAGTCGGGTGTGGCGGTCGAGGCGTTGCCGGATTTGCGGGCAGCGGCGGCCAACCAAACCGCCGCTGCCGCCCAGTCGTCGCTCACGTCGCAGAGGGCGGGGCCCGGTTCCGGGCTTGACGTCGTCAGTTCGTGGATAGGCATCGTGTCACTGAACGAACTATAGATCGCCGGGCTTCAACTGAACGAACCAGATTTTACATAATATAAATTATGCGTAGTCAGAGGCGGTGCCGGCTTCTGGTCTGCCCCCGGTGCACGGGGTCACCTCTGCGGTGCGAGCCCGCACCGCAGAAGCGCAGCAACGTACAAGTTGGTGCGGCGCACCCGGTCTTGGCCCGGCTTGCACTGTTCAGAAGCACCTCTTAGTGCGTAGCGAACACTTTCGCACCACCAGGATGCTAGGCCCGTTTTTTGCTAAAGATCAAAACTGCGTACTGAAGTATTGACGCGATACCGATGTTTTTATTGATCAGCCGCTCAATTGCGGACTTAGCGGGAGACTGTATGTCGTACCTAGTGCCTTCAGAATTTGTCACGAAAATGGTGGATGCCGGCGAATCCAAGATCTATATGGCCACCAGGGATGTTCTCATCCGTGCCTTCATGGCCGGCGCGATCCTCGCGCTCTCCGCAGTTTTCGCAATCCACGCATCGGTCCAAACCGGCATGCCCTTGGTCGGCGCGATTCTGTTCCCGGTCGGCGTTTGCATGCTGTACCTGTTCGGTTTCGATCTGCTCACCGGTGTGTTGATGCTCACGCCGCTCGCGCTGATCGATAAGCGTCCCGGCGTCACCTTGGGCGGCGTGCTGAAGAACTGGGGCCTGGTTTTTGTCGGTAACTTCCTCGGCGCGCTGACCGTGGCGTTTTTGATGGCGATCGTCTTCACGTACGGCTTTTCGACCGATCCTGGCAAGCTAGGTTCGACGATCGCCGGCATCGGCGAAGCGCGGACGCTGGGCTACGCCAAATACGGCGCGGCCGGCATGCTGACGCTGTTCGTGCGCGGTATGCTGTGCAACTGGATGGTGTCGACCGGCGTGGTCGGCGCGATGATCTCCACCTCGGTCAGTGGCAAAGTCATCGCCATGTGGATGCCGATTATGTTGTTCTTCGCTATGTCGTTCGAACACTCGGTCGTCAACATGTTCCTGTTCCCGTCGGCATTGCTGATGGGCGGAAAATTCTCGATCATGGACTACATCATCTGGAATGAGATTCCTACCGTCCTTGGCAATATGGTCGGCGGCCTGGGGTTCACAGGCCTGACCCTGTACACGACTCACGTGCGCACGGCGCCGAAGCGCGTCCTGTAATCACCTGCGCCTGCGCAGCGTACAATCAAAAGGAGCTTCAGCGCCGGATGGCCTGAGGCTCTTTTTTATCGAAGACGATTATCCACGTGAAAATCTCGATCGGGCAATATACCCACACGGGCCGCAAGCAAATCAACCAGGATTTCCACGGCGCCTACGTGCCTAAAGAACCGCAATTGAGCGCGAAAGGCATCGCCGTCGCCATCGCCGATGGGATCAGCGCGAGCGACGTGAGCCAGGTTGCGAGTCAATCAGCGGTAACGGGTCTGCTCGAGGATTATTACTGTACCTCGGAGGCATGGTCGGTCAAGACCTCCGTCGAACGCGTGCTGGTGGCGACCAATTCGTGGCTGTACTCGCAAACCCAGCAGAGCCAGGGCCGCTACGACAAGGACCGCGGCTACGTGTGCACCTTGAGTGCGATCGTCTTCAAGTCGACCACGGCGCACATATTCCACGTCGGGGACACGCGTATCTATCGGCTGCATCGCAACACCATCGAGCAGCTGACTACGGATCACCGCGTTTTTGTGGCTCCCGGTCAAAGTTATCTGGCGCGCGCACTTGGCGTCAATGGCCAACTGGAGATCGATTACCGCACCTTTTCGCTCGACCGGGACGATGTGTTTCTGCTGGCGACCGACGGCGTTTACGAGCACGTCGATGCCGCCTTCGTTATCGCGGCCGTGGAAGCCTGCGGCGGCGACCTCGACCTGGCCGCGCGCCGCATCGTCGAGCAGGCGTATGAGCAAGGCAGCATGGATAATCTGACCTGCCAGCTGGTGAAAATCGAAGCACTGCCCAAGCCGGAAGCCAACGAAATCTATCAGCAGTTGGCATCACTCCCCTTCCCTCCCATTCTCGATGCGCGCATGGCGTTTGACGGCTACAAGATCGTGCGCGAGGTGCGCGGCAGCAGCCGTAGCCATATTTACCTTGCGGTCGATGACGATAGCGGCGCCCTGGCCATCATTAAAACGCCGTCGATCGATCTGCAGGGCGACGCCGCTTACGTGGAGCGCTTCCTGATGGAGGAATGGGTGGCGCGCCGAATCAACAGCCCGCATGTGCTCAAGCCTTCGGCGCCTTCACGCAAGCGCAATTTCGTTTATCTGGTCACGGAATATATTGAGGGACAAACGCTCGCGCAGTGGATGACCGACCATCCAAAGCCAGACCTGGAAACCGTGCGCAGCCTGATCGAGCAGATCGCCAAAGGGGTGCGGGCGTTCCACCGGCTAGAGATGCTGCACCAGGATCTGCGTCCTGAAAATATCATGATCGACCAGACCGGCACGGTGAAGATCATCGATTTCGGCTCCACGCGGGTCGCGGGCGTTATGGAAACCGAATCGCCCGATGCGCCGACCCAGGTGCCCGGCGCGGCCTTGTATGCGGGCCCGGAATATTTTGTCGGGGAGACGGGCACGTCGCGCTCGGACATTTATTCGCTCGGCGTGATCGCCTACCAGATGCTCACTGGGCGCCTGCCCTACGGTATGCAAGTGCCGAAGATTAAAAACGCGGCTCACCAACGCAAGCTGCGCTACGCATCGGCCCGCGATTTCGACCGCGCGATTCCAGCCTGGGTCGA
The DNA here is from genome assembly GCA_002428015.1 of Oxalobacteraceae bacterium UBA6018. Lineage (GTDB taxonomy): Bacteria > Pseudomonadota > Gammaproteobacteria > Burkholderiales > Burkholderiaceae_D > Telluria_A. The sequence continues at coordinate 509 of DIZW01000015.1, read as the reverse complement.
TGAGGCGATCAGAAAGGCGGTCCACCCCCTGCCAAACAAACGCTATCAGGAGGTCTCGGAATTCGTATTCGACCTGCGCCATCCAAACACGGAATTCATCAACAAAACCCGGCCGCCGCTGATCGAAAGGAACCCGGTGATCTTCTGGAAGACCGTGTCGTTCATCCTGATGGCGATACTGGTGCTAATGCTTGCCGCGCGATCGACGTTTAAATAGCCGACAGCGCCGCCAGCATCTGGCGCAGCGGCTGGGCAAAGGCTTCGTCGCCGGCGATGCGCGCCGCGTCATAGCCTTTTCCGGCCACGGGGATGGTCACCGATGCGGCGTCGACGATGGACAGGTTCATGGTGCGTATGACTTCAGCCAGCGCCGCCTGCGCGTGCACCGAGCGGCCGGACGCGTTTAGCAGCGCGACTGGTTTGCTGCCCAGTTCCGCCGATCCCACCACCCAGTCGAGAGCGTTCTTGAAGGCGCCGGGAATGCCATGGGCGTATTCGGGGCTGGCGAT
>DIZW01000019.1 GCA_002428015.1 Oxalobacteraceae bacterium UBA6018 | reverse complement strand
GGTGCGACGCCGCCGCGTCCGCGCCAGGCCGCGCCGGCGTCGCACGCGGCCGTGCAGGTCGCGGCCCAGGACCCCGGTGCGCCGGTGGCCGTGACCAAGGACGCGCTGCCGGACGCGCCGGACGGGCCGCCAGTGGCCATGGCCCCGGTCGATCCGGTGCCGGTGGCGCCGGCTGACCCGACGCCGGCCCCGGCGTCGCCGGAACCGGCTCCCGCCCAGCCGGCCGACACCGCCGCCAGCGTGCCGCCGGCGACCTCCGGCCCGCTGGAGGCGACGCCGCGCTACAAGGTCAGCCTGCCGCCCTCGGTGCGCCTGTCGTACGACATGGCGCGCACCGACGCCAACGGCACCCAGTGGAGCGGCGTGGCCGAGCTGCGCTGGCAGCGCAGCGGCGGCAGCTACCGCTTGAACATGGAAGCGGGCGTGAGCCTGGTGGTCACGCGCCTGAACCTGCTCGAGATGAGCAGCGAGGGCAGCATCGGCGAGGACGGCATCGCGCCGCGGCTGACCACCGAGAAGCGGCGCGGGCGCGCCGCCATGGCGACCCACTTCGACGCCGAGCGCAAGCGCATCACCTTCTCCGCCTCCGAGCGCAGCTATCCGCTCACCCCGGGCGCCCAGGACAAGGCCAGCGTCCCGGTCCAGCTGGCCGGCATCGCGCGCGCCGACAGCGGCCAGCTCGGCGGCGGGATCGACATCATGGTCGGCGACGACCGCGACGCGGCCGTGTTCCATTTCGTGCTGGTGGGGCAGGAGGAGATCGACACGCCGATGGGCCGCATGGCCACCTGGCACCTGGCGCGCCCACCGCGCGCGGGGGCCTACAACGCGCGCCTGGACGTGTGGCTGGCGCCGCAGCACGATTGGTATCCGGTCCAGATTCGCAACACCGAGTCGACCGGCGCCGTGACAACCCAGACGGTCCGCGAGATCGTCCTTACCGATGCGGGAACCTGACATGCCTGGAACTTTCAAACACATCCTCGCCGGCGCCTTGCTGGCGACCACGCTGGGCGCGGGCCCGCCCGCCACGGCGGCCGAGCACGTGGCGCTCAAGCGCCCGGTCGATATGCCGCCCTCGGCCGACCTCGACTACACCATCAAGGCGCGCCAGAAGGGCATCACCCTGGGCGGCGACGGCGTGGTCAGCTGGCGCGTGGGCGAGGGCAAGTACAGCGTCAACAGCGAGATGCGCGCCGCGCTGCTGGGCAAGATCCTCGAGAACCGCAGCGAGGGCGCGATCGACGGCTTCGGGCTGGCGCCCCAGCAATGGTACGAAAAGCATTTCCGCAAGGACGGCGACACCACCACCTTCGACCGCGCCGCCAAGCAGGTGCATTTCTCCGCCAACGACAAGAGCCTGCCGCTGGCCGGCGGCGAGCAGGACCGCGCCAGCGCGCAGTGGCAACTGGCGGCGGTGGCGCGCGCCGCGCCCGACAAGATGGTGGACGGCTCCGAGTGGCGCTTTTTCGTGGCCGGGCGCAAGGACGCCGAGCCGTGGACCTTCAAGGTGATCGGGCGCGAGAAGGTGCAGACCGGCATGGGCCCGCTCGAGGCCGTCCACTTCAGCAAGTCGCCGCCGGCCGATTTTCCCGAGCAGAAGGTGGAGCTGTGGCTGGCCCCGGGCAAGGAATGGTATCCGGTCAAGATCCGCTACGCCGAGGAGGGCGGCGAGTACGTCGAGCAGACGCTGGCGAAAGTGACCCGGAAATAGGCACTTGCGCGTCATTTGCGCCGCGCCCCCGTCAGCACGGTCCGGTCCGCCGCAACTGCTATACTGTCGCCCCCACAGGCAACACAACGCCTATAGCAGCTTTGGCAAGACTCTGGTAGCGGATCACATGACGGAACACATTCCAGGGGCGGTATTGGCCGACCCCCAGGCGCCTGTCCAGGAAGACGCGGACGCGTTGCTGGCGCACTTTCAGCCCGGCGTCGCGGCCGACGAAATCGAGCAGGTGTTTCACCTCAAGCGGGCCCAGCCGACCTTGCAGGCCTTCACCGCGCTGTTTCACGGCGGCGCCAGCGGCGTGCTGGTGCGCCTGCTGGTGCTGCGCGAACTGGCCGGCGACACCACCACGTCCGGCTTCTCGCGCGCCGACATCAACCAGAAGCTGGCCTACCTGCAGCCCGAAAGCCTGGAGACGGTGCTCACGCGCCTGCGCTCGCACGGCCTGCTGGCCTGGGACGCCTCGGCGGCCGTGTACCGCATCACGCCGATGGCGCGCAACGTGCTCTCCGCGCTCGACACCATGCTCTCCATGGGCCAGGCCGACGACGAGGCCGAGATGGGCTTCCTGCTGTCCCAGGTGGCCGGGGCCCAGGCCGTGGGCGGGGTCACCGTCGAACAGCTGCGCCACCTGCTGGGCCGCCTGGTCGACCTGACCGAGGAGTTCCGCGACGCGATCGCCTCCGGCTCCGAATTCCGCCTGCGCACCTCGCAGTCGAAATGGCACATGGCCTGCGACTGGGTCGAGAAGGGCTCGCTGATCCTGCGCGCGATCACCGCCGACGAGCGCGCCGACGCCGCCACCCACAAGGCGGCGCAGGCGATCGGGCGCGCCCAGAGCGCGCTGCTCAACATGCAGGGCATGTTCTCGCGCGCGCTTAACCAGATCGAGCGCCAGCGCGTGCACCTGGGCCAGTCCGGCCTGTCCACCACCGACGTCAAGCGCTGGCTGCTGGCCCACGACGACCTGGCCAGCCTGGCCGCCGGCGCCATCGACCGCCCGCTCATGCCGCTATTCGTCACCCCGGCCGAGATGATCGACGTGGCCGAGACCGAGCTGCTCTCCGAGCGCGCCGCCAACATTGGCCCGGCCGGGCTGCCGGCCGGCCAGGACGCGCCGCTTACCGTCAACGAGGGCCCGGCCATCCAGGCCGAACTCGACGACTGGCTGGCGCGCCTGTCCGACTTCGCCAACCTGGGCAACTTCCCCAGCTTCTCCGACAGCACGCCGACCGTGGTGCCGATCCAGGACAGCCTGCTGCCGGCCAGCTTCGCGGTGGCCTCCTACCGCGCCTCGATGCTGCCGCTGCTGGGCGACGCCGCCGAAGCGAGCCTGCAGGGCGCCACCGCCCAGCTGGCGCGCCTGCCGATCAGCTTCACCCCCACCGACGCGATGGTCGCGCTGAACGACCCGCACGTGGCGGCCATGTCGATCGCCACCCTTTCACTTGACCTGCACAGCGGCCCGGCCGACCCCAAGACCGATGAATGACGATTCCCAAATCCTGATCGCGCGCCTGCTCACGCATCAAACCCTGCGCCGCGACGACAAGCTGGTCAAGCGCGTGCTGTCGGACGAACTGTTCCGCGCCGAGGTCGACAAGCGCCTGCTCGAATCGGGCCTCAAGCTGCTCGACAACGTCTACGCCGACCACGTGACGCTGGCGTTGCACCGCGCGGTGGAACCGAAGATCTTCGGCGCCAAGGACATCTGGCAGAACAATAACTTCGGCCTCACGCGCGACGGCGTGGCCCTGCTGGTGGTGCTGTGGGCGCAGATCATCCTTCCCAAGCGCGAGCGCCAGGAGACCCACCAGCACGCCGACGACGACCAGAACGACCTGTTCGACAAGGACCGGCCGATGCCGCGCGCCGAGGACACCTCGATCGGTATCTCGTACACGGCGCTGCTGTCGGACTTCGGCGACAAGCTCGGCAAAAAAACGCGCATGGACATGAACCTGGGCGCGCTCTCGCGCATGGGCTTCATCGAGCGGCGCGGCGACGTGATCCTCGAAGGTCCGCTGCTGGACCTGCTGATGGACACCGACGTGCTCAAGGAACGCATCATCAACGGCGCGCTGGCCGACGTGTTCAAGCGCGCGCCGATCACCGTGGCCGTGCCGCGGCCGGCCGCGCCAAACGCGCCCGATACGCCCGATGCGCCCGACACGCCCGACATGCCCGACACGCCCGACGTCGCGGACGCGCCCGAACCAGCGGACGCGCCGGCCACCCCGGACGCGCCCGAAGCCGACGACAACGCTGAACCTACCATCCAGGGCTGACCCATGTTCCACATTAAATCGCTTGAACTGGTCCATTGGGATTACTGGCAGCGGATCAAGAACATCCCGCTCGACGCCAAGATCATCACCATCGCCGGCCAGAACGGCTCCGGCAAGACCACCTTGCTCGACGCCCTGCGCACCCTGTTCGGCCTGGACTGCTCGATGGGCCGCACCTACAAGCACTACGCGCGCCACTCCGGCCAGCAGACCGCGTGGATCCGCGCCGTGGTGGACAACAAGGCGGTCGGGCGCCAGCTGTCGAACCGGCCGTTTCGCAGCTCCGGTTTTTTCAGCGACGACGAAGTGACGCTGTTCTGCCAGATCCAGAAGAACGGCGGCGACTGGAAGCGCCAGTACCTGATGCGCCCCGGGAACATCCAGATCGAGGAAGTGACCGAGGCCGGCGACTGGCTGGGCGTGGAGAACTACCGCAAGCGCCTGGCCAACGCCGGCCTGTCGCCGGCCATGGCCAAGGTGCTGGCTCTCGAGCAGGGCGAGACCGACAAGCTGTGCGAATACGCGCCGCGCCAGCTGCTCGACCTGGTGTTCCAGGTCTTCGGCGACAAGGAGGTGCTGGACGCCTACGACGAAGCCAAGCGCCACCAGCGCGACACCGAGACGGAACTCAAGCGCTTCGAGACCGAGCTGGAAGCCTCGCGCACCAACCTCGAAGGCCTGCGCCTGCGCGTGGCCAACTACCACCAGTGGGAAGACCTGCACAAGGAGCGCCGCAACCTGCTCGAAGAAGTGCTGCCCAGCCTGGAATACCACGAGGCGCGCGAGAAGGCCGGCGCGGTCAGCCGCCAGTTGCGCGACGCGCGCAAACCGATGGCGCAGGCCGACAGCCAGCTGGCCGAGAAGCGCAACGCGGTGGCGGCCCAGGCGCGCGCGCTGACCGAGGCGCAGCAGCAGGAGACCTTGCTGGAACAGGAGGCCAGCGTGCTGGCCAGCCGCCTGGCCCAGGTCAACGGCAAACTGAAACCGCTCGACAGCCTGCTCGAACAGAAGGAACGCCTGCAGAAGCTGGCGGCCGACGCCGGCGCCGACATCGCCGAGGTGGCGCTCCAGCTCGACGCCAAGGAAGCCGAGCTGGCACGCCAGCGCCAGGCACGCGACGCCATCGCGGCAAAAATCGCGGGCGACCTGTCGACCATCAACGCGCTGCAGGGCAAGAGCGCGATGCCGGAACCGGAAGCGGTGCGCGCCATGCGCCGGGCGCTGCGCGACGCCGGCATCGCGCACGCGATGCTGTCCGATATCGTCGAGGTGACCGACGCCAAGTGGCAGGGCGCCGTCGAGGGTGTCCTGGGCGGCTACGCGTCGGTGGTGCTGCTCGAACGGGCCAAGGACGCACCGGCCGCCTACCGCCTGGCCGAGCAGGAGCGCTACCGCCACTTCATCGTGCCCGAATGCGAGGCCGCGCCCCAGGCCAAGGACGGCAGCCTGCTGTCGGTGGTGCGCTTCTCGGCGCCGGCGCCGTCCTGGCTGATCGACCAGCTGGCCCGCATCGACCGCGTCGATTCGGTCGAAGCCGGGTTCAAGCTGTCCAAGGACGCCGAGTGGATCACGCCGGACGCCTACCATCGCGAACGGCGCGGCGGACGCTCGCTGTTCGTCGAGGCGGCGCGCTACCGCTTCGGCCAGGCCGGGCGCACCCAGCGCCTCGAAGCGCTGCAAAAATCGCTGCCGGCCATGGAAGCGCAGGAAGACGCGCTCACCATCGCCATCAGCAAGCTGGCCAGCGAAGTGGGTGCCCTCAAGGCGCGTATCGCCGGCGTCGACGCGGCCAAGGAGCTGGCCGCGCGCCAGGCCGAATTCGAAGAAGCCCTGCGCAATATCGCGCCGCTCAAGGCCGAGCGCCTCGAAGTGGGCTCGCGCCTGGGCGAATTGCAGGCCTTGACCAAGGCCGCCACCGTCAACCGCACCCGCACCGACACCGTGTGGCAGAACGCGCGCATGGCGCTGGCCGAGGCCGAAGCCGGCCTGCGCCTGGGCCACAAGCGCCAGATCGAGCAGCGCGCCGAGCACGCGCGCAACCTGGCCGAGCTGCGCCGCGCCTGGCGCCACCTGCCGCACAGCTGGCGCCGTCCGGCGCGGCGCGCGGCCCTGGTGGCCGAGCACCAGAACGCGCACCAGGTGGACCTGCGCGTGACCTCGCTCCAGCACAGCCTTGCGCGCGACGACTGGGAGCTCGACGCCACCGTGATCGACCAGCACCATCGCCTGTCCGAGCAGCTGCACGGACGCCAGAACGAGACCGACGAGCGGCGCTACCAGAACAACCGCGCCATCGAGGCGACCGCCAACGCGCGCGGCGCCTACATCGAGCGGCTGCGCTACACGATCAAGACCTACAGCAAGAACATCAAGGAGCTGGGAGGACTGGCCGGTATCGAGGTGCACGCCGATCCGGTGCGGCTCGAGAACGACGACGTGCAGCTGGCCCAGGCCGGCCTGCACGTGCGCTTCAAGTTCGACGGCAAGGACCAGATCGGGATGAACGACGGCGAGGCCTCGGGCGGCCAGCAGGTGATGAAGTCGCTGGTGCTGCTCATTGGCCTGCTCAAGTCGGAGGACGGCTCGGGCGGCTTCGTGTTCATCGACGAGCCGTTCGCCCACCTGGACATCCGCAACATCCAGCTGGTCGGCGAGTTCCTCAAGAATACCGAGGCGCAGTACCTGATGACCACGCCGCTGACCCACAACACCGACGTCTACGACCCGTCCGAGCTGACCCTCATCACCAGCAAGAAGAAGAAGGACATGACCTGGGCCCAGCCGATCTTCGTGCTGCAGCGGCGCGTGACACCGGCCAAGGCGGTGGCCTGAGCGTCAGTTGCCGGCGTCGATGATGGTCGGTGTGATGATGAACATCAGCTCGCGCTTGACGGCGGTGTTGGACTTGCGCTTGAACAGCGTGCCCACGACGGGGATGTCGCCGAACCACGGCGTCTTCTCCTTCTCCTCGGTCTGGGTGGCGCTCTTGAAGCCGCCCAGCACCAGCGTCTCGCCGCTCTTGAGCGTGACGTTCGAGGTGACTTGATTGGTGTTGATGGTCGGGCCCACGGGCGAGACGGCGCCCACGCTGTCGTCCGTGAGGGCCAGGTCCATCGTGATCAGGCCGTCCGGCGACACCAGCGCCGTCACCGCGATGCTGACCTTGGCGTCGATGAATTCGGTGGTGGTCACGCCCTGCACGATCGACGGGCGCGAATAAGGAATGCGCTGGCCGGAGGACAGCACCCCGGGCCTGAAATTGCTCAGCACCAGCTTGGGATTGCTGAGCACGGTCGTGTGCCCGGCTTCTTCCAGTGCGCTCAGCTCCAGTCCGATGTTGATCCCCGCCGGCAGTTTGAAAAAGCCCAGCGCCAGCGTGCTGGGCGCGTCCGCCGTCAGCGAATTGGTGGCCGGCAGGGAGACCATGCTCGGGAAGCCCGAACTGCCGGTCGTCGCGATCGTGTTCAGCTCGGCGTTGGTGGCGGCGACCTGGGCCCCGCCCTGGCGCGGCGAGGCCACGCTGAGCATGTGGGAGGCGGTGATGCCGAAGCGCGCGCCCAGGCTCTTGCCGAAGAACTCGTCGGCGCTGACGATCTTCACCTCCAGCAGCACTTGCTTGACCGGCTTGTCGATGCGCCGGATCAGGTTCTCCACCAATTGATGTTCGGACTCGGTGCCCTTGACCAGCAGGGTATTGCTGCGCAGGTCGGCCACCACGCTGGACGTCTCGCGCTCGAGCAGGGGCGCGCCGACGTCGGCGATCAGCGCCTGCAGATCCGTCACCCGCACATGGGTGAGCGTGTAGGCCTTGGTCACGGTGCCGTTGGCGGTGCTGCCCAGGACCTGGGCGATGTCGCTGCCGCCGGCGGCGATTTGCGCGGGCGGCAAAGCCTGGTAGCTGGGGGCGGCGCGCCGGCCCGATTCCGCCGGTGAACTCAGCGGCAAAGGATTGAGCAGGTTCGCCAGGTTCGGCGGCGGCGTGGCGCCCGCCTTCGGGATGGGCGGAAAGTCGCTCGGGGCCGTTTGACCCAGCGCCGTGACGACGGGCAGGGTCGACAGGCACAGCGCCCACAGAAGGGCCGGGCCGGCCAGGTGCTGCAAGCGTGGACGTGACATGCGGGAAACTCCAACTTGATCCAGGGAGGCGGCTTGCCGCCGTCCCCCTGGCATTGCGGTGATGCCCGAAGGCGGCCTGAATTATTTTTTGTCCGTGCCCGGGACCACGGCCGCCATCAGCGCCTTGAACTGCGGTTCCGTGACGAAGGAATTCCAGCTCGCGATGAGGCTGTTATAGCCGCCCTGTTCGACGGTCTTCGCCTTGATCACCGCCGTCACGGCGGCGTTGAGCTTGACCAGGTCGGCGTAGCGCGCGTACTTCGCGTTTTTCAACTGAGCGACCGCGTAATTGCTGTAGCCCCACATATTGTTCAGGTTATTCCACTGCGCCGAACCGGGGACGATGTGCACCACCGGTGGTGGCGTGACGGGCGCCGGCCGCACGACGGGGGGAGCGGGCTTGGCTGTGGCGGGCGGCGTGACCGGTGGCGTCACCGTCGTGGGCGCCGCGCCGCAGGTGCCGCTGACGTTGACGCGTATCCATTTCGTGCTCGGCGCGGCGCCGTCGGCGTTGACGACGATGCGGACATTGTTCACGCCCGCCGTCAGATACGGCTGGGTCCAGATGGTCCTGGGCAGGTTCGGCGCCAGGTCGATCTTGGTGTTCTGGGCGATCAGCCGGTCGTTGCTGTAGAGCCGGTTGATGGTGCCGGCCGCGGCCGTGGACGACACTTCATCGTACTTGACGTTGAAGGCGCATTTGCCGCCGCTGATGATGAAGGCATCCTTGTCGCTCACGTTGATCGGCGTGCCGGTCAAGACATTGCTGCCCATGACGCCCTGCGCGATCACGGTCGCGCCGTCCGGCTTGACGATGCGAAAGGCCTCGCCCGCTTGCGGGCCGGCTGCCAGCGGCGCCGCGACCGGACCGGCGCTCGACAGTAGGACGGGCGCGGCCGCCGCGGCCGGCTTGGGGGCGACGGCGGCGCTGCCGAAATTTCCGGCCAGGGCGCTGGCGCTGAAGCTGGTGGCGAGCGCGGCGAGGATGAGGGTACGATTCATGTGGAACTCCTTTGTTGGTTTTCGGTTTGGAAGCTCCCAGCCGACTGGCTGGCAACCTGGCGACCGTATGCGGCGTCGTTCACGCCGCACTTAGGCCCGCGGTTTTGCGTCGCCCGCTTTCGCGGGGTTTGCCGATTCAATGCGTTGTTGTTCCCCCTTGCGCTTGCCGTCTTGCCGCGGCTGATCGCTTGGTAGGTAATTGGCTATCAGCAACATGCGTGCCACGGCGTTTCGCGGCTGCTGAAGTAGAAAAAGTGACACTGAGCGTTGAAATAACGTCAGCAATGTTGCCCAAGACGGGAGGCGCTGACAATTTGTGTCAGTCAGGGAGTTCGCCTTGTTCACGTGAGGTGAACAGCGCAAAAAATTGAACAAGACGCCGTGCGCGTGCGGCTTCAGCAGGCAGCAAATCCCCGGCTATGCACGAAGGTGCCAATGTAAACGCGGGCGAGAATTGCAGATAAAAACATTGCATCTTTTTCTATTATGGTGAAATATGCAACTTTCGCCAGCGCGCGGCGGGCATGCGCCGCGCCGGCCGTTTGCTTCGTCACCTTGAAGGGATGCATGATGAAACTCGGGTTCTGGAATATGCAGCGGCTTGGACAGGATGACACCAAGCGCACCGCGGCGATCGCCTTGCTGCTGAAGAATTACACCCTGGATTACCTGTTCCTGTGCGAGCTGACGTCGACCCACGCGGACGGGCAGGCCAACACCACCAATCCCTACGCCCTGTTCTACGCCTGCTACAACGGCGCCGGCCACGCAGTCCACCTGACCTTCGCCAACCCCCAGGCCACCGACGCCTGGAAGCAGGCGCAGTTCAAAGGCGGGACCAATTTCACCAAGCTGGCGCCGCGCGGACTCGGCTACATCCAGGTGCTGGACCCGGATACCAATCAAAACGTGTTCCTGTACATGATCCACGGCCCGTCGAGCAACAACGCCATCAAGATCGCGACCTTCGTGGGCTGCTATCTCGACCAGCTGCATGGCGACAATCCGTGGATCGTGATGGGCGACTTCAATGTGGAGCCGGACAAGCTGGCCAACGCCCCGGTCGGCATCGACATGGACGACCTGATCGTGGCGCCTGAGCTGCCCACCCACAAGCGCGGCAAGATTCTCGACTACGCGCTGACCAATATCGATAACGTGGTCATCGGCGTCATGCGCCGTTCGCAGCGCCTGTCGGGCTCGGACCACAATCCGATCATCGTCGAACTGTAGCGGCGCAGGCGCCGCTAGGCCTTAGCTGTTCAGGACCGCGCGCGTGAGCGAGCGCCGCCAGCGGATCAGGCCGGCCGAGAAGGTGCCGAAATACCCACCCAGCAGGCCGATCGCCCCCATCGTGACCAGGCTGTCGGTGAACTCCGGGTTCGGCTTGCCGCTGCCCTGGTTGAGATAGAGCTCTATCCCGATCTGCATCACGCGGGCGAAAAACAGCATCGCGATGAGCAGTCCGGTGCGCTTGGGCGGCGTGTAGAACACGGTGGCGTTGTCAAAGCGCGTGTGGCGCAGCCCGTAGATGCCCAGGCAAATCCCGGCGCTGGTCCCCAGCAGCAGCGAGGCCAGGTGCAGCCCACGGGTGGCCACTTCCGACACGGCCACCAGCACCATCGCGGTAAACACGAACAGGCCGGTGTAGTGGCGTGACAGGATCGAGCGCTGGCTCGCCATGACGCCGTTGACGCGGCGGTACACGCGCCACACCAGCAGGGGAGCCAATACGATCAGCGCGAGGGTGGTCAGGTTCATCGTCTTCTTCGGGCCGTCAACAGGGAGAGCGCATTGTAAACCACCGCGCACGCCAGAGCGGCGGATTGACTTTCGCCGGCGAAGTGCGCACCATGGGGCATCGTTTTTTGATGAGGTCCCGATGCGTCCGAGTGTTTCCGCCGTCCCCTTGGCACGCCAGCTGTTCGTCTCCCCCCACGCGCACGCCAATTACCAGCTGCCGCCCGAACCCTTGCAGGCCATCGTCGACGCGGCCCATCCGCCGGTGCTGGCGCTCTCGCCGCAGCGTAACCTGGCGGCGATGATCGACACGCCGGCCCTGCCCAGCATCGCCGAAGTCGCCCAGCCGGAGCTGAAGCTGGCCGGCCTGCGCATCAACCCGCGCACCTATTCGCCGAGCCGCTTCTCGTTCGGCAGCGGCTTGAGCTTGCTGGACCTGAACACCAAACAAAAGACCGCCATCGGCGGCCTGCCCACGCCGCTGCGCCTGGCCGCCAGCGCCTGGTCGCCGGACCAGCGCTACCTGGCCTTCACCCACATGGCGTACGCCGACAAGGGCGGCGGCGGGGCGGTGGAGCTGTGGCTGGTGGACGTGGCCGCGGCCAGCGCCAGGCGCCTGACGGCGCGCGCGCTGTCCTATCTGTCGGGCGCCGGCTTCGGCTGGCTGCCCAACGCGCAGGGTCTGCTGGTGTACCTCAAGCCGGCCAAGCTGGGGCGCGCTCCGCTGGCCAGCGGGGTGCCGGACGGGCCGAGCGTGCAGGACACGGGCGACAACGCGCGCACGCGCCAGTTGCGCACCTACGCCGACCTGCTCAAGAATCCGGACGACGCGCGCCTGTTCGAGCATTACGCCACCACCCAGCTGGCGCTGCTGGGCCTGGACGGCAAGCTGCGCAAGCTGGGCGCGCCGGACCTGTTCATCTCGGCATCGGTGGCGCCGGGCGGCCAGTACGTGCTGACCCAGGCCTTGCAGCGGCCGTTTTCGACCATGGTGCCGGCATCCTCGTTCGCGCGCCGCATCGAGGTGCGCGACCTGCTCGGCAAGCCGGTGCACCTGGTGGTGAACCGCCCGCTCGAGGAGGGTCTGCCGCCGGGGAACGACGCGGTGGCGGCCGGGCCGCGCAACGTCAGCTGGCGCGCGGACGCGCCGGCCACCCTGGTGTGGGCCGAGGCGCAGGACGGCGGCGACCCGGCGGTCAAGGCGGACATTCGCGACATCGTCTACTGCCACGCGGCGCCCTTCAGCGGCGCGCCGCAGGTGCTGGCCAGGCTGGGCTCGCGCTACGGCGACGTGCTGTGGGGCCGCGGCGACCTGGCCCTGCTCAGCGAGGCGTGGTACAAGACGCGCGCCGTGAAGACCTGGCGGGTGCGGCCCGACCAGCCGGACGGCGAAGCCGAACTGGTGTTCGCCTACTCCGACGAAGACCGCTACAACTATCCGGGCGCGCCGGCCACGATGTCCGACGGCGCCGGGCGCCAGCGCCTGCTGGTGGGCCCCGACGACAGCATCCTGCTCGACGGCCACGGCGCCTCGGAGCAGGGCGACCGGCCCTTCGTGGACCGTTACAGCCTGCTGACCGGCCAGAAGGAGCGCCTGTTCCAGAGCGTGGCGCCACACTACGAGAACGTGGTGGCGGTGCTGTCGGCGGACGGCATGCGCCTGCTGACCACCCGCGAGACGCCGACCGAGCGGCCCAACTTCTACATCCGCGACCTGGCCCGGCCGGCCGAAGCGCAACTGGACGCGCTGACCGCGTTCGCCCATCCGACCCCGCAGCTCAAGGACGTGCAGAAAGAGCAGATCCGCTACCGCCGCGCCGACGGGGTCGAGCTGACCGCCACCCTGATGCTGCCGGCCGGGTACGAGCCAGGCCGCGACGGGCCCCTGCCGCTGCTGATGTGGGCGTATCCGCAGGAGTTCAAGAGCGCCAGCGCGGCCAGCCAGACCACCGGCTCGCCCTACCGTTTCAACGCGATCAGCTTCTGGGGCCCGGCGCCGATGCTGGCGATGGGTTACGCGGTGCTGGACAATCCGTCGATGCCGATCGTCGGCGTGGGCGAGGCGGAGCCGAACGACAGCTACCTGGCGCAACTGGTGGCCAACGCCGAGGCGGCGGTGGAGGAGGTGGTGCGGCGCGGCGTGGCCGAGCGCCACCGCATCGCCGTCGGCGGCCATTCCTACGGCGCCTTCATGACCGCCAACCTGCTGGCCCACACCCGCCTGTTCAAGGCCGGCATCGCGCGCAGCGGCGCCTACAACCGCACCCTCACGCCTTTCGGTTTCCAGTCCGAGGAGCGCCAGTTCTGGAGCGCGCCGGCGGTGTACCAGGCCATGTCGCCGTTCAATCATGCCGACGGCATCAAGGACGCGCTGCTGCTGATCCACGGCGAGCAGGATAATAACTCGGGCACCTTCCCGATCCAGAGCGAGCGCATGTTCCAGGCCATCAAAGGGCTGGGCGGGACCGCGCGCCTGGTGATGCTGCCCAACGAGAGCCACGCCTACCGGGCGCGCGAGTCGATCATGCACATGCTCTACGAGACCGACGCCTGGCTCGAAAAACACGTCAGGCGGGCCGTGCCCTAGCGCCCTGTCGGACGCCGCGCCGGTCGCACTCGTGCTATTGTCGGCATGATCAATATTGCACATTCCAGGAGCGCGCCATGCCGTACCCAGCGATCCACCCCGCGCCTGTCGAGGCGCACCGCGCGCCGGACCCGGTGCCGGTCGACGAGCCCATCCCGGAGCCGTTCGATAATCCCCATCCGCACCATCCGCCGGTGCACATGCCGGACGACGACGAACCGCCCGACCCCAACCCCCAGCTGCATTAATCGAAGGTCCAAGAGTAGAGCACGTCGAGCGCGGTGTTGGTCCCGGTCTGGAACTGCAGCGTCACGCGTGGATTGAGCTTGTAGCGCAGCTTGACCAGGCTTGAGGCCGTGGACGCGCCCTGCTCGAAGCTGATGAAGGCGCGCGCCGAAATGCGCTTGCCGACCGTGACCACCGTGCTCTCGAGCCCCTTGGCCTGCGACAGGCCGAGTTCATCGACGCCGAGCGCGTTGGCGATCTTCGACTGGAAGCCGCCGCCGCCCGAGCCGCCCAGCAGGGCGCCGGCGGCCGCGCTCAGCACGCTGGCCTCGTTGCCGGAGGTGCCTTCCATGCCGTGCCCCAGCACCAGCCAGGACAGCTTCTCGCTGTCGGTCACGCTGGGGGTGGAGACCAGCTTGGCGTCCGGCGCCAGCGCCGTGCCGCGCACCTGCACGCCGGCTTCGACGTTGGTTTCGGAAAGCTGGGTGTCCTCGGGGCGCTTGCGCACCGCCAGGATGTTCAGCGACGGATTGTCGTAGGCGCCGCTGAAGGTGAGCACGCCGCGCTCGATGGTCAGGTTCTGGCCGTAGGCCTTGTAGGTCCCGTTCACCACCCGGATGCCGCCATTGACGCGCGGCGGCTTGCCGGCGCTGGTGCGCAGGTGCAGGGTGCCGGCCAGCTCCGCGTCCAGGCCCATGCCGCGCAGGCGGAAGGCGTCGCCCAGGTCGGCCTCGATATCGACCGCCAGCGGCATGCTGGCGCGTTCGCGCGCCGCCGCCGCCGGGCTGGTGCGGCCCAGCACGATCACGTCGTCCGACATGGTGGGGCGCCCCAGCGGGGCCAGCTCGATCAGCGCGCGGTCGGCGCGGAACTTGCCTTCCACGGCGAAGCGCTTGGCGTCGCGCACCAGGGTGCCCTGGCCGCTGACGACGACGGTGCGGTCGGGGCGCGACAGCGCTTCGAGCTGGTCGGCCACCAGCTTGAGGTTCATGCTCGCCTCGCCGCCGGCGAAGCGCACCGCGCCGTCGGCGTTGACGTGGCCCTGGTTGCCGTCGAAGGACAGGCGCTGCAGCAGCAGCTGGTCGCCGGCCAGCTGGGCGCGCAGCACGCCGTTGCGCAGCTTGACGCCTTGCTCGGTCCAGCGCAGCGCCAGCTTGTCGCCGGTGACGGTGCCGTTGAGCGTGGGCGCGCCCACCGTGCCGGCGCCGGTCAGGGCGAGCTTGAGGGCGCCGTCCAGTTCCAGGCCGGGCTGGCCGGCCAGTGGCGCCAGCCAGGCGATCGAGCCCATGTCGGCGGTGGCCGACAGCTTGAGCGGGCTGGCGTTGCCGAGCCGGCCGTCCTGCATCGCGGCGGTGGCGTCCACGCGGGCGGTGCCGGCGCGGGTGCCGTCGATCTGCGCCTGCATGCGCAGCGCGCCGCCGGCCACGTCGGCGCGCAGGTCGAGCGTGCGCAGGCCCAGCACCACCGGCACCTCGGCCCCGGCGATGATGTCGCCGCGCTCGCGGAACACGTGCAGCATGCCGTTCAACACCGGCGCGGCGCCGGCCTTGGGCGCGGTGTGCAGGTCAAGCGCCCACTGCGCGCCCAGCGCGAGGTCGCCGCGCAGGTTGTCCTCGACGGCCGGGGAGAACTGCGCCAGGTAGTGCAGCGGCACGCCGGCGGCCACGCCCTTGCTGCTCCAGTGGCCGCCGTCCTTGTTCAGCGACGCGATGTCGATCGTGCCGTCGGGCAGGCGGATGACCGCGTTACCGAGCGCGATCTGCTGCGGCCTGGCCAGTCCCAGCACGCCGCTGCCGGGTGCGCCGGCCAGGCGCAGCGCGGCCGGCGCCTGCAAGGCGAAGGCGTAGCGGCCCTGGTTGCGCAGGGTGGCGATGGTGCCGTTCCAGGCTCCGCCGCTCCAGCCGCCGTGCAGCTCGGCCAGCAGGTCGACGGCCTCGCCGCGCGCGGCCAGGCGCAGGGTGTGGGCGGCGCGCGTGCCGCTCGTCTGCAGGTGCGCCGAGGCCAGCTTCGGTGCGCCTGCCAGCGCGTAGCCGGTCAGCTCGACGTCGGCCACGAGTGGGTCGGCGCCGCTATGGCCGGCGCCCAGGCTGGCGCTGGCGTGGAGCGTCTTGAGCTGGTGGCCGCCCAGCAGCTTGAGGTCGGCGCCGTCCAGCGCGGCGCTCAGCGACGGCGCCTGCATGCTGCCGGTCAGGGTGCCGGCGCCGCGCAGCGTGCCGGCGAAGTCGGGGCCGAGCGCGGCCAACTGGGACGCGTCGATGCGCCAGTCGAGGCGGTCGTCGCGCGCGCCGAAGCCGCCCTTGGCGCTGACGATGTTGGGGCCGACGTGCAGGTCGACGTCGGCCTTCGATACGCGCGTGGCGTCGGCGGCCAGGTTGGCGTGGCCCCACAGCGGCGCGTTCGACAGCGTCGACGGCGCCAGCGCCAGCTTGAACGCGCCGTGCCAGGCCGCGCCCAGGTGGGCGCTGGCCTCGAAGTCGCCGTTGATGCTGCCGGCCAGCGGCGAGCCGAAGGCGGCCGGGTTCAGGTTCTGGGCCTTGCCGCGGGCGTTCACTTCGATTGCGCGCCTGCCGTCTTTTGCGGCCTGGGCCAGCTGCGCCTCCCCGCTCGCGTGCAGCAGGCTGTCGCCGGCCGGGCGCGCGGTCTTGGCCCAGCCCAGGCCCTTGGCGTCCACCGTGAAGCTGGTGCGCGGCGCGGCCATGCTGCCGCTGACGGCGCCGCTGGCGTCGACGCTGCCGCCCATGCCGGGCCGGGCCAGCGCCAGGTCGCGCCCGCTCACATGCCACAGCAGTTGTTCGCCGGGCGCGCCGAACGCGCCATGCAGCTCCACGCTGTTTTTGCCCAGCGCGAGATTGGCGGCGACCTTGCTCACATGCGCGGCGTCGGCGTTGAAGCTGGCCTGGCCCGACAGCGGCTGGTTGAACAGGCGGCTAGGGCGCAGCGCGACCTCGGCGCCGAGCTTCCAGGCCGGGGCCAGCGTGCCGGCCGCGTTGACGTCGGCGTTCAGGTCCGCGTCCGGGAAGTCGCCGAACGAGGCCGGGTTGAACTTGACCGCGCTGGCCTGGACCTTGAACGCCTTGTCGCCGGTGAGGGCGGCGCTGCCGGTCAGGTGCACGCGGCTGGCGCCGGCCGAGAGCAGCGCCTGCTTGACCAGCACCACGTTGTTGGCCAGGCTGGCCTGGGCGTCCAGGCGCATGCCCTTGTCGACCAGCTGGGCCGACAGGGTCTGGCCCTGGTGGTCGTTGACCAGGCGGATGTCGCCGGCGATGCTGGTGGCCTTGATGCTGCTGACCAGCTGGCGCAGGTCGAGGCGGTCGGTATGCAGCGTGAAGCTGGCGACGCCCAGGCCTTGCTCGTCGGGCGCGCGCTGCACGGCGCCGCTTCCGGTGAATTTGCCGGCGCCGCCGAAGTCGGCCAGCACGTCGGCGATGCGCAGCGCGCTCAGGTTGCCGTCCAGGCGGGCGCGCAGGGCGTGCAGCGGCAGGCGCTGGTGGTCGACGGTGCCGAACGGACCCTGGTTGTCGATGCTGACGCTGCCGCTGACGCTGCGGTCGGCGCCGATGTGGGCCGCGACGGCGAGCGCCAGGTCGGCGCTGGGCAGACCGGGGTTGAGGATGTCCGGGTCCAGGTGGCTGGCGTGGATGGCCAGCTCGCGCAGCGCGATCGGCGCGAACGGCGCCAGCGCCAGCCTGGCCTCGCCCACTGCCTTGCCGGAGACGCCGTCGGCGTTGATGACGGTGGCGTTCAGGTCGCCGCCGGCGTGCAGGTTCAGGCGCGCCGGCTTCTGCCCGGGCTTGGCGCTGGTCTGGGTCAGGCTGGCATTGGCGGCGAGCTTGAACGGCTGGCGCGCGCCGATGCTGCCTTCGGCCGTGGCCAGGCCCCAGGGCGTGAGTGCCGAGCCGCCCGTCAGCACCCACCGCTGCTTGTCGCCATGCAGATTAAAACGCAGGTCGTCGATTTCGGTGGGCGCCGCGCCGCCCTTGGTCATGATCAGCCGGGCGATGCGCGCGTCGCCCAGCGCCAGCGTGAACGGCGGCGCCAGCGAGGCCGGCATGGTCGCCGGCGGACTCTCGCGCAGGGTGTCCATGCGCAGCTGGGCCACGTGCAGCTCGCTGATGGCGATCCCCTTCGACAGGTACTGCCAGGGCGACCAGGCGATGTCGATATTGTCGGCCGTGACGACCTGCTCGGGCGTGCGGTAGACCGCGTGCCGGATGTGCATGGCGCCGTACAGCGAGCCGGTGACGCCGCTCATGGTGATCTTGCCGCCGCTGGCGCTGGACACCTTCTGCACGATGCTTTGCAGGGTGGTCTCGCGGCCCAGGTACCAGTAGGCCGTGCCCAGCATGGCGCCGGTGACGGCCAGGCCGATGGCGACCTGGCGCGGCCAGCGGCGTGGCCGCACTACGCGGGTGACGTGGGCGGCCGGCGGGTGGGCGGATTTGTTGTCGTCGCTCGTCATCAGAATGTGAAGCCCAGGGAGAAGTGCAGATGGAAGCGCTTGACGGCCTGGCCGTATGCGAGGTCGACGTTGATCGGCCCGACCGGGCTGCGCCAGCGCGCGCCGACGCCGTAGCCGGATTTGGGCTTGAGGTCCTTGATGGTGTCGGCCGCGTTGCCGGCGTCATAGAAGAAGGCCACGCCCCACGGCGGCTTGAACCAGTACTCGTATTCGGCGCTGGCGGTGAGCAGGTAGCGCCCGCCGACGATGGCGTCGCCCTCGCGTACGCCCAACTGCTGGTAGCCGTAGCCGCGTACCGACTGGTCGCCGCCGGCGCGAAACAGGAAGGTGCCGGGCACCCCGGCCTTGCGGCGCGAGGCCAGCGCGCCGGCTTCGCCGCGCAGGATCAGGCTGGAACTGGCGGAAAGCGGGCGGTAGTCGACGAAGCGGGTGTAGGCGCGCACGAAGCGCTCGTCGGTGAGCACCGGTAGCAGGGCGCCGCCGATCTGGGCGTTGATCACGTAGCCCTGGGTCGGCAGCAGCAGGTTGTCCAGCGCGCGCTTGGTGATGCTGTAAGTAAGCGGCACGCTCTTGCTGGTGATTGCGTCTTCCAGCGGCGCGCCGGACACGTTGCGCTGCTCGCTCAGGTATTCGAGCGACAGGCTGCGTTCGAGCAGCGGCGTGCCCCAGGCGCGGCGCGCCGCCACCGTGGTCACGCGGCGCGTCTCGCCCTGCACGTCGGTGCGTTCGAAGCCGGCGCCGAAGCTGTCGTTAAAGCCCCTGGCCGTGGTGGGGAAATAGAAGTCGCCGCGCGCGCTCTGGCGCTTGGACTCCATGAGGATGTTGCTCTTGAGGCGAAGGCCCCACACCGACAGGTCGTCGTAGCTGACCTGGGCGCGCGCGCCGGTGTTGGTCGAGTAACCGAGACCGACCGCGGCGTTCTTCTGCTTGTTCTCGGTCACGTGCACCAGCACCGGCAGGATCTGCGGATTGACCAGCGGCGGCGGGGGGGCGCCCGGCGCGGCCGCGGCGGCGTTGTCGATCTGCTCGTCGAGCGAGGCGCCCATGTCGGCGCTCACTTCCACGCCGCTGAAGTAGCCCGTGTCCTGCAGGCGCGCCTGGAAGGCCTGCAGCGCCGCCTCGTTGTACTCGTCGCCCGGCTTGATGTCGTTCAGGTTGGTGATGATGGTGCTGGCGTAGCGCTTCAAGCCCTCGATGCGCAACGCGCCGAAGCGCGCCTCCGGGCCGCTGTCGAGCACCACGCGCAGCAGCGCGCGCCGCATGTCCGGGTCGACCGTGGCGCTGTGCTCGACGATCTGGGCGCGCGGGTAGCGCCGCTGCATCACCTGGCGCAGCAGGTTGCGCTTGGCGGCCTCCCAGTCGGCCTGGCGGAAGCGCTGGCCCACCGGCAGGGCCCAGCGCCGGCGCAGCTCGGCCGCGTCGAACGGGCGCGCGGCCGGGTCGAGCGGCTCGAAGCCCTTGAGCACGAGGTCCACATCGCCCACCAGCGTGGGCGGACCGGGATCGACGATCACGCGCGCCACCGGCGGCGTCTCGCGGGTGTCCAGGCCGGCGCTGACCTTGGGCGAGTAATAGCCCTCGGTGGCGATCAGGGTGGTGGCCTGTTCCGGCGTGTTCTTGATCAGGCGCTGCAGCTGCTCCAGGTCCAGGCGCGGGTTGCCCTGCCAGCGCACCAGGTCGATGTTGTCCTTGAGGAGATCGTCGAGCGGGCGTGGCGCGTCGACCCGCACCGTGTACGCCACGCCTTCGGCCAGCGCGGCGCCGGCGCTGAGGGCGGCGCACACGCTGATGGCGATTTGTGCCAAAATTCGTGGGCGCCGGGGCGCCATGGCGCGGTATTCTGGACTTGCAGGAAACATGTCACTCCGTTCGGGTTAAGGCTGGGGGCATCTTACCGGATCGGCATTTATGATGGCGAACGGTTAACACTATGGATCGACAATCATCATGCATCAAACAGACAGCGCCCTCGTGCTCTTTAGCGGCGGCCAGGACTCCACCACCTGCCTGGCGTGGGCGCTGCGCCGCTACGCGCGCGTGGAGACCATCGGATTCGACTACGGCCAGCGCCACGCGGTCGAGCTGACGGTGCGCCCCGCCGTGCTGGCCGGCGTGCGCGCGCTGGCCCCCGAGTGGGACGCGCGGCTGGGCGAGGACCACATGGTCGACCTGTCCGTCATCGGCAAGCTGTCCGACACCGCCCTCACCAGCGACGTGGCCATCGCGATGCAGGAGAACGGTCTGCCGAACACCTTCGTCCCGGGGCGCAATCTGCTGTTCATGACCGTGGCCGCCACCCTGGCCTACCGGCGCGGGCTCAACGTGCTGGTGGGCGGCATGTGCGAGACCGATTTTTCCGGCTACCCGGACTGCCGCGACGACACCATGAAGGCGCTGCAGGTGACGCTCAACCTCGGCATGGCCACCCGCGTGAAGCTGGAGACGCCGCTGATGTGGATCGACAAAAAGCAGACCTGGCAGCTGGCCGAGGAAAGCGGCGGCCCGGCCCTGGTCGAACTGGTGCGCACCGGCACCCACACCTGCTACCTGGGCGAGCGCGGCGCGCTGCACGACTGGGGCTACGGCTGCGGCACCTGCCCGGCCTGCGCCCTGCGCGCGCGCGGCTACCGCGAGTACGTCGCCACTAAAGGCTGAGCCCGCGCGGCTATCGCGGGTACCTGGCCAGCAGAGGCCGAGCCGGCGTGGCTGTCGCGCGCAGCCGGCCGGTAGAGGCTGAGCCCCGCGCGGCTGTCGCGCGCAGCCGGCCGGTAAAGGCTGAGTCCGCGCGGCTAGCGCGCGTAGCTGCCAGTAAAGGCCGAGACCGAGCGGCTGTCGCGCGTACCTGGCCAGTGAACGTTGTGCGTCGCGCGGCAATTGATTGACAAGCTGGCCAGTCGTCAAGGGTGGTTTTACGGCATTGTGGGGAAATTGCCCTAGAGCAAATTGATGGAATGTGCGAGGATGGCAAGCATAGGCGGAATCGTTGTTCCGCCGCCGCAGCCGACCGTACCATGACGCTTTCCCATCCACACCGCGGCGCTCGCGCGCCGTACCAGACCGTCGCCCCGACGGCCCCGCCATGCGCCTCGCCCTGCTGACCGACCTGCACGCCAACCGCGAGGCACTGGCCGCCTGCCTGGCCCACGCCGCCCAGCAGGGGGTCGACCAGTACGCCTTCACGGGCGACTTCGTCGGCTACGGCGCCGATCCCGGCTGGGTGGTCGACACCGTGATGGACCACGTGGCGCGCGGCGCGCTGGCGGTGCAGGGCAACCACGATCTGTCCGTCACCCGCGCCACGCGCCCGCAGATGCACGCCGAGGCGCGCGAGGTGATCGAATGGACGCGCAGCCAGCTCACCGCCGAGCAGCTCGGCTTTCTTGAAGCGCTGCCGCTCACCCGCGAGCTGGGCAACATGCTATTCGTCCACGCCAGCGCCCATGAACCGGGCAAATGGGAATACGTCTCGGGACTGGAGCAGGCCGAACGCAGCCTGCGCGCCACCCGCAGCCGCATGGTGTTCTCCGGCCACGTGCACGCGCCGGCGCTGTACCGCCTGGCCGACGACGGCCGCATGGGTGCGCACCAGCCAGGTACGGCCAGGATACCGATTCGGCCCCAGCACCAATACCTGGTCATCCCGGGCGCGGTGGGCCAGCCGCGCGACGGCAACTGCGCCGCCTGTTACGCGCTCTACGATGATGCGGCGCGCGCGCTGACGTATTTCCGCGTGCCCTACGATCACGGGGCGGCGGCGCGCCGGGTGATCGCCTCCGGGCTGCCGATCGTGTTCGCGATGCGTCTGGTCGAGGGGATTTGAGCGCGCATCAGGTGTGTTCAAGGCCGCGGGCGGGCCGGGAGCTAGTGTCGCGGTCGGCGCGGCCCGCGCGGCGCCTTGCGCGCCCGCAGCGGCGCTGTTCCCGGGCCACCCGCGCGGTTGAATGGGCGGGCGCCGTTCAGACCCGCGTTCTAACCGTCGTGCGCTAGCGGCGTTGGCGGCCCGAGAACAGCCAGACCAGCCCGCCCAGCAGCACCAGCGGCATCATCAGCGGCGACAGCGCTAGCGCCACCACCACGGCGGCCAGGACCAGCGTGCCGAATGTCAGCGCGCCCACGCCGGCGAACAGCAGCGCCAGCACCCCTCCCACGCACAGCACTACGACCGCGGCGACGAGGATGCCGCCGCCGGCGAACAGCAGCGCGAACAGGGCGCCGATGGGGCCGCCGATGTCGTCGCCATCGACGGCGACATGCATGCCCGAGGCGGGCGTCAAGGCGCTGGCGACCAGCATGGCGGCCAGGACGAGGACTGCGGCGGTGAGAAGTGTTTTCATGGATGGCCCCGGGTGATGAATGGTTGTTGGTATGGGATCACTGTAGCGTGCCCGGCGCCGCACCGCGCCGTGCATGCGACGGAATGCGCGGCGCGCGGGGCGAGGGGCGTCGGCGCGCGACGAACGGGGCGGCTGGCGGCGGCGCCGTCGATGTGGCGGCGTGGATATTTCGGCTTGAAAAGTGGGGCAGCTTGCCTATACTGAATGCCTGTATGTCGCAGGGAGCAGCAATGTATATCGATTTCCAGGACGGCGGCGGCCAGAAAGGGCCGCCCTCGGCACCGCCGGCCATCCCGCCGATCATCATCAATCCGTTCAGCTATCACAAGCCCGGTCCCGCGATTGACCCCCGCGTCACCCCCGACGCGCCACCGATCCAGCCGCCGCGGTGCCCCCAGCAGCAGTTCGCCTGAGCTGCGCGCAACGCGTCCCGGCGCCTGGGCTCCCCGCCGGGGCCGGAGGCGACATCCGGACACGTGCTCATCGGTGCATTAACCGGCGGCTAGGGCTGCTGTCGAGGCCGTGTCCGATTGTCGGCTCCGACCCCGCAGCTTTGTCATGCACATACCACCGG
>DIZW01000025.1:26074-34811 GCA_002428015.1 Oxalobacteraceae bacterium UBA6018 | reverse complement strand
AAGCACATCATCACCGTCAAGACCGAGCACAAGGCCGTGCTCGACACCGTGCGCGAACTCGAGCGCATCGGCTTCGAAGCGACTTACCTGGAGCCGCAGGACAACGGCCTGATCACCGTCGCCCAGCTGGAAGCGGCGATCCGCCCGGACACGATCCTGGTCTCAGTCATGCTGGTCAACAACGAGATTGGCGTGATCCAGCCGATCGCCGAGATCGGCGAACTGTGCCGTTCGAAGGGCATCATTTTCCATTGCGACGCCGCCCAGGCGACCGGCAAGGTGCACATCGACCTGTCCACCCTCAAGGTCGATCTGATGACCTTCACCGCCCACAAGACCTACGGCCCGAAAGGCATCGGCGCCCTGTACGTGCGCCGCAAGCCGCGCGTGCGCCTGGAAGCCCAGATGCACGGCGGCGGTCACGAGCGCGGCCTGCGTTCGGGCACCTTGCCGACCCACCAGATCGTCGGCATGGGCGAAGCCTTCCGCATCGCCAAGGAAGAGATGGACAGCGAAATGGTGCGCGTGACCGCGCTGCGCGACCGTCTCGCCAAGGGCCTGCAGGAAATCGAAGAGGTCTACATCAACGGCGACATGGCGCACCGCGTGCCGCACAACCTGAACGTGAGCTTCAACTACGTCGAGGGCGAATCGCTGATCATGGCCATCAAGGACATCGCCGTCTCGTCCGGCTCGGCCTGCACCTCGGCCAGCCTGGAGCCATCGTATGTGCTGCGCGCGCTCGGCCGCAGCGACGAGCTGGCGCACAGCTCGATCCGCTTTACCATCGGCCGTTTCTCGACCGAAGCCGACATCGACTTCGCGATTGACCTGCTCAAGTCGAAAGTGAACAAACTGCGCGAGCTGTCGCCGCTGTGGGACATGTTCAAGGAAGGGATCGACATCAATTCGATCCAATGGGCTGCCCACTAATTAACGAACACGAGGAGTATTCAAAATGGCATATTCAGACAAAGTGTTGGATCACTACGAAAATCCACGTAACGTCGGCGCCTTCGACAAGGGCGACGAAACCATCGGCACCGGCATGGTCGGCGCGCCGGCCTGCGGCGACGTCATGAAACTGCAGATCAAGGTCGGCGCCGATGGCCTGATCGAAGACGCGAAGTTCAAGACCTACGGCTGCGGCTCGGCGATCGCCTCGTCGTCGCTGGTGACCGAATGGGTCAAGGGCAAGACGCTCGACCAGGCGCTGTCGATCAAGAACACCCAGATCGCCGAAGAGCTGGCGCTGCCGCCGGTGAAGATCCACTGCTCGATCCTGGCGGAAGACGCGATCAAGGCCGCCGTGCTGGACTACAAGACCAAGCACCCGGCCGCCGCATAACGCGGGGAGACAACATGGCAATCACACTGACCGAAAAAGCGGCCAAGCACATCAACCGCTACCTCGAACGGCGCGGCAAGGGCGTCGGCTTGCGTTTTGGCGTGCGCACCACCGGCTGCTCTGGCCTGGCCTACAAGCTCGAATACGTCGACGAAGGCGCACCCGAGGACAATGTCTTCGAGTCGTACGGCGTGAAGGTGTTCGTGGATCCGAAAAGTCTGCCCTATATCGACGGCACCGAGCTCGATTTCACGCGCGAGGGTTTGAACGAAGGCTTCAAGTTCAACAATCCGCAGGTGAAGGACGAATGCGGTTGCGGCGAAAGCTTCCGCATTTAACGGCATGCAGAATCACTTCGAGCTGTTCCATCTGCCGGCCACGTTCACGATCGATATGGGCGCGCTCGACGCGGCCTATCGCGACGTCCAGGGCCAGGTCCATCCCGACCGTTTCGTCAACGCGACCGACGCCGAAAAGCGCGTCGCGATGCAGTGGGCCACGCGCGCCAACGAGGCCTACCAGACCCTGAAGAACCCGCAGAAGCGCGCCCAGTACCTGTGCGAATTGAACGGTGTCGATCTGAAGACGGAATCGAATACGGCCATGCCGATGGACTTCCTGATGCAGCAGATGGAGTGGCGCGAGACGCTAGGGGAGGCGAGGGGCGAACGCGACGCCGACGCCCTCGACGCGCTCGATGAACAGGTCAAGCGCGAACGCAAGAACAAGCTCGCGGCCATCGGCCAGCAGCTCGACGCCGGCCAGTACGAGCAGGCCGCGCAAGGCGTGCGCGCGCTGATGTTCCTGGATAAATTTGGCGAAGAACTGAACTTCGCGTTCGAGGCGCTCGAGCACTAGATAGGCATAACCTGCGCCGCCTTTCCCGCGCACCGCGCCCCACCCATAGCA
This sequence comes from Oxalobacteraceae bacterium UBA6018, assembly GCA_002428015.1. Lineage (GTDB taxonomy): Bacteria > Pseudomonadota > Gammaproteobacteria > Burkholderiales > Burkholderiaceae_D > Telluria_A. The sequence continues at coordinate 32,554 of DIZW01000025.1, read as the reverse complement.
CCGCAGCTTCGCTATCGGTCTGGCGTTCGCGCGCGAACGGCGATGCTACAACGAATAAAAGATCATGGCACTCCTGCAAATTTCAGAACCCGGCATGTCGACCGCTCCGCACCAGCACCGCCTGGCCGTGGGCATCGACCTTGGCACCACCAACTCGCTCGTCGCCACGGTCCGCAGCGGTATCCCCGAAGTGCTGAGCGACGAAGAGGGCCGGCCGCTGCTGCCATCGATCGTGCGCTACCTGCCCAATGGCCACGCCCATATCGGCTACAAGGCGCAGGCGCACCAGACCACGGACCCGAAGAACACGGTCGTCTCGGTCAAGCGCTTCATGGGCCGCGGCCTGAAGGACATCTCCTACGCTGAGAACCTGCCGTACGCCTTCCAGGAGTCGCCCGGCATGGTGCGCATCAAGACCGTGGCCGGCGTGAAAAGCCCCGTCGAGATCTCCGCGCAGATCCTGGCCACCTTGCGCCAGCGCGCCGAAGACGCGCTCGGCGATGAGCTGGTCGGCGCCGTCATCACCGTGCCCGCCTATTTCGACGACGCCCAGCGCCAGGCCACCAAGGACGCGGCCCAGCTGGCCGGCCTGAACGTGCTGCGCCTGCTGAGCGAGCCGACCGCCGCAGCCATCGCCTATGGGCTCGATCACGGCTCCGAAGGCACCTACGCCGTCTACGACCTGGGCGGCGGCACCTTCGACATCTCCATCCTCAAGCTGTCCAAGGGCGTGTTCGAGGTGCTCTCCACCGGCGGCGATTCGGCCCTGGGCGGCGACGACTTCGACCAGCGCCTGTTCTGCTGGATCTGCGAGCAGGCCAAGCTGGCCCCGTTGAGCGACGAAGACACCGCCACCTTGATGGTCAAGGCGCGCCAGGTCAAGGAGCTGCTCTCGACCAATGCCTCCACCACCGTCGACGCCATGCTCAATTCGGGCGAGATGGTACACGTGAAGGTGAGCGCCGAGATCTTCGCCGACATCACCAAGCACCTGGTCGGCAAAACCATGACCGCCATTAAAAAAGCCATGCGCGACGCCAGCGTCTCGGTCGACGACGTCGACGGTGTGGTCATGGTGGGCGGCGCCACGCGCATGCCCCACGTGCGGCGCGCGGTCACCGAATTTTTCAAAACCATCCCGCACGCGAACATCGACCCGGACAAGGTCGTGGCACTGGGCGCGGCGATCCAGGCCAATCTCCTGGCCGGCAACCGCGCTTCCGGCGACGACTGGCTGCTGCTGGACGTGACCCCGCTCTCGCTCGGCATCGAGACCATGGGCGGCCTGGTCGAGAAGATCATCCCGCGCAATTCGACCATCCCGTGCGCCCGGGCCCAGGAGTTCACCACCTTAAAGGACGGCCAGACCGCGCTGGCAGTGCACGTGCTGCAGGGCGAGCGCGAGCTGGTGTCCGACTGCCGCTCGCTGGCCCGCTTCGAGCTGCGCGGCATTCCGCCGATGGTGGCCGGCGCCGCGCGCATCCGCATCACCTACCAGGTCGACGCGGACGGCCTGCTGTCGGTGTCGGCGCGCGAAACCCGTTCCGGCGTGGAAGCCTCGATCACCGTCAAGCCGTCCTACGGCCTGGCCGACGACGACGTGGCGCGTATGCTGCAGGAATCCTACTCCTCGGCGCAGGGCGACATGGCGCTGCGCGCGCTGCGCGAAGAACAGGTCGAGGCCGAACGCATCCTGCTGGCGACCCAGTCCGCGCTCGACGGCGACGCCACGCTGCTGTCGGACGGCGAGCGCGCCGGCATCGACCAGCTCATGGCGGCGCTGCGCGCGGCCGTCGCCGCCTCGGCCGACGACAGCGTTGTGCCGGCCCAGCGCCAGGCGGCGCTGCACGCCGCCACCGACGCGCTGGCCCACGGCACCGAAGAATTCGCCTCGCGCCGCATGGACCAAAGCGTGCGCTCTGCGCTGGCCGGCAAATCGCTCGACGAAGTCTAAGCCCATTTTTAAAGGACACTCAAGTGCCACAAATCGTCATCCTGCCTCACCCCGACTACTGCCCTGAAGGCGCCGTCATCGAAGCGCCCACCGGCCAGTCGGTGTGCGACGCCCTGCTCGAAAACCACGTCGACATCGAGCACGCCTGCGACCGCGTATGCGCCTGCACCACCTGCCACGTGCTCATCCGCGAAGGCTTCGACTCGCTCAACGAGCCGGAAGAGAAAGAAGAAGACCTGCTCGACCGCGCCTGGGGCCTGGAAGCGGTCTCGCGCCTGTCGTGCCAGGCGATCGTCGGCACCGAGGACCTGGTCGTGGAACTGCCCAAGTACACGATCAACCACGCCGCCGAAAAGAACCATTGATCAGGAGCTTAGCCATGAAATGGAGCGACATCACGGCCATCGCCGAGGCGCTGTGCGAGCGCCATCCCGAGGTCGACCCGGCCACCGTGCGCTTCGTCGACCTGCACAACTGGGTGGTCGAGCTGGACGGCTTTGACGACGACCGCACGCGCGGCGGCGAAAAAGTCCTCGAAGCGATTCAACAGGCCTGGATCGATGAAGCGTAGTGACCCCGCCAAGCCGGCGAAACAGGGCAAGCAGGATAAGCCGGAACAGCAGCCCGATACGCTGGCGCCCGAAATCCGTCCCGGCCAGTCGATCGCGCTGCTGCAGGAGCTGCACATCCTCACCCGCGACGGCAAGCTCAATCAGGACAGCCGCCGCAAGCTCAAGCAGGTGTATCACCTGGTGCAGTTCATCGAGCCGCTCCTGAACGAAATCCGCCAGGACCACCCGGCCATCAGCCTGGTCGATCACGGGGCGGGCAAGTCCTACCTCGGCTTCATCCTGTACGACCTGTTCTTCAAGAACCTGGACGACGGCTCGCATATCTACGGCATCGAAACGCGCGAAGAACTGGTGCGCAAGTCGACCGACCTGGCCCGCCAGCTCGGCTTTCCCGGCATGTCGTTCCTGAACCTGTCGGTGGCCGAATCGACCGAATCGAGCGCGCTCCCTGCGCGCATCGACATCGTCACCGCGCTACACGCCTGCAATACCGCCACCGACGACGCGATCGACTTCGCCCTGAAAAAGCGCGCCAGCTACATGGTGCTGGTGCCATGCTGCCAGGCCGAAGTGGCCTCCGTCCTCAAGAAGAACAAGGCCAAGGACCTGGGCAAGACCGCGCTCACCGAAATCTGGCGCCACCCGCTGCACACGCGCGAATTCGGCAGCCAGGTCACCAACGTGCTGCGCTGCCTGCAGCTCGAAGCGCACGGCTACCAGGTCAACGTCACGGAGCTGGTCGGCTGGGAGCACTCGATGAAGAACGAATTGATCATCGCCAGCTACAAGAACCTGCCGCGCAAGCGGCCCACCGAACGCCTGCAGGAAGTGCTGGCCACCCTGGGCCTGGAGGAGATGGGGCAGCGCTTCTACACCGAACAACTGGCCCAGGCAGGAGCGGCGCCATGACGCCTGACGGCTGGATCGACCTGCGCAGCGACACCGTGACCCAGCCGTCCGAGGCGATGCGCGCCGCCATGGCCGCGGCCAGCGTGGGCGACGACGTGTACGGCGACGACCCGAGCGTCAACCGCCTGCAGGACATGGCGGCCGGGCTGTTCGGCTTCGAGGCGGCCCTGTTCGCCCCGTCCGGCACCCAGACCAACCTGATCGCCCTGATGAACCACTGCGGGCGCGGCGACGAATACCTGGTCGGCCAGGAAGCGCACACCTACAAATACGAAGGCGGCGGCGCGGCCGTCCTGGGCAGTATCCAGCCGCAGCCGATCGCCAACCAGCCGGACGGCAGCATCGCGCTGGACGACATCGCCGCCTACATCAAGCCCGACGACATGCACTTCGCGCGCACCCGCGCGCTGGCGCTGGAGAACACCATCGGCGGGCGCGTGCTCGGCGGCGCCTACTTGAGCGCCGCCACCGCGCTCGCCCACGAGCGTGGCCTGGCCACCCACCTGGACGGCGCGCGCGTCTGCAACGCCGCCGTCAAACTCGGCATCGGCCTGCGCGAGGCGGTGGCCGGCTTCGACAGCGTGTCGGTCTGCCTGTCGAAGGGCCTGGGCGCTCCGGTCGGCTCGGTCCTGCTGGGTAGCCGCGCCTTCGTCGAGAAGGGCAAGCGCTGGCGCAAGATGCTCGGCGGCGGCATGCGCCAGGCCGGCATCCTCGCCGCAGCCGGCCTGTACGCGCTCGAACACAACATCGCGCGCCTGGCCGACGACCACGCCAACGCCGCCGCCCTCGCGCGCGGCCTGGCGCAGGTCGCCCAGCTCAAGGTCGCCACCCCGCAGACCAATATCTTCTACATCGAAGTGCCGCCGGCCGCCTGTGCCGCCCTGCGCGACGTGCTGGCGCGCGAGCGTATCCGCGCCACCGTCGGCCAGCATACGCGCCTGGTCACGCACCTCGACATCTCCGCGGCCGACGTCGAAAAAGTCGTCGCCGTGTTCACCGCATTTTTCCAGGATTGGCGCCACAGCGCATGACCGATACCACCATCCGCCTCGCCAAGCGCGTCGCCGACCAGATCCCGTGCTCGCGCAACGAGGCCGAACAATACATCGCCGGCGGCTGGGTCAGCGTCGATGGCGAGATCGTCGAAGAAGCCGGCGCCCGCGTGAGCGAGACGCAGCAGGTCGTCATCGACCCGAATGCGACGCTGGCCGAGATCGTGCCCGTCACGATCCTGCTGCACAAGCCTGCCGGCTACGCGGCCGGCGCCGACCAGGAAGCCACGCCGGCCATTGCGCTGATAGGCGCCGGCACGCTGGTCGCTGAGCAGCAGGGCAGGGAGCGCTTCCTCAAGCGCCACCTTGCCCGGCTGACCCTGGCCGCGCCGCTCGAGACCCGCGCCAGCGGGCTGGTGGTGTACACCCAGGACTTCCGCGTGACGCGCAAGCTGATCGAGGAGGGCAACCGGGTCGAGCAGGAATTCATCGTCGAGGTCAAGGGCACGCTGTGCGAGAACGGCCTGGCCCTGCTCAATCACGGGCTCACCTACAACGGCAAGGAGATCCCTCCGATGAAGGTCAGCTGGCAGAACGAGACCCGCCTGCGCTTCGCGCTCAAGGGCGTCAGGCCGGGCCAGGTGGTGCACATGTGCCGCAGTGTCGGGCTGACCGTCGTGACGATGAAACGCATCCGCATCGGCCGCGTGCCGATGGCCAGCCTGCCGGTGGGGCAGTGGCGCTACCTGCTGCAGCACGAACGCTTCTAAACGGCGACGCCGAGCCGGTGCGGCGCTTACAATGGCGCCCACATTTATTTAAACTGTTTGATCAAGGCGCCCGTAACCCATGAAAATCCCATCGCTTCTCGCATTCGCACTCGCATCGGCCGCCGTCGCATCGCCGGTTTTTGCCGGCGACCTGGGCTCCCTGCAGAACCTCTCGCAAACGCAGTTCGCCGCCCTGTCGCAGGACTTCACCGCCGCCGGCAGCTACAAGGCCGTCGCCCCGGCCGAGCCGCTCGGCGTGGTCGGCTTCGACCTTGGACTCGAAGTAAGCAGCACCCGGATGGAACATGCCGACCTGTGGAAGCGGGCCGGCGCCGACAGCGCGACTTTGTATCTGCCGCGCGTGCACGTGCACAAAGGCCTGCCGTTCAACATCGACATCGGCGCCAGTCTCAGCGCGGCGCCCGGCTCGGATATCAAGCTCGTTGGCGGCGAGATCAAGTACGCTTTCATCGAAGGGAACACTGTGCTGCCGGCGGTGGCCGTACGCGCGGCCGGCACCCACCTGAGCGGCGTCGACCAGCTCAGCATGAACACGCGCAGCCTCGAGCTGACGGTGTCCAAAGGCTTCCTGCTCGCCACTCCCTACGCGGGCGTTGGGCGCGTGTGGGGCACGCTCACGCCGCACGTAGGCGGCCTGCGTGAAGAAACGCCGGCGGCCAGCAAAGTGTTCGCCGGCCTGAACCTCAATTTCGGCGTGGCCAACGTCGTCGCCGAAATCGACCGCACCGGCGGCAACCAGAGCGCCAGCGTCAAGCTCGGCTTCCGCCTGTAAGCCGATGCAGCTCCAGCGCATCCACCACGCCGCGATCATCTGCTCCGATTACGCGCGCTCCAAACGTTTCTACGTGGACGTGCTGGGCCTGACCGTGATTGCCGAAAATTACCGCGCGGCGCGCCGCTCCTACAAGCTCGACCTGGCCTTGCCCGACGGCGCGCAGATCGAACTGTTCTCGTTTCCCGATGCCCCGCCGCGGCCATCCTATCCCGAAGCGCAAGGCCTGCGCCACCTGGCGTTCGCGGTGGCCGACGTCGCGCGCTGCAAGGCCGATCTCGAAGCGCTCGGTGTCGCGGTCGAGCCGGTGCGGATCGACGAATACACCGGCAAAGCCTTCGTGTTTTTCGCCGATCCGGATGGGCTGCCGCTCGAGCTTTATCAGGCCGATTAGGTTTCGCTTCACGACGACAGAGAGCTTATATCGGTCAGGCCCCGTTGAATGGCCGGTAGTGATGTCGGGGTCAGACCCGTTCAATGTCCGGTGGTG
>DIZW01000025.1:0-25857 GCA_002428015.1 Oxalobacteraceae bacterium UBA6018 | reverse complement strand
CCGGTGGTGATGTCGGGGTCAGGACTCGTTCAATGTCCGGTGGTGATGTCGGGGTCAGACCCCGTTCAATGTCCGGTGGAGATGTCGGGGTCAGACCCCGTTCAATGTTCGGTGGAGATGTCGGGGTCAGACCCCCATCGATTTGCGCATCCGGCGCATTGCGCAATAGCGGGGCCTATTTGTTTTTCTTTTTGTTGGTGCTGAAGGTGCGGGTATAAAAGCCGGGATCTTTTTTAGCGACCCAGCCGATAAACGCTTGAATGTCTTCGGTCTCGCGCAGCGCTTCCCAAGTATGAAACGTCTGCAGCAGTTCGCGCTCGGTGAACGCGGAGTGAATCTTGCGATGGCAGATTTTGTGGATCAGGAACTGCTCGGTCCCCTTGAATTTCTTTGGAATCAGGTGGTGCCGGTCGACGTTGACGGTGCCAAGCTCCCGGCCGCATAAGGGGCAGCGCTGCTGGTCCACGGCGCGCCCTCAGGCAGTGACGACTTCCTGGCAGACGTCGACCCATTGGCCTTCGGTGATGCTGGCCAGTTGCGCCGGACTGATCCGCACCGCGCTGTGCACGGCGCCGGCGGCGGGCAGCACGTCGTCGAAATCCTGGAGCGACTTGTCCAGGTACACCGGCATCGGCTGGGCCAGGCCGAACGGGCACACGCCGCCGACCGGGTGGCCGGTGAGCGCGACCACGTCATCCAACCCGAGCATCTTGCCCTTGCCGAAAACATCCTTGAATTTTTTGTTGTCGATCCGGGCATCGCCGCGCGCGACGACCAGCATCGCGCTGCCGTCGCCCAGGCGAAAGGCCAGGGTCTTGGCGATGCGCCCAGGTTCCACACCATGCGCCTCGGCCGCCAGGGCGACCGTCGCCGTGCTCACCGACAGTTCGATGATGGGAATGTCCAAACTGTCGTGCGGCAAAGAATGCGCGGACCGATTCCAGGCTCATCGTGAGTCCGTCAGGCGAGGGCGGGCTTGTCGCCCTTGACCGGCTTGGGCAGGGCGATCAGGCGCGTGCCGGCCAGGTGGTCGTGCAGGAATTGGCGATCCTTGTCGAGGAAGGCGGTCAGCGCCCAGGCGATCACGCCGAGGGCGATGGTGCCGCTGACCTCGGCCTTGCCGGTGATATGGAACACGTAGCACACCGCCAGCGCGGGCAGGAACCAGCCCCAGGCGAGCAGGTAGCGCAGGGCCGCTGTGCTGTAGGGCAGGCGTGGATAGCCGGGCTTGACGACCTTGATGCGCCAGGTTTTCATCGCCAGCGTGTGGCCGCTGTCGGTCCAGAAATGGATGAAGTAGGCGGCCATGACGAGGAACAGGTAGGCCTTGAGGCCATGCTGGTACAGCGGGCCCTTGCGGTTCTGCGTGACCAGTAGAAACAGCGCGGTCGCGAACATCGCCACCGCGGTCATCAGGAAGGCCTCGTAGACGATGCAGATCAGGCGGCGCCCCAGGGATGGGGTGGCCGCCGCGGTCGAACTATTTTGCATTGGGGGCAGGTGGCGCGGCCGGTGCGGCAGGCGCGGTGGTGGCGGGAACGCTGGCCGCGGCGGCGGCCGGCGCAGGCACGCACGCTGGTGTTGCGGCGGCCAGGTTGGCGACGCTGCCGGCAGGGCACGCTTTCACCACCGGCGCGTGCGCCTTGGACGAGCCGTGGGCGCCGTTCAGGGCCTTGGGCGCGCCGTTTCCGGGTTGTTTTTTGCTGGCGGCGGCAGCAGCCAACTTTTTCTTCTCTTCCTCGGGCAGTTGTTGGTACTGCTGCCACTTTTCCGACTTGCTCGACTTGTCGATCTGGCGGGTGCGCGTATAGTTCTCGCGCGCCAAGGTGCGTTGTTCCGGCGTCAGGCGGACCCAGTCGCGCATGCGCTCGTGCATGCGCTGTTGCTCGTCAGGCTTCATGGTGGCGAAGCGCTTGCTCATCGTCAGCCATTTTTGCTTTTGCACGTTGCCCATGCGGTCCCACTCGGTCACCAGCGGTTCCAGCGCGGATTGTTGGGCGGGGGACAGATCTTTCCATTGCAGCTTGTCGGTCGCGGCCGGCTTGGCCGGAGCAGGCTTGGCCGGAGCGGGTTTCGCCGCCGCCGGGGCCTTCGCCACATGCGCGGCGGACGCGCCGGCGCTGGCCGTTGGCACGGCACTGGGCGCTGGCACGGCGCTGGCGGCCGCCGGCGTTCCCTGGGCCTGCGCGGCCTGGGCGCAGACCAGCGCGGTCAGCGCTGCGGCCAGGCGGAGCCGGGACAGGGAGCGCGTCATTATTGTTGGCCGCGCTCGGCCAGATAGGCGTTGAAGCCCTGGTCGAGATAGGCCGTCAAAGGCAGCTCGTCGGACAGCACGGCGGCGTCAAGTTCCGCCAGCTCGGCAATGTGCTTTTGCTGTTCGTAATGATGAATGCTGGCCAGGCCGGCCACCAGCGCGAGCAGGGGCACGGCGACCGTCAGGCGGCCCAGGAAATTAAACGACAGCAAGCCGCCGGCCAGGCCGGCCAGCCTGCGCTGGGCCACGCGCACGGGGACGTCGGCTTTCTTGCGCGCCATCGCCTGCTGGCGCGCCGCCGCCAGACGGTCCGTGGTCGACGCAGGCAAATGGTCGAGATGCTCGTTAAGCGCGTGGCGTACCTTGTACGCGAAATTGAGTTCGTCGGCGTTCATAATTTTATCCCCTTGGCTTTCAACGATTCGGCCAGCGCGTGGGTGGCACGCGAACAATGTGTCTTGACACTGCCCTCGGAGCACCCCATCGCCTCGGCTGTTTCGGCCACATCCATGTCCTGCCAGTAACGCATGAGGAAGGCTTCCCGTTGACGCGTCGGCAGCTTTTGTATCTCCGCGTCGATCAGGCTCAAGGTTTGCATGCGCTCGACCTGGTCCGCGCTCGACTCGGCCGCGGCCGAGCCTTCCTCGGCGGCGTAGGATTCCAGTATATCAAATTCCTCATCGTCGCCAGCGTGCCGGCCCATGCCCGACAGCAGGCTGACCCAGGTGTTGCGCACCTTTTCGCGCCTGAAATAATCGAGTATCGTGTTTTGCAGGATGCGCTGGAACAGCATCGGCAGCTCGGCCGCCGGCTTGTCGCCGTATTTCTCGGACAGCTTGATCATCGCGTCCTGCACAATGTCCAGGGCCGCCTCGTCCTTGCGCACCGCGTACACGGCCTGCTTGAAGGCGCGCCGCTCTACACTGACGAGAAAGTCGGATAATTCTTTGTCTGTGGCCATGCGTGGAGGAAAGGTGAGTGCGCCGCGGGAAGTTCGCCCGTGACGGTTGGAAAAACTGACCGCATGCTAGCAAACTATGGACAGTTTTGCATAACTTTACATCCAAAGCGCCTTATTTACCCCAAAACCGGCCCGCCGGCGCCCGAAATCCGCAAAAACCGGTTTTATCCCTTGACCTAAATGGTGCAACGCAGTAATGTATAGTACGCTTCGCCATCCCGAAGCATTATGGTCGTGTCGCGACCGGCACATAAGGCCACCTTCGACACGACGCGCTTTCATCTTAGTAGGCAGTTTGCTCTTACCCGTGCCACAAGCGCGAGAGATACGCACTCAACGCAACAGACACTCACGCCAAACGAGTTGCGCCCAGCGCCGGTTCGTAACGTATCTATGGGTACGTGAAAGATCGACGTGACCGCAGAGAAAAGGGACGCCTGAGCACTGTCGCGCTACGCGCATTTCGTCAGGACAGAGCATCCGATCACCTCCCAATGGGTCTTGAAAGGAATGTATCATGAGTAACGAATCAGCTGCACCCATCACGGGCGCGGAGATAGTAGTGCGTTGTCTGGCGGAAGAGGGCGTCAAGCATGTCTTCGGTTACCCAGGCGGTGCTGTTCTCTACATCTACGACGCCATCTTCAAGCAAGACAAATTCCAACACGTCCTGGTACGCCACGAACAGGCCGCCGTGCATGCAGCCGACGCGTATTCGCGCAGCTCGCAAACGGTCGGCGTCGCCCTCGTCACCTCGGGTCCGGGCGTGACCAATGCCGTGACCGGTCTGTCGACCGCGTACATGGATTCCATTCCGATGGTCGTCATTTCGGGCCAGGTGCCCAGCCATGCGATCGGCCAGGATGCTTTCCAGGAATGCGACACCGTCGGCATCACCCGTCCTTGCGTCAAGCACAACTTCCTCGTCAAAGACGTGAAAGACCTGGCTTCGACGATCAAGAAAGCATTCTATATCGCCAAGACCGGCCGTCCCGGCCCGGTGCTGGTCGATATCCCCAAAGACATCACGATGCACAAGGCCGTGTTCGAGTATCCACGCGAAGTGGAAATGCGCTCGTACAAGCCGATCGACAAGGGCCACGCCGGCCAGATCCGCAAGGCCGTGCAGCTGCTGCTGCAAGCCGAGCGTCCGATGATCTACACCGGCGGCGGCGTGATCCTGGCCAACGCGGCGCCCGAGCTGAACAAGCTGGTCGACAAGCTCGGCTTCCCGGTCACCAACACCCTGATGGGCCTGGGCGGCTACAAGGCCAGCAGCGAGAACTTCGTCGGCATGCCCGGCATGCACGGCACCTATGAAGCGAACATGGCGATGCAGCACTGCGACGTCCTGATCTCCATCGGCGCCCGCTTCGACGACCGCGTGATCGGCAACCCCAAGCACTTCGCCCAGAACCCGCGCAAGATCATCCACGTGGACATCGATCCATCGTCGATCTCCAAGCGCGTCAAGGTCGACATCCCCATCGTCGGCAACGTCAAGGACGTGCTGGTCGAGTTCCTGTCCCAGCTCGAGGCGGCCGACGCCAAGCCGAACGCGGCCCCGCTGAAGGACTGGTGGAAACAGATCAACGAATGGCGCGGCCGCGATTGCCTCAAGTACGCCGGCTCCGACGTCGTCATCAAGCCCCAGTCCGTGGTCGAGAAAGTGTGGGACATCACCAAGGGTGACGCCTTCATCACCTCCGACGTGGGCCAGCACCAGATGTGGGCGGCCCAGTACTACAAGTTCGACAAGCCGCGCCGCTGGATCAACTCGGGCGGCCTGGGCACCATGGGCGTCGGCTTGCCGTACGCCATGGGCGTGCAGATGGCCAACCCGGACGCCACCGTCGCCTGCATCACCGGCGAAGGCTCGATCCAGATGTGCATCCAGGAACTTGCAACCTGCAAGCAATATCACCTGACGCCGAAAATCATTTTGCTGAACAACCGTTTCCTCGGCATGGTTCGCCAGTGGCAACAGATCGACTACGGTTCGCGCTATTCCGAGTCCTACATGGATTCGCTGCCGGACTTCACCAAGCTGGCCGAGTCCTTCGGCCACGTGGGCATGAAGATCGAGAAGCCGGGCGACGTCGATGGCGCGCTGCGCGAAGCATTCGGCATGAAAGACCGCTTAGTGTTCATGAACTTTATTACCGACCAGGCCGAGAACGTATGGCCGATGGTCAAGGCAGGCAAGGGCCTGTCTGAAATGCTGCTCGGTTCGGAGGACCTGTAAATGAGACATATCATTTCCGTCCTGCTGGAAAATGAAGCCGGTGCGCTCTCGCGCGTGGTCGGCCTGTTTTCCGCCCGCGGCTACAACATCGAGACGCTGACCGTCGCCCCCACTGAAGATGCCACCCTGTCGCGCATGACCATCGTCACCAGCGGCTCGGACGACATCATCGAGCAGATCACCAAGCACCTGAACCGCCTCATCGAGGTGGTCAAGGTGGTGGACCTGACCGAGGGCGCGCACATCGAGCGCGAGCTCATGCTCATCAAGGTGCGCGCGGTCGGCAAGGAGCGTGAAGAGATGAAGCGCACCGCGGATATCTTCCGCGGCCGCATCATCGACGTCACGGAAAAGACTTACACGATCGAGCTGACCGGCAACAAGGGCAAGCTCGACGCGTTCATCGATTCCATCGACCGCGCCTCGATCCTCGAAACGGTACGTACCGGCGGTTCCGGTATCGGCCGCGGCGAACGCATCCTCAAAGTGTAATCCGTGCTCCCGGCACACCCCCCTGAACACACAGAAAATTATAGGAACTAACATGAACGTTTTTTACGACAAAGACTGCGACCTCTCCCTCGTTAAAGGCAAGAACGTCGCCATCATCGGCTACGGCTCCCAGGGTCACGCGCACGCGCAGAACCTGAACGATTCGGGCGTCAACGTCACCGTTGGCCTGCGCAAAGGCGGCGCGTCGTGGACCAAGGTAGTGAAAGCCGGCCTGAAGGTCGCTGAAGTCAACGACGCCATCAAGGCCGCCGACATCATCATGATCCTGCTGCCGGACGAGAATATCGCCAAGGTCTACCGTGAAAACGTCGAGCCGAACGCCAAGCAGGGCGCGGTCCTGGCCTTCGCCCACGGCTTCAACGTGCACTACGGCCAAGTCGTGCCACGCGCCGACCTGGACGTCATCATGATCGCACCGAAGGCCCCAGGCCACACCGTGCGCGGCACCTACGCCAACGGCGGCGGCGTGCCCCACCTGATCGCCGTGTACCAGGACAAGTCCGGTTCCGCGCGCGACATCGCCCTGTCCTACGCCATGGCCAACGGCGGCGGCCGTGCCGGCATCATCGAGACCAACTTCCGTGAAGAGACCGAAACCGACCTGTTCGGCGAGCAGGCTGTTCTGTGCGGCGGCGCCGTCGAACTGATCAAGGCTGGTTTCGAGACCCTGACCGAAGCTGGTTACGCTCCGGAAATGGCTTACTTCGAGTGCCTGCACGAACTGAAACTGATCGTCGACCTGATCTATGAAGGCGGCATCGCCAACATGAACTACTCGATCTCGAACAACGCCGAATACGGCGAGTACGTGACCGGCCCGCGCGTTGTCACCGAAGCGACCAAGGACGCGATGCGTCAGTGCCTGAAGGACATCCAGACCGGCGAATACGCCAAGTCCTTCATCCTGGAAAACCAGGCCGGCGCGCCGACCCTGATCTCGCGTCGTCGTTTGACCGCCGAGCATCCGATCGAGACCGTTGGCGCCAAGCTGCGCGCGATGATGCCTTGGATCGCCAAGAACAAGCTGGTCGACCAGTCGAAAAACTAAGCACTGCCCGGCGTTCCTGCCCCGCGCGGGGGCGCCGGCTAAGCGAAATTGCAACTTTTGATGTCCGGGACACACCGGACCGCAAAACCCGCGTATCTTCGTGAGCAAGCAAAAGAATGGGGCTTTCGGCCCCATTTTCTTGTCACTCAACCAGGAGATCAGACCATGTCCCTATCCAAGATCATCGCCGCCGGCGCCCTGCTGTTCGCGGCCCAGTCCCACGCCCAGTCCGTCCTGCCCACCAGCGGCACCCTGGTCATCGTTCCCGCCTTCGGCGAAGTGACCCAGGCCAACGACCAGGCCATCGCCACCTTCACGGTCGAGGAGCAGGACAAGGACAAGGCCGCCGCCGCCTCGCGCGTGAACCAGAAGATGAAGCAGGGCACCGAGATCGTGCGCCGCGAAGACCCCCAGGCCCGCCTCAAGACCCAGGGCTACTACACCTATCCCGTCTATCCGGACGAGCGGCCGCTGCCCAACGGCCAGGCCAGCGTCAAGCGCGTGCCCACCAGCTGGCGCGTGGGCCAGTCGCTCGAAGTCAAGACCACCAACCTGGCCGCCTTGCCGAAGATGGCCGCCGCCGTCCAGCGCGTGCTGGGCCTTTCCGGCCTGAGCTTCCAGCTGAGCCCGGCCGCCCTGAAACAGCTCGACGACAAGCGCATCGCCGCCACTTACCAGAACCTCAACGAACGCATCGCGGCCATTGCCCGCGCCATGGGCCGCCAGCTTAACGACGCCACGCTCGACACGGTCGACTTCGAAGGCTCGGGCAACTACGCCCAGCAGGCCGACATGCCCGCCCCGCAGATGATGCGCTCGATGGCCAAGCGCGAGATGGCCGAGGTGTCCGAGCCCAGTTTCGAGCCCGGCGAAACCACCCTGCAAATGCGTCTGGTAGGAAAGGTCAGGTTCAAGTAGCCGAACTCGATCGCGCAGCAGGCATGGCGCCCACTATAATGTGTAGCAAGATCGGCACGCCGACATTGCCATGCCCGCATGAGCGACACCCACTTGAAACGGAAACATATGGCCAACTTTCCCCGCCGCAGGTCCGCAGCCACCGGCGCCAACAAGGCGAAAATCTCGCGCTTTAGCAAGATTACCCGCCGCAAATACGACGCCGACGGCAATCCGGTGCGCGCCCGCGGCATCTACCTGCTGCCCAACGCCTTCACCACGGCCGCGCTGTTTTGCGGCTTCTACGCCATCGTCATGGCCATGAACAGCCGCTTCGACCAGTCCGCCTGGGCCGTGTTCATCGCCATGGTCCTCGACGCCCTCGACGGCCGCATCGCGCGCCTGACCAACACCCAGTCCGAATTCGGCGCCCAGTACGACAGCCTGTCCGACATGGTCTCCTTCGGCGCCGCCCCGGCCCTGGTGATGTACGAATGGTCGCTGCGCGGGATCGGCAAGTTCGGCTGGATCGCCGCCTTCGTCTACTGCGCCGGCGCCGCCCTGCGCCTGGCCCGCTTCAACACCAACATCGAAGTGGTCGACAAGCGCTTCTTCCAGGGCCTGCCCAGCCCGGCCGCGGCAGGCATCGTCACCGGGTTCATCCTGATGATGCACGACGCCGGCTACAGCGGCCTCGACTTCGCCTGGATCTCCTGGGGGATCACCCTGTTCGCCGGCCTGACCATGGTCACCAACGTGCCGTTCTACAGCTTCAAGGACGTCAATTTCCGCAAATCGGTGCCGTTCATCGTCGTGTTCCTGATCGCGCTCGCGTTTGCCGTTGCCGCCATCGAACCGGCCAAATCCTTCATGCCGATTTTCGCCCTCTACGGCCTGTCCGGCTACCTCGTGTATTTCTGGCGCCTGGCCAAGGGCAAGCCGGTCAGCATCATCCAGACCGACGACACGCCGGTCGACGCCAGCGAACGCCGCTGACCCCATTATTTCTACGCTTTTTGGAGACGCCATGTCCGACTCGAACCGCCTGATCATTTTCGACACCACCCTGCGCGACGGCGAGCAATCGCCCGGCGCCTCCATGACCAAGGACGAGAAAGTGCGCATCGCGCGCCAGCTCGAGCGCCTGCGCGTGGACGTGATCGAAGCCGGCTTCGCGGCCGCGTCTCCGGGCGACTTCGAGGCCATCCGCGCCATCTCCGCGGCCATCAAGGAGTCCACTGTCTGCTCGCTCTCGCGCGCCAACGAGCGCGACATCGCGCGCGCCGCCGAGGCGCTGCAGCCGGCCGAGCGCAAGCGCATCCACACCTTCATCGCCACCTCGCCGCTGCACATGAAGATGAAGCTGCGCATGGAGCCCGAGCAGGTGCTCGAACAGGCCAAGCTGGCCATCCGCTGCGCGCGCCAATACACCGACGACATCGAATTCTCGCCCGAGGACGGCAGCCGCTCCGACGAAGACTACCTGTGCCGCGTGCTCGAAGCCGTCATCGCCGAGGGCGCCACCACGATCAACTTCCCCGACACGGTCGGCTACGCGGTGCCCGAAGTCTTCGGCGCCACCATCAAGCGCCTGCGCGAGCGCATTCCCAACTCCGACAAGGCCATCTGGTCGGTGCACTGCCATAACGACCTGGGCCTGGCGGTGGCCAATTCGCTGGCCGGCGTCATGATCGGCGGCGCGCGCCAGATCGAATGCACCATCAACGGCCTGGGCGAGCGCGCCGGCAACACCGCGCTCGAAGAAGTCGTCATGGCCGTGCGCACCCGCGCCGACTACTTCAAGCTGCAGCTGGGGATCGACACCACCCAGATCGTCGCCGCCTCTAGGATGGTGTCCCAGATCACCGGCTTCGCCGTGCAGCCGAACAAGGCCGTGGTCGGCGCCAACGCCTTCGCCCACGCCTCCGGCATCCACCAGGACGGCATCCTCAAGGCGCGCGAGACCTACGAGATCATGCGCGCCGAAGACGTGGGCTGGGCCGCCAACAAGATCGTGCTCGGCAAGCTGTCCGGCCGCAACGCCTTCAAGGAGCGCCTGCGCGAGCTGGGCATCGAACTGGCCTCCGAGACCGAAGTCAACGCCGCCTTCGGGCGCTTCAAGGAGCTGGCCGACCGCAAGGCCGAGATCTTCGACGAAGACATCATGGCCCTCGTCTCGGCGGAAGACCACGCCCAGGAAGGCGAGCACTACCGCTTCGTCTCCTTGGCCCAGCATTCCGAGACCGGCGAGACCCCGAGCGCGCGCGTCGTGTTCGACGTCGACGGCAAGGAATACCACTGCGAAGGCAAGGGCGACGGCCCGGTCGACGCCACCGTCAACGCCATTGAAAGCCAGGTCGCCAGCGGCGCCGAACTGATCCTGTTCTCCGTGAACGCGATCAGTACCGGCACCCAGTCGCAGGGCGAAGTGACGATGCGCCTGTCCAAGAGCGGCCGCATCGTCAACGGCCTCGGCGCCGACCCGGACATCATCGTCGCCTCCGCCAAGGCCTATCTCTCGGCGCTCAACAAGCTGCACTCGAAAAACGAGCGCCTCAATCCGCAGCAATAAAACGACGACGGCCGGATTCGCGCGCGCGGCGCCGCGCTCCGGCTCCTAGCCGCCACAGACCCCGGCGAGCTCAGTCGCAAACCAGCCCCAGTATATTCAGATGGGGCTCCTCTTGGAGGGCTGCATCGAACACGGCAGGCGCATCGTTATTCGAGATCTGCGTCGATGCGCTCGATCAGACCGTCAGGGGCAGTCTTGATCTTGAGAGACCCGATCTCGTGGCCAAAGTCGCCGGTGAAATCGACGCGAGCGATGGCGGTGAAATCGTCCGGTTGCACTAGCGACAGAAGCTTGCTGGCGGTTTTATAGCCAACGAAGAACTGCTCGAGGTAAAGGCGAATACCATCGGCGCCGACGAAGGCACCCCCAGCCGAAACGTCTTCGATGATTGCATCGGACTTGAAGAGGGCCAACACGCCCTCGACGTCAAAGGCGTTAGTGGTCTGTATGAATGTATCAACGAGCTTGTCCATGGGCTGCTCCTCAGATGTCGAAGATGGTGGTGTCAGCGATTGTCTCGGCCAAGCCGTTGCCGAACAGTATCGCAGGGGGCTGAAAGCATGGGCGACCCGCGTCGGCCAGAGCATGCCCACCCGCCTCGGCGGCGGCGTCTGCCGTGAACGTGGAGCCGTTCACTGGCATGAGCGCTACGCGCGCCGCCTCGTCGCGTCCTGCGAGGACAAGGGTCGTGCCCGCTGCCCAGGCACGCCCTGCCGCCCGGCGGCCCGCGTGGCGCGTCGTGCCATGAATCATAAGCTTCGTCATGTCAGTGCTGCCATTGCTTGTAGACGAATTCCAGGCTATAGCCGTCCGGGTCGCGAACCTGGGCGGCGTAATAGCGCGGGTCATAGTGACGCTGCGGTCCGGGTGGATGGATTTCGGTGGCACTTGCCGCCATCGCCGCGGCGAAGGCCGCATCGACCGCGCCCTCGTCACGCGCGATGAAGCCCACATGGACGGCGCGGCCGTCTACCTTGCCTTCGCGCAGCCAGAAGAACACGCGGCCGTTCGCGCCGAACCCCTTGAGATCGGGGTGGCCGGCAGGGCCCTGACTGCCGTCGAAGTCGAGCGCATGGGTGATGCCGAGCGGTGCGAGCGCCTTCTCGTAGAAGGCAATCGAGCGATCGATATCGCTCACGGAGATGAAGATGTGGTCGAGCATGGTGAACTGTCCTCTATTTAGATGGCGTAGCCGCCCGCCACTTCGATGTTCTGGGCGTTGATCCAGCGGTTCTCGTCGGACAGCAAACTGGCGATGACGCCACCGACATCGTCCGGTTCGCCGACCCGGCCGAGCGCCGTTTGACCGGCCAGCATGGCCTCGAAATCATCGGTCAATCCACCGCCCAGCTCGGTGCGGATCGCGCCCGGAGCGATCGAGTTCGCCCTGATCCGCCGCTCGCCGAATTCCTTGGCCATGTAGCGGGTGAGGACCTGCAGGCCGCCCTTGAAGGCGGCATAAGGCGCGACGCCAGCGGTGGCAACGCGGCTGGTCGCGCTGGTGACGTTGAGTACGTGGCCGCCGCATTCGATGAGCGGCAGTAGCGCCTGGGTCAGGAAGAACGGCCCCTTGAGGTGGACGTTGAACAGGCCGTCGAACTGCTCCTCGCTGACATCAGCGATCGGCGCATACAGCCCGTATCCAGCGTTGTTGACAAGGAAGTCGAATGTTTCCCTGTCCCAGATGGCCTTGAGCTGTGCAGAAACCGCTGTGCGGAAATCGCGAAACGATCGACTATTGCCGACGTCGAGCTTCAGCGCGACCGCCTTCCCGCCAATCCCGGCGATGGCCTTCACGACCTCCTGTGCTTTTTCCGGATTGCTGTTGTAGGTGACGATCACGCCCATGCCGCGCTTGGCGCATTCGAGTACGGTGCTAGCCCCCAGGCCACGACTGCTTCCGGTCACGATGACAATCTTCATAGGGTCCCTCCTGTGTGTATGGAGACAATGATGATACGGCTGTCGATGACGGGGCACCCACCCGATCTTGCTCAAAGCTTGCCTATTTCTGCTTTTACATTGCATGGACTGAGGGCCTCTGCTAGTGTCTGGCCATGGAACAGCAAATGCAAGAACTGAGACGGCTGGCCTCGGGGGCCGAGAACAGGCGCACGGAAACCGGCATCCCGCGTGTCGCGATGGTCCAGGGTGAAATCCCCGAGCACCTGCTCGCCGCCGTCTACGATCCGATGGTCAACCTGATCCTGACGGGATCGAAGACGATGACGGTGGGCGACCGGACCTTCCACTACGACCCGGCGACCTACTTCGTCATGTCGGTAGGTCTCCCGGCCGTCGGGTCCGTCCATCCGGCCGCGACAGGCGAGCCGTATCTTGCCGTTAGCCTGACGCTCGACGCCGCGATCGTCGCGGCGCTGATTCGCGACTTGCCGGTGGAGGTCCGCGGCACGCTGTCCGGTTCAGGATTTTCGGTGGCGCCGGTCAATGGCGAGCTTCTCGACGCATGGATTCGAATGCTCCGGCTAATCGAACGGCCGGACGAGATCGCGGCGCTCGCTCCTTCTTACGAGCGGGAGATATTGTTCCGCGTGCTACAGGGGCCGCTCGGCTGGATGCTGCGAGACGTCGCATCGCCGGACACAGCGCTATCGCGTATCGGCGTCGCCATCAACTGGATACGTCGCAACTTTACCGAACAGATAAGGGTAGAGGCACTGGCTGAGATGGCGGCGTTAAGCGTGTCGGCATTCCATCGTCATTTCAAAGCGGTGACGGCGTTGAGCCCCTTGCAGTTTCAAAAGCGCATCCGTTTGCTGCACGCGCGGTCACAACTGATCGCCGGACAAGGCAGCGCGACATCGATCGCATTCAGCGTCGGCTACGAAAGCCCGAACCAGTTCAGCCGGGAATATGCTCGCCTGTTCGGCCTGCCGCCTTCCAGAGACCTTGTGAAAGCCACGCGGGCGCTCCGGGGCGCATAGCGGAGCAATGCTGCGTTGGCGACGGAGGGCGATATCCACGCCAGTCCAATTCGTGACAATGTGCGCATTTTACGCATGGAGAAAATGGTAATCTCCAGCACGATGTCGCTTCAGCCACGAGCAAACAATCTCGAGGCGCTCTGGACACGCTAACGATGACCATTGGCCGTATCGCCCATTGATACGACATTCATCGACCATCTAAGGCAAGGAATCAACATGCAGCGTGTTCGAAACGCCGTCCGGATAAGTGCGCTCTTTCTTGGATTATGCTTCACGCAAGCCATTGCGCAATCCACCGCTACCGTCGAAAGTTTCAACCCCAGCGGCGAAGTGAAAGACGTGCGCCAGGTCGCTGCGCGTTTTTCCGAGCCGATGGTGGCGTTTGGTGATCTCCGCCCGGCCTCCCCATTTGATATCCGGTGCGACGCGAAAGGGCATGGCCATTGGGCGGACGGGCGCAATTGGCTATACGATTTCGAGGGGGACCTGCCAGCTGGGCTCAAGTGCAAGTTCAGCACGCGCGCCAAGCTCAAAGCGCTGTCCGGGAACGAGGTCCGCGCCGCCAGTTTCGATTTCAGTACCGGCGGACCGTCGGTCATCGAAGCCTGGCCCCGGGACGGCGCGGAATACATCGATGAGAATCAGATTTTTCTGCTCGGCCTCGACGCTGTCGCCGATAGCGCGAGCGTGCGCGACCATGCTTATTGCAGCGTCGATGGCCTCGGCGAGCGCGTACCGCTGCAGATTATCGCGGGGAAGGAACGCCAGCAGGTGCTGGCCGAGCAGAAGGGCCGCGCGAACAATCTCTTTTTGGTGCTGAGTAAGCGGGCGCGCCTTGGCCTGTTGGCAGTCAAGAACAAGCGCCTCGACGACGCGCCGTCCGTGGTGGTGGCCCGCTGTGGCCGGCCGTTTGTCGCGCAAAGCGAAGTTAATATCGTCTGGGGCGCGGGCATCCGCACGCTAAGCGGTGTCGCCACGTCCAATGAGGAGACCTTGCACTTCAGGGTGCGCAAGGATTTCTCGGCCAAGTCCAATTGTGAGCGCGTCAATTCGAAGGCCGGATGCATTCCGGTCCTGCCAATATCGCTGAGCTTCACCGCGCCGGTGGACGCCGCGATGGCTGCCGCGATCGAACTGCGTACCGCGAATGGGAAGGTGATACACCCCGTCCTCGATGAAAAAGCCGCAGCCGTCGACAGCGTGCGTTTTGATGGTCCATTTCCCGCCCAGAGCGAAGTGACGATTTCCTTGCCGGCCAAATTCCAGGACGATGCGAAACGGGCCCTGGTCAATGCCGCTTCCTTTCCGCTGAAGATAAGCATCGACGAAGACCCGCCGCTGATCAAGTTTCCTTCACACTTCGGCATTCTTGAAACGAACGCCAATCCAGCGCTGCCGGTCAGTGTGCGTAACGTCGAGGCGACGCTGCGGGGCTTGCAGGCCAAGGTGGGTACCAATGGCAAGTCGAGCGGTGCCGGCCAGCTTGCACGAATCGATAGCGACAGCGATCTCAGTATCGCGAAGTGGCTCAATCGCGTCCTGGTGCCGCCGCACGAGTCGAGCGAAAGGGAGCAGGCGTTCGCCAAGGCGAATAATCGTGCGCCGCGGGAAGGGGAGCTTGCGCTCCTGCACGGTGCGACCGGCGGCGATTTCAAGGCCACGGCGCTGAACTTGCCGCGTGCCGATGGGCCGCACGCGTTTGAAGTGATGGGTATTCCTTTGCCCGCCCCAGGATTTTATGTGGTCGAATTTGCGAGCAAGCGGCTGGGGCAGGCCCTGCTCACCGACGGCAAGCCGTACTACGCGTATTCGAGCGCGCTCGTCACGAATATGGGCGTGCATTTCAAGCTGGGGCGGGAATCGTCGCTGGCCTGGGTAACGCGTCTGGACAACGCCAAGCCGCTTGGCGACGTGGCGTTGAGCGTGGCGACCTGCGACGGTTCGCATTTGTGGAGCGGTAAAACGGACGCTAACGGCATCGCGCATATCGACGCGCAACTGCCAACCAATTACCACAATTACCAGCATGGCAATTGCTCCGGTCTGCTGGTCGTGGCGCGCAAGGACCTGGATATGGCTTTCGCGTTGACCGAGTGGCATAACGGGATTACGTCCTGGGAGTTCAATCTGGGAGGACTCGGCTCGACCGAGCCGGTGATCACCCATACCGTATTCGACCGACCGCTGTTTCGCGCCGGTGAAACGGTCTCGATGAAGCATTTCGTGCGGACGCGCACGGGCCAGGGCTTCGATGGCGCGACAGCCAGCCAAATGCCTGCCACCGCGATCCTGACCCACAACGGCAGCGGCCAGCGCTACGATGTGCCGATCACATGGCAATCCGGCGCGGGCGTGTCGAGCTGGCAGATTCCCAAGGAGGCCAAGCTGGGAAGCTATTCCGTCACGCTGAACGTGGGCACCGGTCCGCAGGAGTCGGGCAGTTTCCGGGTCGAGCAATATCGCGTTCCGCTGATGAAGGCCGTGCTCAAGGCACCGCCAAAACCGGTCATCAACGCCACGCGCGTTGATATCGATGCGCAGTTGAGCTACCTGTCGGGCGGCGTCGCCGCCGGGGCGCCGGTCAAGTTTCGGAGCAGGCTGGTGGACTATCCGCTTACGTTTCCGGCCTACGATGATTTTCATTTCGGCGGTAGCGCGCCCAAGGAGGGGATAGACGCGATCGCCCCGTATTCCTACGACCCCGATGCCGAATCGGAGACCGACGGCGACGAGGACGGCGCTGACAGTAGCGACGTGCCGGCGGGCGTGGCCGGCTATCCCGTGCGCACCCGCAGCGTCACGCTCGATGCGAGCGGCGGCACGCGCATGAGTTTCGCCGGCCTGCCCAAGTCGCCCCAGCCGCGTGCCCTCGAAATCGAGATGGAGTATTCGGACCCGAACGGCCAGATCCTGACCTCGTCGGCGCGGGTAATGGTGCTGCCGTCGGCGCTGGCCTTGGGCATGCAAGTGAGCGGCGGCTACGCCACCAAGGAAAGCATGGTCTTCAAGGTGCTCGCCCTCGATGCCCAAGGCAAGCTCCAGGTCGGCCGCAAGGTGAGCGTCGACGCTTATCGACGCAAGACCTACGCCTATCGCAAGCGCCTTCTCGGCGGCTTCTACGCGTATGAGCAAACGGCCGAAGTCAAGCGTCTGGGCGAAGTGTGCAGCGGCAGGACAGACGGGCACGGCTTGCTCTCGTGCACGGGGGAGGCGCCTGAAACGGGCGAGCTGGTGCTGGTCGCCACGGCCAAGGATGATGACGGCAATGTGGCCCAGTCCAGCACCGAACTCTACGTTGCCGACGCGGACAACTGGTACGCGGCGGCGTCGAACGACCGCATCGACGTGCTGCCGGAGCGGCGAGATTATCAGGTCGGCGAGACCGCGCGCTTCGAAGTGCGCATGCCGTTCCGGGAGGCGACAGCCCTGGTGACCGTCGAGCGCGAGGGTGTCCTGTACTCCAAAGTGGTATCGATCAACGCCAATTCGCCCTATGTCGAGGTGCCTGTCGCTAAGAACTTCGGGCCGAACGCGTATGTCTCGGTGATGGTCGTGCGCGGACGCGTCGATCCGGAAACGCCAGGGCGCTTCGCCTGGCTGCGGCGGCTGATCAACCGGATCGGCGTCTTCCTCGGCTTGGCAAAGAAATTACCGCCTGAGATAGACACCCGCCCAAGCGCGCTGGTCGATCTCACCAAGCCGGCGTTCAAGTTGGGCATCGCGCAGATCCGCGTGGGCTGGGACGCCTACGCGCTGAAAGTGCAGGTGGTTCCGGAAAAGCAGGTGTACAAGATCCGGGACCACGCGGTGGTGAACGTGCACGTGACCGACGCGGCCGGCAAGCCCGCCGCGAACGCCGAGATCGCCCTCGCGGCGGTCGACGAAGGCTTGCTGTCCTTGGCGGCGCCGAACTCGTGGAAGTTGTTGGAGGCGATGATGCAGCACCGCCCGGAGGAGGTGGTGACCTCAACCGCGCAATCGCAGGTGATCGGCAAACGCCATTTCGGCAAGAAGGCCGCGGCGCCGGGCGGTGGCGGTGGCGGCGCGGGCGCCAACGCGCGCGAGCTGTTCGACACCTTGCTGTTGTGGAAGCCGACGGTACAGCTCGACGCGCACGGCAACGCGCGTGTCGACGTGCCGCTCAACGACTCGCTGACGACCTTCCGCATCGCCGCGATCGCCCATGCCGGCAATTCGCGCTTCGGTTCGGCCAGCGCGACCATCAGCACGACCCAGGAAGTATTGCTGTTTGCCGGCTTGCCGCCGTTTGTGCGCGAAGGCGACCAGTTCGCCGCGATGGTGACGGTGCGCAATGGCGGCGAGCGTGCCCTGACATTGGACGTCAACGCCACATACCTGGCCGGCACGGCCGCGAAGTCCGTCGGTACCCAGCGGATCGGTCTGAAGGCGGGCGAAGCGCGCACGCTCTCATTCCCCGCGAACGTGCCCTTTGATGTGGACAAGCTCAACTGGAACATCTCCGCTTCCGAGGTCGCCACGGCCGGTGCGGCGAACCCACCGGCCGCGCACGACGCGCTCAATTTCGTGCAAACGGTTGGCGCGGCCCACCCGGTGCGGCTGTATCAACAAACCCTGGAGCAACTGCAACCGGGCAAGGCGCTGACCATTCCGGTGCAACAGCCTGCCGGCGCCATCGCCGGGCGCGGCGGCCTTGAGATCCGTTTGGTCAACTCGCTCGGTGGCGACCTGGGCGGCATCAAGGAATGGATGCAGCGCTATCCCTATACCTGCCTGGAACAGCGCACCTCGGTCGCGGTGGTGCTGGCCGACCCTGGGCGCTGGCTGAGCGTGATGAACAGCCTGCCATCCTACCTCGACCGTGACGGCCTGGCGCGCTATTTCCCGATGACCTGGCTGGAAGGCGACGACACGCTGACGGCGTATATCCTCACCATCGCCGACGAGGCCGGCTACCAGATCCCGGCCGCCGCGCGCGACCAGATGTTGCGGGGCCTGGAGAATTTCGTCGCGGGCCGCATCCACCGGTACGGCTCGCTGCAGTCGGCCGATGTGGTCCTGCGCAAGCTCGCCGCGATTGACGCCATGGCGCGCTACGGCCACGCCAAGCCGGCCATGCTCGAGTCGCTGGAGATCGCGCCCAACCTGTGGCCCAGCTCGGGTGTGATCGACTGGATATCCGTGCTCACGCGCATGGCGGACGTCCCGGGGCGCGATGCCAAATTGACCGAAGCAAAAACCATCCTGCGTTCGCGCCTGACGTTTTCCGGCACCACGATGAGCTTCTCGACCGAGAAGAGCGATTATCTTTGGTGGCTGATGGTCTCGCCCGACCTCAACGCGGTGCGCGCCTTGCGCCTACTTTCCGACGATCCCGGCTTCCCGGCCGAGGACGCCGGCCGTCTCGCGCGCGGCGCCCTGGGCCGCCAGGCGCAGGGACGCTGGAGCACGACAGTGGCCAACGCCTGGGGCGTGGTCGCCCTGCGTCACTTCAGGCAACGTTACGAACGCGAACCGGTCGGCGGCAACACCGTCGCCAAGCTGGGCGCCCAGGAGCGGCGGCTGGAATGGCGCGCCGCCGTCGCCGACAAGGGGAACGACCCGACGCTCGGCACACTCATGGGCGAGGGTGTGGCCACGCATTTTGACTGGCCGCCGGCGCAGGCCACGCTGTCGCTGGAGCACCAGGGCGCGGGCAAGCCATGGGCCTTCATCGCCGCGCGCGCGGCCTTGCCTCTGCAAAAACCTTTGTTCGCGGGATACCAGATCAAACGCAGCGTGACGCCGATCGAGCAGAAGAAAAGTGGCGTGTGGCAGGCCGGCGACAGCTATCGCGTGACGCTGGAAATCGATGCGCAATCGGACCGGACCTGGGTGGTGCTCAACGACCCGGTGCCATCGGGAGCGAGTATTCTCGGCAGCGGCCTCGGTGGCGACTCGGCGCAGCTGGCGGCGGGCGCCAAGAAGCAGGGCTGGCAACGGCCGGCGTTCGAAGAGCGCGCGTTCGACGCTTTCCGTGCCTACTACAGCTACGTACCGAAAGGCAAATTCACGATCGAGTACAGCGTGCGCCTCAACAACCCGGGGCGTTTCGAGATGCCCGCCACCCGCGTGGAAGCGATGTACGCGCCGGAAGTCTTCGCCGAACTTCCGGTGGCGCGGATCGACGTCGTCGCGGCGGACAAATAGCATGCGATGGCGAGCAATGTTTAGCCGCCGGCGCGTGCTGCGCGGCGCCGCGGCGCTGGCCGTTGCCGGCGTCTGCGTTTGCCTGGTCGTGGCCGTGCTGGTACTGACCGCGCCGGTGCCGCGCTTTGCCGAAGTGCGTGCCAGCCACCAGGGGTCGGAGTCGATCCTGTTTGACCGCAACAATGTGGTCCTCGAGCGCCTGCGCCTGGACCAGCGCCGCCGCATGCTGGCATGGACCCCGCTCGACGCCATGTCGCCCATCCTGCTGCGCAGTGTCGTGGTGTCGGAAGACAAGCGGTTCTGGCACCATGCTGGCATCGACCTCGTCGGCGTCCTGTCCGCGCTGCTCGACAACCTGCACCGTACCCGTGCGCGCGGCGCCAGCACCATCAGCATGCAGTTGGCAAGCATGCTCGATCCACCTTGCGACGGTTGCGCCAGGGCGCGCGGCCTGGGCGGAAAACTGCGGCAGATGCGCAATGCCATGGCGCTCGAACTGCACTGGAGCAAGCGCGACATCCTCGAGGCCTACTTGAACATCGTGCCGTTTCGGGGCGAGCTGGTCGGCATCGACGCCGGCGCCCGTGGCCTGCTCGCCAAAGGGCCGGACGGCCTCGACAGCGCCGACGCTGCCGTGCTGAGCGCGCTGATCCGCGCGCCCGGCGCGGCGCGTTACCAGGTGGGGCACCGCGCCTGCGTCACGCTGCGCAAGATGCAGATGGCGGCCGCCTGCGCTCGCGCCACCTTCGTTGCTGCCGGCCTGACCCCGGGCGCCTACGCCATGCAGGGCATCGATGACGCGCCCCACCTCGCGCGGCGCCTGCTGCGCCATCCGGGCGAGCGCTTGCGCGTCACCCTCGACGCGGAGATTCAACGTTTTGCCAGTGAAACCTTGCGCACCCATCTGGCGGAGCTGTCGGAGCGTAACGTTGAAGACGGCGCCATCGTCGTGCTCGACAACCTCAGCGGGGAAGTGCTGGCCTATGTCGGCTCCAGCGGCGTTCTATCGAGCGCGTCGGCAGTCGATGGCGTGGCGGCGGCGCGCCAGCCTGGATCGACGCTCAAGCCCTTTCTCTACGGCTTGGCGATCGACCAGCGCTGGTTGACGGCCAGCTCAGTGCTCGACGACTCGCCGCTGGCCCTCAACACGCCGTCCGGCTTGTATATCCCGCAGGACTACGACCGCCATTTTCGCGGCGCCGTCAGTGTGCGCACGGCGCTTGGCTCGTCGCTCAATGTGCCGGCCGTGCGCGCGCTGACGATGGTTGGCGTGGACCGGTTTCTACTCACGATGCGTAGCTTCGGACTGAGCGGCCTGGTGCACGACGCCGACCACTACGGCTTCGGGCTGGCCCTCGGCGGCGCTGAAACGAACCTGCTGGAATTGAGCAACGCCTATCGCACCCTGGCCAACGGCGGCCGATGGAGCGAAGCACGCTTCACCGACGACCAGCCCGCAGCCAAGGCGCGCCAGGTGATCAGCGCGCAAGCGAGCTTTATCATTGGCGACATCCTGTCCGATCCCAACGCGCGTGCGCCCACGTTTGGCCTGTCGAGCGCCTTGTCGACGCGCACCTGGGCCGCCGTCAAGACCGGCACCAGCAAGGGCATGCGCGACAATTGGACGGTCGGCTACACGGACCGCTACACCGTCGGCGTCTGGGTGGGTAATTTCTCCGGCGCGCCGATGTGGGACGTGTCCGGCGTGACGGGCGCGGCGCCGATCTGGCGCGACGTCGTCGAGCATCTGCACGAGCTGACGGCCAGCCGCGCGCCCACGCCGCCGCCCGGCGTCCAGCGCCAGAACGTGACGTTCAAGCCGGCGTTCGAGGCGCCGCGGAGCGAATGGGTCATTGCCGACACTGCGCAGCCGGCCGAGCTCACCATGCAACTCGTCGGCGCGCGGGCACAGCTGATCGCGCCGCCGGACGCCGCCGTCATCGCGCCCGACCCCGACATTCCCGAGCGCCGTCAATCCTTGCTCCTGCAGGCAAACAGCGCCACCCGCAGCTGCTTGCGTCTGGACGACAAGCCGGTCGCGCGCTGCGGGCAAAGCATGGTGTTGCTGCCGCTGCCGGCGCCGGGCAAGCATGTCCTGCTGCTAGCCGATCCCCACGGGCTGGCGCTTGACAGGCATGTCTTTGAAATCCGCGGACTGGGGGCGAAGGCGGGTGGCCGCAAGTCATGAATTCCCGTGACGATCGTAGAAAATGGCCGGCTTCGCAGGATCAATCCCTGAAGAAACGCTTTTCCTCGTACATCGGGTCCGGGCCGTTCTGCATCATCTTGACCACCCCGGCGCGGTTGAAATGCACGTGCATCATCGAATTCCACACCCCGTTTTCCTTGTAGCGGTAGGACCACACTTCCAGGTCGGGCAGGGCGAGGTAGGAATGCTCGGCGGGGTGGCCGATCAGGCGCAGCACGTCGGCCTTGGTGGCGACGTCGATCTTGATCTTGGCGAAGGTCTCGCCGGTGAGCACCTGTTCGAAGCGTGCCAGGCGTCCGTCCGGGCCGAAATGCGCCATCCACGTGGTTTGGCCCATCGGGCCGGTCGCATACTCGAACACCTGCCCGCCCGGCTCGCTGAAGGTGGCGGTGGGCTGGCCGAATTTGCTGACCACGGTGGCGACCGGGTCGCCCAGCGCGGGCTGGGTGCGGATCAGGCCGGCGCAGCCGCCCAGGGCCAAACTGGCGGCAAACACGACAATAAGGGCTCGTTTACGCATAAAAACTCCGTCAGAACGCGTCAAAAACCCCATGATGCCCCAGCTAATTCGATCCTGCACTGGCGACGCGGGCGCTTTTCGCATATACTTGCGGGTCTGGCTGTTTGGCCAGCTTATTAATCGAGGTTCACGGTGCGCTGGGTTGCGACTCTTGCACCGCATGTGAAAGGTAACATCATGTCCGTAGAAAACATCAACAAGTCGGCAATTATCGCCGACAACGCCCGTGGCCAAAACGACACCGGCTCCCCTGAAGTCCAGGTCGCTCTGCTGACCGCACGTATCAACGAACTGAACGGCCACTTCAAGGCACACGCCAAGGATCACCACTCGCGCCGCGGCCTGATCATGATGGTCAACCGTCGTAAGAGCCTGCTGTCCTACCTGAAAAGCAAAGACGCAACCCGTTACCGCGATCTGATCGCTAAACTCGGCCTGCGTAAGTAATTTTTGCCGCTACAAGTTTAAAAGAAATGCCTGCGTCAGTTCGCTGTCGCGGGCATTTTGCATTGCGCGTTTCGAAAATGTAGTGAGGCAGCAAAAAGTGTTGCCTGCGGTGAGGTGAACGACAGCCCCTGAAAATCTGTCGGCAAATAGAAAGGGATTACCCATGTTTAATAAAGTTACGAAAACCTTCCAGTACGGCCAGCACAAAGTGACCCTGGAGACCGGCGAGATCGCCCGTCAAGCCTCGGGCGCGGTCCTGGTGTCGATTGAAGACACCGTCGTCCTGGCAACCGTGGTAGCGCGCAAAGACGCCAAGCCAGGCCAGGATTTCTTCCCGCTGACCGTTGACTACGTCGAGAAAACCTACGCTGCCGGCAAAATCCCAGGTGGTTTCTTCAAGCGCGAAGGCCGCCCGTCGGAGAAGGAAACCCTGACCTCCCGCCTGATCGACCGTCCGATCCGCCCGCTGTTCCCGGAAGGCTACCTGAACGAAGTCCAGATCATCATCCACGTTCTGTCGGTCAACCCGGAAATCGACCCTGACATCGCCGCCATGATCGGCGCATCGGCCGCGCTGTGCGTGTCGGGCGTGCCTTTCAGCGGCCCGGTCGGCGCGGCGCGCGTCGGCTATGCCAACGGCCAGTACATCCTGAACCCGACCACCACCCAGCTCAAGACCTCGCAGATGGATCTGGTTGTGGCCGGCACCGAGACGGCCGTGCTGATGGTCGAATCGGAAGCCCAGCAGTTGTCCGAGGAAGTCATGCTCGGCGCGGTCGTATTCGGCCACGACCAGATGAAGGCCGTGATCGACGCGATCCACGACCTGGTGGCCGACGGCGGCAAGCCGGAAGTCGAATGGGCGCCTGCGCCGAAGAACGAAGCGCTGATCGCGCGCGTGGCCCACTTCGCCGAAGCGAAGATCCGCGACGCTTACCAGACCCGCGACAAGCAAGCCCGTACCACCAAGCTCAAGGACGCCACCGCCCAGGTGCTGGCCGACCTGCAGGCTGAAGCCGCCGGCAACGGCGCGTCGGTCGACTCGGCTGAAGTGAACAACATCCTGTTCGACATGGAAGCGAAGATCGTGCGTTCGCAGATCCTCGAAGGCGAGCCACGCATCGACGGGCGCGATACCCGCACCGTG
This sequence comes from Oxalobacteraceae bacterium UBA6018, assembly GCA_002428015.1. Classification (GTDB taxonomy): domain Bacteria; phylum Pseudomonadota; class Gammaproteobacteria; order Burkholderiales; family Burkholderiaceae_D; genus Telluria_A. The sequence continues at coordinate 1,928 of DIZW01000025.1, read as the reverse complement.
CGTCCGATCGCGATCCGCACCAGCATCCTGCCGCGTACCCACGGTTCGGCGCTGTTCACCCGCGGCGAAACCCAGGCGCTGGTCGTGGCCACCCTCGGCACCGCGCGCGACAGCCAGAAGATCGACGCGCTGATGGGCGAGTACACCGACGACTTCATGATGCACTACAACATGCCTCCGTTCGCGACCGGCGAAACCGGTCGCGTCGGCACCCCGAAGCGCCGCGAAATCGGCCACGGCCGCCTGGCCAAGCGCGCGCTGATCGCTGCGCTGCCAGAGCCGGAAGATTTCAGCTACTCGGTGCGCCTGGTGTCGGAGATCACCGAATCGAACGGTTCCTCGTCGATGGCGTCGGTATGCGGCGGCTGCCTGGCACTGATGGACGCCGGCGTGCCGATGAAAGCGCACGTGGCCGGTATCGCCATGGGCCTGATCAAGGAAGGCGGCAAGTTCGCCGTTCTGTCGGACATCCTGGGCGACGAAGACCACCTGGGCGACATGGACTTCAAGGTAGCCGGTACCGCCAATGGCATCACCGCGCTGCAGATGGACATCAAGATCATGGGCATCACCAAGGAGATCATGCAAGTGGCGCTGGCGCAAGCCAAAGAAGGCCGCGAGCACATCCTCGGTGAAATGCAGAAGGCGATGCCGCACGTGAAGACCGAACTGTCGGACTTCGCACCGCGCCTGATCACCATCAAGATCAATCCAGAGAAGATCCGTGACGTGATCGGCAAAGGCGGCGCGGTCATTCGCGCGCTGACCGAAGAAACCGGCACCCAGATCGACATCAGCGACGAAGGCGTGGTCACCATCGCTTCCGTCGACGCTGCCGCCGGCCAGGAAGCCAAGCGCCGCATCGAAGAGCTGACCGCCTCGGTCGAAGTGGGCAAGACCTACGACGGCGTGGTGTTGAAGCTGCTGGACTTCGGCGCGATCGTCCAGGTCATGCCAGGCAAGGATGGCCTGCTGCACATCTCGCAGATCGCCAACGAGCGTGTGAACGCCGTGGCCGACTACCTGAAAGAAGGCCAGCAAGTGCGCGTCAAGGTCCTCGAGACCGACGACCGCGGCCGCCTCAAGCTGTCGATGAAGGCTGCCGAAGGCGCGACCGAAGCCGCTCCTCAGTAAGCTTCGCTTCACCGGCTTCGGCCAGTAAAAAACCGCCGGCGCAGCGATGCGTCTGGCGGTTTTTTTATGGGCGCGAGACTGCGAATTTAATCGAATTACGCCCCGAATCATCGCCTCACTTCGTGTGGTAAATTTTGATAATCCGGCCATCGATTTTGGAAATGATGGCAGTGGCAACGCCACCATCCCAGCCATTCGGCAAGCTACCTGTAACAGTCCACTTGCCGCTTTTCAAAACAGCCTCAAAAGGCTTCTCCGCGGCGATTTCCTTCTCGCCGTACACGGGGTTCCAGACCGCGATCGCAATTGCAACCGCTGTCTTGGCATCGGGTACCATCCCGTCCTTCGGCTGGTATCCTGGCGCATCAATCGGTTCTTTTAGTTTTTCTGAATCTGGAGTGCCCGCGCACGCAGAGCCCGGACCTGCCAGTATCGCTATCAGCCCAATCCAGGCGAGAGGCATTTTTCGAATACGCATTTGTTCGTCACGTAATTTTGGTCATTCGCTGTCTGCTGAAATCGAAAGAATGTCAAACAGTATACTGCCACTGTAGCCCGAAGGGGAGTCTCGTCGGCCCAAAAACGAAGTGCAGAACGCGCCTGCGGCTGCGGCCGCCAGCTTTTGACGATGCATGTAGTACGAGCGGCTTCAGCAACAACGCTCCGCCTTTTTCGACAGTGCAAGCGACCTCGCCTAAGTCGTCCCGCGCTATCAGGGCCGTTTCGTTGCTAAGCCTTCCTGCCTGGTGCGAGCCGGGCACCACCCTGAGTGCACCTCGTTATACACAAGTCGA
>DIZW01000001.1:76925-88596 GCA_002428015.1 Oxalobacteraceae bacterium UBA6018 | reverse complement strand
GGCGACATTCGGACACGAGCTCGGCCATTGCATACATATTGTCTATTCGCGATCGATATTTAGGGAGGACGTCGCGCCGGCGAGATGGTAGCGTCCAGAGCGATATTGGAAGTAGGGATCAGCACGCACACATCGAAAAGATGTCGCGCGAAGGCACTCGTCAAACGGCAGCTCGTCCCATCAAAAATTAGTACGTTTTGCTGATCTCGTTTGTCCGAAGGTCGACAATTCCACCGCAGCGATTACTTTCGGACTAACGATCGGCATCTGGCAAATGGACATATGTCCAGCCGGGTTAAATATTCAAACGATCGCTCGTTCACCCCCGAATTGATCTGCGTTGCTGAGCTCGTGTCCGAATGTCGCCTCCGACCCCGACGGTTTTTGCGAAGCGATATTCCGACTACAGCTTGGCATGCGGCATATCGAACTATGTCGAGCCGTTGGCGATATTCAAACATCGTCCAGCCTAAACGCTATTGATCCGCGTTGCTGAGCTCGTGTCCGAATGTCGCCTCCGACCCCCATGGTTTTTGAATGGCGCTGCGTGCGTGAAATGACGGGGTGCTGAATTTGCCTAGTGCGCGGAGGGATAGAACAGCTGCTGCCCGTTCGGCTTGAAGGCGGCGATCTTGGCTTGCCCTTCGGGCGAGGTGATCCAGTCGATCAGCTGGCGCGCGCCTTTATCGTTGATGCCGGGATGGCGCGCGGGGTTGACGGCGATGATGCCGTAGGGGTTGAACATGCGGGCGTCGCCCTGGACCAGCACCGCGAGGCCAGTGCGGGCCTGGTAGGCGCCGTAGGTGGCGCGGTCGGTCAGGGTGTAGGCGCCCAGCTCGGCGGCCATGTTGAGCACTTCGCCCATGCCCAGGCCAGCCGATACGTAGTGCGCGCCGGCCGGGATGGTGCCGGCCTGCTTCCAGTAGGCTTTCTCCATGATGTCGGTGCCGGAGTTGTCGCCGCGCGAGATGAATTTGGCGCCGCTGCCGGCGATCTTGCGAAACGCCGCGATCACGTCTTTGCCGCCCTTGACGCCGGCCGGGTCGGCGTCCGGCCCGGCGACGATGAAGTCGTTGTACATGACGTCGCGCCGGTCGACGCCCCAGCCGCCGGCGACGAACTTGTCTTCGGCGCCGCGCGCGTGCACGAGGGTGACGTCGACGTCGCCGTTCTTGGCCAACTCAAGCGCCTTGCCGGTGCCGACGGCGATCACCTGGACCTTGGTGCCGGTCTTGGCTTCGAACGCGGGCAGCAGGTAGGCGAGCAGCCCGGAGTTGTCGGTGCTGGTGGTGGTGGACATGCGCAGCGCCTGCTGGGCATGCGCCAGCCGTGTGCCCGCCAGCGCCAGCGCGAACGCCAATATCAATTTACGTCGCACAGTGGTCTTCATGCCGCTCTCCTTCGATCGATATGTCGAGTGTACCATCGCGCCGTTCCATGCGGCTTTGCGGGCGCGCCGGCGCCCTCATATTCGCGCCAGCGCCATGCCGACCAGGCGCTGACCGCCACCGTAGCTTCGCTGGGCCCATCGTACCGCCCAGGGTCATAAGGAATGGCGCAGTATTCAATTCCGGGATCTTGACGAACGGGGCGAGGGCATCGTTGGTGATGAACGGTTCCGTGATGAGCGCTCATAGGTGGAGCCTGCATGATCCGCCGGCGCGCTGCCGATAAAGCAAGATTTTATAAAGAACACTACGCTAGGCCGCAAAGCTTGTCGGAATACCTTACATATAAGAAATAAAAAATATCCAGAAGCATGATAAGTTGTTGATATAAATCAGATGTTTATTCATGGCACGATGATTGCTCTATGTCTCGTATCAGCAGTTCCGAAAAAATTCAGGCCCAACCAGACAAGACATCATGAAAAAAATCGCTTTCGCAGCACTGATCGCCGCCTTCTTCGCCACTGCGGCCAGCGCGACCGTCTTGACGGGCAAACTCAATGTCGACAACAGCTTCGCGGCCTACTACACGACCAACAACGCGATCCAGGGAACGCTGATCGCCAGCGGCAACGACTGGACCCACACCTACTTGTTGTCGCAGGCGCTCACGACCGGCACCACCGGCTACCTGCACATCAAGGCCGTCAACAGCGGCGGCCCTGGCGGCTTCCTGGGCGCGTTCACCCTGAGCGATGCCGGCTTCAAGTTCGCCAACAACACCCAAACCCTGCTCACCGGCGACAGCGCCCTCGGTTACAACACCACGGGCTGGAGCAACGCCTGGTCGACCCCGGTCATCGAAGGCGTGAACGGCGTCGGCCCATGGGGCACCATGGCCGCCTACGGCAGCAGCAATCCAGACTGGGTCTGGAAGTCGCAGACCATCGGTCGCGACGACTTCAGCACGGTGTACTTCAGCGCCAAGCTGATCTCCACCGGCATCGTCGTGGACAACAACTTGCCGGAACCCGGCTCGCTGGCCCTGATCGGCCTGGGCCTGGCCGGTCTGGCCGGCCTGCGCAAGCGCCGCGCCGCCTGATTCCCGATTCGCCAACAAAAAAGCCACGCCGGTTCGCCGGCGTGGCTTTTTTTCCGTTTCGGACCGGGCCTGCCGGCGGCCTGCTACGCCGGCGGCAGCATCTGGCGCAACTCCTGCCACACCATCGGCGCTTCCATCTGTTCCATGCAGTTGTGGTGCCCGAGCGGGCATTCGCGCTGGCGGCAAGGCGCGCATTCCAGCCGCAGCGACAGCGAGCGTGCCAGGTCCGAGAACGGCGGCGCGTGGTCCGGGTCGGTCGGGCCGTACAGCGCCAGCACCGGACGGTTCAGTCCCGAGGCGATATGCAGCAGCCCGGAATCGTTGGCCACCACGGCGCTGGCGCGCGCGATCAGGGCGATGGCCTCATCGAGCTTGGTGGCGCCGGCCAGGTTGAGCACGCGCGCATCCTGCGCCAGCGCGACGATCTCGGCGCCGGCCGGCTGGTCTTTCGGCGACCCGAGCAAGGCGATCTGGGCGCGCGGATCGGCCTCCAGGATGGCCGCGGCCAGCGCGGCGAAGTGGCGCGCCGGCCAGCGCTTGGCGGCGCCGAACTCAGCGCCGGGCGCGAACACCACTAGCGGGTGCCCGGGCGCGATGCCGTGGCGTGCGCAGGCGTCGGCCACCTTGTCCTCCTCCACCCGCAGGCGCGGGCGCGGCACGCCCGAGCGCAGCGGCGCGCCCGGGTCGTCGGCCAGGGCGGCGTAGAAGGCCACCATCGGGCGCGGCGGGACGTCGTCGTGATGCATGGCGTTGAGCAGGCCGTAGCGCATCTCGCCCTTGTAGCCGACCCGCTCGGGGATGCCGGCCAGCCACGGGATCAGCGCGTACTTGAGCGTATTGGGCAGCACGTAGGCGGCCGCGTAGCCGCGCGCGCGCAGCACCTGGGCGTAGCGCCAGCGCTCGCGCAGCTGCAGCGCGCCGTGGCGGAACGGGGTCTCCAGCACGCTGTCGACTTCGGCCATGGCGCGCCACACCGGCGCCACCGCGGGCGGCGCCAGCACGTCGATGGGCCGCTCCGGGTGGCGCCGGCTGAGCAGCTGCAGCAGCGGCTGGGCCATCACGGCGTCGCCGATCCAGTTGGGCGAAATGACCAGCGTGCGCACGGCCGCCTTCATGCCGCGGCCTTGGCGAACTGCAGGCGGTACAGGTTGGCGTACATGCCGTTCAGCGCCAGCAGCTGGTCGTGGCGCCCGCTCTCGACGATGCGGCCCTGGTCGACGACGACGATGTTGTCGGCCCGTTCGATGGTCGAGAGGCGGTGCGCGATGACCAGGGTGGTGCGCCCGGCCATGAGGGTGTCGAGGGCGGCCTGCACGGCGCGCTCGGACTCGTTGTCCAGCGCCGACGTGGCCTCGTCGAGGATCAGGATGGGCGCGTCCTTGTAGATGGCGCGGGCGATGGCCACGCGCTGGCGCTGGCCGCCCGACAGGCGCATGCCGTTCTCGCCGATCTGGGTGTCCACGCCGTCCGGCAGCGCGGCCACCACGTCGGCCAGGTGGGCCGCCTTGACGGCCGCGTCCAGGCGCGCCCGGTCCACCGTCTCGGCGCCGTAGGCGATGTTGGCGCCCAGGGTGTCGTCGAACAGCACCACGTTCTGGCTGACCATGGCCAGCTGGGCGCGCAGGCTGGCCAGGGTGATCTGCTCGTAGGGCACATCGTCGAGCAGGATGCGGCCGGCGTTGGGGCTGTAGAAGCGCGTGACCAGGTTGACCAGGGTCGACTTGCCGCCGCCGGACATGCCCACCAGCGCCACGGTCTGGCCGGGCTGCACGTCGAGCGTGATGTCGGCCAGCGCCAGCGCGCCGTGCTCGCCGTAGCGGAACGCGACCTGCTCGAAGCGCAGGTGGCCGCGCGCGCGGCCCAGCACGCGGGTGCCCGGGTCCGGCTCGGCCGGCGCGTCGACCATGCCGAACACGGTCTCGGCGGCGGCCATGCCGCGCTGCAGCGGACCGTTGACCTCGACCAGCGACTTGAGCGGCGAGAGCAGCATCAGCATCTGGGTGATGAAACTGGAGAATTCGCCGGAGCTCATGCCGGCCCGAAGCGCCAGCACGATCACCACCGACACCGCCACCGCGGTGGCGACCTGGGTCACCGGCACGGTCGCGGCGGCGGCCACGGTGATGCGCTGCGAGAAGCCGCGCAAGGCTTCGCTGCGCTGCTCGAAGCGGCGCCGCTCGTAGCGCTCGCCGGCGAACACGCGGATCACCTGGTGGCCGCGCGCGGCCTCCTCGACCACCTGGGTCATCTCGCCGGTGACGCGCTGGTTGTCGCGGTTGAGGCTGCGCATGCGCTTGGTGGTGGTGCGCACCACCACCGCGGTGACGGGCACGATCACCAGCGCCACCAGGGTCAGCTGCCAGTTCAGCCACAGGAGGCCGGCCAGCAGGCCGATCACAATCAGGGTGTCGCGCACGAAGGCCAGGAACACCGAGTTGATCATGTCGACCACCTGGCGCACGTCGCCCACCACGGTGTTGATCATGCGCCCGGTGGACTCCTCCTGGAAGCGCGCCACGGGCAGGCGCAGCAGGCGGTCGAACACCATCGCGCGCAGGTCGTTGAGCACGCGGCTCATGACCCAGTTGTTCAGGTAGGCGGTGGAAAAGGTGAACAGGCCGCGCATGATGAAGATCGACAGCAGCACGCCCGGCACCAGCCACAGGCTGAAGGCCACCTTGTGGTCGAAGCCCTTGTCGATGAGCAGTTCGAGCGCCTTGGCCAGCAGCGGCTGGGTGGCGGCGGTGCCGGCCATGGCCAGCAGCGAGAGCAGGGCACGGGCCCGGTAAGGCTTGACAACCGCCAGGAGGCGCCGGACGACAACGCTATTTTCCATCGAATTCTTTCAATTCTTTCGCGTGCTAGTTGCGGACGCTGGAGAGCGCACCGCTGGCATTCTCGCACAGACCCGGCCTTTCCCGCCAGAACGCGGGGCCCCGGGCTTCTTGCGCGAGCGCACGGAAGGCTGGCGGGCGCACATGAGCTCCCGACCCTTGCTGTAAAATGACGCCAGTTGTTAACAAAACATCAGTAAAGACAGGCACCGCCATCCCCCAATGACCGACACCGTTCCAACATCGACCACGCGCATCGAGCGGATCGTCCAAGCTTTTTTCCTCCTGGCGCTGTTTTGCGTTCCCTTCTCGACCGCGCTGACCAACCTGTTCGTCGGCCTGACCTATCTGGGCTTCCTGCTCGCGTTGGCCACCAGTCCGGGCCTGCGCCGCGTGCTGCGCTCGCCACCGGGCATCTTGGCGCTGGCCTTGCTGGCGCTGTATCTGCTCGGCACCACCTGGTCGATCGCCCCGCCGGGCGACGTCGAGAGCGCGCTGCGAAAGTACTCGCGCCTACTGGTGCTGCCGATCGGCATCGCATTGGCCTGGCGCGAGCCGCGCATGGGCTTGCGTGCCCTCGGCAGTTTCATGGGCGGCGCGCTGGTGCTGGCGGTGTCCTGCTACCTGGTGTGGATCGGCAAGATGCCCACGTCCAGCCTGGGCTGGTGGCGCGTGGGCGGCGCTGGCGACGCGTTCGCGTTCAAGAACCACATCACGGTCGGCATCCTGCTCGGCTTCGCCTCGGTCATCAGCTTCCTGGTGGCCAGCCACCACGCCAGCGCGCGCGGACGCTGGCTGTGGAGCGGAGCCGGCCTGGCGATCATCGTGCCGATCGTGTTCCTGGGCCAGGGCCGCACCGGCTACGTCGCCCTGTTCATCGGCCTGGTCACGCTGTTCCTGCGGCGCGTGCAGGCCAGCGCGCGCAGCACGCTGGCCGGCCTGGCCGCGCTGGTGCTGCTGTTCGCCGGCTTCTACGCGGTCTCGCCCAACTTCCATTCGCGCACCGACGACATGATCACCGAACTGCGCACCGACCAGGAACATTCGCCCAACGGCGTGCGCCTGTCCTTCATGCAGGAGGGCTTGCGCATGGTGGCGGCGCACCCGTTGACCGGACAGGGCACAGGCTCGTTCGCCGAGGCCTACGCACCGACCGCACGCCGCATCTGGGCGGGCGTCCCGGCCATGAGCGAGGCGCGCCACCAGCCGCACAGCGAATTCCTGCTGGTGACCGTGCAGCTGGGCCTGCTGGGGCTGGTGGTGTACCTGGCCATGCTGGGCGCGCTGGTGCGGCCGGCCTTGCGCGCGCGCTCGCTCGAGGCCGACAGCCTGGCCGTGCTGGGCGCGGTGTACATCATCACCTCGGTGTTCAATAGCCTGTTATGGGACATCACCGAGGCCTACTGGTTCCTGCTGCTGTCGGGCTGCCTGTACGTGGCGGCCCGGCGCGCGCCGCGCAAGTGTTGAGCGGCCATGCGAGACGCCACCCTGATCTCCGTCATCGTCTCGACCTATAACCGGCCGGACGCGCTCGCCGCCGTGCTGGCCGCCTGCTTCGACCAGACCGACATGGGTTTCGAGATCATCGTCGCCGACGACGGCTCCACCGACGCCACCTCCGCCTGCATCGCGCGCCTGCGCCAGGGCGCGCCGGTGCCGCTGCACCACGTGTGGCAGCCGGACCAGGGCTTCCGCCTGGCGATGGCGCGCAACCGCGGCATCCTACGGGCGCGCGGCGACTACATCCTGCTGCTCGACGGCGACTGCGTGCCCCAGCGCGACTATATCGCCCAACACCGCAAGCTGGCCCAGCCGGGATACGTGGTGACCGGTAGCCGCGTGCTGCTGGGACGCGTCTTCACCGAGCAGGTGCTGGCCGAGGGGCGCGACCTGCATGCGCTGGGCCTGGCGGAGAAGCTGCGCCTGCGCGCCACGGGCGCGATCAACAAGCTGCCGCAACTGCTGTTCAACCTGCCGGACCTGGGGCGGGCGCGCAAGCGCTTCAGCTACCGGCGCATCAAGGGCTGCAACCTGGCGGCCTGGCGCGCGGACCTGCACAAGGTGAACGGATTCGATGAGAGTTTTTCCGGCTGGGGCCATGAAGACGCCGACCTGGTGCTGCGTCTTTTCAACGCCGGCGTGATGCGCAAGGACGGCGCCTTCGCCACCGAAGTGCTGCACCTGTGGCACCACGAAGCCGAGCGCTCCCAGGCGTCGAGCAACCGCAGCCTGGTGATGCAGCGCGCCGCCGACCGCACCACCCAGGCCGCGCACGGCCTGCGCCAGCACTAGCTCTGCGCGCGCCCCGCCTGCCCCAGGCAGCGCCGGTACAGCGCCAGGTAGGCCGCCGCGGCCTTCTCCCAGCTAAACTGTTGCGCGTGTCGCCTCACCCGCGCCGGGCCGTCGCTGGCGGCGAACTCGCGCAGGCCGCGCGCGAGCACGGCGGCCATGTGATCGGGCTCGAAATGCTCGAAGTAGTAGGCCGCGTCGCCGGCGACCTCCGGCAGCGAGGTCAGAGTCGACGCGAACACGGGTTTTCCGTGATGCATGGCCTCGATCACCGGCAGGCCGAAGCCCTCGGCCAGCGAGGGGAACACGAAGGCTTCGCAATGGGCGTAATACCAGGCCTTGTCATGCTCGCTGACGGGCCCCAGCACGTGCACGCGCGCGCTCACGCCATGCGCGGCCGCCTCGGCCAGGATCTTCTCGCGGTAAGCTTCCTTGACGATGCCGGCAATGACCAGGCTGCGCTCGTTGTCGCGCAGCAGCGGCACCAGCACATGGAAATTCTTCTTGGGGCACACCATGCCGACCGTGAACAGGAAGTCCCCGCGCGGCTGGAATTGCGGCCGGTGGCCGGCCGGCGCGCTGGTGAAGTCGGTGCCGTTGTAGATCACGGTGATCTTGTCGCGCGCGGCCGGGAACTGGCGCGCGATGTCCTCGGCCACGAAGCGCGAGATGGCCACCACCGCGTCGCAGCCGGCGATCTTGCGCTCCATGGCGCGCAGGTGCTTGTTCAGCTTGGCGCTGCCGGGCGCGAGTTCGTGCAGCTGGTTCAGGTCGTGCACGGTCATGACGGTGCGGGCGCGCACCCGCTCGGGACCGAAGCGGCAGTACTGGTCGGCGAAGTGCACGATGTCGAAGCGTTCGCGCATGGAAAAAAAGTAGCGGTGAAACTTACGGTGCCGCACGTAGCCGGTGGCCTCGCCGAAACAGCCGAGCTGGCCCGGGTAGACGTAGGCGCTGGCGGCGAACCGGCCGCCGTTCTGGCGCATCATCTCGCGCACCAGGCTGTTGCCGAAGGTATGCAGCCCGGTATTGGCGTAACGCATGGAGTCGAGCGTGATCAGCAGGGACGGGTTCATGTCGCCTGCCCGCTCTCGGCCGGCACCGTGCTGGCATGCCAGGCCAGCACGTGGGCGGCCACCTGCTCGGCCGAGATCGCGTCCATGCAGGCGCACTGTCCGCTCCCGGTGCAGGTCAGGCAAGCGGCGGGAGCGCACAGCGACTGGGCCTGCACGCCCAGCGCGCCCCAGCGACCCGGATCGATCGGTTTGATCGGGGGGAACAAGCCCAAGGTGGGCCGCCCGAGCGCGGCGGCCATGTGCAGCGGGCCGGTGCCGCTGGCGACGAGGCCGTCAGCGGCGCCGATCAAGGCGCACAAGCCCTCAAGGTCGAACTGGCCGCACAGGTTGAGCACGTTGGGCATGGCCAGCAGCGCGGCCGCTTCGCGCGCCAGCAGGCTGCCTTCGGCGGCGCTGCCGGTGATCCACAGGCGGATCTCCGGCACCGCCTGCAGCAGGCGCGCCAGCGCCGTGTAGTGGGTCAGCGGCCACTCGCGCCCATTGCCGTTGGACTTGGGATGCAGGATCACGTTGAACGGCGCCTGGGCACGCAGCGCCGCCACCGCGGGCAGGCTGGGCGCGCTCACACCGAACAGCGCGGCCAGCTCGACCAGCTCCGGCGTATGGTCGATACCAAGCGGGCGCAGCAGCGCAAAATTGAGCTGGGCCTCGTGCAGCGGCGAGCGCACCCGGCTGAAGTGGGCCAGGCGATTGCATTCGATCCAGTGGTAAAGACGGTGGCTGGTGCCAACCCGGTTGGCGATCCCGGCGCGGCGCGCCGCGCGCGCCAAGCGCCGGTCCGGGAAGGCGAAGATCACGGTGTCGTAGGGCGCGCCGCGCATCAGCGCGGCCGGGTCGTCGCCCGGTTCCAGTCCGATCACGCGGTCGATGAAGCGGCATTGGCGCACCACGGGCGCGGCGTAGGCGCGGCACGCGAAGTCGATGCGTACGCCTGGCATGCGCTGCTTCAGATAACCCGCCAGCGGCAAGGTCAGCACCACATCGCCGATGTTATCGGTGCGGCAGATCAGAATGTGAGACAGCGGAATCGGCATGTGGCGCAATGGTGAGACGGGCCGCCCGCGGGCGCCAAAGTCGTCATTATAGTGGCTGTCAAGTGTCCTGAGTCGCTAGTTCGTTGACAAATAGCCATGGCGAAACCGCGGCGTGTCAAGGCGCACGGCCAGGCCGGGCCTGGCGCAGTCCGGCGCGCCAGCATCGCGCCGATGCCCGCCATGTTTAGCCAACGAATCGGCAGCCGGGGACACTAGTATTCGACGGCCACCTCGCGCGCGCCCAGCTGCTCGAGCGCGAGCTTGAGCGCGTCCGACGGCGCCACCCGCCAATCGTCGCCCAGCTGCACGGTGCAGTCGACGCCGTCCGGCTTGAGGCGCACCTGCAGCGGCAGGCCGGTCGGGGTGCGGTGCGGCTTGAGCACCTCGGCCAGCTTGGGCGCGGCCACCGGGGCCGGCAAAAACAGCCCGACCTGGCGCGCGTGATGGACGCGCGCCGACGTCATATCGTACACCTTCTCGGCGGTGATGCGCAGGCCGCCATTGAAGCGGTCCTCCGACACCTTGCCCACCACGGCCAGGAACTCGTCCTCGCGGAAGATGTTCTTGTTGGCCTCGAATACCTCGCTATAGACCGTCACCTCGACCACCCCGCTCTTGTCGTCGAGGGCGACGATGAGGATCTTGCCGCGCTGGGTCATCTGGGTGCGCACTCCGGTGATCACGCCGCACATCATGCGCGGATCGCGCGACGGTTCGAGATCGGCCAGCTTGGTGCGCGCGAAGCGGCGCGCCTCGCCGGCGAAGGAGTCGAACATGTGGCCGGACAGGTAGAAGCCGAGCGCGATCTTCTCCTCGGCCAGCTTCTGGCGGTCGGTCCAGGGCGCGCACTTGACGTATTCGGGCGGCGCCACCAGGTCGCTGGCGTCGCCGCCGAACAGCGACACCTGGTTGGCCGAGGCCTGGGCCTGGTCGGCCACCTCGACCGCGAAACCGACCGAGGCGATCAGCACCGCGCGGTCGACGTTGAAGCAGTCGAAGGCGCCGCTGCGGATCAGCGACTCGATGGTGCGGCGGTTGATCTGGCGCCGGTCGACCCGCTTGCAGAAGTCGAACAGGTCGGTGAACGGGCCGCCGGCGGTGCGCGCGGCGATGATGGCCTCGATCGCCGACTGGCCCGAGCCCTTGACCGCGCCCAGGCCGTAGCGGATGTTGGTGACGCGCTTCTTGGTCACCGACGGCGCCCCGCCCTCCGGCACGAAGCGGTAGTCGGAGTGGTTGATATCGGGCGGCAGCAGGGTCAGGCCGCACACGTCGATGCAGTCCTCGACCAGGATCTTGATCTTGTCGGTGTCGTCCATCGCCAGCGACAAGTTGGCGGCCATGAAGGCGGCCGTGTGGTGCGCCTTCAGGTAGGCGGTGTGGTAGGACAGCAGCGCGTAGGCGGCCGCGTGCGACTTGTTGAAGCCGTAGCCGGCGAACTTCTCCATCAGGTCGAAGATCTCGTCGGCCTTCTCGGTCGACAGACCGTCCTTGGCGGCGCCGGCGCGGAAGATCTCGCGGTGCTCGGCCATCTCCTCGGCCTTCTTCTTGCCCATCGCGCGGCGCAGCATGTCGGCGCCGCCGAGCGAGTAGCCGCCCACGATCTGCGCCATCTGCATCACCTGCTCCTGGTAGACCATGATGCCGTAGGTCTCGGACAGGATGGTCTCGGTGCGCGGATCGGGATAGTCGAACTTCTCGCCGTGCTTGCGCTTGCAGAAGTCGGGGATCAGGTCCATCGGGCCCGGGCGGTACAGCGCCACCAGGGCGATGATGTCCTCGAAGCGGTCGGGCCGCGCGTCCTTGAGCATGCCCTGCATGCCGCGCGACTCGAGCTGGAAGATCGCGACCGTCTTGGCCTTGGTCAGCAGCTCGTAGGAGGCCTTGTCGTTGAGCGGCAGCGTCTCGAGCGCGAAGTTGGCGTCGGCCGGGTCGAGCTGCTTGATGT
>DIZW01000001.1:0-76722 GCA_002428015.1 Oxalobacteraceae bacterium UBA6018 | reverse complement strand
TTGATGTAGCGTACCGCGCGGTCCAGGATGGTGAGCGTGGTCAGGCCCAGGAAGTCGAACTTGACCAGGCCGACCGCCTCCACGTCGTCCTTGTCGTACTGCGACACCACGCCCGAATCGCCGCCCTGGGTGTACAGCGGGCAGAAGTCGGTCAGCTTGCCCGGCGCGATCAGCACGCCGCCGGCGTGCATGCCGATGTTGCGGGCGATGCCCTCGACCTGCTGGGCCAGGGCCAGCAGCTGCTTGACCTCGTCCTCGTTCTCCAGGCGCTCCTTGAGCAGCGGTTCCTCCTCGATGGCGTCGGCGATCGTCACCGGTTTGCCCGGTTTGAACGGGATCAGCTTGGAGACGCCGTCGCAGAAGTTGTAGCCGAAATCGAGCACGCGGCCGACGTCGCGGATCGCACCCTTGGCGGCCATGGTGCCGAAGGTGGCGATCTGCGAGACCGCCTCCTTGCCGTACAGGTCCTTGACGTGCTGGATGACGCGGTCGCGCCCTTCCTGGCAAAAGTCGATGTCGAAGTCGGGCATCGAGACGCGTTCGGGATTGAGGAAGCGCTCGAACAGCAGGTTGTACTTGAGCGGGTCGAGGTCGGTGATGAGCAGCGAATACGCCACCAGCGAGCCGGCGCCCGAACCGCGCCCGGGGCCGACCGGCACACCGTTCTCCTTGGCCCACTTGATGAACTCGGCCACGATCAGGAAGTAGCCGGGGAACTTCATGTTACAGATCGTATCGGTCTCGAACTTCAGGCGCGCCTCGTAGCGCGGCCGTTCGGCCTCGCGCTTGGCCGGGTCCGGGTACAGGTGCTGCAGGCGCACCTCCAGGCCGGCCTTGGACTCGGCCACCAGGAATTCGTCGATGGTCATGCCGGGCGGGGTCGGGAAATTCGGCAGCTGCGGCTTGCCGAGCGTGAGCACGACGTTGCAGCGCTTGGCGATTTCGACCGCGTTCTGGAGCGCGCCCGGCATGTCGGCGAACAGCTCGGCCATCTCGGCCTGGGTCTTGAAACGCATCTCCTCGTTGAAGCGCTTGACCCGCTTGCCGTTGGCCAGCATCTCGCCCTCGGCGATGCAGGTGCGCGCCTCGTGGGCGATGAATTCATCCTTGGACAGGAACTGGATCGGGTGGGTGGCCACCACCGGCAGGCCGAGCCTGGCCGCCAGCGCCACCGCGTGGCGCACCTGGGCTTCCTGGTTGGGCTGGCCGGCGCGCTGGATTTCGATGTAGAAGTGGCCCGGGAAGACCTTGGCCCAGCGCGCCGCGCAGCGCTCGGCCAGCTCCAGGTTGCCGTTCTCGATGGCGCAGCCGACGTCGCCGAAGTGGGCGCCCGAGAGCACGATCAAGCCGTTGGCCTGGTTCTCGCCCGGATTCATGGTCGATTCGCTGGTGGCCAGCGCTTCCAGCCACTCGGGACGGATCTCGGCGCGGCCCTTGTTCTGGTTGCTGAGCCAGGCTTGCGAGAGCAGCTCGCACAGCTGCAGGTAGCCCATGCGGTTCTTCGCCAGCAGCAGCAGGCGGGTGGGCCGGTCGCGGTTGTCGTCATTGCTGATCCAGGCGTCGACCCCGATCACGGGCTTGACGCCCTTGCCGCGCGCGGCCTTGTAGAACTTGACCATGCCGAACAGGTTGGCCAGGTCGGTGACGGCCAGGGCCGGCTGCTTGTCCTTGGCGGCGGCGGCCACGACGTCGTCGATGCGCACCAGGCCGTCGACGATCGAATATTCGGAGTGCACGCGCAGGTGGACAAACGCCGGCGCGGCCGGCTTGGCGGGAACGGCGACGCCCGCGCTTTCCTGGTCTAGTACTTCCATGCTCATGTTCCGAATTCGTGGTGTGCAAAGGGGGTATTTTACCGCGCCGGACCCGGCGCTGGCGGCTTGTTGCGGCGCGTTGACGCCGCGCGATGGGGTGGCATGATGCAATCAAGCACCGTTTTCAGCGCGTAAGATCCGGCGCGTGCGGCAGGGCTAGCCCATTGGCGGCCCAACAACGCGCCCGATCAACATCCCTGTCGTTATCGAGGGAGGCGGCGTCAACGCCGACGAGAAGACGCGCCAAGCTCGTTCGTGATGCAGCAGCTTGCCTAACGCGGCAAGCCGGGCACTTGGTCGAGTGCGGCACAAATGTCGGCGATCACCTCTTGCACATTGCGCGCATTGGCTTCGTGCTTGAGCACGAACAGGCATTTACGCGCCTGATTGTCGGCGAAGAAAGGCCCAAGCTTGGCGTGTATCGCCCGTTCGATGGCGCGGTCGCGCACCAGTCCATGCGCCGCGAATTGCTGTTCCCACCATACGGGACTGGCCCAGACCAGGTGACCGTGCATCGGCCAACCCGCCGGGTCGCAGTCGAGACGACGAAACAGGACCTGCTCACCCGCCGCTTGCCACTGGGTGACATAGGCGCCGAACACTTCGCCAAATATGTCGTCGGTGCCGAACATGGGCGAATTCAGATAGAAGTAGCCATCCTGCGCCACCCGCGCCGCGATGGCGCCGATGTATTGCTCGAATTTCACGGGATTGAGGTGCTCGATGATGTCCATGGCCAGCACGACATCGAAGCGCCGTTCCAACCGTGCCGTGAGCAGATCGCCGTACACCATGCGGTCCTTGACGTTTGAATAGGCAAGCGCAAACGCTAAGTGGCTGACGTCGAGTCCTAACACATCGATACCGGCTTCTTCGAGCAGGCTGATGACGGCGCCCGTGAAGCAGCCTAATTCCAGGCAACTGGTGGCGCCCAGGCCCTTCACCAGGGCGGCAGTGATGCGCTTGTCGAGGTCGATCTTCACGCCCCACACCCCCATGCCGTCGTAATAGCGGTGTTGCGCGATGGCCTGTTCCATGAAGTCGAAGTCCGCGTCGCTGTCAGCCTTGAACAGGATCATCGGCACGCCGTAGGACGTGGTTTCGCGCTCGTATCGTTCGGGATAGCGCCGCACCAGATCGGGCAGCTGGTGCGGGGGGATGAGCTGCTTCAACATGGTCGCGGTGAATTCGCTCGACGACAGCAAGTTTTTTGCGACCGCATCGATTGACGTTCCGGCCTCTAGCTGATCGGTCAGATTCCTGAGGCCGGTGTGGTCGGGCGCGCGGTCGAGTATGCCCCGGTACAGCGCGTCGGCGACGTCGGCTGGCGCGTAGCGTAGGCGCGGCGAGGGGTCGGCCTTGTCCCGGCGCGGCAGGAGGCGTAGTCTCACTTTAAAGGCAGCTTTCCACAGAAAAGAGCGCACGTAGGAGTGTTTTGCAAGATTCATCCTGATCCATTGGAGTGTGGTGATGTGTGCGCTTGTTTGGCAAGGCAAGGCTGCCCGCCAAGGGCAAGCCCATGCCGGGCCTGGCCGCGGATGGGATCAAGGTACGTCGCCCGAGCCGATCTCGAAGCGCCGATCCCCGATCCGGGTTTGCACGCTGCGCTCACTCACTGCGCCACCGGGCGCGGCTCCCATCGGCAGCGCTCGGCGCAGCAAGCGGTCGGCGAACATGCTCAGCATCGTCTCTCCCCCAAGGCGGCGCGCGCCCGATTCGTGTCATTAACTAATTATTAATATATCATGCGCAGGCACGCGCTGTCGATGGCGCGCGGCGGCGCCAGAGCAGGCTTGGGAAATAGCCAACTGCTATAATCGCGCGCTTCGCTGGATAGTCGAACCGGACACAACCTCATGGGCAGCATACGCGTCACGCAGCTTGGAAAAGCCTACAAGCAGTATTCGAACCGTTGGGCCCGCCTGGGCGAATGGGTACTCCCCTTTCGCGGCCCGCGCCACCGCCTCAAGTGGGTGCTCAGCGACGTCAATTTCAGCATTTCCCAGGGCGAGTCGGTCGGCATCATCGGCATCAACGGGGCCGGCAAGAGCACCCTGCTCAAGATGATCACCGGCACGGCGCAGCCAACCACCGGCCAAGTGGTCACCACCGGGCGCGTGGCGGCGCTGCTGGAGCTGGGCATGGGCTTCCACCCCGACTTCACCGGGCGGCAGAACGCCGTCATGGCCGGCCAGCTGATCGGCCTTAGCGTGGAGGAGGTCAACGCGCTCATGCCCGACATCGAAGCGTTCGCGGAAATCGGCGACTACATCGACCAGCCGGTGCGCGTGTATTCCAGCGGCATGCAGGTGCGCCTGGCCTTCAGCGTGGCCACGGCGGTCCGGCCGGGCATCCTGATCATCGACGAGGCGCTCGCGGTGGGCGACGTCTTCTTCCAGCAGAAGTGTTTCGAGCGCATCCGCGCGTATTGCGACGCCGGCACCACGCTGCTGTTCGTGTCGCACGCGATGGGCGCGGTATATTCGTTGTGTTCGCGCGCGATCCTGATCAGCGAAGGCAAGATCGCGCTCGACGGCACGCCGCGCGCGGTGATCGACCTGTACAACGCGCAGGTGCTGCACCAGCGCGAGGGCAAGCCGCTGCCGGCGGCCGCCCCGGCGGCGCCCCCCGCCGCGCCGGACGTGCCGGCCCTGGCCGAGCTGCCGGGCGCGTTCGAGGACGCGCCGGCGGCGCCGCTGAGCACCGGCTCGTTCGGCCACGCGGGCGCCCAGCTGGCCGCCGTCGGCCTGTACGCCAACGGCCAGAAGGTGAGCACCATCATCAGCGACAGCAGCGCCAGCGTGCGCGCCAGCGTGCGCTTCGGCCAAGCCTACGCCGACCCGCACGTCGGCTTCCAGATCCGCAACGCGCGCGGCGAGGCGGTGTTCATGACCAACACCTACTGCATGCGGCGCAGTATCGGCCCGGTGCAGGCCGGCGAGCAGGTCGAGGTCGAGTTCAGCTTCAAGGCCGGCCTGGCCCCAGGCGACTACACGCTCACCGCCGGGGTGGCCGAGGGCGGCGCCGGCGAGGGCGAATTCCGCCAGACCCTGGCGCGCCTGCAGGACGCGGCCGCCTTCACCGTGTTGCGCAATCTGGACGCCATCGTCTGGAGCGGCACCTACAATCTGGACCCCGACTGCGCCATCGTGCGCGGCGCGGCCAGGGCGGCGTGATGCCCCCTCCGACCATCCTCACCGGAAGCCACCATGCAATCTAGCGACATCGTCTGGCAACGCGCCTCGGTCACGCGGGCGCGCCGCGCCGCGCAGAACGGCCACCGCAGCACCATCGTCTGGTTCACCGGCCTGTCCGGGGCCGGCAAGTCGACCCTCGCGCACGCGGTCGAGGAGCGCCTGCACCTGGCCGGCTGCCGCACCTACGTGCTCGACGGCGACAACGTGCGCCACGGCCTATGCGGCGACCTGGGCTTCTCCGACCACGACCGCACCGAGAACATCCGCCGCGTGGGCGAGACGGCCAAGCTGTTCGTGGAAGCGGGCATCGTCGTGCTGACCGCCTTCATTTCACCGTTTCGCAGCGACCGCCAGCGGGTGCGCGAACTGGTCCCGGACGGCGATTTCCTCGAAATCTATTGCGCCTGTCCGCTCGCGGTGTGCGAAACGCGCGACGTCAAGGGGCTCTACGCCAAGGCCCGCGCCGGCCAGATCAAGGAGTTCACCGGCATCTCGTCGCCCTACGAGGCGCCGTTGGCGCCCGACCTGAGCGTGGACACGGCCGCCAACAGCATCGCGCAGTCGGCCGAGCAGGTCATCGCCCTGCTGCGCGCGCACGGCATCATCGATCCCCAGGCGGCCCCGGCGGGGCCGGGCGTTCCGCTATAATCGCGGGCTTGACCGCCACCCTCCGCCCTATTGATGCAAGCCCTGCTGACCACCTCGCAATCGTTCCTGCTGCTCGACACCGACAGCGGCGCCGCGCATGTCCTCGATCGCGGACGCGGCCTGTACTACGGCATCGCCCACCATGGGGATCACCTCTACGTGGCGGCGCGGCGCCGGCTGGTATCCTCGAGCGTGGCGCAGGAACAGGAGCGCGGCGAGATCTTGCGGTTCGACCGCCAGCTGCGCGCCCGAGGCACCTTGGAGGCGCCGTTCCCGCTGCGCGACCTGCACGAGATCGCGTGGCACGAAGGCAAGCTGTACGCCACCTGCTCGTTCGACAACCTGATCGCGGTCTACGACGGCCGCCGCTGGGAGCAATGGTTCCCGCTGGGCGAGCGCGACGCGGGCGACGCCAACCACTTCAACTCCTTCCTGTTCGAGAACGGCCGCGTCTGGATCCTGGCGCACAACCGCGGCCCCAGCGAGCTGATGGCGTTCTCGCTGGACGAGCGCAGGCTGGTCGAGCGTGTGCAACTGGGCAATTGCGGCCACAACGTCTGGCGCGAGGACGGCCAGCTGTTCAGCTGCTCGTCGGCCGACAGCGTCATCCTCGGCGAGCGCGGCTTTTCGCTCGCCACCGGGGGCTTTCCACGCGGCGTTGCCTTCGACGCGGCCAGCCGCTGCGTGGGCGTGTCGGCCCTGAGCGAGCGCAAGGAGCGCGACCTGAGCAGCGGGCAGGTGCTGGTGTTCGCGCGCGACTGGTCGCCGCGCCACGCGATCGACCTGGCCGACGAGGGCTTGGTGCTGGACCTGCAGGTGCTGCCGCCCGGGTTCGGCCTGGGAGCGCCGTCGCTGCTGGCGCGCTGGCTGGGGCGCCCACCCGCGCGCGCGCGCAGGCAGTTCGCGCTGGTGGCCGGCGGCGCCGGTCAGCCTGCCGCTGACGCCGTGCGTTTATAATAGCGCCTGTCAATTCACTCGCGCGCGTCACAGGCGCGCACTTACGTTTCCTATGCAAGCCACCATCGATCACGCCGCGGCCAGCGCGGCCCATGCCGCCGCCCAGCACGTCAACATCGCCGCCTACAAGTTCGTCACGCTCGAGAACACCGAGGAGATGCGGCCGCAATTCCAGCAGCTGTGCAAGGAGCTCGAGCTCAAGGGCACGATCCTGCTCACGCCGGAAGGCATCAACATGTTCCTGTCCGGCCCGCGCGGCAGGATCGACCGCTACCTGGCCTGGCTGCGCGCCGACGCGCGCTTCGCCGACATCGAGGTCAAGGAAAGCTATTCCGAGGAGCAGTCGCACAAGCGCATGCTGGTGAAGATCAAGAAGGAGATCATCACCATGCGCATGCCGCTGATCCAGCCGGAGAAGGGCCGCGCGCCGTCGGTGGCGCCGGCCACCCTCAAGCGCTGGCTCGACCAGGGCCACGACGACGAGGGCAAGCCGGTGGTGATGATGGAGACGCGCAACGCCTTCGAGGTGGACGTGGGCACCTTCGCCGATACCATCGATTACCGCATCGACAAGTTCAGCGAGTTCCCGGCCGTCGCGGCCGCGCACAAGGACGAGCTGGCGGGCAAGACCGTGGTCACCTTCTGCACTGGCGGCATCCGCTGCGAGAAGGCGGCCATCCACATGAAGAACATCGGCTACGACAGCGTCTACCAGCTCGACGGCGGCATCCTGAAATACTTCGAGGACGTGGGCGGCGCCCACTACAAGGGCGACTGCTTCGTGTTCGACTACCGCACCGCCCTCAATCCCCAACTCGAGCCGAGCGTCACGGTCCAGTGTTTCGCCTGCCGCGCGGTGGTCACGCCGCGCGAGCAGCTCTCGCCGCTGTACGTCTACGGCCAGTCCTGCCCCCATTGCAGGAAAGCCGATGCGCAGTAGGCGGCGCGCCGCGGCGGGCCTGCGCCTGACGCATCGGAGCGGCGATGGCGTTTAGCTCGATCAGCTTCCTGTTCTTCTTCTTTCCCGCCTTCCTGGGCGCGTATTATTTCCTCCCGTGGAAGAACGCCGTGCTGCTCACCGGCAGCCTGGTGTTTTACGCCTG
The DNA here is from genome assembly GCA_002428015.1 of Oxalobacteraceae bacterium UBA6018. Lineage (GTDB taxonomy): Bacteria > Pseudomonadota > Gammaproteobacteria > Burkholderiales > Burkholderiaceae_D > Telluria_A. The sequence goes on along the minus strand of DIZW01000001.1, from coordinate 69,003 downwards.
GGGCGAGCCGCGCTTCGTGCCCCTGCTGATGCTGTCGGCCCTGCTCAATTACGGTGCCGGCCGCGCCATCGCCGGCGCCGCCCGCCACCGCCTGCACCTGCTGTGGGCCGGCGTGGCGGCCAACCTTGGCATGCTGGCCTATTTCAAGTACGCGGGCTTTTTGGCCGGCATCGTCAACCAGCTCGGCGCGCCGCTGCATGCCGCCGTCCCGGTGCCGGCCGTGGTGCTGCCGCTCGGGATCTCGTTCTTCACCTTCCAGGGCATCTCCTATCTGGTGGACGTGTACCGCGGCCAGGTCGACGCGCAGAAGAGTTTCTTGCGCTTCGCCATGTACAAGGCCATGTTCCCCCAGCTGATCGCCGGCCCGATCGTGCGCTACAGCCAGATCGCCGCCGAAATCGAGCAGCGCAGCGTCAGCAACGCGCGCCTGCTGGGCGGGCTGTATCAATTCGTCATCGGCCTGGCGCAGAAAGTCCTGATCGCCAACAGCGTGGCGCTGGTGGCGGACCACCTGTTCGCCGCGCCCGCGGCCAGCCTCGGGGTGGCCGCGGCGTGGATAGGCATCGTCTGCTACGCGATCCAGATCCTGTACGACTTCTCCGGCTACAGCAACATGGCCATCGGGATCGGCCAGATGATCGGCTTCACCTACCCGCGCAACTTCGACCGCCCCTACTCGGCGCGCTCGCTGACCGAGTTCTGGCGGCGCTGGCATATCAGCCTGTCGAGCTGGTTCCGCGACTACGTGTACGTGCCGCTGGGCGGCAACCGCGCCGGCGCCGTGCGCACCTACCTGAACCTGTTGGTGGTGTTTTTCCTGTGCGGGCTGTGGCATGGCGCGGCCTGGACCTTCGTGCTGTGGGGCCTCTGGCACGGCCTGTTCCTGGTGCTGGAACGCCTCGGCCTGGGGCGCGTGCTGGCGCGCCTGCCGGGCGTGCTGGCGCAGGCCTACGCGCTGCTGGTGGTGCTGGTGGGCTGGGTCTGGTTCCGCGCGGACAGCGTGGCGCACGCCCTGGCCTACCTGCGCGCCATGGCCGGGCTGCAGTCGCCGGACCCGCTGGCCCATCCGTGGCAGCTGGACCTGGGCTATTCAGGCGCGCTGGCGCTGGCGCTAGGCCTGCTGCTGGTCCTGCCGCGGCGCGCGGCGACCGTCGGCCCGGCCGGCGCCGCCGGGATGGCGATCAAGGGCGCCGGCGCGGCCGCGCTGTTCGTGCTGGCGGTGACCAGCCTCGCCAGCGGTACCTACAACCCCTTCATCTACTTCCGCTTCTGATGCGAACCTTGACCTGGCTCCGCGCGCATGCCGCCCATCTGGCGGTGGTGGGTGCGCTGGCCTTGCCGGCCTACGTTGCCGGCACCGCGCCCACCTCGGAAAACCGCAACCTGGCCCCCCTGCCGGCGCCGCCTGGCGACCTGGCCGGCGCGCTCGCGCTGCCGGCGCGCCTGGACGCCTGGATCAACGACCACTTCGGCTGGCGCGACCAGCTGATCGGCTACAACACGCGCCTGCGCTACGCCCTGTTCCGCGAATTTCCGACCGTGCAGATGGTCTCGGGCCGGCATGGCCGCGTGTTCCTGGCCGCGCACTTGACCACGCTTGCGCCGTATTCGGCCATTACCAATGTGTGCGGCCCGGGGCCGGTGCTGGATGGGGTGGCGGTCCCGGCGCGCCACTTCAACGTCCTGCTGGGCGACCTGCGCGCGCTCGGCTTCAGGCCCCTGCTGCTGATCGCGCCGTCGGCGCCCCTGGTCGAATACCAGGACCTGCCGGTGTGGCTGTCGCGGCGCTGCGCCACCACCCGCACCCCGGTGGCCGACGTGCTCGATTCGGCGCTGTTGACCAGCCAGACGCGCGCGGCCATCCTGTATCCGCTGGCGCAAATGCGCGCGCTGGCGGCCAACGACGCGCTGTTCCCCAAAACCTGGTTCCACTGGTCCGGTCCGGGCCTGGCCGGCGTGGTGGACCTGAGCATGGCGCGCCTGTCCGGGCAGCCTGTCCCGGCGGCGCCGCCGTTGCCGACCCACAGCGAGGAGATGGCGTCCGACGTGAGCCACCTGTTCAACGGCGTGCGCCTGACCAGCATCGTGACGACCCCGGACTACGCGGCCGCGGGGATCGCGGCCTGCTTCGGCACCGGCTGCTTCCCCGAGCTGGGCAGCGCCGCGGCCAAGCTCAAGGACGTGTCGCGCGTGCGCAATCCGCACGCGCCGCTCAAGCGCCGCCTGCTGATCCTGTCCGACTCGTTCGGCTCGCACATATCGGGCTGGTACGCGCGCTACTACAGCCAGGTGGACCAGGTGTCCGGCAACGACGTACCCCAGCTCGACGCGGCCGAAGTGAAGCGGGTGCGCGCCGTGCTGCTGCGCGACCCCGGCGACACCGACCTGCTGGTGCTCTACCACGATGGCGCGGCGATCGCCAAGGCGATCCGGCGCGGCCTGGGACCGCTGCACGCGCCGGCGCCGGGTTAGTGGAACAGCTTGGCGATGTCGTAGACGTCCGCCTCGCTCAGGGTCCCGGCGGCCGCGCGCAGGCGCAGGATGGCCATGAGCTGGTTGTAGCGGGCCTGGGCCAGGTCGCGCCGCACGCTGCTCAACTGCGCCTGGGCGTTGAGCAGGTCGAGGTTGATGCGCACCCCGCCCTTGATGCTCTGCTCGGTCGCCTTGGTGAGCAGCTGCCCCGATAGCGCCGCCTTCTCCAGCGCCGCCACCCGCGCCACGCTGCTCACGGCCGTGCTGTGGGCCTTGCGCAGGTCGATCAGCACCTTGTCGGTGCGCGCCTGCAGGTCGGACTTGGCGCGCTCGTAGCCGGCCACGGCCTGGCGCGCGACGGCGCTGATCTGCCCGCCGGAATAGATCGGCATGTTCAGCTGCACGCCCACCGAGCGGTTCAGGTTGGACTGGTTGTAAGTGTTGACGGTCTCCGCGTTATTCTTGCTGTAGGCGGCGATCAGGTCGATCCGCGGCGCGTAGCCGGCGCGCGCCTTCTGGATCTCCAGGCGCGCCACTTCGGCGGCCAGCTGGGCGGCCTTGACTTCACTATTGTTGGCCAGCGCGATGGCGCGCCAATCGTCGAAGGCGGCCGGCTCCAGCCGCGGCGGATGGAAGGGCAGGGCCAGCGGCTGCAACGGCCCCGGGTCCTGGCCGATCAGGGCCGCCAGCGTGTTCCGGTCGGCCGTCAGGTTGTCCTCGGCCTCGAGCACCGCCGCTTCGGCCTGGTCCAGCTTGGCGGCGGTTTCGAGCATGTCGGTCTTGGTACCCTCGCCTTTTTCGAACAGCCGGTCGTTCACCTTGGCCTGCTCGGCGTAGGTGTCGCGCTGGGCCTTGGCCAGTTCCACCGCATCGCCCGCCAGCAGGGCTTCCAGATAGGCACCGGCGAAACGCAGCACCATCTCGCTGCGATGGGTATCGAACTGCGCCTGGCTCTGGTCGGCCTGCACCTTGCCCTGGCGGTAGCGCGCCACCGCCTCCAGGTTCAACAGCGGCTGGCGCAGCGACAGCGCGGCGGCGCGGCTGATGTACTCCGGGTGGGTGAGCGCTTCCTTGCCGGCGGTCAGTTCGGTGGTCAGGTCTGAGCGGTTGCGGTTGGCAGAATAACTCACACTGACGTTGGGAAGCAGGCCGGCGCGCCCGAGCACCTTGTTCTCCTTGCCCATCTCGTTCTCGTAGTAATTCATGCGGAAGGTCGGATCGTTGGCGCGCGCCGCCTCGTAGGCTTCCTTGAAGGTGATGGCCGAGGCCGCGCCGGCGTACCCGGCCAGCAACAAGGCGATGCCGGCAAGCAGGGCGCGCTTGCCTTGGATGGTGGAGATGGACATCACGCTCATTCCTCGCTCATCGAGGTTTTGGCGCGGTCGAACACCGGCTTGAGCAGGTAGCTCATCATCGTGCGTTCGCCGGTCTTGACGAACAGCTCCACCGGCATGCCGGGCTGCACCTTCATCTGCTTCTTGGCCATCATCTTGACGCCTTCCGGTGTGACGTGGGCACGCACCTTGTAGTAGGCAAAGCCGGTCCTCTCGTCAACCGCGCGGTCGGCCGAGACCTGGGTCAGCGTACCGGGAATATGCGGCGTCTTGTTCGCGTTGAAGGCCGAGAAGATCAGCTCCACCGGCAAGCCGGTATGGACCCGGTCGATCAGGTTGACCGGCAGTTGACCTTCGACCACCAGCGGATCGTTGGACGGCACGATATCCATCAGGCGAAAGCCGGGTGGCACCACGCCGCCGCGGGTGAAGATCGACAGGCCGACCACGATGCCGTCCACCGGCGAGCGCACGTCCACACTGTCGACGTCGTAGTCCTGCGCCGTCAGGCGCTCGGCCAGGCCATCGGCCTCGCGCTGCATGTCGGTCAACTGGGTCCGCACTTCCTTCTGGTAATCCTGGCGCCGCTGCATCATGTGCAGGTTCACTTCCAGAATCTGCTGGCGGTAGCGGCCCAGGTTGCCGGTGTCCTCGGAGATGGCGCCGCCGAGCTGGGAGTACATGCGCTCGATCTCGAGCAGGTGGCTGCGCGCCACGTAGCCATCCTTGGCCAGGTCGCGATTGTTGTCGAGCTGCTCCTTGAGGATCTTCATCTGGTCCTTCTTGCTCTCGCGCGACTCCTCCAGGCCCTTGATCTGCATCTTGAGGCCGCTGACGTTCTCCTCCATCCCGCCCAGCTCGCTGCGCAGCGATGCCTGGCGCGACGTGAACAGCTGGCGCTGCAGCTCCATCACGTCGGCCACGCGGGGGTCGTCCTTGTGCTTGATCAGCTCATCGGGAAACTTGACCGAAGCGGCGCCGTCACGTTCGGCCAGCAGGCGCGCTTCGGTGGCGCGGGCCGTGTAGTACTGCCCGCGCGAGCCTTCGGCCTGGGCCTTGACCAGCACGTTGTTCATGCGCACCAGCACCTGGCCGGCCTTGACCACGTCGCCGTCCTTGACCAGGATGTCCTGCACGGTGCCGCCGGCCTGGTACTGCACGGCCTGGCGGTTCGACTCCTTGGACACCAGGCCGCTCATGGGCACGCCCTTGTCGAGCGGGGCCAGCAGGGCCCACAGCATGAACCCGCCGAAGCCGATGATCAACACCAGCCAGCCAAGCCGGCTGTAGCCGGTTTCATCGGTTTCGACCGTGAGCGGTTCGACATCGTGCGTGATGACTTCAGTCGCTTCTAGTTTCGCTTTGTTCAAGTTCATGCTGTTACTCCTGTTCCGTCGCTGCCGGCGCCGCAGCCGCATTTTTCGCCTGGGCCTGGGCTTGTTGCTGCCCCTGCAGCTGTTTCTGGTTTGCCTGCTGCAGGGCAGCGAACACTTCATTGGTCGGACCGTACATGCCTGCCATGCCATCGCGCAGCAGCAACAACTTGTTGGTCACGTTCAGGATGCTGGTGCGGTGGGTAATGAGCACAATCGTCTTGCCGCGCTGGCGCAAATCCTGCACCGTCTGCATGAGGGCGATTTCGCCCACATCGTCCAGATTCGAATTCGGTTCGTCGAGCACGATGAAGGACGGGTCGCCGTACATGGCGCGCGCCAGGCCCAAACGCTGCTTCTGGCCGCCGGACAAGCCGGCGCCGCCGTCGCCAAGACGGGTGTCATAGCCCTGCGGCATATGCAGGATCATGTCGTGGACGCCGGCGCGCTTGGCCGCCAGCACCACTTTCTCCGCGTCCACCGTGCCGAAGCGGGCGATATTCTCGCTCACCGTGCCACCGAACAGCTCGATGTCCTGCGGCAGATAGCCGATGTGGGGGCCCAGCTCGGCCTTGTTCCAGTGGTAGATGTCGGCCCCGTCCAGCCGCACCTTGCCGGCCTGCGCAGGCCACACCCCCACCAGGAGGCGCGCCAGGGTCGACTTGCCGGCGCCGCTGGGGCCGATGATGCCGACCGCGTCGCCTGGCGCGATCGAGAACGTCAGCCCGCGCAGCACCGCCGTTGGCGAACCCGGCGGCGCTGCCGTGACGCCTTCCACGGCGACGTGGCCTTGCGGCTTGGGCAGCTCCATGCCGGCTTCCCGGCGCGGATTGTCACCCAGCAGCTTGGTCAGGCGCTCGTAGGAACTGCGGGTGCTGGCGAAGGACTTCCAGACGCCGATCAATTGTTGCACGGGAGCGAGGGCGCGCCCGACCAGGATCGACGCGGCGATCATCATGCCCGGGGTGATTTTTCCCTCCACCGCCAGCAGGGCGCCGAATCCCAGCACCAGCGACTGCAGCGACACCTGCACGAATTTGGTGACCGCGCCGACCATGCCGGCCTTCTCGCTGGCCTCGGCCTGCAGCTTGAGAAAGCGCCCGTGCAGCTTGAACCAGCGGCCCATCAGGTTGGGCAGCATCCCCATCGACTCGATCACTTCGGCGTTGCGCAAATTGTTCGTCGCCAGCGTGCCGGACATGATGGCCATGGTGTTGGCTTCGCTGAGCGGCTTCTTCGACACGGCCTCGTTCACAAAAGCGAGGATCACCAGGACCGCGGTGCCGCCGAGCGCGAAGAAACCGAGCGACGGCTCGAAGAAGAAGATCACGATCAGGTACACCGGGAACCAGGGCGCGTCGAAGAAAGCGAACAGCGCGTTTCCGGTCAGGAACTGGCGCAGGTTGGTCAGATCGCTGAGGGCCTGGCCGGCGTTGCCACCGGCACGCTTGAGGTTTTGCTCGAAGGCGGCCGTGTAGACGCGCTGATTGAGCTCCATGTCGAAGCGCGCGCCGACGCGCACGAGGACGAAGCTGCGGATCAGCTCAAGCACGGACATGATCAGGTACGCGCCCAGCATCAACAAGGTCAGCATCAACAAGGTGATCTCGTTGCGGCTGGCAAGCACGCGGTCATATACCTGCAGCATGTAGATCGATGGCACCAGCATCAACAGGTTCGACACCGCGCTGAACATGCCAACGGTGAAGAAAGTGCGCTTGAACTTCAGCAGCACCTGTTCGATTTCATTGCGCTGTTTGGTGAGGGTAGTTTTCATGAGGTCTAAGCCGGTTTTATACAGGGGGCGCGGACACGCTGCCTAAGTCCGGCGGAAACTGCCGCACGGCAGCTTGATGCCAGGAGTATAGATTATCGCCCAGAATTAGCGAAAAATGTGATCTCCGTCACATTTTTTTGTGCGCGCGCGCAACAACACTAACGAACTTGGCGCTATTTAAACGAAGAGTGAAGTTTGCGAGCGCGGCGCGTGCATGGCCGCGGGCGCCGTCGCCACGCGCGAGCCCCATGCATGCGCACATAAAAAAACCCCACCCCTGGTGACAGGGGCGGGGTTTCGGCAGACTGTGCCTCGCGGCTGCGAGGCCGGCGGGCGGGCTACGCGGGCGTAGCCTGCCCGCCGTCGCTATTAAACGATGATCAGGCTGTGGGTGGTGGCGCTGAACGCCGCGGTGCTCAGATCAACCGTGCCGGTGATCTTGACGATCGCATCGGTACCGTTGACGAACGAGGTGCTGCCGCTCGTGTTCTCGATCACGTAGGTGTTGCCACCGAGCTGGAACCAGGCGACGTTGCCGCCGGTGGTCAGGTTGACCGCGGCGTTGGCGTAATCCTGGAACACGGCGGTGTCAGCCAGCGTGACTTTGCCGTTCAGGAAGTTGGTCGCGCCCGTATCGAACTTGATCGAGTCGCCAGCGCCCAGATCGGTGATCGTGGCATAGCTGTTGACGTTGGTCGTCTGATGGGCCACGTTGAACACGTCCGAACCGGTACCGCCGGTCAGGGTCGCCAGGTTGCCCATGACGACCAGGGTGTCGTTACCTGCGCCACCGATCAGGATGTCGCCGTTGCCGTTGCCGGTCAGCATGTCAGCACCGCTACCGCCGGTGATGGTCTGGGCGACCGTACCGTTGGTTGCTGCGGTCAGGTTGCCGGTCAGTGCCGAAGCGTTCAGCGAGGTCAGCGAAACGATGCCTGCATCCAGCGTCAGCGACACGTGTGCGTTGCCGTCAATGACGAGCGACTTCAGTGCCGTGTCTTTCAGGGTCACCGCAGCGCTATTGATCGCCGACGTCGAGGTGTCGGTCGCGGTGAGGTGGACGGTTTCCACGCCAGCGACGTTCACCGTGCCGAACGTCAGGTTGCCGGTCGAGACCTTGGTCACCACGTTGAAGCTGTCGGCGGTGCCGGAAGCGTCCTTCATGGTAACGACGGCGCCCGAACCACCTGCGGTCAGTTCCAGCGTGCCGGCGTTGGCCATGTTGGTCAGCGTCAAGGTACCGACGCCAGCGGTTGCACCAACTGCGCCGAAGGCGGCGCCAGTTGCCGACGTGTTGCCGATCGCGGCGTTAGCAACGTCACCAGCGCTGGCCAGATAGGTAATCGACACGGTGTCGGTCGCTGCGTCGTAGGTCACGGTATCGACGGTAGGCGTTGCGGTCTGGATCGCGCCTTGCGCTGCGGCGATCGCGGCACCCACCTGGTCAACAGTCATACCAGCGGTCAGCGCGACCGTTCCACCGGCAACAGTGATGTTGCCCGCGTTGGAATCGTAGGCGGTAGCGACAGCGACGCTGCCGAAACTGACGTCAGCGTTGGTGTCGGTGATTGCGACTGAACCCGTGTTCTGGGCACCTGTCGTATAGGTCACGGTGACGGTATCGTTCGCGGTATTGTAGCCAACCGAGCTGATCAGGTTGCCGCTTGCAGTGATAATCGCAGCTTCCTGTGCGGCGATTTTTGCACCGATCGTATCGATCGAATCGCCAGCGGTGATGCTAATGCTGACACCATCGATCGCGACGGCGGTAGCATCGGTAGTTGAACCACTAGTGATGGTGAAGGTCTCAACCTTGGCGACAGCTGCGCTGGTACCGGAGGTGACAGCGAAGGTCTGCACTTCAGCTGCGGTGACGGCGTTAGCGCTGACCACGTAGTTGATGTCGTCCAGGTTCGCCAGGTTGACAGTCGCGCTCGCACCCGAAGCTACCGCGCCCAGGCTCAGTTTTTCGAAGCTGGTGATCTTGGTAGCGAAGGTTGCGGTTGCCGAAGCGGTCGCAGCGTCGGCGGCGGCCATGCCCAGGGTGTCGGTACCAGTACCGCCTTGGACTTCGGAGACCAGCGAGGTGGTGCCGCTCGCCAGGTTCAGGGTGTCGTCGCCGCTGCCCAGGTTGATGGTCTTGTCGACCACGGTGTTGGTCAGAGTGACGGTGTCAACACCAGTGCTGCCGGTGTAGTTTGCGGTGTGGCCGTTGATGAAGGCGGTCACGCTGCCCGAGGTACCGCCGGCGTTGAAGCTGGTGATGGTGTCGGCTTCGTCGATGTCGAAGGTCACGCCAGCCGAGCCGGTGACGGTCACGGTGGCCAGGTTGCCCAGGGTCGAACCGCTCAGATCAACAGCGTGGTCGCCGCCGATCGACAGCGTGGTCGCCGACGAGGTCAGATCCAGTACCGACGAGGCGCCGGTCGCGGCGATGTTCACGGTGGTGTAGGTCGCGCCAGTGTCCACCGCGCCGTGGGTTGCGCTCGAGCCAATGGCGTTCACGCCCAGGGCCAGGGTGGTCGCCGCGTTGTTGGTGATGGTCACATTCTTGAGGCTGCTGCTCAGGTTCAGGCTGGTCAGCGCATCGGATGCGACGGTCGAACCGGCGCCAAAGCCCGTCAGCGAAACGCTGGTGAGCACATCGGTGCCGCTGATGTCGCCGTGGACGATGACCTGGCCGCCGATCACACCCAGAACACCGGTCTTGGCCGTGGTCGAACCAGCACCAGCGGTGACGGTCGCGGCAGCGACGTCGCCGGCAGCGGCGGTATCGGAGACGGTCACAACGGCGACGTCCGCCTTCGAAGACGAGGTGAAGGTCACGGTGCTGGCGGTCGAGGTCGTGGTGACAGCGCCGGTCGAGCCACCGATGGTACCGAAGGCGCCGGAGTAGATACCGTTGGCGGCAGGTGCGCTACCAGCAACAGCACCGTTGGCGACGTTGGCGAAAGCGGCGGCAGCTTGCGCGGCAGTCAGGGCCTTCGATGCGGTAAAGGTCAGGCCATCGACGGTGATCTGCTCGCCGGCTGCCATCGCCACGAAGGTGACGGTCTGGGTTTCATTGGCACCAGCGGCGCCAACGATGGCGTTCACGCCGGCCGATGCGGCGGACTCGGTCACGGTCACGGCGGTGGTGTCAGCGGTACCGTTGACGGTAACGGCACCTTGGGTGATTTCGTTGCCGATGTTGGCGCCATTGGCGGCAGCGGCAGCGCCCGACGAGGTAGCAGCTTCGGTCACGGTCACGGTCGAACCACCATCGATGGTGATCGCGCCGCGGGTGACGGCAGCGCTAGCGTAATCGGCACCGACGGTCGACACGAGGACGGCGCCTTTGGCAGCGTCGGAAGCGACTTTTGCGCCGCCGATGGTTTGGCCGATATCGATGGTGCCGGTGGTCGCGCCGGCGGCGGTGACGGTGACGCCATTGCCGCCGTCGATTTCGATCGCGGCATGGCCCTGGTTGGTGTGGTTCACGGTGACAGCGCCGGAGGCGGTGGCGCCCCCGCCAACCTGCACGATCTGATTTGCCGTAGCGGCGGTCACGCCAACAATCTTGCCGCCGTTCACGGAGACGGTGCCGGTCGCGCCGGAGACCATCATGTCGGTCGTCGCGCCTGCGGTCAGTGTCACGTCAGTTGCCTGGGTGACGCTCAGGCTGGACACGCCGGTGATCGAAGCGACGTTGATATCCGCGCTCACAGATCCAACGCTAGCGATGGTGATCTTTTCCACGTTGCTCAGGTTGATCGCCGAGGCCAAGGTGAAATTGCCATTCGAGTTGGTAATGGCCAGGGTGTCGGTACCGGCGCCACCATTGATGGAGTCGAGGCCGCTCAGTTGGTGGTTACCGGTGACGATGTCGTAGCTGGCGGTGATGGTGTCGTTGCCGGCGGTGCCCAGGACGGTGTCCGTCTGGATCGTCAGGGGGATGATTTTGCCGGTTGCGTCAAGGACGGTGTTCACCAGCGCGGCGATCGTGGCGGTGACAGTCGTCTGGAAGGTCGTGACGTTGGTGTTCTGATCGACGGTGTGCAGCATTTCGCGTGCGGTACCAGCGGCGGCGGCGCCCTTGTAGGCGATCAGTTCGTCGACGTTATCGATCGATGCGGTGAAGTTGGCTGCGACGGCAACCTTGTTCAGCACGACGGCCTGGTCGATGGCGGCCTGAACTGGATCGGTGGTGTTGGCGAACGCGCCAGCCATGATCGACAGTGCTGCGCCAGCGCGGGTTACGCGGCCGGAGCTGATTTCGGCGTTCCAGTAGTTCAGGCCGGCCAGTTTTGGCGCGCGGCCGAGCACGTTCAGGAAGATCGAGTTGACGAAGGTGTCAACGTCAACGGACGAGTACAGGGTAGCCGACTCGGTGCTGGTGCCGAAGCTGTCTACCAGCGCTTTGAGCCCTGCGTTGGTCTTGTAAGCAGCGTTCAGCTCGACGATATCGGTCGGCGCGTTTGCATCGCTCAGTGCCTGGGCGAAGGCTTCCAGACCGCGTGGATCGGCTGGACGGCCGAAGTACGAGATGTAGAGCTCTTGGGTCAGGTTGTAGAAATCTGCTGCAGCCATGATTGTTTCCTTAAGAAATAACTACAAAAAAAACGAATTTTCCGCAAAGAGCCTGTGCTTGGTTTATGTCACGGCTTTTCGACAGAACTGGGAGTATATTGCCACAGCCCACCACGAATGTTGTGACGGCCATCACAATACCAAAGCTTTTGTGGCATTTCGCCGACTATTCGGCAGTATTTTGGAAGGTCTTTCGGGATTAACTTTCCCGGTCCGCCAATACCGCCGAGCTGTCCTTCGCTATTGGAAGCCCGGGCCCACCGATTAAACGCCGCAGGGAGTCGATAGAGAATTGCGCAGGATTATATACTGGAAGCGGCGCGCACATGCAATAACGCCATTTATGCACATTTAACAGGCGCCTATTTAAATGGCTATGGCATAAACGACAAAACCGCCCGGAGCGGGCGGTTTTGTTAATGATGCAAAGCGCGCAAATTAAACCAGCGCCGTCATCAGCGCGACCAGCGCGTAACACCCTGGGCGCTGAGCAGCGGATTGTCGGTCGTCTTGAATGCGTAGACCGCCTCCCCGGCCAGTGCGCCGCCAAGATAACCGCGCACCGTGGCGGCGCCGAACAGGGCGCCTTCCAGGCCGCCCTGCTGGGTCACGCTGCCTTTGGCGTTAATGCCGACCTGTCCCACACTGCTCGACACCTGCAGGCTGGTGGCGAAAGTGCGCGCGCCGAAATCGATATCCAGGCGGCCGTTGCTGACATCCGCCGCCACTTGCGCGCCACCGTTTTGCTGCATGCTCGCTTCGGCGCCAATCAAGGCGAATGAAGCCGTGCCTTCGTGGGGCATCACGAAACTGGGATTGACCGGGCGCGAAAGCACATAGGAGCCGACCGTAATGGGTCGGGTATAAGCGCTCGAATTAATCTTGTCCAGCGTGGCCTGATCCGGCGCGACCCCGGCGACGCTTTGCCAGCGCCCCCAGATCACTTCCGGCGGACCGTTTTCCACCACGGGGAGGGGAATTGGTGCAGGCGATACCGGCACCGGCACCGGCGATATCACCGGCGGCACCACCACGTCCGGCGCCTTGGACGTATCCTTGATCGCCAGCGGCACCGGATTCTTGGCCGGATCGAGGCTGATATCGGTCAATGCGCCCGAAACCTGGGCGTGCGCAGCCGCGCTCTTGCCCACCGGCTCGTCGCTGCGCGGCGGCACGTTCAGTTCGGGCGCGATCACACTGTTATTGAGCAACTGCGGCACGACCTGGCCGCGCTGGATCTGCAGCATGGCGTCGGGGCGGCCGGCGAACAGCTCGCGGCTGGCACTGCCCTCGCAGGGGCCGCTTCCCTCCGGTCCGCAGGCGCCGGCGAAGCCGCTCATGACCACCCCGCCCGAGACCACCGACACCCAGGAACTTTGCTGGTTGGTGTAGACGATGAAATCGGTGCCGCGCACGCCGATGGCTGCCACCGGCGTATTGAAACGGAAATTCTGGCGCGCCTGCTTGACGGCGGCGCCCGAAATGCTGCGCGCCACGCCGGACAACAGTTCGAGCTTGACCCGGGTGTTGGCCGGATTGACGGTGTCGACGTGATAAGTGGTCACCCGCGCCTTGCTGTTCGGGCGCAGGATCAGGAAACCGTTGTCCACGGTCTTCATATAGATATAGCCGTCGGCGCCGGTGCTGAGCTCATCGCCTTCCTGCACCGCGGCGTCGAGGCGCGCCGGGCGCGCGCCAACCTCGGCCTTGCCGACCACGAACACCACGTGGCCGGCCTGTGCCGCCAGCGCGGCGGCGCTGAAGAGGGACAAGCCAAGGGTGAGTAATAGACGATGCATGATGGAATTCTCCTTGATCACATTGTGAGCCGTCAAAGCGAGCACATCTGTGATGAGCGTCACATTGTACCGGGAAAAATCCTACGGTCCTGTAATGAATTGTCGCACGTTGTTATACGGTTGCGTCCCACCTGGCGGCAACTTTCGTCGTAGTGCTCGCTGAAACAAACCGCTATACTGGGCGACTGTTTTCCGACAAGGGCAGCCTTGACCACACTGTCAATGACATTTGGTCACAAAAATCGATGAAATTGACAGTTCTTCCGCGCACGCTACCCACGGCCCCCGCCCTGATTCGAATCGGCATTTCGCTCGCCGCCATCGCCCTGGCGGCCCTGCTGCAATGGGACGGCGCGCCGGCGTCGGCGCGCCTGGCCGACGAATGGCTGCGCGACCGTTTTGTCAACCTGCAGGCGCGCGCCACGCCGGAATCGCGCATCCTCGTGGTCGACATCGACGAGAGCACGCTGGCGCAACTGCCCTGGCCGTGGAGCCGGGCGCGCCTGGCCGAACTGGTGGAACGGCTGGTCCAGGGCGGCGCGCGCGGCGTGGCGCTCGACATCGTCATGTTCAAGCCGGGCGACGCGGCCGGCGACGCGCGCCTTGCCATGCTGGCCGCCCAGGGGCCGGTGGTGCTGGCCCAGCTGTTCGACTTCCAGCGGGGCGGCCAGGCGCTGCGCAGCGGCGCCCTGATCGGCGGGGTGGTCGCGCCGCGCCCGGCCGGCGTGCCCGCCGCCAGCGGCTTCCTGGCCAACCACGCGGGGCTGTCCCGGGCCGCGTTCGCCGGCAACATCGGTGTCATCCCCGATGCCGACGGGGTGTTGCGGCGCGTGCCGTCCACGACCTGGTTCGACGGCAAGCTGTATCCCAGCCTGGCGGTGGCGCTGGTGCGCTGCTGCGGCGGGGACGGCCTGCCGCAGCTCGCGCCCCTGCAGCGGGTGCCCTTCGCGCGCACCTGGGACGCCTACGTCGTGGCCAAGGCGGCCGACGTGCTGGCCGAGCGGGTGCCGGCGGCGCTCATTGCCAACCGGCTGGTGCTGGTGGGCTCATCGTCGCTGAGCATCGGCGACCGCGTGGCCAGCCCGCTGGGCGCTTCCACCGCCGGGCTGCTGGTGCACGCCGCCATGCTCTCGTCCCTGCTCGACCTCCAGGCCGGCACGGCGCCAGCGCCCTGGCCCGGCAAGGCCATCGCGATCTGGTTCTCGGTGCTGGTGGTAGCGCTGTCGGCGTACACCTTCCCGCGCCTGGCGGCCGTGGCCAGCGTGCTGCTGCTGGCGGCGGCCAGCGCGCTGTGGCTGGCGCTGGCCTACGCCATGCACGCGCACGACCCGGCCTTCTCCGCCAGCGGCCCGCTGGTGGTCGACCTGTTCCTGCTGGCGGTGGCGGTCCCCTTCCACTGGCAGCTCACCCAGCAGAACTCGCGCAAGCTGCTCGGCACCCTGCGCCAGTACGTGGCCACCGCCGTGGTCGACGAGTTGCTGCGCAGCGACCTGAAAGATCCGCTGGCCCCGCGCCAGCTGCAGGTGACGACACTGATCGCTGACATGGAAGGCTACACCACCCAGGTCGAGGCGCTGCCGGTGGAGCAGGCGGCGCGCCTGACCACCGATTTCCTCGACTGCCTGACCCGCCCGGTGCTGGACCAGCACGGCACGCTGGACAAGTACACCGGCGACGGTCTGGTGGCGTTCTGGGGCGCGCCGCTGCCCAACGCCGCCCACGCCGACCTGGCGCTGGACGCGGCCCAGGCGATCCTGGCCGAGGTGGCGCGCTTCAGCCGCCGGCGCGTGGCGGCCGGGCACGCGCCCCTGCGGGTGCGCATCGGCATCGAAAGCGGACTGGCGATGGCAGGCGATTACGGCACCAGCTTTCGCAGCATCTACACCGCGGTCGGCGACAGCGTCAACACCGCCTCGCGCCTGGAGCAGGCCGCGCGCGACTTCCCCTACGACGTCATCATCGGCGAGGGCACGGTGGCGCGCGCCACCCGCCACCGCTTCTTGCTGCTGGGCGAACGCCGCCTGCGCGGCAAGGAAAACCCGATCAAGCTGTACACGCTGGAGCTGCCCGCGTGACGGCCCTGCTGCGCCGTTGCGCCCTGGTGGCGGCCTTGTTGACAAGCACGGCCGCCGGCGCCACCACGCCCGACGAGGAGCGCGACCTGTATCTGGACGCGATGCGCCTGATGAGCCAGGGACACCAGGAGCAGGCCAGCGCCGCCCTCGAGCGCCTGATCGCGGTCGAGCCGCAGCACGCCGGCGCCTGGCTGGACCTGGCCATCAGCCAATGCGCGTTGGGACACGCCGCCGACGCCGAGCGGCTGTTCCGCGAGATCGAGGTGCGCTTCGCCCCCAACGCCGGCATCCTGGAAGTGATCAACGGCCACCGCCGCAACGGCTGCCGTCCGTGGGAGCCGAAGCGCTACCGCTCGTTCGGCCTGGCGCGCGGCCACGACAGCAACGTCAACCAGGGCGCCAGCGACCCGGTGTTTGCCACCGGCACCGGGGCCGACCGGATCGAGCACGTCCTGACCGACGATTACCTGCCCCACGCCGACAGCTACACCCAGGCCTCGTTCGACTACAGCCGCGAGCTCAACGCGGGCGGCAGCGTGGCCCTGGCGCAAGTGCGCGTGCGCCATCACGACAGCCTGGCCAGCCAGGACACCAACGCGCTGCTGGTCGGGATCGAGCAGCCCTTGCGCCTGGGCGGGTGGGACGCGCGCGCCGTGGCCACGGTCGGCACGGTCAGCCTGGACGGGCGTCTGTACCAGCGCCAGGGCCAGTTGCAGGGACGCGTCACCCCCAAGCTCGGCCTTCCGGACAGCCTGGAACTGGCGCTGGCGGGGTCGGTGGGCCACATCGCCTACCTGCGCCGCAGCAACTTCGACGCCAATACGGGCGAGGCGAGCGTGCTGTTCAATTACACCAGCGCGCGCACGCGGATCCAGTCGGCGGCCGGCGCGCTGATCGACCGCGGCGACGCCGCCCGGCTGGGCGGCAACCGGCACGGCTGGTATTCCAGCATGCAATGGCAGCACGCCATCGGCGCGCGCTACCTGAGCGAACTGGGCTGGACACGCCAGGATTGGCGCGGGCAGCTGGCCTACTCCCCCGGCCTGATCGACGCGGTGCGCCTTCAGAGCACGCGCCAGTGGCGCGCCGCGCTGTCGATGAACGTGAGCGAGCACCAGGTGCTGCAACTGGAATGGCGCCACGTCCAGAACAAGGAAAACATTTCGCTCTTTCAATATAATAGCCAGGCGCTGCAGCTGAACTGGCGCTGGAACGATTTCTAGGACGCGACACGATGCGCTGGGAACTGATCCTGTTTCTCGTCGGCCTGGTCGGCATTCCGCTCGGCTGCCTGCTGCCGCTGTCGCGCCTGCCGCTGCTGCCGAACGACAAGCTGCTGCACTTCGTCGCCTTTGGCGGCATGGCCTGGATGGCGGGCCGGCTGGTCGCCCCGGGCGTGCATGCGCTGCTGGCGCTGGCGGCGGTGCTGGTGGCGAGCTGGGCGATCGAGCTGTTGCAGAACCACGTGCCGGGACGGCACTTTTGCTGGCGCGACATGGCGGCCAACGGCGCCGGCGTCGCCTGCGCGGGCCTGCTGCTGACCCTGGCGCACTTTTAATCACGCTGTCCTACGCCACATTGACAAGCACGACATGACTGAATCGAAGCAAAAATCAGACTCCCCGGCGCCGCCCGGCGACCCGGCCGCGGCCGGACCGGCCGGGGCGGCGGAGGCGACGGAAGTCAATATTCCCGTCAATATCCACATCCACTTACGCAAGATCCCGCTGCTGGCGAACTTGACGGAAGAGGAGATGCTGATGGTGCGCTCCGACATGCGCATCCGCCAGTACAACCGGCGCGACGTGGTCCTGCACAAGGGCGGGGTCGGCGACGCCCTGCTGTTCCTGCTGACCGGACAGCTGCAGGTGGTCGACATCACCGAGGATGGCCGGGCGATCGGCCTGCGCGTGCTCGCGCCCGGCGATTTTTTCGGCGAGATCGCGGTCATCAACGGCTCCCAGCGCTCGGCCTCGGTGGTGGCCCAGACCAATGTGTTGGTGGCGCTGCTGCCGCGCGCGACGGCCTTGCACCTGTTCTCCCACTCGCCGTCGGTGGCCAACCAGATGCTGCGCTTCCTGGCCGACAAGGTGCAGCGCGACTCGCAGTTCCGCGCGCTGCTGAGCATCCACAACACCGCCAAGCGCATCTATACCTACATCGACCTGCTCAAGGAAAAAACCGCGGACGACCTGCACGTGGTGGAAAACATGCCCACCCACCAGGACATCGCCAACATGATCAACACGAGCCGCGAGACCGTTACCCGGACCCTGCTGCTGCTGGCGCAACAGGGTATCGTCCAGAAGGGCGCGCACCGCCTGATCATCATCGATCCGGATGGCCTGAAGCGCCTGGCGCAGGGCTGACGCGACCGGCCGCCGCGGCCGGATCGGCGGTGCGGCCATGTTATAATCGCATCCCGTTTTTTCGCTCCCCGCGCCCTGTTTTTAGCGGCGCATCGACGCATCCTATGACGACATTCCGGCCTACCCTTTCGCACAATTCCCACAGTCCGGACCACGCCCGATGAAGGCGCCGGTCATGCTGCAAGGCGTGTGGAAATACCGCGGATTCATCGCCGGCAGCGTCCAGCGCGAATTCCAGTCCAAGTACCGCAACTCCCTGCTCGGCGCGCTCTGGACCGTCCTCAATCCGCTGGCGATGATCGTCGTGTACACGCTGATTTTTTCCAAAGTCATGGGCAACCGCCTGCCCGGCAACGCCGGCAGCTTCGCCTACAGCATCTACCTGTGCGCCGGGGTGCTGACCTGGGGCCTGTTCGCCGAGATCACCAGCCGCGGGCAGACCGTGTTCCTCGAGCACGCCAACCTGATCAAAAAGCTCAGCTTTCCGCGCATCTGCCTGCCCATCGTGGTGGTGCTCAACGCCTGCGTCAACTTTGCCATCATCTTCGGCCTGTTCACCGTCTTCCTGGTGCTGAGCGGCCAGTTCCCCGGCTGGGTGTTCCTGGCCCTGATCCCGGTGCTGCTGGTGCAGGTCGTATTCGCCATCGGCCTGGGGATGATCCTCGGCATCCTGAACGTGTTCTTCCGCGATGTCGGCCAGTTCTTCACGATCCTGCTGCAGTTCTGGTTCTGGTTCACGCCCATCGTCTACACCACCGCCACCCTGCCGCAGGGCGTGCGCGAGCTGCTGGCCTACAATCCGATGACCGCCGTCGTGGTGGCGCACCAGCGCATCCTGCTGGGCGGCCACGTGCCGGTGTGGTCCAGCCTGTGGCCGGTGCTGGCGCTCGGCATGCTGTGCTGCGTGCTGGGCATGCGCCTGTTCCGCAAGCGCGCCGGCGAAATGGTCGATGAGCTATGAGCGACTTCTACAAGCACTTCGAAGACCGCTACCGGGGCGAACGCGGCGTCATCGGCGAGCGCCTGCGCGCCTACCTGCCCTTCATCGCGCCGCTGGCCGGCCTGCTGGCGCCGGCGCGCGCGCTCGACCTGGGCTGCGGCCGCGGCGAGTGGCTGGAACTGGCCGGCGCCACCGGCTACAGCGCCGCCGGCGTCGATCTGGACGACGCCATGCTGGCGGTGTGCCGCGCGCGCGGCCTGGACGTGCGCACC
Organism: Oxalobacteraceae bacterium UBA6018; assembly: GCA_002428015.1. GTDB lineage: Bacteria > Pseudomonadota > Gammaproteobacteria > Burkholderiales > Burkholderiaceae_D > Telluria_A. The sequence goes on along the minus strand of DIZW01000001.1, from coordinate 50,023 downwards.
GGCGACGCGCTGGCCGCCCTGCGCGCCCTGCCCGACGCCAGCCTGGCGCTGGTGTCGGCCTTCCACCTGGTCGAGCACATCGCCTTCGAGCAGGTGCGCGAACTGATCGACCAGGCCCTGCGCGTGCTGGCGCCGGGCGGGCTCCTGATCATGGAAACCCCGAACCCGGAAAACCTGGTGGTCGGCGCCAGCAGCTTTTACCGCGACCCCTCGCACCTGCGCCCGCTGCCGCCCGAGCTGCTCGACTTCGCCACCGAGCATGCCGGTTTCGCCCGCCACAAGGTGGTGCGCCTGCAGGAGGCGCCGGCGCTGCACGGCGCGCTCACGCTGGGCGTCCAGCACGTTCTCGACGGCGTCAGCCCCGACTACGCGGTGGTGGCGCAGAAGGCCGCGCCCGCCGCTCTCATGGCCGTGCTCGACGCCGCCTTCGAGGCCGACTACGGCATGTCGCTGGGCCAGGTCAGCCACCGCTACGACGTCCAGAGCGCCCAGCAGCGCGGCGCGCTCGACACCGCGCGCGCGCTGGCCGACCAGGCCCACGCCCAGCTCGATGCGGTACGCGCCAGCGTAGCCGCCCTGGCCGAACACAACGCGCAAGGGCACGCTTCGCTGGTGACGCGCACCGACCGCCACGACGCGCGCCTTGACGCCCAGGACGGGCGCGCCGTGGCGCACGACGCGCGCATGGGCGAGTTCGAGGCGCGCCTGCACGCGGCCGAGGAGCAGGCGCGCAAGCTCGACGCGGTGCTGGCCAGCACCTCCTGGCGCGTGACGGCGCCGCTGCGCCGGGCCGGCACCCTGTACCGCGAGCTGCGCGCGGCCCTGCACCGCCTGCGCGGGCGCGTCGCGCCCAAGCGCCGCCTGCGCCAGGGCGCGCGCGCCATTGGCCAGGCCGTGCTGCGCCAGCCGCGCGCCAAGCGCGCCGCGCGCGCCATGCTGGCGCGCTTTCCCGGCCTGCAGGCGCGCCTGCGCGAGGCGATGTACCAGGCCCCGCTCAGCCCCGGCGCGCCGCCGCCGCCGTCGCAGCAGCCGGCCGACCTGTCGCCGCGCGCCCAACGCGCCTACGCGGCGCTCAAGCAAGTCCAACCAGACCCGGAGGCCTGATGCGCATCGTGATCGACCTGCAGGGCGCACAGTCGGCCAGCCGTTTCCGCGGCATCGGCCGCTATTCGCTGGCACTGGCCCAGGGCGTGGCGCGCAACGCCGGCCCGCACGAGGTATGGCTGCTCATGAACAGCGCCCTGCCCGAGGCCATCCCGGCGCTGCGCCAGGCCTTCGCCGGCCTGGTGCCGCCCGAGCGCGTGCGCGTGTTCGACATCGCCACGCCGGCTGCGGAACACCACGCCGGCAACAGCTGGCGCGCGCGCGCCGACGAGCTGGTACGCGAGTACGTGATCGCCCAGCTGCGCCCGGACGCGGTGCTGGTGACCAGCCTGTTCGAGGGCTTCGTCGATGACGCGGTGTGCTCGGTGGGCGCCTTCACCGGCGGCGCCGACACCGCCGTGGTCCTGTACGATCTGATTCCCTTCCTCAATCCAGCCGCCTACCTGGGCAGCGAGGCCCAACGCGCCTATTACGAGCGCAAGATCGGCGCGCTGCGCCGCGCCGACCTGCTGCTGGCGATCTCGGACTACTCACGCCAGGAGGCGATCGACGCGCTCGGACTCGACCCGGCGCGCGTGGTGGCCATCTCGACCGCGATCGACGCGCGGTTCGCGCCGGCCGCGCCGGACCCGGCCAAGGCGGCGGCGCTGCGCACGCGCTTCGGCATCACGCGCAAGTTCATCATGTACGCGCCGGGCGGCTTCGACAAGCGCAAGAACATCGATGGCCTGATCAGCGCCTACGCCATGCTGGCGCCGGCGCTGCGCGACGCCCACCAGCTACTCATCGCCAGCAAGCTGCAGCCGGACGAGCGCGCCGCGCTCGAGCGCCACCGCGCCCACTGTGGCCTGGCGGCGGACGACCTGGTGCTGACCGATTACGTCGACGACGACACCCTGCTGGCGCTGTACCGGGCCACCACGCTGTTCGTGTTCCCGTCGCTGCACGAGGGCTTCGGCCTGCCCGCGCTCGAAGCGATGGCCTGCGGCGCGCTGGTCATCGGCGGCGACAACACCAGCCTGCCCGAGGTGATCGGCAGCGCCGAGGCCATGTTCGACGCCGCCGACCACGGCGCCATCGCGGCCAGCATGGGCGCCGCCCTCACCGACACGGCGCTGCAGGAGCGCCTGTGCGCGAACGGGCGCGCGCAGGCGGCCAAGTTCTCGTGGGACGCGACCGCGCTGCGCGCGCTCAAAGCGCTGGAGGCCCACGCCGCGCGCGCGCGCCCGGCGGCGCCGCCGCGCAGGCGGCGCCGCCTGGCGCTGGTGACGCCGCTGCCGCCCGAGCGCACCGGCATCGCCGACTATGCCGCCCAGTGCCTGGGCGCGCTGGCGGCATGGTTCGACATCGAACTGGTGAGCGCCCAGCGCGAGGTCGAACTGCCGCCCGAGGCGCGCGCGCTGCCGCTGCGCGACCTGGCCTGGTTCGAGCAGCACGCGGACGGGTTCGACCAGATCCTTTACCAGTTCGGCAACAGCCCCTTCCACAGCCATATGTTCGGCTTGCTCGAGCGCTTCCCGGGGGTGGTGGTGCTGCACGACTTCTACCTGAGCAGCGTGCTGGCCTACGAACAGATGACCGGCGCCATGCCGCGCGCCTTCACCGACGCGCTGTACCAGTCGCACGGGTACGCGGCGCTGCGGGCGGCGCTCGGGCCGGACGGCGCCGAGCAGGCCAAGCTGGACTACCCGTGCAACCTGGCGGTGCTGCAGGGCGCGAGCGCGCTGATCGTTCACTCGGCGCACGCGCTGGACATGGCGCGCCGATGGTATGGGCCCCAGGCCGGCGCCAACTGGCACGTGGTGCCGCTGCCGCGCAGCAGGCCGGCCGCGCAGGACCGCGCCGCCGCCCGCGCCGCACTGGGCATCGGCGCCGACACGCTGCTGGTGTGCAGCTTCGGTTTCATCGACCCCAGCAAACAGAGCGAGCGCCTGCTGGAGGCCTGGAAGGCCTCGGCCCTGGCGCGCGATCCGGCCTGCGAGCTGGTGTTCGTCGGCGCCAACCACGGCGGCGCCTTCGGCAAGACCATGCACGACGCGGTCGGCGCGGCGGCGCGCGTGCGCATCGCCGGCTGGACCGACCAGGAGGTCTACCACCAGTATCTGCAGGCGGCCGACATCGGGGTGCAGCTGCGCAGCGTCTCGCGCGGCGAAACCTCGGCCGCGGTACTGGACTGCATGAACTACGGCCTGGCCACCATCGTCAACGCCAACGGCTCGATGGCCGAGCTGCCCGGCGAGGCCGTCATCAAGCTGGCCGACAGGTTCGCGCTGGAGGACCTGGTGGCGGCGCTGGAAGGCCTGCGCGCCGACCCGCGCGCGCGCGCCGGGCTGGGCGCGCGCGCGGCCGCGGCGATCGACGCCGGCCACCGGCCCGAGCACAGCGCGGCGCGCTACGCCGAGGTGCTCGACGCCGTCTGGCAGGCCGCGCCAGCGTCCATGCACGCGCTGACGGGCGCGCTCGGCCGTTCGATCCCGCGCGACGAGCAGGCCCTCCAGCAAATCGCCCAGTGCCTGTCGTTCGCGCCGCAGCGCGCCCCGCAGCCGCGCCAGCTGCTGGTGGACGTGACCAACATCGTGCGCAACGACCTGGGCACGGGGATCGAGCGCGTCGTGCGCACGCAGCTGATCGAACTGCTGCGCGCCGGCGCCGGCGCCCTGCGCGTGGAGCCGGTCTACCTGAGCAACCAGGGCGGACGCTGCCATTTCCGCTACGCCCAGCGCTACGCCTGCGCGCTGCTGGGGCTCGAGCCGGTCACCCACGCCGACCAGGCGATCGACATCAATCCCGGCGACATCTATTACGCGCCCGACTACGCGCCGGGCGCCACCCAGGAGGCGGCCGCCGCCGGCATCTACGCGCAGTGGCGCGCGCGCGGCGTGACGCTGCATTTCCTGATCCACGACCTGCTGCCGGTGCTGCAGCCGCATTTCTTCCCCCCTGGCGCAGACGCCGGCCACGCGGCCTGGCTGGCGTGCATCGCCGCCCACGCCGACCAGCTGGTGTGCATCTCGGGCGCGGTGGCCGCCGAGGCCCAGGCCTGGCTCGCCGCGCATGGTCACGGCGACGGCAACTGCCCACGTTACGCGGTGCTCCACCATGGCGCCGACATCGCGCTCGCCATCGGCGCCGAGGCGCCGGCGCAGGCCGCGCCGGTACTCGCGCAGCTGCGCGCACGCCCGAGCTTCCTGATGGTGGGGACGATCGAGCCGCGCAAGGGCCACCTGGAGGCGCTCGACGCCTTCGACGCCCTGTGGCGGGCCGGCCGCGAGGTCAACTTGGTCATCGTGGGCAACGAAGGCTGGAAGCCGTTGGCCGACGCCGAACGGCGCACCATTCCGGCGATCGTGCGGCGCCTGGAGCGGCATCCGGAGCTGGACCGGCGCCTGTTCTGGCTCAAGGGGATAGACGACGCCTACCTGCAGCAGGTCTACCAGGCCAGCGCCTGCCTGCTGGCGGCCAGCGAAGGTGAAGGCTTCGGGTTGCCGCTGATCGAGGCGGCGCACTACCGGCTGCCGCTCATGGCACGTGACATTCCGGTGTTTCGCGAGGTGGCCCAGGACGCGGCCTTCTATTTCGCCGGCGACCTGGCCCAGGCCGTCGACGCGTGGCTGGCGCTGCGCGCGGACGGGCGCCATCCGCCGCCGGAGCGGATCCGGCGCCGCAGCTGGCGCGATAACGCCGCCGAGCTGCTCGCGCTACTGGCCTGACGGTTTGCGCGTGACCACGCACAGCTGATACATGGTCAGCTGCTGGCCGATATAGGCGTCATACGGCCGGCAGCTGGCCGGATCCATCGCCAGGCCGTAGCGCTCGAGGGTAGCGACTGCCCTCGCGCGCAGCTGCGCGACGGCCTGGATGTCGCTGTCGCGCAGGGCCGGATCGGCGCCGGGGTGGTGGGGGTAGGCAAGGATCGTGTAAAACGGGCCGCCGCGCTGCGCCAGCATGGCCTGCATGCGCGCGAGATAGGCGGGCGACTCCGGAAAGCCGGAGCCAAGCGAGACGAAGGCCAGCGCGCGCGGGAACAAGGGCACCAGCCAGGACATCGGCGGATCGCCATGAACGATGAACACCAGGTTCTGCTCCGGCGCGGGCAGCGCCGGCAACTCGGCGCGGAAGCCCGCGCGGGCCCAACCCGCGTGACCCCAGCTGTGCGTCGGGTACACCGCCATCGCGACCAGCAGCAGCGCCACGCCGGCGATCCGGCCAGCCTGGGCCGCCGGCAGCAGGCGTTGCATCAGCAGCCAGGCCACGAGCGGCGCCATCAGTTCGAGCGGGACCAGGTAGCGGTAGATGCCGAACAGGTTCAACCAGACCAGGTAGGCCAGCGCGAAGAACAGCAACATGAAGCGCTGGCGGCCGTCGCTGGGCGCGCCGGGGCCGCGGCGCAGCAGCGCGCGGCACAGCAGGGCCAGGAACAGCAGGTAGACGAACGGCCAGATCAGCTGGCGGATGGGCAGTTCGATCACGCGCGCCGGGTGCAGCGTGAAGATGAATGGCCACAGCAGCTTTTCAAGCAGGCCTTTCGGCAGCCAGGAGGTGTCGCCGATGCCCCAGGGCGCGGCCAGCGGCGCCTTGAAGATGTTATTGAACTGCGGGAACAGCGGATTGCCGAACACCTGCCACATCTTCCAGTACCAGAAGCCGGCGCTGGCGGCCATCCCGGCCAGCACGCCGAGGCCGAACACGAAGGCGGACAGCGCGCGCCGCCCCACCCCGCCGGCCAGACTCAGCAGGGCCAGGCACATGGCCAGCGCGTACACCGCGTTGGTCAGCTTGAGCCCGGTGCCGACGCCGGCCACCAGGCCTGCCAGCAGCAAGCTGCGCGCGCCCATCCGGTCCCAGCGCGCCACCAGCACCAGCATGGCGCCCAGCACGCACAGCGCGGTCAGGTTGTCGCCCATCGAGTTGCCCACTTCGGACAGAAAACCGGCGCCGAGCATGCCCGCCAGCGCCAGCAGCAAGGCCGCACGCCGGCCTGCGACCAGGCGCCGGGTCAGTCCCAGCAGGAGAACGAAATTGAGACCGTGCAAGGTCCCCATGGCGAAGCCGGCCAGCGGGGCCGGCAGAACCCGGTTCAGGCCGTGATAGACCAGGTCCAGCGCCGGATTGAAATAACTCTGCCACTGCCCCGGCGCCAGGTCGAAGCCGATGCGGCCGGCGAGCAGCGCATACGGGCCGTAGCGGTGGTAGTTCATCAAGTCCCAATTGGCGTCCTGGCCGAGCGCCAGCGCCACCAGGCCGAATGCCAGCGGCACCAGCCAGGCCAGTAGCGCCGAGGGCGCGGGACGATCGAGGCAATCCCAGCAGCGCGCGCCGGCGGCGCGGATGGCGGACAAGGGGTTCTTAGGGTCCATGGCTCAGGAAGTGAAGACGAAAAATTTGGCGCCGATGAAGTTGACCGCCATGCCTGCCAGCGAGCCGCAGGCCACCGCCGCCAGCGGCAGCCAGGCGTGGCGTGGCGCCAGCAACATCACCAGCGTGTAGGCGCCATAGTTGACGGCGCCGCCACCGAGCATGGCGCCCAGATAACGCCACCATTGCCGCCACAGCGACAAGGTGCCGGCCCGCGCGGCGAAGGTAAAGCGGCGGTTCAGCTGCCAGGTGACGAATACGGCGGCCAGAAACGAGACGACGCGCCCGCCGTAAGGACCCAGGCCGAGCGCCAGCGCCAGATACAGCACCAGCACGTCGGTGGCCAGGCCGGCCACGCCGGCCGCGGCGAAACGCAGCAGTTCGGCCCCGCGTTCAGGCATCGTGCGCGGCGGCCAGGGCATCGGCGCGGCGCGCGTCGGCGCTGGGCGCCGGGGCCACCACCGGCGCCGGCACCGCCAGGTAGGCGAAGCGCTTCTGCTCGATGCGGCCTTTGGTGACGGTGTCGAGAATGATCCCGCAGGTCAGCAGGATGGTGCCGAACAGTGCCAGCGCGGCGCACAACACGGCCGTGGGCAGGCGCGGCACCAGGCCGGTGGCGACATAGGTATCGATCAGCGGAAGCGCCAGGCCGAGCGACATGGCGGCGCACAGCAGAAAGCCGCTGGAGAAGAACGCCAGCGGCTTTTCCGACATGACCAGCTTGACGATGGTGGCCAGGATGCGCAAGCCGTCGCGGTAGGTATTGAGCTTGCTCTGCGAGCCCTCCGGGCGCGCACCGTAGGCCGTGGCCACCTCGGCCACGGGCATGCGCAACTCGAGGGCGTGCACGGTCAGTTCGGTCTCGATCTCGAAGCCGGCCGCGTGGGCGGCGAACGACTTCACATAACGGCGCGAGAAGATCCGGTAGCCCGACAGCATGTCGGTGAAGCTGCGGCCGAACACCATGGCCACGCAGCGCGTGAGCATGACGTTGCCGAAGCGGTGGCCGAAGCGGTAGGCTTCCTGCTCGTGCGAGACACGGCTGCCGACCAGCATGTCGAGCCCGTCGCTGAGCAGGCGCGCGGCCAACTGCGGCGCCACTGTGGCGTCGTAAGTGCCGTCGCCATCGACCATGATGTAGACATCGGCCTCGACGTCGGCGAACATGCGGCGCACCACGTTGCCCTTGCCTTGATGCGGCACCTGGCGCACCAGGGCGCCGGCGGCGCGCGCCAGCTTGACGGTGTCGTCCGAGGAGTTGTTATCGAATACGTAGACCTGGGCGTGCGGGATGCTGTCGTGAAAGGCGCGCACCAGCGCGCCAATGGTCAATGCCTCGTTGTAGCACGGCACCAGAACGGCGACCTGATAAGCCGATAAGTTCAGCATATTTGGCAATCAATGGAAAGTAAAAAGCAGGCAAAAGAAGCGCGTCGCTCGACGGGCGCCAATTATACATGACGAACATGCACGCCCGACGCGTCCATCAGGCGATGGACGCGCCCGCGCCCCGCCATCCGCGCCTCCGCCCGCCTGGCAGCCTGCTGAACTTAGGATCGTCAGCTGCAAAAATAGCTGGGACGGTCCATATTTCGCCGCTTTCCCGGCCCATAGCTCGATTGGCACTGCGAAATCGTCAAGATCCGGCCTCGCCCAGCTATTTTTTCGCTCTGATTGCCCAACAGGCTGTTAGCGCCGTCCCAGCTTGAGCACCAGCACCGTCACCGAATACGGCGCGAAACTGTAGCGGAAGCTCGGCCCGAGTCCGCGCGCGGTGGTGGTCACCGGCACGATCTTGTCGGGCGCGGTGATCGTGTTGGTGTCCTCCGGCCGGTCCGAGCGCAAGGTGATGGCCTGGCCCTCGGGCGCCACCTGCGCGGCGCCGGCCAGCGCGACCTGCACGCTTTTCGCGTTGCCGAGGGCGTTCACCACCTTCAGGTACAGCTCGCCGCGGGCGCTGGAGCGCGTGGCCGAGAAGAACAGGGTCGGCACCTGCTGGGGCGGCGGCGCGGCCTGGTCCTTCTTGGCCGGCGGCTGCCAGGTCTGGGTCGGCACATTGCGCGCCGTCAGCGCCAGCGACTGCTCGCCCAGGTAGTGGCTGAACATCTTCTGCGCGTGGTAGGACGGCGAGCCGTAGCTGGTCTGCGCGTCGTAGCCGATCAGGTCGCTCTTCCACTGCATCCCGCCCGGATTGACGTTCACCAGCAGCGGCGCGTAGCAGGCCATCTCGACCACGTCGGCGTTGCGCTCCATGCCCGTCATCCAGGCGGCGTCGGCCAGCGCGGAGATCAGGTTGGTGGTGGGCGCCCCTTCGCGCGCGGCCCACTCGCCGATGAAGATCTTGGGCCCGCCGCGGGCGTAGCTGTCGTAGCGTCCGGCGTCGTGCATCATCTGCAGGGCGCCGTAATAGTAATGCTCGTCGACCAGGTCGGGCGTGCGGCTGGTGACAGCCTGGCGTACGCCGACCGAGTCCTTGCCGCCCGCGGTGGCGATCAGCTTGAGCTGCGGATACTTCGCCTTGATGGCGTCGTGGAACTGGGTGTAGCGGCCGTCGTAGGTCTTCTGGCGGTCGAAACCGTCCTCGTTGCCGATCTCGACATAGCGCAGCTTGAACGGCGCCGGATGGCCGTCCCTGGCGCGCTGGGCGCCCCACTTGGTGCTCACGTCGCCGGTGACGTATTCGATCTCGTCGAGCGCCTCGTCCACGAACGGCTGCAGGCCGGGGCCGGCGGGAATGGTCTCGCCCTTCAAGGCGTAGCCGGCGAACACCGCCAGCACCGGCTCGGCGTGCATGTCCTCGCACCACTCGAGAAATTCGAGCAAGCCCATGCCGTCGGAGGAGCGGTAGTTCCAGGTGCCGGGATGGCCGGGGCGCTGCGCCAGCGGACCGAGCGTCTGCTTCCACTTGAAGCGGGTGTCGACGGTCTCGCCTTCGAGGTAGTTACCGCCCGGAAAACGCAGGAAGCGCGGCTTCATGTCCACCAGTTTTTGCATCAGGTCGACGCGGTTGCCGTTGGGGCGGTCGTGGTAGGTGGGCGGGAACAGCGAGACCAGGTTGAACCACAGGGTGCCCGGGCTCTCGGTGGCGATCACGAAGCGCGCCGCGGCCGTCGGCGCCAGGCCGGCGGCGGTGTGCAGGGTGACGCTGTAGCGGCGCCACTGGCCGTCGATGGGGCCGCCCTGGGCCTTGGCGTACACGGTCTTGCCGTCGTTGCCCTCGAGGCTGACCGTCAGCGGCACGCCGCCGGCGCCGGCCGTCCTGGCGTAGAAGCTGGCGCGGTAGGTGGTGTCCGGCTTGAGCGGGATGCCCCAGTAGCCGTCGTTGGTAATGGCGACCCGGTGGCCCGTGCGCGCGCCGGTGGCGTCCAGGCGCAGGCTGGTGGTGAGCGCGGTGCGCGGCACCGGCTGGCCGGGGTCCAGCGCCAGCGTCCCTGCGCCGCCCGCGTCCTGCACGACCGACCAGTGCACCGGCTCGCTGGGGTCATCCTTGAAGCTGCGGTTGCGCAGCAGTTCGGCGTACAGGCCGCCGTCGTAGGAATAGTTGATCTCCTCGGTCATCAGGCCGTACAGGGCCGTGCTGACGGGAATGCCAGGCTTGGCCAGGTCGATCGTCAGCTCGGTCTGGGCGGCGACGCCGCCGCAAGCGAGCGCGGCCAGCAGCGCCAGGGCGCGACGGCTGGCGGCGGGAGCACGCCGGGGCGATAGGGGGAGGGAGGTTTTCATGATTGGAAAAAGGCGGCGCGGCCGATAGGTATCGATAACGCCATAGCATGGCGCTTGGGCAACCGTTTATCCAATCACTTTTTCGCCCCCGGCGATACCGCAATGGATATCACCGGGGGCGCCGGGTGGGCCCGGCCGTGTTCAGCCGGCCGTGTTCAACCCTTGGGCAGTCCGCCCAGCAGGGCGGCCACTTTCTGCTTGGCCGGCTTGGTACCGCTCGCGCTAGGCGCGGCGGGTGCCGAGGGGGCGCTGGCGCTCGGCTCGTACGGCTTGAGGAACCATGGATCGAGCTTGTCGCGGCGCGCCAGAGGCGCCCCGCCGCGCGGACCGCGATCGCCGCGCTCAGGACGCTCGCCGCGCTCGCTGCGTTCACCACGTTCGGCCGAGCGCGGCGGCGTTTCCGGCTCGCCGCGGCGGCCCCGGCGTTCGGTGGGACGTTCTTCGCGCGCGCCGCTGCGCGCCGGCGCCACGAAGCCGGCCAGCTCGCCACGCGCGATGGTCTGCTTGATCAGCTTCTCGATGTCGGTCAGCAGGCGCTCGTCCTTGTCGGAGAACACCGAGATGGCGTCGCCCGAGGCGCCGGCGCGGCCGGTGCGGCCGATCCGGTGCACGTAGTCCTCGGCGTTGTAGGGCAGGTCGTAGTTGATCACGCACGGCAGGTCGGAGATGTCGAGCCCGCGCGCGGCCACGTCGGTGGCCACCAGCACGTCGATCTCGCCCTTCTTGAAGGCCTCCAGCGCGGCCATGCGTTCCTGCTGGGTCTTGTCGCCGTGGATGGCGGTGGCCTTGATGCCGCCCTGCTCCAGGTGGCGCGACAGGCGCGAGGCGCCGATCTTGGTGTTGGAGAACACCAGCACCTGCTTGAGATCGCGTCCGCGGATCAAGTGTTCGACCACGTCGCGCTTGGCCTCCTCGGGCACCTTGTAGACCACCTGGGTGACCTTGTCGGCGGTGGCGTTGCTGCGCGCCACCTCGATCACGACGGGGTCGGTCAGGAAGCTGTTGGCCAGGCGCTTGATCTCGGGCGAGAAGGTGGCCGAGAACATCAGGTTCTGGCGCTTCTTGGGCAGCATGTTGATGATGCGCTGCAGGTCGGGCAGGAAGCCCATGTCGAGCATGCGGTCGGCCTCGTCCATCACCAGGATCTGCACCTGGCCCAGGCTGACGTTCTTCTGCTCGACGTGGTCCAGCAGGCGGCCCGGGGTGGCGATGACGATCTCGACGCCGTTGCGCAGGATGGCCGTCTGCGGCTTCATGTCCATGCCGCCGAACACCACGGTCGAGCGCAGCGGGGTGTGCTGGGCGTAGGCCTTGACGTTCTCGGCCACCTGCACGGCCAGCTCGCGGGTCGGGGTCAGCACCAGGGCGCGCACCGGGTGGCGCGCCGGCGACATGCTGGCGCTGGCGTGGGCCAGCAGCAGCTGGATGATCGGCAGCGAGAAGCCGGCGGTCTTGCCGGTACCGGTCTGGGCCGCGCCCATGACGTCGCGCCCCTGCAGGACGATGGGGATGGCGTTGGCCTGGATCGGGGTCGGATGCACATAGCCCTGATCGGTCAGGGCGCGCAGGATTTCCGGTGCGAGGCCGAAATCGGCGAACTTCGCGGTAGGCGCGCTGTCGGCCTCGATGGTAATCGGTGTTTCAGACATAAGTTTTCCGGGCGATTTAATCGGATGGTCTACGCCCGGAGCCAGGCCGGCGGGGAACTCTGGAGGGACGCCAAGCGCGCCCGCGATGGCAGACCGGGGGACTGCGCAACGGCGGGAGCGCCGGGCGCACGAACGTAGATGCAATAACAGTGCCGTAAACGATACCCTAATTCCACGCCACTGTATAGGGAACCTCGAAAAACCCGCCGGGCGGCGCGATTTTCGCTCCGCGCATCGCCGTCACCGCCATCTGCACGGCCCGCGCCGCGCCGCTCGGCCTGACTGGCGGCCCGACCCGAATCAAACCATGGCCCGCCGCCGCCGCGCTCCGAGCCTGGAGCAATGGCCGCGCCCTGAAATACCTATTGCTCAATGTATAACTGGTTTACACTTCCGGACTGTCCAGATCGCCGAATGACCATGCCGACCGATTTCCCGCATACCGCCCTGCTGCGCCGCCTGTGCCTCCTGCTGTGCCTGTGCGCGATCTGGGCGGCCGCGCTCGCCACGCCGACGTCGCCGCTGCGCTTCAAGCGCCTCGATTCGCTCGAGACGGACGACCTGTCGGTGCTGGCGCTGCTGCAGGACCGCCAGGGCTTCGTCTGGGTCGGCACCCATAGCGGCGGACTGGTGCGCTACAACGGCTACCAGGCCGTCAAGTACGCCAACCGGCCGGGCGATGCGCGCAGCCTGCCGCACGACCGCGTCTCGACCCTGTTCCAGGACCGCCAGGGCGCCGTCTGGGTCGGCACCCAGAACGGGCTGGCCCGCTTCGACCCGGCCACCGACGACTTTACCCGCTACGCCCCGCCGCCCGGCCCGGCGGCCCAGCGCATCATCAAGGCCATCGTCAGCGACGGCGCCGGCGGCATGTGGCTGGCCACCTGGGGCGGGCTGCAGCACTTCGATCCGGCCAGCGGCAAGTTCACCGTCTACCTGCACGACCCGAACAAGCCGGACAGCCTGGCCAGCAACGACCTGAACGCGCTGGCGCTGGACCAGCGGGGCGGACTGTGGGCCGCGACCTGGCCCGGCGGGCTCGATTACCTGCCCCCAGGCGCCAGCGGCTTCGTGCACCGCCGCATCGACCGCGCCGACGCGCCCGACCCCAAGCTCAACATCGTGCGCGCCCTGCACTTCGGCCCCGAGCGCATGTTGTGGATCGGCACCGAGAGCGGCCTGGTGCGCTGGGACGCGGGCGCGCCGTGGGAGACGCGGCGCCGCCTCGCTTCGCCGGCCACCCGCGTGACCTATCTGTACGGGGTGGGCGATGGCGCGGTCTGGGCCGGCACCCTGGCCGCCGGCCTGCTGCGCTACGGCCCGGACGACGCGGCCCCGGTACAGTACGTGCATCGCGCCAACGATTCGAACAGCCTGCCGTCGGACAATATCCGCGCCGTCATGCAGGACCGCGGCGGCATGCTGTGGATCGGCTCGTTTACCGACGGGGTCAGCGTGGTCAACCTGAACAGCCGCGGCTTCCGGCGCTACATTCCGTTCGACGTCGAGGCGCACAACCTGCGCCCGGACAACTCGCTGAAATACATCGAGGGCGGGCCCGACGGCCGCCTCTGGCTGGCCAGCAACTCGGGCCTGTCGCTGTTCGATCCGCACAGCGGCGAGGTGGCGCGGACCTGGCGCGCCGCCCCCGGCAAGGCTGGCGCGCTCAGCAACGACATCGTGTACAGCCTGCACCAGCAGCCGGGCGGGCCGCTGTGGGTCGGCACCTCGGCCGGCCTGAACCGGCTGGACGACCCCGCCAAGCCCTTCCAGGTCATCCATTTCGGCAACGTCGGCGCCGACTTCATCAACACCATCGCGCCCGGCGCCAACGGCGTGCTGTGGCTGGGCACCGGGGTGCAGGCGATCCGCTACGACACGCTGCACGGCAGTTGGACCAACTACGCGCCCGACCCAGCCGACCCGGCCAGCCGCAGCGTCACCAGCACCACCGCCATCGTCGAGGACACGCGCGGGCGGGTGTGGATGGGCTCGGAGTGGAACGGCGGCGGCCTCGACCTGCTGGACCAGGCCAGCGGCAAGTTCCGCCACCTGCGCCACGACCCGGCCGACCCGGCCTCGCTGTCGGACGACAACGTCTCGGCCCTGTACCAGGACCCGCAGGGCCGGCTGTGGGCCGGCACCGCCAAGGGCCTGGACCAGATCGTCAGCGCGGCCGACGGCGCGATCCGCTTCCGCCGCTACGACGGCCCCGGCAGCGTGGGCGCGCACAAGATCCTGGCCATGCGCAGCGACGCCAGCGGCCAGCTGTGGCTCAGCACCGCGGGCGGCCTGCTGCGGCTGGACCCGGACAGCGGCAAGGCCAGCCGCTACACCTCGGCCGACGGCTTGTCGGAGGGCTTCACGGTGGGCGCCGCCTACGCCGCGCCGGACGGCACGCTGTACTTCTCGGGCGTGAAGGGCATGACCGGCGTGACCCCGGCGCTGGTGCGGCGCACCTCGGTGCCGCCCCAGGTGGCCATCACCGACATCGGCGTGTTCAACCGCTCGCTCAAGGACGGCCGGCTGGACCCGGGCGTGGCGCTGGACGGCCCGGTGACGGCGCCGCGCGCGCTCACCCTGGCGGTGCAGGAATCGGTGTTCTCGATCGAGTTCGCGGCCCTGCACTTCACCGACCCGGCCCACAACAGCTATGCCTACCGCCTGCACGGCTTCGACCGCGACTGGGTCCAGGCCGACGCCGCCCACCGCACCGCCACCTACACCAATCTCGACCCCGGCACCTACCGCTTCGAGGTCAAGGCGGCCAACAACCGCGGCGTGTGGAACGACACCCCGGCCAGCATGACGGTGACGATCCTGCCGCCATGGTGGAAGACCTGGTGGCTGCGCCTGGCGCTGGCGGCGCTGGCGCTGTGGCTGCTGGGCGCGGCCTACCAGGCGCGCGTTCGCCACCTGACCCGGCGCCAGGCCCAGCTGCAGGCGATGGTGGCGGCACGCACGCGCGAGCTCGAGGACAGCAACGCCAGGCTGGCCGCGCTGTCGTCCACCGACGGGCTCACCGGCATCAGCAACCGGCGCGGCTTCGACGACGCCATCGAGAACGAATGGCGGCGCGCGGCGCGCAACGGCTATTCGCTGGCGCTGGCCATGCTCGACGTCGACCATTTCAAGAGCTACAACGACCTGTACGGCCACCAGGCCGGCGACGAGTGCCTGCGCACCGTGGCCGCCTTGATCGCCACCCACGGACGGCGCACCGGCGACCTGGTGGCGCGCTACGGCGGCGAGGAGTTCGCCCTGCTGGCGCCCGAGACCGGCGCCGACCGCGCGCTGCAGGTGGCGCGCTGCATCTGCGAGGCGCTCGAAGCGCTGGCGCTGCCGCACGCCGGCTCGCCCTACGGCGTCGTGACGATCAGCATCGGCGTGGCGGCCATGGTGCCGGCCGAGAGCGGCGGCGCGCAGAGCGGCACATCGCAGGCCGGCCCAGAGGACGGCACCGCAAAGGTCAACACAACACAGGGCGGCACGTCGCCGCGCGCCCACCCGGCCGACCTGATCTGGAGCGCCGACCGTGCCCTGTACCGCGCCAAGGTGGAAGGGCGCAACCGGGCCAACCTGGGCACCTGAGGGCGGCCACGCGGCCGCTCATGCCGCGCCGGCGCCGGCCAGGCGCGCGCCGTCGCGCAGCGATCACTTGATCACCGAACTGGCGGACCGGGCCGCGCTCAGCGCTTCCAGTGCTTGTCGCGCGCTGCCTGTTCGGCGCCGATATCGAGCGCCTTGCCGGCGATGCGCTCGTCGATCGCGTCGAGCACCGCGGCCGGCAAGGCGCTGCCGGCCTGGCGGTAGTTCGAGCCCGGCTCGCTGCCGCCGTCGGCCAGTACCGGCACGCGCCAGCCGTCGCCGGCGCGGCAAGCCAGCCCGGACTGGCGCGCCAGCATGAAAGTGCGGCAATACACGCCCTCCCTGGACACGAAACTCAGGCCGACCCGGGCGCTGGCCTGGCGCGGCGCGGCGCTGGCCAGCTGGGTGGTCAAGGCCGCGGCCAGCGATCCGTGGGCCGTCAGGGCGTCGTTCTCCAGCGCCAGCTGCGGCTGCTCGTGCAGGGCGCGCATGGTCAGCGCGCCGGCGCCCAGCCCCAGCACCAGGGTGGCGGCGATGGCGCCCCACTCCGGCCACGACCAGCGCCGCGGCGGCGGCTGGACCGGGGCCTGGCGCGCCGCGCGCACGGCGTCCAGGTGCACCACCTTGGGCGAGCGGATGGCCGCGCGCAGGCGCTGGGGCACGGCCTCGTCCAGGGTCGGCGCGAAGGCGCCAAACACATCCTGGCGCAGCGCCTGGTGGCGGCGCACCTTGGCCGCCAGTTGCGGATCGTGGCGGATCGCCTGTTCGACGGCGCGCCGGGTTGCCTCGTCGACTTCGCCGTCGGCGTAGGCCATCAGGATTTCTTCGGAAAAGCTCATGCCATGTTCCTCGCTTGATCGGATAACAAACCTTGCAGGGCTTCGCGGGCGCGCGACAGCCGGCTCATCAAGGTACCCAGGGGAATTTCCAGCACCGCGGCCGCCTCCTTGTACGGCAAGCCGTCCACCAGCACCAGGCCGACCACGATCCGGTGGTCTTCCGACAACAAGCTCATGGCCTTGTGGATCGCCATGCGCTGCTGGTGCGCCGCGGCGCTGTCGTCGCCGACCTGTTCGCCCTCCTCCTCGGGTGCGAACAGTTGATCGCGGCGGGCGCGCGAGCGCACCTCGTCGATCCAGGCGTTCTTGACGATGCGGAACAGCCAGCTGTCCAGGCGCGTGCCCGGCTCCCATTGCGCGCTGCGGTTCATGGCGCGTTCGATGGCGATCTGCACCAGGTCGTCGGCGTCCTCGCGGTGGAAGGTGAGCGCGCGCGCGAAGCGGCGCAAGCGCGGCAGCAAGGCGGCGATGTCGGCATGGAGTGGTGTATGAAATGTCATGGATAGTCAGTAAACGCTGCGGGGATGGAATATATTCCCCGCCCCGTTCGTTAATTCCTCATGCTTTTTCGTTCCCTATATTATCATCCGACCATGACGCTTTCCCGACGTTCCCGTACGCGCTCCATCGCGCACTTGATGTTAGCACTCACTGTCGCGCTAATCGGCGGCGGGGCTCGGGCGCAGCTGCGCATGCCGGGGCTGAATTTATCCTTGCCTGAGCGCATAAGCCCGCTCGACAGCGAACTGCTGCGCCGTCCAGAGCGCTTGCTGGACAACAGCCTGGTCAAGGACCTGCGCGGCCTGCGCCTGGACCAGGCCGGCGCCCTGCTGCGGCGCCACCCCGACCTGCTCGAGGCCGATCCGGGCGGCGCGCCGGCGCGCCGGCATGAGATCCTGGCCTGGTCGCCCAGCCCGGCGGCGCTGGCGGCGGCGCGCGCGGCCGGCCTGACGCCGCTGCGCACGACCGTCCTTAGCGGCCTGGACGAGACGCTGGTGGTGCTGGGCGTGCCGGCCGGCGAAGACACCGCCGCCATGCTGGCGCGCCTGCGCACGCTCGACCCGGACGGCGTGTACGACTTCAACCACGTGTACCAGGGCGGCGGCGCGGCCGGCGCGGCGCATGCGCCGGCGGGCGCTCCGGCCAGCGAAGGCCAGCCGGCGGCCGCCGGCGCGCCCGCGATCGGCCTGGTCGATGGCGGCGTCGATGGCACCCACCCGGTGTTTTCCCGCACCGCCATCCACCGCTGGGGCTGCGACGGGGTCGTCCATCCGAGCGCGCACGGCAGCGCGGTGGCGGCGCTGATGGCCGGCCACTCGGCCTGGCTGAGCGGGGCCGCGCCCGCGGCCACCCTGTACGCCGCCGACATCTATTGCGACAACCCGGCCGGCGGCGCGGCCGAGACGGTCGCCGCGGCGCTGGCCTGGCTGGCCGGCGAGCGCGTGCCGGTGATCAATCTGTCGATCGTGGGGCCGCCCAACCGCGCGCTGGAACGGGCCGTGGGCGCGCTGATCCGGCGCGGCCATGTGCTGGTGGCGGCGGTCGGCAACGACGGCCCGGCCGCCCCGCCCCTGTATCCGGCCAGCTATCCGGGCGTGGTCGGGGTAAGCGCCGTGGACCGCCGCGGCCAGGTGCTGCCGGAAGCGGCGCGCGGCGCCCAGGTGATGTTCGCCGCGCCGGGCAGCGACATGGTCAGCGCCGCGCCCGGCGCGCCACCATACAAGCGCGTGCGCGGCACCTCGTTCGCCGCGCCGATCGTGGCCGCCCTGCTGGCCGAAAAACTGGCGCGGCCCGACCCGGCGCTGGCGCGCGCGGCCATCGCCGCGCTGGCCGCCCAGGCCGGCGCCGCGCGCAATCCCGAGACCGGATTCGGCATCGTCGGCATGGCCTTGCGCACCGACCCGGGCGCGCTGCGCAGGAGTGCGGAATGAACTTGAAACGCGTGTTGGCGGCGCGCGCGCGCCTGGTCATGTGCGTGGCGATCGGGGCGGCCGCGGTGCTGCTGCTGCCGTCGACACCCGAGCACCCGATGGTCACCCGCATCCTGATCGGCTGGAACGTGGGCGCCTATATGTACATGATGATGATGGCGCAGATGATGTTCGGCTCGACCAACGAGCAGATGCGCTCGCGCGCGCTCGAGCACGACGAAGGCCGGCTGGCCGTGCTCGCGCTGGTGGTGGTGGCGGCGGTGCTGGTGGTCGGCCTGATCGTGGCCGAGCTGGACATGGTCAAGGACCTGCATGGCAGCCTGCGCGCCGAGCATGTGGGGCTGGCCGGGATCACCGTGGTGTCGTCCTGGTCGTTCACCCAGCTGATGTTCGCGCTGCACTACGCCCACGATTATTATGTGGCCGAGGGTCGCGGCAAGTCGGGCGGGCTGGACTTCCCGAGCGAGGAGCAGCCCGATTACGGCGACTTCCTGTACTTCGCCAGCGTGATCGGCACCTCGGGCCAGACCGCCGACGTGCCGTTCACCAGCCGCCCCATGCGGCGTACCGGCGCGGTCCACTGCGTGCTGGCGTTCTTCTTCAACACCACGCTGGTGGCGATGACGATCAATATCGCCTCGAACCTGTTCTGAGCGCGCGCGCGAAAAAAATCCAAAAATATTTTTCGTTGAAGGGAATAAAGTCCCGCGCCCCGGCGTTTTCCTTGCATAGGCGGCGGAAACGGTCCGCGCCATTCCAGGAGAACATCATGAAAGCAGCACACATCGCCCTCGTTATCACCCTCGGCATGGCATCCTCGGCGCAAGCGCAACTGCTGGGCGGGCACGGCGGGCTGGGCGGCATGATCGGCGGCCTCGGCGGCCAACTAGGCGGCATGGGATCGTTCAGCCGCGGCGGCTCCCTGTTCGACGACACCCGCCACGTAACGCGTGGCGCCGACAGCGACGCCGTGCAGCAACCGGCGCGCCAGGCGGCCCAGCCGGCCAAGCCAGCCACGCAGCCCAGCGCGAACGGCGGCGGCCTGTTATCAGGTGGCGGCAACGGTAGCGGAAGCGCCACCGGTCTGTTAAACGGTAGTGCGAACAGCAATGGCAACGGCAGCGCCAGTGGTCTGTTGAACGGCAACGGTAGTGCGAGCAGCAATGGCAACGGCAGCGCCAGCGGTCTGTTGAACGGCAACGGTAGTGCGAACAGCAATGGCAACGGCGGTGCCAGCGGTCTGTTGAACGGCAACGGCAGTGCGAACAGCAATGGCAACGGCGGTGCCAGCGGTCTGTTGAACGGCAACGGTAGTGCGAGCAGCAATAGCAACGGCGGCGCCAGCGGTCTGTTGAACGGCAACGCGAACAGCACTCATAACGGCAGCGCCAGCGGTCTGTTAGCCGGAAACGGTGGCAGCGCCAAGAGCAACGGCAACGGCGGTGCCAGCGGTCTGTTAAACGATAACGGCGGCGCCAGCGGCAATGGCAACGGCGGCGCCAACGCCACCGGCAATGTCGACAGCAACGCCAGCGGCGCGGCGCGCGGCGCCGGTCGCGCGATGGCCAGCGGGGCCCGTTCGCAAGCGGCGGGCACGCGCCAGTACGCGCAAGCGAGCGGCGCCAACGCGCGCGGCACGGCCGGCGCCACCAGGCACGCGGCGGCCAGCGCCAAGCCAAGCGCCAACGCCAGCGGCACGGCCAACGGCAGCGGCGCCGCCAACGGCAACACGATGTACTAAGAGGTGATCAGTCCGTGGTCTTCGAGCACGTCGTGCATCAGCTCGAGCCGGATCAGCGGATTGTCGAGCATGAGCAACTGATGCTTTTGCTGATAGGGCAGCGGCAGCAGGTCGCACCAGCGGTTGGCGACCCAGCCGCAGTCGTCAAGCTGGAACGGCGGCGCCACCGGCCAGCGCTTGGGCGGCACGTCGTGCAGCGAGGAGAGCACGCGGTCGAGCGCGTCGGCCGCGCCCTGCAGTTCGGCCGGAATGGGCACGGCGTGGTCGCCCGCGAGCAGTTCGATGGTGCCCATCCACAGGCCGTTGGGACGGCGCTCGCTGGCGAGCACGCGAAAGCGCGCGCCGCCGCGGCACACCAGCTGCAGCAGGCCAGGCTTGGAGGCGGTCGTTTCCTGCACCGAGGCCAGGGTCCCGGACGGCAGGAAGCGTTCGACCGACTCGGGCTGGCGCACCTCGCTGCCATGCGTGAGCAGCACCACGCCGAACGGACTGTCGTCGGCGATACAGCGGCTGATCATGTCGAGATAGCGCACCTCGAAGATCTGCAGGGGCAGCACGCCATCGGGAAACAACACCGTGCTGAGCGGGAACAGGGGAAAGGTCAGCGTGGCCATGACCCCATGATGACAGATTCGCGCCCCCGCGGGGAGCACGATTGTCGGCCTGCTTGGCGCGCGGCCCCTACAGTCCGAGCTCGGCCAGGATGTCGTCCTTGAGCTGCTGCAGGTCGGGGCTGGACAGCTTGCGCGGATGCGGCTGCTTGACCTCGAAGGTGGCCTGGATCGTGGTCGGGCGCGGCGACAGGACCATGATGCGGTCGGCCAGGTAGACCGCCTCCTCGACATCGTGGGTGATCAGGATGACGGTGTGGCGCTCCTCGCCGAGGATGCGCAGCAGCTCGTTACGCATGCGCAGATTCATCAGCGCGTCGAGCGCCGAGAACGGCTCGTCCATGTACAGGATCTCGGGCTTGACGACGAGGGCGCGCGCGATTTCGGCGCGCTTGAGCATGCCGCCGGACAGCTCGCGCGGGTAAGCGTTCTCGAAGCCCTTGAGACCCACCATCTCCGCGTAGTGGTCCGCCAGCGCGGCCTTGTCGCCATGCTGGTCGCCGTTCAGGCCGAACATCAGGTTCTGCTGCACGGTCAGCCAGGGGAACACCGAGCCGTGCTGCGAGATGACGATGCCTTTCGGGCCGGGCCGGGTGAGCGGCTTGCCGTCGATGGTGACGCTGCCCTGGTCCGGCCGCTCGAAGCCGGAGATGATTTTCATCAGGGTCGACTTGCCGCAGCCGGAGGGGCCGACGATGGCGACGAATTCGCCATCGGCGATGTCCAGGCTGACCCCGTCCACCACCGCCAGCGAGGCGCTGCCCTTGCCGAAGCTTTTCTTGATCTTGTCGACGACAATCTTACCGTCCATAACGCCACCTTACCGAGTTGAGTCCTTCCAGAAGCCGCATCAGGCCGTCCAGCATGAGGCCGATGATGCCGATGATGATCATGCCCGCGATGACCAGGTCGTAGCGGTTGCCGGCATTGCGCGAATCCATGATCAGGTAGCCCAGGCCGGAGTGCAGCGCGATCATCTCGGCCGCCACCACCACCAGCCACGCCACGCCCAGGCCGATGCGCATGCCCACCACCACCTCGGGCATCACGGCCGGCACGATCACACGGCGAAACAGGGTCCAGCGCGAGACGCCGAAGTTCTCGGCCGCGTTCAGGTAGCGGCGCTCGATCGTGTGCACGCCGGCGGCGGTCTGCACGATCATCGGGAACACCGAGGCGATGAAGATCAGGAACACCGGCGACAGGTTGCCCACGCCGAACCACAGGATGGCCACGGGAATCCAGGCGATCGGCGAGATCGGGCGCAGGATCTGGAACACTGGGTTGAGCGTGTTGTAGGCGGCGTCGACCCGGCCCATCCACAAGCCCATCGGCACGGCCACCAGCACAGCCAGGCCGAAGCCGACCGCGACCCGCGCCAGCGAGGCCGAAATATGCTCCCACAGGGTACCGTCGTTGACCAGTTCGAGCGTGCCCGTGACCACCTGCAGTGGGGTCGGGAAGATCACGCTCTCCGTTTGCACCACGACAAACCACCACAGCCCCACCAGCGCCGCCAGCAGCAGCACCGCGGGCCAGGTTTTGTTCAGTTTTTCCACTACGGCTTTCCTTTTGTCAGACAGGCTTGTAATAACGGATTGCATGCGCCAGCGCGGCCAGGCGCCACGCCAGGCGCGCCAGGCCGGGATTGGGCAAGGGCTCGACGATCACCTTCATCTGGCCGCTGGCGTGCGCGGTGCAGGCGAATTCGTTGTCGGAGACTTGTTCGAACGGCAGCCGGAAGTCCTGGCCGGGCATGATCAGGATCGGGCCGAAAATCTGCGGCACGGTATCGTTGTTGCGCAGCAGGAGCACGTCCTTGACGCCGAGCGTCAGGTGCACCGTGGACGGCAGGATCTCGACCTTGTCGCCGGCCATGCGGCGCGCCCAGGTCCCCTTGGGTATCTCGAACAGCTGGTCGCGGTTGCTGGCGTCGAGCGGCGCGAACATGGCCCACAGCAGCAGCGCGAGCGCGCAGGCAAGCAAGGTCCAGGCAGGCCAGTGGCGGCGTAGTTGCGTCATCGCCTAGTTCTTCAGCAACAGGGTCAGGTCATGCGCGATGTCGGCGGCGCTGTGGCCGAAGGGCATGAGGGCGCGCTGGCGGCCGGCCCGGTCGATAAAGTACAGGTAGGACGAGTGGTGCATGGTGTAGTCGGTGGCGCTGCCGTCGATCATGCGGCGGGTGACGCTGATGCCGTAGGCGGCCAGCAGCGCGGCGACCTGGACCTGGGTGCCGGTCACGCCCACGAAGCTGGGGTCGAACTTGGCCAGGTAGCCGTGCAGGCGGGCGACGTCGTCACGCGCAGGGTCGACCGTCACGAACACCACCTGCACCTCGCTGGCGGCCGCGCCCATGACCGCGCGCGCCTGGGCCAGCGCGGCCAGCGAGACCGGGCACACATCCTCGCAATGGGTGTAGCCGAATTCGAGCACCACCACCTTGCCGCGGTAGGCGGACAGCTTGAACGGCTTGCCGTTCGAGCCGGCCAGCGCGATCTCGGGCGCGGCGCGCGGCGGCTCGAACACGCCCGCCTTGAGGCCGTCCGCGCTGGCCGCGGCGGCCGGCTGCAGGAGCGGCAGCAGCAGCGACAGCGGTAGTAACAGCCGTGACAGCCGTGACAGCAATGACAGCAGTGGCAACGACGACGTCTTCACAGGGCGATCGGGACCGGCTTGAGGGCTTTCACGAAGCTTTCGTCGACATAGCTCTCGTAGGCGATCGGGTGCTTGATGGTGCCGGCCTCGATCGACAGGTGCATCAGGTCGTCGAACTCGGCGCGGATCATGCGCAGGTCGCCATAGGTGACACGGTCGGCCGGGGTGTCCATGACGAACTTGATCACGTTCGGGTCCTGGTTGAAGAACTTGCGGGTCGAGGCGATCTGGGCCGCCTTGGCGCGGTTGGCCGGCGCCGCGTCAAGCCAGGTGCCGGCGGCCTGCACGTAATTGACCATGTCCTGCACCAGCGGGCGGTTGCTGTGGATGAGTTCCTCGCGCACGGTCAGCACGCAGCAGATGTAGTTGCGCCACTGGTCGCGCGTCATGGCCAGCGGGCGCGCGTAACCGGCGCGCTGGGCCGCCGCGCCGAAGGGCTCGCCGGTGCAGTAGGCGTCCACCGCCTTGGCGTACAGCGCGGCCGGCATGTCCGGCGGCGCCATCTCCATGATGGTGATGTCTTTCGGGCTCATGCCCTCGCGCGCCAGCATCTTGCGCAGGAACAGGAAGTCGACCGCGAAGCGGCTCGGAATGGCGATGCGCTTTCCGCGCAGTTCCTTGAAGCTCTTGTAGGGCGAATCGGTGCGTACCATGATCACCGCGCCGGAGCGGTGCCCGAGCGAGACGATCTTCAGTGGAATGCGCTTGTCGGTCAGGTCCATCACCAGGGGCGCCAGCATGTAGGCGGACTGGATGCGGCCGGTCATCAGCGATTCCTTGACCTCGGGCCAGCCGTTGTACTTGTTGTATTCGAAGGGCGCCGGTCCCGCGCCGATGCGCGCGTTGCTGTTGGCCTTGGCCACGCAGGCGATCGGCAAGGTCAGGTTGCAGGTGACGGGCAGGCCGCCCACCACGACCGGGTCGGCCGAGGCGCGCGCGGTCAGGGGAATGGCCAGGGGCAGCGCGGCGGCGGCGACCCCCTTGAGCACTGTGCGGCGGCGCAGCAAATGCGTGGACAGGGGATCGCTTGACGGCATTGGGTGGGACTCTGCTGTTAGTTGACGAATTTAGTCGGCCAATTGTACACCAGCGCGCGAAAGTGTAATCCGCCTACAACAATTTGTTGGAAACGTTTCACGGGTCGATCACCGCCGCGCAAGCGTCGGTGGGGACGGCGGCGGCGTGGCCGACCACCGGCACCATCTTGATGACGGCCGAGGTCACCCGGCATGGCGCGGCCAGCACGCCGCAGCCGCCGACGGCGAGCGGCAGCAGCAGGATGGCGCAAATCTTGAACAATGGTCGGGAGAGCATGAGGGCCGCCGGAGGAATGGGTCAGCCCCGATTGTAGAGCCGCGCGGGCGGCCCCTTCAAGGAAAAACAAGTAACGGCAAGTAAGAAACCCGCGGGACGCAACAGCTGCGCTTACAGGCTTTCCGTGCCCGCGCGCGCGCGCCGGGTGTCCGCCACGCCGGCGCAATCCTTGAACTCGACCGCGCGCACGTCGCGCAGGCGCACCGCCGGCGCCTTGCCGGCGCGGGGCAGGCGCACCCGCTCGATGATGGCGCCGTTCACGTCCTGCAGCACCAGGGCCGGGCGCAGGTCGGGCGCGGCGGCGGCGAAGGCGGCGTGGCTCAGCTCCAGGTTGTCCACGTGGCGCGCGAACAGGGCGTGCGCGGAGGTGACGCCGAACATGCTGGGATCGGGATAGCTGGCCTCGTTCTCGGGCAGGTCGCGCGCGCCGTCGGCCGCGGTGCCGCCGCCCTGGTGCACGACGAACAGATTACTGATGCGCACGTCCTGGACCGGGTGGCCGGGAATGCCGCTCACGCTGGACGCGTAGCGCGCGTCGGCGTTGGACACCACCACGTTACTGATGTTGACGCGGCGGATGGCCCCCACCGGCGTGCCTTCCGGCGCGCGCATGCGCCGGCCCAGGCGGATGAACAGGGGCGCGCTGGTCAGGTCGCGCATGGCCAGGTTGTCGACGGTGACGTCCTCGATCACGGCGCCGTCCACGGTTTCGATGGCCAGGCCGCGGCAGCGCACGAACACGCAGTTGGAGATGGCGATGTTGCGGAAGCCCCCGTTCGATTCGGTGCCGAGCTTGATGCGGCCGGTCACGCCGTCCTGGTCGGGCGCCTTTTGCTGGGTGCGCTGGAAGCTGCCGTCCAGGAAGCTGCCCAGGTCGAAGCCGGACACCTGGCAATTGGTGATGGTGACGTTCTCGGTGTAGCGGATGGCGCCCAGGGCGTAGGAGCTCTTGAGGCAGATGGCGTCGTCGTTGGGCGAGTTGACGGCGCAGTTGGACACGCGCACGTTGCGGCAGCAATCGATGTCGAAGCCGTCGCGGTCGGTGTCCACGCGCAGGTTGTCGATGGTCAGGTTGTCGACGCCGGTGGCGAGCACGGCGAAGTGGCCGCCGTTGAGGATGCTGAAGTCGCGCAGCAGCACGTTGCGGCAGTTGCGCAGCGCGATGGCCTTGTTGCCCTTGCCCTTCATCTCGGCGCCGTACTCCTTGCCGGCCGCGTTTT
Source organism: Oxalobacteraceae bacterium UBA6018 (assembly GCA_002428015.1). GTDB lineage: Bacteria > Pseudomonadota > Gammaproteobacteria > Burkholderiales > Burkholderiaceae_D > Telluria_A. Next base: position 24,293 of record DIZW01000001.1, on the reverse strand, counting down.
CGCCGTGCGGGTCGGCCCCTTTCAGGCTCAGCGGCATGTCGCCGGGCTTGGTGGGGCGGCGCGGGCCGGGGCCGGCGTGGGTCAGGCCGCGCCCGTGGATGCGCCCGGGACCGCCGATGCCGACGTCCTCGAGACCGTCGCCCCAGATCAGGCTGTTGTGCCAGTGGCTGTGGCCGAAGTCCTGGTACATGTCCCAGGGGTTGGGCTCGGCCGGGTCGTAGGCGCCGCCGTGCACGGCCGGATCGGCCCCCACCAGGGTGGCGCCGGCGTCCAGGTAGAGCGTCACGTGGCTTTGCAGGCGCAGCGAGAAACTCAGGTAGTTCCCGGCCGGGAAATAGACCGTGCCGCCGCCTGCCGCCGCCGCGGCGGCGATGGCGTCGTTGATGGCGCCACTGTCGAGCGTGGCGCCGTCGCCACGCGCGCCGTAGGAGCGCACGTCGAAACGCGCCGCGGCCGGGCTGGCCTGGGCCAGCGCGCCGGCGGCCCCGAGTGGCATGTACGCAACAATGGCGGCTTGCCCGGCACGCTGACCACTGAGTCGAAGAAAAGTGCGGCGCGGCGCGACGGGAGCTGAGGACATGGCAATAAAATGGGCGAATCGGAGAAGTTGTGAGGCTACCCCAGATTGGCCGCCGCATCCGGGCGCCGCGCGCGCAACTTGGTGATTAATTGTTGATTTGGGGAAAACATGAGCCGACACAAAGTATGTCGCGGAAGCACGTAATACGCTCATCTCATGGCGCCGTCGATGTCTCCGCCACAACATCTGAGCGGCGCGGCACTTTCCCGCGAAGTATTGACTAGAGGCAATAATTAAGTTCTACTGGGGGCGGCGCAGACTTTCGCGCTATCATCATGGTTATTGAGAGCAAACGTTATGTCGAACGCCAGAGTGCGGATCAGCCCCGAACTGTTAAACGCGGTCATCAAGGATGTGTCGAAACACATCCGGAAGAAGCTGCGTGCGATGGAAATCGATGTCACCGACCTGGAGTTGCATAACTCCTCGCTGACGCGGACCCTGCGCGCCTACATCACCTTGAGCCGCACCACCAACCTCAAGGCGCTGTACCTGGCCGAGCAAATGGTGTGCAAGGAGTTGCAGGAGGCCTTCGGCCTGCAGCCGCACGCGTTTTACTGGCGTTACTTACCTGAAGAGAAAAATGTAGATGCCAAATCGGCTTCCTCCACCAAGGCATCTTGAGCACGCGCACAATGGCTAGTCAAAAAATACTCGTGGTTGACGATTCGCTCACGCAGCGCCTGGTCCTGTCGGCCTTGCTGAGCGGGGTCGGGCATCGCGTCATCCTCGCCAACGACGGCGCCGAGGCGGTCGTCAAGGCCAAGGCCGAGCTGCCCGACCTGATCATCATGGACATCGTAATGCCGGGCCTGAACGGCTTCCAGGCCACGCGCGCCATCACCAACGACGAGAGCACCTGGCACATCCCGGTGATCCTGCTCACCAGCAAGGACATGGACTCGGACCGCATCTGGGCCCTGCGCCAGGGCGCCACCGCCTTCCTCAACAAGCCGGTGCCGCACGACGAGCTGCTCAAACTGATCGACACCCTGGCCTGACAGGCGGGGCTTCATGCCGGCCCCGCGCCGGCCGCTTGCGCGGACGTTTCACTTTCTCCCAAATGAAAAAACAGCCAGGACCGCGAGGACCTGGCTGTTTTTGCTTGCGCCGCCGCTTACTGGGGCGTGAGCGACCACAGCTGGTTGGTGCCGCCGTTGGCCGTGTACTGGATGATCTGCGCGTAGTCGGCCGTGCTCTTGGCCTGCACGTCCAGCACGAACCCGGACAGGCGGTTCTTGATCGTGTACCAGCCGGAGGTGGGGCTGGCGAAACTCCACTGCTGGCCATTGCCGGCCCAGTAGCTCCACTGGGCGATGTTGGTGCCGGCCGTGGTGGAGTTGTTGTAGTCGTCCATGCTCAGCAGGCTGTTCGAGTTGATCAGGCTGTAGTAGCCGTCGCCGTGGCCCACCAGATACCATTTCTGGTACTGGGCGCCCGTGTTGCCCAGCTGCTGGACCATGGCGCCGTTGGCGGTGGAGGCGCCGGCCACCGTCACGGCCTTGCCGCTCAGGTTGGAGGTGATCACGTACTGGCCGTCGCTGATGCCGCCGCAGCTGGTGATCGAGGTGAAATTGCGGGTGATCTGCGGCCAGTCGTTGGCGTCGTAGGTCATCTTCATGATCTGCAGCTTGGCGTTGCCGTCATTGGTGTCGACGTAGTGGGTGGACACATAGTTGCAGCCATCCTTCTTCAGCACGCCCACGTGGCCCGGGCCCTTGTGGTTGGGCGCGACCGTGTCCGTGTTGGGCATCACGGTATTGGTGCCGTTGTACGCATTGCCGCCGGTGTAGGGCCCAGTCACGCTGGTGGAGCGGTACACTTCCATGTAGTAGGTGGTGTTCGACAAGGGCGTGGTGCAGCAGTTGCCGCGGTTGACGAACAGGTAGTAGTAGCCCTTGTTGCGGGTGATGTAGGCCCCTTCCATGTCCAGGCCGTTGCCGCCCATCAGCTTGGTGACGTTGGTAGCCAGCTTGCCGGTGCTCTGGTTGATCTCGGCCACGCCGATGCCGCCGTTGAACGAGCCGTAGGTCATGTAGACCTTGCCGTCATGGTCGCGGAACAGGGCCGGGTCGATGGCGTTGATGTCGGTCGAGATGGGGCCGCCGCTGGACTGGACCACGATGCCCAGGTCGGTCCAGCTGGGATTCTTCAGCGAGACCGAGCGCGCCACGCCGATGGCCGAGTTGGCGTAGCCGAAGGTGTCGGTGACCGAGTAGTACAGGTAGAAGTAGCCGTTCATCTTGATCACGTCCGGCGCCCAGAACGATCCCTTGGTCCAGTTGGGGAAGGTGCTGGGAATCCAGGACGGGTACACGGTCGTCGAGTACACATTGCCGGTGGTGGTGCCCCAATTGACCAGGTCGGTCGAGGTGGAGAACCAGACGCCGTTGCTGCCGGTGGTGAAGTGGAAATAGGTGTCGCCGTCCTTGGTGATGGTGCCCGGATCGTGGGAATTCTGCAGGCCGGTCAGGTCCAGCGCCTGGGCCGAGAATACTGAAAACAACAATGTCAGGGCTGCAAATATCTTCTTCATGCGTGTCTCCTGTTGGGTTGTGAATACGCGTTATGTGAGTTGATGATATCTCTAGAAATTTCTGAAAGACAAATGACTTTTGGAGAGATTCCGATACCGAAATCGTGAGAATTCTCACCAAACTCACGGCGGAAAATCGCCTTGTCATAGGAGAGGGGCGCACGGGCGCACACATTAGAGGTAAGCCTCTAGTGTTGCCATAAAGTTACAATCGTGAAATTTTATGCAACATCCTGTCCGCGCGGCGAGCGCGGACGGCGGGACCGCTCAAGCGGCGGGGATGCGCTCGAGCAGCGCGGCCGTGTCGGCGGCGCCCATGGTCTTTGCCAGGCTCAGCGGCGTCATGCCGCGGCTGTCGATGGCGTGGGGATCGGCGCCGCGCCGCAGCAGCAGCTCGGCGATTTCCAGGCGGTTGAACATGGCCGCGAACATCAGCGCGGTCTTGCCGTCCGGGCCGGCGCCCTCGACGCTGGCGCCATGCTCGAGCAGCAGGGTGACCATCGGCACATTGCCTTTGTAGGCGGCGCCGGCGATCGGCGTCTGGCCGGCGTCGTTGCGGACCTCGGGGTCGGCCCCGTGTTCGAGCAGGGCGCGGGCGACCTCGAGGTGGCCGTGGTAGCTGGCCAGCATGATCAGGCTGTCGCCGCGCTGGTTGCGGAAGTTGGCCGGCAAGCCTTTCTCGAGCAGGGACCGCAAAGGCGCGGGGTCGCCCGCGCGCACCAGGTCGAACACGCCCTGGATGAAGGCGAGCGTCTCGGCGTCCATCGGCTGGGCGCTGGACGGCGCTGGCTGGGATTGGTCGTGCATGGCGTCTCCTTGCTGTGGACTGGACGATGTTGATGATCGTGCCAGCCCAAGTGTAGCGCCGCATCGCGAACCGGGTCGCGCCGCTGGCGCCAAGCGGCCGGTGCGCGCCCTGCCCGCTTACTGAACCTTGAGCTGGGTGAACGAAAAGCCGATATCTTCGATGGTGCTGACCGCACGGTCCAGGCTGGTGAACACCTGGGTCACCAGCTGCGGCATGGCCAGCAGCATGCCGCTGTCGCCCTTGGGGCCGGCCAGGCGCACGGTCCATTCGGCGCGCGTCATCGGCACGCGCAGCAGCACGGCGCTGGTGAGCCGGCCCGCGGCGAAATCGCGTTTGGCCTGCTCCAGCGTTCGATTGCACTCGATCATCACGGCTCCCCGATATCAAAACCAAGAGGATAACCCGGCCCGCCCGGTTTCGGACGCGGCCAAGATGGCCCGCCGCGCAACTGGCTTAGCAGCTGCCTGCCATCCCTGGCGCCGGCCCGGACCGGAGCGCGCTTGCCGCTAGCCGGCTAGCCGGGTTGCGGCTGCTGCGCAAGCGCATCCAGGAGGTCGGCGGCAACGGCGAAATCGAGCCGCTCGGAATGCGCCAGGACGGTCCGCAGCAGGTCCTGCCGATGCGCAGGCGCCGCGGCGAGCAGCGCCTGCGCCGCGTCCACCGCCTGCATGTCCGCGGCCCGCAGCAAGGCCAGCGTTTCGGCCAGCATCTGGCCCCACCTGCCGTCATCGATGACCGGAGGCGCGTCCGCGCGTGGCGGCGGTGACGGTGCCAAGGCCGCCGTCAATGCCGGCACGCACGCGGTGCCCAGCGCCAGCAGGATGTCGCAGTCTTGCACGCACAGGCGGCGCGCTGAAGCACCGCCGACGCAACTATCCTCGAGCTCGGCAACATGCCTGGCCAGGGCGCGCGCGCCCAAGGTCGCCGCCAGGCCTTTGAGGGTATGCAGCGCCGCCGACTGTTGTCCTTGGTCGGCGCCGCCGACACCGTCCCTCAGCTGCGCGCACAGGCGCTTGAGCTCGCCATCGAATCCCGCCAGCGCGCTGGCGTAGGCGCGGGCGTTGCCGCCGAAGCGGGCGAGCACGCTGCCGATCGCTTCGATGCCGTCCGCGTCGACCGCTGGCGGCGCGGCGGGGACGGGCACGGACACGGGCACGAGATTGGGATCGGACTCCGGCCACGCGCCGCGCCCGCACAGCGACAAGATCATCGCGACCATCGCATCGATGTCAATCGGCTTGCCCACGTGGCCGTTCATGCCCGCCGCCAGGCACAAGGCGCGGTCGGCGGCGCTCACGTTGGCCGTCATGGCCAGGATGGGCAAGCCGGCGAACCGGCCATCGGCGCGGATGCGGCGGGTCGCCTCGAGGCCGTCGATATCCGGCATTTGCATGTCCATGACGACCACGTCGTAGGCGCCGCCGCCCAGCACCATGTTGACGCCTTGCAGTCCGCTGTCGGCCAGCTCGACCTGGGCGCCTTCATCACTGAGCAATTCATACACGACCTGGCGGTTCACGGCGTTGTCTTCGACCGCCAGCAGGCGCAGGCCCGCCAACGGCCGCCGCCCGAGCCGCAACGCCGTTCGCGCCAGGCCGCGCGCGCAGCCGCCGTGCACCGCCTTGAGCGCCACGGCGCGCAGCTGCGCCGGCGTGAACGGCTTGGTGAGGTAGTCGCAGAACGGCGCGTCGTCGCGCTCGGCCGCCTCGTGCAATACCTCCTGGCCGTTGGCGGTGACCATGATCACGGGCGGCGCCTGGGCCGGGCCGGCCTGGCGCAGCAAGGCCGCCGCGGCGAGCCCGTCCATGTCCGGCAGGCGCCAGTCCATCAGCACCGCGTCGTAACGCTCGCTGGCGGCAAGCGCCAAGGCCTGGCCGGCGTCGGCGGCCAGGCGCGCGCTCCAGCCCAGCGAGGCGATCATGCGCGTGAGGATGTCCGCGGCCACCGGATTGTCCTCCACCACCAGCAGGTGCACGGGCTCGAGCGGGGCTGGCGGGGACGGCGCCGGCGCCACGCCCAGCTCCAGGTCGAACCAGAAGCGCGAGCCGGCGCCGGGCGCGCTTTCCACCTGCAAGGCGCCGCCCATCAAGGCGACCAGGCGCCGGCTGATCGCCAGGCCGAGTCCGGTACCACCGAAGCGTCGGCTGATCGAGGCCTCGCCCTGGCTGAAACCATCGAAGACGATGCGCAACTGCTCGGCGCTCATGCCGATGCCAGTGTCGCTCACGCTCACGCGCAACACCACGTGGCCGGGGCTGCGCGAGCGCTCCTCCAGGCTGAGCACGACCTGCCCCTGCTGGGTGAACTTGAGCGCATTGCCGGCCAGGTTGATCAACACCTGCTGCAGCCGCAGACGGTCGCCGCGCACCCAGGTGGTCAGTGTCGCGGGCAGCGCGAACAATACCTCGACGGGCTTGCCAACCTGATTGCCGACCAACACCGCGCCCAGGTCGCGCAGCAGGGCCTCGAGATCGAAGGCGATGCATTCGATCTCCATCTTGCCGGCGTCGATCTTGGAAAAGTCCAGGATGTCGTTCAGTATCGCCAGCAGCGACTGGCTGGCCGAATATGCCTTGTCAATGTAGTCGCGCTGGCGCGGGCTCAGCGCGCTCCGGCGCACCAGTTGCAGCATGCCCAGCACGGCATTCATCGGGGTGCGGATCTCATGGCTCATGTTGGCGAGGAACTGCCCCTTGGCCGCGCTGGCCTGCTCGGCCATCTGGCGCGCCAGCACCAGGCTGGCCTCGAACTGGCGCCGCTGGCTGACGTCGCTCGCCATGCCAAGATAGCCGGTGATACGGCCGTCGTCGTCGCGCATCGCGGTGACGACCAACTCGACCGGCACGCGGGTGCCGTCGCGCCGCACGTAGGTCCACTCGCGCCGTTCGACCCCGGCCTGCGCGGGAACGTGGACGAACACCTGGAAGCCCGCCACCTCGCGGCCGGCCGCCAGGCTCAACTCGCGCCCGCGCGCCGCGACTTCCTCGGCCACGTGCAGGCAGCCCGGATCGCGGCCCACCATGTCCTGGGCGCGATAACCCAGCATGAGCTCGGCGCCGATGTTGAACACCGTGATCACGCCATCGCAATCGGTGGCGATGATGGCGATCTCCGATGACGAGCGCAGCACGTTCTCGAGCAGCAGATTGAGCCTGGCGAGCTGCTGCCGGCTCGTCACCAGCTCGGTCACGTCGTGCACCAGCACATAGAAGCCGCGCACCTGGCCGTCGACGATATCGGGCAGGTAGTTGGCCAGCGAATGGCGCACCCCCCCGGTCGGCCCGGGAATGCTACGTTCGAAATGCTGGGGCTCGCCGCGCAGGACCGCTTGGATGTAGGGCAGGTTGGCCTGGTAGATGGCCTCGCCGAGCAGCTCGCGCATGTGCATGCCGGGCACCTTGCCGGGGTCGACCCCGAACCAGTCGTGGTAGGAGCGGTTGGCGACCCGGTTGATCAGGTTCACGTCCCAATAACCGATCATCGACGGCACCGCGTCGAGCACGGTGCGCAGGGTTTTGCGCGCGGCATTCAGTTCGGCCGTGCGCTGCTCGACCTGTTCCTCCAGACCCGCGTTCAGTTCGTGGATGCGACGATGCGCCGACTGCAGCTCCGAGATGTCGCGCACCGTCTTGGAGGCCCCGACGATGACGCCGGCCGTGTCGCGGATGGGCGCCACCGAGATCGAGACGTCGATCAAGCGCCCGTCGCTGCAGCGCCTGACGGTCTGGAAATGCGGAATCCCCTCGCCGCGCGCGATGCGCGCCAGGATATCGCGCTCCTGGTGCGCCAAGCCGTGCGGGACGATCAGGGCCAGCATCGGGTGGCCGATGGCTTCCTGGGCGGTGTAGCCGAAGATGCGTTGGGCGCCGCGGTTCCAGCTCAGCACGATCCCGGCGAGGTCGGTGCTGACGATGCCGTCGATGGAGCCTTCGACGATGGCGGCGAGCTTGACCTGCTGGTCGACCAGGCGGCGCCGCCCGCGGCTGTTGGCCAGCAGCAGGCTGTACGCGAGCACGCAGGTCAGGCTCAGCACCAGGCTGGCGCCCAGCACCAGGTGCGTGTCGATCAGACCCAGCGCGGCCACGAAATGGGGCAAGGGTTCGAACGTCAGTTGCCAGCGCCGGCCATACACCGTGCGCTCGGCCCGGCTTGCGGGGCCGGCCGGCGCCGCCGCCTGCTCGGTGCGGTAGAAGCGCTGGCCCGGCCGCCCCTCGGTGATGTCGTCCAGGGTGATGATGCCGGCGCCGGCGCCCAGCCGGGCGGCCGCGAGCACATCCTGCGCCATCAGCGGCGCGTAGGTCCAGCCGATCAGGGCGGCCGCGCGGGCCGCCGGGTCGGGCGGCGTCTGGTAGCCGCGGTAGACCGGCATCAGGATCAGGAAGGACTGGGCCGGGTGGCCCCGCTCCTGCACCAGCGTGATGGGCGCGGTCAGCTGGACCTCGCCCGAGCGCATGGCCGCCTGCGCGGCGAGGCGGCGCGCGCTTTCGGAGGCGATATCCACGCCGATGGCCGCGGCATTGTGCAGCACCGGTTCGATGTACTCGATGACGTAGCGCTCGCCGTCGTGGGCTTGCAGCTGGACGATCGCGAAATCGGGCTTGCCGTCGGCCTGCGCGGCGGCGACGAAGGCCGCCTCCCGGTCCTGCGCCACCCGGCGGATGTAGCCGAATCCCCGGGCACCGGGAAACTCTTGCTGCAGGTCGCGCGTGAGGGTGTAGTTGCGGAAGGCTGCGCGGGTGAGCCCCGCCTCGCCCAGCAAGGCCACCGCGCTGCGCGCCCCGCGCAAGCCGTATTGGTAGCGGCCCAGGGTGTCGACCATGTCGTCGGCGGCCGCCTGCGCGGCCCTGGCACTGGCGGCCGCCACGGTGCGCGCGTTGACCGTGACGGTGTAGTAGGCCAGCGCGCAGCTTACGGCCACCAACACGCCAGCGAGCAGCGCCGCCGAACGCCATACGGCGCGCGACCAGATGTTGCGCCTCATGAAACGCTCCCTGGCGCAAGCTCGACGGCCGCCCTGGCGCCGGTCCACGGCGCGTCTGTCCAAAGGCGTTCGGCCGTCCAAAGCGCAGCCTCGGCATGCCTGTGCTCAACGGCGCACGGCAGATGTCGTGCCGGCTTGATATGGTCGTCGATGATGGTCGTCCCGCTGCTGCTTGCCCTGAAGTTGTTTCCGCTCCGTTTAGCTCCGAAATCACTATAGCGTAAAAGAATTCGCACAAACCATTTCGGCGAAAAACTTCCGCAAATGCTGAAAAACTGGCGCGTTAGCTAACGCCAGCGCGGCAGTTTCGGCGTAAGATCGACTCGTCTGATTGACCCGCGACAATTAAATGCACCCATTGATGGAACGTATTTCCTGCAAGTTATGACGTCAAGCGAGCTCGCTATTGATATTCCGCCCGTCGCCGCGCCACGGCGGCCACGCCTGCTCGTCGTGGACGACCAGGCGGCCAACATCCACGCCGTCCATCAGATTTTCGCCGGCACCTACCAAGTGCTGATGGCAACGAGCGGCGAGCAAGCGATTGCGCTATGCATGAAGTCGCCCCCGGACCTGATCCTGCTCGACGTCGCCATGCCCGGCATCGACGGCCTGGAAACCTGCCGCCGTCTCAAGCACATGGAGGCCACGCGCGACATCCCCGTCATCTTCGTGACCGGCGGCAGCCGCGCGGACGAGGAGAATGTCTGCTGGGAGGCCGGCGGTATCGACTTCATCTCCAAGCCGATCAACCCGCTGACCTTGAAGAACCGGGTGCGCGCCCATTTGCAACTCAAGCAGCAAGCCGACACGCTGCGGGAAATGGCCTTCCGCGACGGCTTGACCGGCGTATTCAACCGCCGCTATTTCGACGAACGCTATCAAACCGAATGGCGCCGGGCGCAGCGCAGTGGCGGCCCCTTATCGCTGATCATGATCGACGTCGACCATTTCAAGCGCTACAACGACCACTACGGCCACCAGGCGGGCGACGACTGCCTGCGGGCGGTCGCGTCCGCGCTCAACGGCGAGCTGAACCGGCCTGCGGATTTGCTGGCGCGCTACGGCGGCGAGGAGTTTGTCTGCATCCTTCCCGAGACCGGCATCGAAGGCGCGCGGCTCGAGGCCGAGCGGATGCGCCAGGCCGTCGAACAGCTGGCGCTGCCGCACGCGGGTGTGGAGACGGGCGCGCGCGTGACCGTCAGCGTCGGCGTCGCCTGCATCGCAGGCATCGCCGACGAGGCGCCGGCACTGTTGTTGAGTTGGGCCGATCAGCAGCTGTACCGGGCCAAGCAGTCAGGGCGCAATCGCGTCAGCGGCGGCATCGCCCCGTCCACGCCCATGCAGGACTGAACGGGACGGGCCAGGCCGCGTTGGCCGCGCGGCAACCAGGAAGGCCGATGGCTTGACCGGCGCGGGGCGCCGGCGCCCTGGACCACGCCAGAACCCGCGGACGTGGCTAGCGATGTCGGAAAACTTTACATCTGCAAGTCAAACCGCATCGCCGATATTTGATTTCCTGACGCAAGGTATTGGTTCTTATCGGATTCGTTTTCGCTGGCACGAAACATGCTTTTTACCTGACCATCGCGCTATCCCTTACCAACACCGCATTGGACCAAAAAACATGTTGAACCGGATTACCCCATTCGCAAGCAAGAGCATCGCAACGATCGTGCTGGGCCTGGCAGGCGGCTTGTTGTCGCTGACTGCGGCGGCATCGCCATTGAAGGTCGCCGTGATCGGCGCGCCGCCGTTGGCGAGCTGGAACACGGATGTGCAGCAGAAGCTCCTCGGCACGGGTAAATTTACCGGGGTCGACGTTTTTGACGCCCACAGCGGCACCCCAAGCCTGGCCACCATGGAAACCTACGGCGCCGTGCTGGTCTACAGCGACGCGGGCTTCGCCAATTCCTTCGCACTGGGCAACAACCTGGCTGACTATGTGGACGCTGGCGGCGGCGTCGTGGTGGCTGTGTTTGCCGACGCGAGCGTCGCGCTCGGCGGCCGCTACGTGAGCGGCGGCTATCTCGGTATCAACCCTTCCGGCCAGACGCAGGGCACCGAACTGACCCTGGGCACGATTCACGACCCCAGCAGCCCGATCATGGCAGGCGTGACCAGCCTTGACGGCGGCTCCTCGACGTGGCGTTCCACTGGCAGCGTGCGCGCCGGCTCGGTGGTTGTCGCCGACTGGTTGAACGGGGCGCCACTGGTCGTGACGACACCGATCGGCGGCCACCAGACCGTCGCGCTGAACTTCTATCCGCCATCGAGCGCGGTGCGCTCCGATTTTTGGAACACCTCCACCCAGGGCGGCTTGCTGATGGCAAACGCGCTTGATTTCAGCGCAGGCCAGCGCAGCGATGTCCCCGAGCCGGCCAGCCTGGCTCTGTTCGGACTTGGCGTGCTTGGCCTGGCCGTCTCGCGCCGCAAACGCGCCAGCCAGCCGGCCTAAGGCCCAACCCGCCCTGCCCAGCCAAGGCCCGCGACGCGGGCCTTTTTCAATCTGGCGCCTTGCGTCGCGAAGCCATACCTGAATCTAGTTCCGGCGCGCAGCGTCGGCCTCAATTGCCAGCTGCTTCTTCAACACCAAAGACTCCGCAACGCCAAGTGCTTTTGCCGCATCCACCACGATATCCGGTTGCACGCCGACACCTTCCCAATTGGTGTGGGTGATGGGACTGATGCTCTCGGCAACAGGAATCACTACCACGAAGTGAGAGCTTAGGCGAGACGGTGCAATGGGATGGGCACCGCCTCGGGTAATTTCGCCCACGATGGTTGCCCGTTTGTGCGTCTGCATTGCATAGGCGAAATCCTCTGCGGCCGAGAACGTACCGTGACTAGTCAGGATATAGATGGGTCGGATGGAACCGTAGCGACTACCCGATATGTTCCTGCTCGTCCACATGTGCAAGCGCTCCCCGGTACGTGGAGCGATGACGTCGCTGAGGTGGGTCGGTTGGTCGAAAAAATAGCTGGCCAGAAGTGCGACGCTATCTCTGCTGCCGCCACCGTTTTTGCGCAAATCAATGATCAGTGCTTTGGAGTCAGCAAGGCGATCCATCGCTGCCGCAAATTTTTCCGCCGACAAAAACGGGCGTACAAAGCCGTCGAGCCGAAGGTAACCGATGCCGGCATCCGATTGCGTCACGTCTTCAACACCGAAATGTGCCATGTAGCGGCCGACACGGTCTACCAACCATGCGGGTAGGGACTGGTTATCCTCGCGTCGAGAGGGAAAGTTCCGATCTGGGAAAATCGGTACCTCGCCGGGCTCGAACATGACCTGCATATGCTGGTCGTCGCTAAATCTGATCAATTCAGATGTCATTAAGCGTGCAAATTGACCCGGAGAGCTTATTCCATCGTACTCGCCGTTCCGTTCGGCTTGTCTTAGCGCAGCAGCGACTTGCACGCCTTTTTTTTCGTCGAGGTAGAGCCGAGCTACCTTGTCTGCCAGTGTGTCGACCAGCTGTGCACGCATTGTTGGAGTGACATCCAACGTGCCCATCGTATGGACTTCTTTCCAGGTTTGCAGTGTGCTTGGCAGGATAATAACAAAAGTTAGATACGCCAACGCTGAAAGCACGGAGCCTTTCGCCAGAGTATATGGATCGGATAGCCGCTTCCAAATATGGCTTGCAAACATTTTGTCTCCGACTGGGGTTTTGCTTCAATGTAGCAATAAAATATTTTTTTAGCAAGACGACTGGCAATCCCGCGCCACAACGCGATTCTGACGGATGGTGAGGTGGAGTTAATGCGCAAGCACCGCGAAGGGGGAATGACCTGGCTGCAACTCGTGGAAAAGTTCGAGGTGCCGCAGCGCACGGTCCGTGATATCTGCAACGACAGGAGAAGGTGAGGTGCGCGGGGAAGCCGCCGACACGAACTGATCGCCACATCCGCCCCGCGATCCCAAACTACAGCAGCATACTGGCACCAGGTGCCCCCGACTTGCCCTCAGCCTCAGTGGCTCCGTCGAGCATCCGGAGCACGTACTGACGTTATTGTTTCATGCAGCATAAACCTCAGGCATTATTGATGACGACATCGATGCGCTTGTGCACGTCCTCGGCAAACGCTAGGAACTCGCGCATTTCCGCCGGCTGGTTCACGTCCAGCGCATACCATTCGGCAGAACCGCCCGCCTTACGGATGTCGCTGACCAGTCCCTGCATCCGGCTCGAACGGCGCCCCCCCAGCACCACGTGATGCCCCTGCTCCGCCAGCTGGCGCGCCGTCGCCGGCCCGCTGCCGCGGCTGGCGCCGGCGATAAGAATGACTTTACGATGTAATGGTGCGTTCATGATGCGGTCCCTTCCATGGCAATAACACGAGCATGCATCTTACGGCTGCGCGGATTTGCTGCAAATGCACACGCCTATGTCTTTCTTGCCTAATCCTATACTTCGACCGCAAGACCATGGCGATCTCTCGCCTTTTGATGGATCATTCCTATCCATGAACGCACCAAAGGATTCGACGTGGACCGCCTGATAGAACTGCACCGCCAAATGGCCCGGGACGACGGCTATACCGACACTGCCGTGGCCGAAGTACGCTTGACGCGCGCCACCCAAAGCGTGGCCAAGACGCCGGTGATGTCGGAGCCCTGCATCGCCATTGCGCTGCAGGGACGCAAGCGCGCCTTTCTTCGGCACCGACGTGTTGCAGTTCGACGCCGACCAGTACCTGGTGGTGGCGATACCGATGCCGTTTTCCAGCGCCACCGAAGCTACGCCAGAACAACCGTTCCTGGGCCTGACGATACAGGTGGACCGCACCACGCTGGCCGACCTCGTGTTCGCCATCGACCAGTCCGATGTCGAAGTGCCGGCCGCGGCAAAGGGAATGATGACCACGCGCATGGATGCTTGCCTGCGCGACACCGTGCTGCGCCTGCTCGAAACCCTGGGCTCGCCACTGGAGGCCCGCGTGCTGGGCCCTGCCATCGTGCGCGAGATCTGCTTCCGCGTGCTGATGGGCGAGCAAGACGCGGCCATGCGCGCGGCGCTAACCGGCCAGGGCAAGTTCGGCCGCATCGCCAAGGCGCTGCGCCGCATCCATTCCGACTACGCGGCCAGCATCGATGTGGGCTTGCTGGCCGCCGAAGCCAGCATGAGCGTGCCGGCGTTCCACGTGCACTTCAAAGCGGTGACCCATTGCTCGCCGATCCAGTACGTGAAGTCGGCGCGACTGCACCAGGCCCGGTTGCTAATGGCGCGCAACGACATGACCGCGCAGGCCGCGTGCGCCCAGGTCGGCTACGAGAGCCCCTCGCAATTCAGCCGAGAGTTCAAACGCTTTTTCGGACGCAGCCCCAGCCAGGAGGCCGACCTGTTGCGCCGCTACCTGGCGCCACAGCAGGTGGAGACGCCACAGTTGCTTTAAAAGTAAGGTGAGATAAGGATGCCTGCCTGGACGACGGTAGGGGTTGCCAATCTATATCGCTTTTTGACGGTCGTTCGAACCGTCACAAACAGAAGAGGCCGCTGACGAAAAAAAGGGCCGGCAATTCGCCAACCCCTTGATTATAGGTAGAAAATCTGGTGGGCCTCCCGTGAGTCGAACACGGCACCAACGGATTATGAGTTCTCGCAAAATGGCATGTATTGCCGTTGATTCACAATCATAAAATTCTGATTTCCTCTACAAATCAATTACTTAACTGTTTTTAGTTACTTGTTTGCATGTATCAACGTTGATTGATATACTCGAAACCGGGTTACATGGCGGTTACATGGGTTGCACGGGGGAGTTCTCAACGATGGCAAAAGTAAAATTCACGGCTGGCCGGGTTGACGGCTTCCAGTGCGAGGGCGGCAAGAGTCAATCATTCCTATGGGATGCCGCCGCGCCCGGCCTGGGGCTTCGTGCGACTGCGAACGGGGCCAAGTCCTACATGTTCCAAGCCAAACTGAACGGGAACGCGATACGCGTAACCATCGGCGCGCCCGGCACATGGACCATTCAGGAAGCGCAAGCCGAAGCCCGTCGCTTGAAAGTCATCATCGACAACGGGCAAGACCCGCGCCAAGTAAGGGCCGATGGGCTGGCCGAAGAACAGGCCGCCCGCGATGCCGGGCAAGCCGAAGCCGCCGCGACGCAAGCCCAGCAAGTGCGCGAACTGGTGACGCTGGGCGACGTGTGGCCGGAATACATGGCCGAGCGTGCGCCGCAATGGGGCGAACGCACGATGTTTGACCATGTGTGGATGATTCACGCCGGGGGAGAGAAGCGCACCCGAAGCAAGAAGGAGACGATACCGGGGCCGCTTGCCTCGCTGGCGCTGGTTCGCCTGGTGGACCTGACGCCGGAGCGCGTGGAAGTATGGGCCAAGGTGGAAGCCAAGACCCGAGCGACCCGCGCCCGCCTTGCCTTGCGCCTGCTGAAAGCGTGCTTGAACTGGTGCGCCGCCCATGCCGCTTATGCCGACGTGACCAAGAGCAACGCCGCCAAAAGCGCCAAGGCCCGCGAGAGCCTGGGCAAGGCCAAGGTAAAAAGCGACGTGTTGCAGCGCGAACAGTTGGCCGCGTGGTTCGCTGGCGTGCGCAAAATCAAGAATCCGATAATCAGCGCGTACCTGCAAACCCTGCTGATAACCGGCGCACGCCGCGAGGAAGTGGCCGGGCTGCGCTGGGCTGATGTGGATTTTCAGTGGAACAGTTTCAAGATGGGCGACAAGGTGGAAGACTTCCGCATGGTGCCGATGACGCCCTATATTGCGCACCTGCTGGCGGCCCTGCCCCGCCGCAATGACTTTGTATTCTCAAGCCCTGCCGCCGCGTCTGGCCGCCTTGCAGAGCCGCGCATTGCCCATAACGAAGCCGTGGCTGCCGCTGGCCTGCCGCACATGACATTGCACGGCCTGCGCCGCAGCTTCGCCACCTTGTGCGAGTGGACCGAGACGCCCGCCGGTATCGCCGCGCAAATCCAAGGCCATGCGCCACAGGGCGTGCGTGAGCAAAACTATATCCGCCGCCCGCTCGACCTGCTGCGCATGTGGCACGTCAAGATAGAATCGTGGATGCTGGAACAGGCCGGCATCTCCTTCGTGCCAGTAGCACCGGGCTTACGAGTTGTAACCGCCGCCTGACGGTATCAGGCAGAGACGGCGGCAAGGGTAATGCAAACATTCAAGCCGCCTTACCGCATCACTACTATCAAGGGGCAACATGGCTAATAACAATTCCACGCCACATTACGATTTTTCAGACAGTCGGGTTATTCTTGTAAAGCATGGTGACCCCCGATTGGCGTTTATCTCCGATAGTCCAATTTACCGTGAGCAACCTTGCGACGGCCCCAGTTACCTTGTAATTCGCCCGACGGCAACGGACGAATCATTGATGAGAGCAGCGGCAAGGTTTGGGGTTTCAATGCACGACATGACCGAGTTTCGAGCGCACCAAGCAATATAACCAGTTCAAAGCGCCAGTCTAGTTTTAGCGGACGAAAAACCGGACTCCTTCACCGGCCTGACGGGCGCCCCGTTTTATGAAGGATGACACCTGAAGGGGTGACTGTGGAACACAAAAAGACGTTAGAAGATGCGCTGGCCGAAATAGAAGCGGAAAAGCAACGTGTAGCAGATTATCAAAAAGAGTTTGCGGCAGAGATTGAAGTCGAGAGCGCGAAACGGCGCGCCTTTGACATAAGAATGGCCGCACTGACACAAAAGGAAAGACGGAAAGTGCTTGATGACGCTGGCATGAGATGGATGTCAGCTGCGCCGCCGCCAATTACACCTGTCAGGGGTGCATTGAACAGCTTTGTCTCCCCTTTTACGGAGCCAAGACAAACCGCGACGATGACTCCAGCGCCAGCCGGAGAGTCTTCGATGCCTGTTGTTCCGCGAACGAGAAATGACCGCTTTACGGTTGATGAGTTGGCGTGGGAAATTGCACAGCTTCAAACTGACGCAAGCACGGCCCCTTGGAAAGAAGGCAATCGCGACGATGATATGCGGCGGACTGTCGTTTCTGCGATGAACAAGCACGGTTGGACGAGCCAAGATGGCGGCCCGAAATCTGTGAGGCCCGGAGCACTCCCCCACATTTTAAAAATGCTGGAAAGGCGGGAAATTACCGTTCAAAGCACGCTCAACAATATGCCGCCCGTTGAATTCGCACAAGTAGTCGCGAGTCCTGCATATTGGTACATGACGGAGGCCGACGCCGATAAGGTACGTGCGGCAGTGCTTGGCACATATGCAGGTGCGCCGATTGCCGCATCGCGGCCAGATGGCGCTCTTACTCCGGCTCAATCGGATAAGCATACCGACAACGACACATCAATTATTGAAATTCTGCGCGATGCTGCACGGCGGCTCCTGTGGGCGGTACCTGAACTAGGCCGAAAGTGGGAGACTGAGCCATACGCTCGGGCATTCATCACCGACGAACTGCGCGAAATATGGTATCGGTGTGCCCAGAAAAGGGACGAGCAGGAAATATATACGGCCTGCGAAAACGTGGTCTGTGAGATATGGCGAAATGCCCCGAAAATGGAGGGGAAGCCGAATACGTACGATGCCGACATTCCGCCTAAATTGCCGCTAGCTGCCCAGCCTGGCGAGCCATCGATACGAACAGCAGCAAGCGAGACGGTGAGGCTTGCTGCCGCGCCGCCTGTGCAGCAGGGCGCAGCATTGTCAATGCCGGGGAGTTTTGGCAGGGAGCGCATAAAAATCAGATTAACCGATGCTGCGCGCAATAGATGCTGTAACGTTGATGAATTATTAATGCAGGCACAGCAAGAGATATTTAACGTGTACGCGGTCCTCAAGCCATTTTCAGCCGATGGGCGGGACTACGCCGGGAGGGCGATATCTGGCGCGCCGACGATTAGGACGGGGGATATCTCGCCAAGCTACACAACTTTGCTATCTGGTGAGGTTGAGCATCTCCGTTGCCACGGGAATCTAATCATCAAGGTATGGCGCGAGGAAGGCCGCGAGGAAGGCATCAGCATCCCACAGCTTGGCAGCGAGCCGGTGCTATTCTTCCTGACATCGCCGCAAACAATCGGTATCGACGATATTTGGCTGTATGCCGATAATCTGAGCGTTCAGAAAATCACACAGGCTGACGACGTGCCTGCTGGCTTGCCTCTAGCCACCGAGGCGGCCACGAACGAGACGCTTAGCGCAGCATTGACCGAACACTTTGACCGGCCAGCACGTCCGCCGAATATCCTGCCGGAGCGCTTGCAAGGATGGGTGCGCCGCGTTTTCACTCCCGCCCCGGTTGGCCCCGGATATTGGATTGACTTGACCCCGGATGAGCGGCGCGAAGCTGCCGCCGCGTGGGACGACAAAAATACTGCAGAAGCGCAGCGAGAGGATAAATATTGGTGGGACTTGGAATTAAGCATCAATGAGTTGAAACGCAAGATTGCCGATTGGGAGTCAATGCACCATCAAGGTATCCCCAGTGAGGCGGCTCTGAAAGAGAAAACTCTAAGCACGTTGCGTGATGACTTGGCCGAATTGGAAAGGAAATGGGAGGTCCCGTTTTCAGCGCCTATGGAACCTCCCGCCGAACCGCTGCCGGTATCGCCGTCACAGAGGGCGGCAGAAGGCATAACCAAAAATCAAATACTTGCCGCCTTCGATGCGCTGGTGACGACCAACTTATCTAAAGCGATGTCGGATGGGGCAAAATGGGCAGTACGAGCTAGAGTTTCAAAGGGCGCAAGGGGGCGCGATTTGTCAGTGTGGTGCCCGTTGCTGATGGCTGTGGAGCTTTGCGAAAGGAGGCTGGCGACAAAGGCGGCAATAAACCGAGCATTTTTTACTTATCCATTTCTGGCAGACTGGCGCGAACGGTGGCATGAACATTCAGAGGCAATCTGAGCCTTAAATGCCGTGGTGTAATGCCGGGCCAATACCGGGTCACTGCCCGCAAACCCGCATGAATACTTGCTTCAAATCCCGGGGCATATCACAGGGCGACCCCGGTAATTTTTACTGAATCATCTTAAACACGCAGCGATGCGAAAAGGTGATTCAAAATGCAAACCGCCACATTCCCGCAACTCAAGCAAGCCGTTAAGAACGCGACCGCCGCCAAGGAGTTGCAAAACTTCCCGCCGCTCGACCAAGAGAACCGCAGCCATGTAGACACCGCGTGCGCTGCCTTCCACCTTATGCGCAAGCCGCAAACCATGCGTGCTTATGCCTGTCTGGAAACGGGCAATATTCGCCCGACCCGCGTTAATGGCCGCCTTGCCTGGGCTGTGGCTGACATTCGCCGCCTGCTGAACGGGGGCCAATAATGGACAAGGGCCAATCCCCACTGTTTGCAGAATTGACCCTTGGCGCTGACACCCAAGATTCTACAGCAACCGCCTGCAAATTCACTGGCACCGATAACCCGCGACACCTGCGGGTGATTCACTCGCTGATGATTCGCCCACGTAAGCGCGAGGAAATCGACAGCATTGCAGGCGCATCGAACGGGCCTGAGTTGATGGCAGAACTTCGCCGCCGTGGGCTGCGCGCCAAGTGCCAACGAACGCCAGGTATCGACCGCGACGGCTACCCTATCAAGTTCGGCATCTACGAGCTTGACGACGACGACCGCCGCGCCGTCAATGCATGGCTGCGCAAGCGCGATGCAAAGGCCAAGTCGTGAGGCGCGCATTGTTCCTGCTGGCGCGCATCGCTGCCGCCATTCCTGCCGACGCCGTGATACTGGCCGCGCTGCTGGCGCTGGTGGCATGGGGGCGCGCATGACACACGCCCAATTCCTGCGCATCAAAAAGCTGACCGGAAAGGCCATCATTGAGGTGGCCGCAAGGCATAACCACCGCGAGATATTGGCCGAACTGGGAGCCGCGTCAGGTGGGCACATCGACCCGGCGCGAGTCGGCCTCAATTGCGTATTGCGTGGCCACATCACAGCCGCAGCCGTGGCAAGCGAGGCGCAAGCCCTGATGGATGATGCCGGGGTAAAGCCGCTCAAAAGGACCGCCGTACTGGCGCTGGAAATCATATTCAGTTTGCCGCCTCAGTCGTCAATTGACCATGACCGATTTTTTGATGAGTCGGTCCAATGGGCAGAGCGATACTTCGCAGTGCCGGTTATTAGCGCCATCGTTCACAATGACGAAGCCGCACCACATTGCCATGTCCTGCTGCTGCCGTTGGTAGATGGCCGGATGATTGGCAGTGACTTGATGGGAGGCCGCGCCAAGCTGCAAGCGCTGCAAGCCGACTTTCATGCACAGGTAGGTCAACGGCATGGACTGACACGGCAAGCGGTACAGAAGCGCCCAAGCGCCGCGACACGGCAACAGGCGATAGATTCCGCATTTGATGTGTTGGAAGCGAACAGCGCGCTTTCTGCTGCCGTGCTGCTGGCGCTGCTGGTTCCACACCTGAACGACCCGGCACCGTTGCTGCTGGCCCTGGGCTTGACCATGCCAGCGGAAAAGATGAAGCCGAAAGATACGTTCATCGGAATCATGACCCGCCCATGCACGCCGGAACCTAAGCCTATAGGGATAGGCAAGCGCAACCCTATAGGGATAGACGATTCCAACACACCGAAAAACGAGCTATCCCTATCCTGTGTAGGGATAGGATTTTCCGCGCCATCATTTCCAGCACCAGCCGAGCCGCAAACCAGCGCCAGCACGCCACCGCCAGCGGCAGCCACCACGACAGCCAGCGCAGCCGATACCGAGCCGCCACAAGCCGACCAGCCAGCCGCCACCGACGACACCGACAAACCAGCCGACCGATTCACCCGCGAGCGTGATAGTGACCACTGCGCCGACGAGTGGAACCCTGACACTGGCGAATGGATAACGCCCAAGCCCGCCAAACCGCCGCACAAGGCGAATGCAGCCGCAGCGGTACGCGTGGCATTCGGAAGTATCGGCAAGGCGTCAAGACCGCCACAGCGACCGCCAGCGCGCCGCGTGATGCGATGTTAGGCGCTGCTGGCCTGCCAACGTCACAGGCAAGCGCAATAGACGCCACAGCGGGCCAATCAGTGCACTTGATGCGCGAACCCTTGACCAGACATCATAACGCCCGACCGGGCAAGGAAAAGACCATGAACCAGAACGAGACTGCAACCATTCATACCCTGACCGCCAGGCCAGCACCGCCAACAATCAAAGACCTGCTGCTGTACGTTGTCCAAGTTCGCAGGATGGTACGCCGGGCCGTCGCCGTGCTGGACTCGCAATACGACAAGGCGCGCCAATACCGCAGGCGGGCGAGCATCTGGCGCGAACATGCAGGCAGGTTCGACGCCGCCCGCATCGCTGCACTGGATGCCGCCGCCGCCGAAGTCACGGCCTTGTGTAAGCCGATGCGGGAGAGCTTGCACAATTGCGGAAAACTTCTTACCAGCGCCGCACCGATGATTGACGCCGGTACGACGCTGGCGCAACGCTGCGAAATCCTGAACGTGAACACGGCTGACCGTAGCAGCCTGACCGATGCGGACGGCCTGATAAAAATTATCTACCTGCACGGGCTGGAAGACAGCGCCGCCAACAGGAAGGCGGGATACAATTCCGGGCCACTGTTCCAAGCATCGCAACGGGTGTTCATCGACTTCCTGACAAACCACGAGGAAGGCCGGAAGCTGGGCGACAGCCTGTTTCAGCCCGGCGGCATGTTCGCGCACCTGCCCATGTTCAAACAAGCCGCTGACGGCACGATGAAGCGCCACCCGCCACGGCTGCATATTGTCCCTGCTGCGCTCAATGAAGCCAAATCGGTTTCGGCTCTGTGATGGTTGACCGCAACCACAGCAAGCCCGGCAGGTTCCCCAAGCTGACCACCACGGCACGGGCAACTGTCTTGGCCGCGCTACTCTCACCCGGCGATAGCATCGATACCGTAGGCATGTTTGCTACTGGGACCGTCGGCCTGCATACGGTCATGCGCGCGCTGGTGCGCCGGTACAGGTGGCCGATTATCCGCGATGACATGGCGACCAAAACCGGATGGGCGACAACATGGACGCTTGCGCCTGCCGTTATCGATGCCGCGCTTGATGCTGCTGGGCGCGAATGGCTCGGAGGCGTGAAGGCGGCACGGTCAAAGCGACGGATGGCGTTCATTCGCTGACGACGGGCGCATTGTTAAGGGCACTGGGGCGAGGCAATCTCGCGACACCGAAGTGCATCGCCAAATCTCACGGCGCAATCTTGGCCGTGAGATTGCGAACGCGACTGCGAACGGCGAGCCTCGCAGGATTCACAATCTGACGCACGTTTTGACGAAGTGACGAAGTGCGTCAAAAGCACTTCGGGAGTCGGTTCAAGACTGAGCACACGTCACCGCTCAAGCAAAATTCCTAAGCGAAACGAACTTTTTCATAATTGAGGGCACCATGGCTGCAAGACAATGGACGGAAGCACAGAAAGCCCGGCAACGCGAGCTAATACTGACCTGGAAGCCGTGGGCCACAAGCACCGGACCAAAGACGCCAAAGGGCAAGGCGGTATCGAGCAAGAACGCCGTCAACTACTCCTGCCGGGAATTACTGCGCGAGATGACGAAGACGAACCGCTTGATTGTCGCTTACATCAATGGGACAGCACCCGCGCCGAGCCTTGACCGGACGACGATAGACAAGCTGCTAGACGATGTGGAAAAGGCGGTTACAGCACCCGCCACGACGCGCCAGGCCAAGACGACGATGCAGATGGCCAGCTCCAGCAGTGCGACATCCTGAGCGAACTTGAATTAATTTAAGGCAATCAAACCATGAACACTACAAACGCCGAACGCCTGCGCGCTTACAAGGCGCGGATGAAGGAAGCCGGATTTAAGCGTCTGTCCGTCTATGTGCATCCTGACCTGGCCACTTACTTGGAGCAAGAACGAAAGTCCAACGAGTGCGGAGGGCGAGCTTTGGAGCGCCTGCTACTGGGCGAGGCAAGGAAGCGACCGCGAACCCGTTAGCGGGGAATATCGTACCTGTACGCGGAGGCGCGCGATGGGGGAAATACTGCGCGCTTCGCACGCGCGCGATAGTGGAAACCGTGAGAACTCACAACGACGACAACGTTATCTTTCTACATGGGCAGAATGAGAGAAATATTCGGCAAGCTATGCGGACATGTCACAATACCAAGGTGCGCCACCAACGTATTTAAAGAGAGCTAAATGAGCCATTCCAAAAAGCACGCTTTAACAATAGTCCTATCCTTTGTAGTCATATCCGCCCCGGTTCTTGCGCAATTTCAAATGCCAAAATATGTGCGGACTATTAACGAAGTTCGAAAAACTGTTGACATAGACACTGTGGCTAAAGTGCTCAACTATTCTGACGGAATGCCTACAGATGAGGGGTCCAACTGGGGTTACTGGTACGCCTACGATGCCAAAAATTGCATCTATCATAAAGCAACTTATAAGGGTGGCGACGGCGATGATAAGATGCTAATGGACGTCACTGACACCCGAGAGTTACGTTTAAATGACATTGATAGGTCATCCATTAAGTATGCATTCCAAACCATCAGTCATCCTTCAATCGGTCAAGCTCCTCGAATAACACAGTTTGTTACTGTTACAGGTGATGGCAGGGTTTTGTTTGAAACGGACGGCCTCGACCCTGAGCGTGTGAAAAAAGGATGGGCGCTCATCTACTCCAAATACTGCAGAGGACGCAACAAAGAATTCTGAGGGCTGCATTCCGGTGCGTACCTCCGTGCGTACCGCCTTTCGGTGCGGTGCGCGAACCTCGATGCGACCTGCCTACCGTGGCGCACGGGTGGGGGCATCAACTCCCTACCGTATCGACCACGGGAAACCGGCTATGCTCCTTCGCTCAAACGCTAACCCACAACTCCCCGCCCGCGTGCACGCGCGAGGACGCCGCCAGCCATGGCGAAGGGGTAGGCCCTAAAATTCCTCTGAGCGTCGTTTTTTGCAAACCGGTCCCTCAGTAGTTTTCACGCATCCACAAAACAAACTTTCGCATGTGCCCTTATGGGAGGGGCGGCAAGTTCGCGCCGGGAGCCGGTACGTGGCACGGTAGGCACCGGAAGGCCCGGCCCTGCTGGCGCTGGTTTCCAAGACGGTGTTTCCACAGGTGTTTCCACGGCCTGCGCCCACCGAGCGACCGCCACAGCGCCAGCACAGGAAGCCCGCAGCGCCACAATGGACAATCGGACAGCCAGCGCCAGCGCATCACCCGACCATTTGCACAAGACGGCCATTACACGGGCGACCCCTTGCCCGGGACTGTGGCGAGGATGCGACAGCCTGCAAGTATTTATCGAATCGGGTTACACAGCGGTTACATGGCGCGATGAATGAGGCTAAAAGAAAAAACGACCCACAGGCCAAAGCGTGCAAGTCGTTGAATATATTAGCTAATTATGGTGGGCCTCCCGTGAGTCG
>DIZW01000082.1 GCA_002428015.1 Oxalobacteraceae bacterium UBA6018 | reverse complement strand
GAAACAAGAGAAACAAGAGAAACGCTAGCGGCGCCCCTGGTGGGAGCACGGCCGGGGCGACGACGCGGGGCGAGGCGGCTACGGGCGAGGCGGCGAGGGCGGCGCGCCAGCTAGCGGGCCGGGCAGGCTACAATGCCCGCTCCATGCTAGCGATCCTTGCCGTCACCTTTCCGTTTTTTGCGCTGGTCCTGTGCGGCTACCTGGCCGTGCGGCGCCATATGCTGCCCCAGCTCGCCATTCCCGGCTTGAACAGCTTCGTCCTGTATTTCGCGCTGCCGTGCATGTTGTACCGCTTCGGCTCGACCACGCCGCTCGCCCAGTTGCTCGACGGCGGCGTGTTCGGCGTGTATTTGCTGTGCGCGCTGATGATGGTCGGCATTGCCGTGGCCGCTACACGGGCCGGCACGGACTGGAACAATGCCGCGTTCGGCGCGCTGGTGGCGGCGTTTCCGAACACCGGCTTCATGGGTGTGCCATTGCTGCTGGCGCTGGTGGGGCCGCGCTCGTCCGGGCCCGTCATCGTGACCTTGGTGGTGGATTTGTTGATCACCACCTCGCTGTGCGTCGCGTTGTCACGGCTTGGCGCGGCCGGGCCTGGGGTTCTTGGCTCGGCCCGCGCGCTGGCCGCGGCCAGCCCGGAGACTGTGGGCGTGGCCCGCACGACCGAAGCGGCGAGCGTGTCCGGTGAGGCGGGCGTGGCGGGTATCACCGGTGCGGCGGGTGCGGCGGGCATGGCGGCCTTGACCAATACCGCCGGTATGGCCGCGTCGTTAGCCGTGGCCAGCGCGAACCCGGCCGAGCTTTTCGAACGTAAGCCTGGCAATGCGAGCCTGGCCGCGCTGCGCAATGCACTGGCCGGCATGCTGCGCAATCCGATGCCGTGGGCGATTTTGCTCGGGGCGGTCGCGTCGGGCGCCGGCGTGGTGCTGCCACCCCCCTTGATGAGCACGATCGCGCTATTGGCCGACGCGGCCTCGCCGGTGGCCTTGTTCACCATCGGCGCGGTGCTGGCACGTTCTCAGATGAACGCGGCCGGGCCGACGCCGGCCGGGCAGTTCGTCCCGCTCGCGCTGCTCAAGCTGTTGCTTCACCCGCTGCTGATGCTCGCGGTCGGAAGCGCCGCCATCGCCGCGGGCGTGCCGCTGGCGCGGCCGGCGCTTCACGTGCTGGTGCTGGTGGCTTGCCTTCCCAGCGCCAGCAATGTCGCCATGCTGTCCGAGCGGTTCGGCGCCGATACGGGGCGGGTGGCGCGCATCATTCTCGTGTCGACCGTGCTGTCGTTCGCGACGTTCTCCGCCGCCGTTGCCTGGCTGGGCTGACCGCGCCGCCACCGGCGTGTTGGCGCTCGGGAGGGGCCGGCCACGCATCGAACTCTGGCGTCGCTTGACCGTGGTTCTGCCCGATGTCAGCCTGTGTCAGTCTTCAATGCCGTCTGCGCCAGCGGCACATGGGCATCGCGTACTGCGTGAGCGCCAGTCGCGCCATCGCCAACTGGGTGAGTGCCGGTCGCGCCCTTTCTCGCCACGGGCCTCGGTCGTCAGCCGCCCTTCGTCGTTATCGGTCATCCATCGCCGCAAACGTGGCGTTTTATGAAATAATAGCCTGCTCATCAATACAACAGTAATTGCTGTCGGGATAAGCTCTTAGCCCCGTGCCCCGGGTTGACGTGCATGCTCCGTAGACTGTCTGCCTAAGGAAGGAGTGCGCTTGATTGCCATGTTTGCTCTCGATGCCGAGCTCGCCGTGCTGGAAGCGCGGCTGCCGGCGCTGACCGGCGCCGCGCGCGCGCAGGCGGTGGTGGAGCTGGCCTGGCATCTGCGCCAGCGCGATGGCGCGCGCGCGGCCCGCCTGATCGGCGACAGCACGCCGCTGCTGGCCGAGCTGGACGATGCAACGCGCTGCCTGCTGGAGGCGCGCTGCCGCCTGGTCGAGGGCGAAACGCGCTGGCTGTTCGGCGACCTCGATGAGGCCCGGCGCCTGGCCGGCCAGGCGCTCGACGTGTTCGCCCAGCTGGACGACGCCATCGGCAGCGCCGACGCACACTGGCTGCGCGCCTGGATCGAGATCGACGGCGGCAACCCCGGCGCCGGCGACGCCGAACTGGCGGGCGCCGCGGCGCAGGCCGCCCGCGCGGGCGAGGCCGTGCGGGTCGACGTATTCGACGCGGCCGCCGCGCTGTTCGCGGTGTTCCGCGACCTGCACGCCGCCCAGGCGCGCTGGGACGGGCGCTTCGAAGGCGGCGCCGACGACGACGCCATGCACCCCGTCGCGGCAGGCTGGATCAACGATTACCTGGGCACCAGCGCCTTCCAGGCCAGCGACTTCGGGCGCGCGGTGAGCCTCTTGATGCGCACCTACGAAGCGGCCCTGGCCAGCGGCCAGGTGCGGCGCGCCATCAACGTGGCCACCAACATCGGCAACGGCTTCACCAGCCTGAACGCCCACCACGCGGCGCTCGAATGGATGCAGCGCGGACTCGACCTGGCGCGCCCCACCGGCTGGCCGATGAGCATCGGCCTGAGCCTGATGCAGACGGCCGAAACGCTGCGCCAGCTCGGCCAGCGCGAAGCGGCGCTGGAGCTGCTGCACGAAGCCTTGACGACGCTGGCGCCGCTGGCGGCGTCGCGCGCCTACGCCATCGCGCTCGAGTACCAGGGCGACCTGGCGCTCGACTGCGGCGACTACGAACGTGCGCTGGCCAGCTTCGCGCGGCTGGAGGAACGCGGCGACGCGCTCGGCCAGGCCGATTTCCAGAGCGGCGCGCGGCGCGGCCAGGCGCATGCGCTGTCGCACCTGGACCGTCCGCAGGCGGCGCTGGACAAGGCCGGCGCGGCGCTGGCGCTGGCGCGCGAGCATGGCGACGCCTACAACCAGATCGCCGCGCTCAAGGTGCTGGCCGAGATCCACGCGCGCCATCGGCTGGCGCATGCCACGCCGGACGACGCGCCCAGCGCGGCCCTGCACTACCTGCGCCAGGCGATGGCGGTGGCCGCCACCATCGACGGCTACACCGTCCCCGGCGACCTGCTCGACGCCAAGGCGCGCGAATACGCCAGCGTGGGCGACTACCAGCAGGCCTACCAGGTGGCGCTGCGCGCCGGCGCCGCGCGCGACAAGATCCACAGCCAGGAGGCGACCAACCGCGCCGTCGCCATGCAGGTGCAGTACCAGACCGAGCGCGCCAAGACCGAAGGCGAGCATCACCGCCAGCTGGCCGCCGCCGAAGCGCGCCGCGCCGAGGTGTTGCAACACACCAGCGCCACGCTCGAACACCTGTCCGGGATCGGCCAGGAGATCACCACCCACCTCGACGCCGCCGCCGTGTTCCGCGCGCTCGACCGCCACGTGCACGGCCTGCTCGACGCCACCCACTTCTCGATCTTCATGATCGAGCCGGACGGCGCCTCGCTGCGCTGCGCCTTCGGCATCGAGGCCGGGCGCACCCTGGCGCCGGTGCGCGTCTCGCTCACCGACGAACACGCCACCGCGGCGCGCTGCGTGCGCGAGCGGCGCGAAATCCTGCTCGAGCTCGAGCCCGGCGAGCAAGCGCCAAACCTGGCCGACGGCGCCCTGCCAACCCGCAGCCTGCTGTTCGCGCCGCTGTTGATCGGCGAGCGCGCGCTGGGCGTGATGACGGTGCAGTCGCTCAGCGCCGGCGCCTACGGTGCGCGCGAACGGCTGATCTTCCGCTCCCTGTGCGCCTACGGTGCGATCGCGCTCGACAACGCCAGCGCCTACCGCCAGGTCGCCGCCACGCTCAAGACCCTGAGCGCGACCCAGGCCCAGCTGCTCGAAAAGAACCTCGAACTCGAACAGGCCTACAAGGCGCTGGAAGACGTCAGCCTGACCGACCAGCTGACCGGGCTGCGCAACCGCCGCTTCTTCCTGCAGCACGTCGACGCCGACGTCGGCCTGTCGCTGCGCCGCTACGACGATCCGCTGCGCAGCGGCGCCGGCGAACGGGGCGCGGCGCCCGGACGCGACCTGGTGTTCTTCATGGTTGACCTGGACCACTTCAAGGAGGTCAACGACGTGCACGGCCACGCGGCCGGCGACGCCGTTCTGGTGCAGATGCAGGAGCGCCTGCGCGAGGTATTCCGCGAGTCCGACTACCTGATCCGCTGGGGCGGCGAGGAATTCCTGGTGCTGGCGCGCGCCACCCATCGGGACGACGCCAAGGTCGTGGCCGAACGCATCCGCCGCGCCGTCGCCAACCGCGCCTTCGTGCTGCCCGACGGGACTGCGCTGTCGAAGACCTGCTCGATCGGATTCGCCTGCTTCCCGTTCGTGACGGCCCAGCCGCGCCTGTTGTCGTGGTCCGAAGTCGTCGAGCTGGCCGACCAGGGCCTGTACCTGGTCAAGCGTTCCGGCCGCAATGCCTGGGCCGGCATCTACAGCACCGAGCAGACCCACTACGACGACCTGTTCCCGCGCCTGATCCACCGGCTCGAGCAGGCCTTGGCCGAGGGCGAGGCGCGCCTGGTGACCAATCTGGAGCAGGTGCAGGCCAGCGCCGGCGCCAAGACCCGGCGCCTGGTACTGGAAAGCGAAAAGCTCAAGCGCTGTTAGCGGCCAAGGCGCACCGGCGCCTGGCCGCGCCACGCAAGCTCACTTCGCGCTTGTGTCAGAATGCGGCACAGGCGAACCGCTTGAACACGATAGGAATCGATTACATGGCAACACGCAAGGCCAGCAAAACCGCCTCCGCCGCCGCGGGCGGCGGCACCAAGGTGACGCTCGACATGGTGGCCGCCGCCAGTGGCGTGTCGCCCAGTACCGTCTCGCGCATCCTCAACGGCACGGCGGTGGTCAGCGCGGCCAAGCGCGCCGCGATCGACCGCGCCATCGCCGAACTGGGCTTCGTGCCGAACCCGATGGCGCGCGGCCTGGCCGGCGGGCGCACCCTGAGCATCGGGGTGATCACCCAGGCCATCGACAGCCCCTTCTACGGCGCCGCGCTGCGCGCCATCGAAACCGAATTGCACGCGGCCGGCTACAGCCCGCTATTCGTCAGCGGCCACTGGAATCCGGTCGAGGAGAAGCGCTGCGTCGACCTGCTGTGCGCGCGCCGCGTGGACGGCATGATCGTGCTCGACGGCGCCTTGAGCGATGATCAGCTGCGCAATCTGGCCGACAGCATGCCGGTGGTGGTCACCGGCCGCAAGCTGCGCGCTCCACGCCTGTATTCGCTCGACTTCGACCATTTCGAAGGCGCGCGCCTGGCCACCCAGCACCTGCTGGCGCTGGGCCACCGCCAGATCGCCTTCATCGGCGGCGATCCGCTGCACGCCGACGCGACGCTGCGCCTGCGCGGCTACCGCGCGGCCTTGAAGGAGGCCGGCGTGCGCTACCACGCCGCGCTGGTGGTGGCGGGCGACTACCGCGAAACCAGCGGCCAGGCCGCCATCGAGCAGTTGCTGGCGCGCGGCGAGCGCTTCAGCGCCATCTTCGCCGCCAACGACCAGATGGCGTTCGGCGCGGCGCTGGCGCTCCACCTGCGCGGCCTGCGCGTGCCCGACGACGTCTCGCTGGTCGGCATGGACGACCTGGCCGCGGCCGCCCATACCATTCCACCCTTGACCACCATCCACCAGGGCCCGCAGGAGCTGGGCCGCCTGGCCGCCATCGCGCTGCTGCAACTGCTGGCCGGCGGTACCCCCGTCGCGACCCCGTCCACACCGCGCCTGATGCACCGCGCCTCGACCCGCCCCCTGGCCGCGCCTGTGTAACTCGGCGTCGAGCGCATTCAAACCCGCATGTCCAGTGACACTGCAACCTCGGCCAGCCTGGGCGC
Organism: Oxalobacteraceae bacterium UBA6018; assembly: GCA_002428015.1. Classification (GTDB taxonomy): domain Bacteria; phylum Pseudomonadota; class Gammaproteobacteria; order Burkholderiales; family Burkholderiaceae_D; genus Telluria_A. The sequence goes on along the minus strand of DIZW01000082.1, from coordinate 11,524 downwards.
TGGTCACGCCTTGTCAATCGCAGCCGAGTGGTCCGAAGTCATAGACTAGACAGCTCGGCTAGCCCCGCGCTGGCCGCACTCGTGTAACTTTGGGTGGTTTTAATCTATTCCAAATAGTAAATTAATGCGGGAAAAACGGCTGGCGAATATGAAAGTGCCTTCAAGAGAATGCGCTTTCCCGCATTATCCGATCGCCGTTGCGCCGCGTGGCGGCCAGGCCGACCCAGGCCGAATTCATCTCCGTACACTGCGCCGCCGCCACGTAAAAACGGCGCGCCTGGCTTGGCGCGCCGCTTCTCGTTCCACCTTCATTTTTCACCTTGCCCGGCGGTCAAGCCGGGCGGTGCGACCGGCCCTTTCCGCGCAGGGCGGCGAGGGCCCCGGCCGCCGCGCTTACGGGCACACCCCCACGCTGGCCGCCGTGTCGTAGGACAGCGTGGCGTGGGTCGCCGCGCTGACGCAGAAGGTTTCGCTCAAGGTTGCGCTGGTCGAGCTGCTGGTCGTGAGCACGACCGAGCCGTCCGTCGCGGTCACGCCCGACACGCCGGTCTGGACGATGGTGCCGCCGAAGTTGCCCGTCACGGTCGCGTTGGCGACGCCGGCGCCGGTGTTGTCGAGCATCTTGACGGTCGCGGTCGCGTACTTGGTGCCCTTCGGTCCCGACGCCGAGCCGCCCGTGACCGAGGCCACGTGCATCGCCGTCGCGCTGGTGCTCATGGCGTAGATGGCGTCGTTGTCCAGGTAGTAGGTGTCGCCGGTCAGGCTGTTCGGATTGAACATCAACACCAGCTGGTTGACGGCGGTGTCGGCGGTGGCCGAATCGAGCCGGTCGTCAAGCAGGAACTTCAGGTGCTGCCACGCGTTCTGGGTCTTGGTCGTGGCCAGGTAGCGCGAGTGGCGTCCACTCGGGAAGTTGGAGGCCGTCGCCACGCTGGAATTTTCCATCTGCATCAGGATCTGGGTGCCGACCGGGGCCGCGCTGTACACGTCCAGGTAGAGCGCCTTCTCGCCGCGCACGAACGGCCCGGCGTCCGGAATGGCGCTGGTGGTGGCGGTGAGCAGGTCATACTGCTGCGAACTGTTGCGCGTGTACTTGCCGACCGTCGCGGAGCTGTCGACCGTGTCCGGCGCCGGGTTGGCGCTGACCTGGTTGAACACGCCGGTGACGGTGGTGTAGGTCTGGTTGCGGGTGCCTTCGAAGTCGTCCAGCACCACCGCCTTGGTCAGCACGGGCGAGACCGTCACCGCGACGGTCTTGGTGACGCTGCCGCAGCCGTTGGTGATCGTGACCGAGACCGGGCCGCTGGCGGTGCCCCAGTTGACCGTCATGGTCTTGCCGGTGCCGCTCTGGCCGCCCGGTGCGCTCCAGCTGTAGGTCGAGCCGCTGACGTTGTCGTCGACCACGCTGTAGGTGGTGCTGGTGTTGGGCTCGACGATCATCTTGCCGCTGACCGAGGGCTGGCCCTGGGCGTAGGCGCGCACGTAGTCCACCTGCATGGTCTGGGGCAGGGCGGCGTCGTCCACCGTGCCGCCCAGGTTACCGCCGACGGCGAGGTTGAGGATCATGTAGTAGCTGAAGTTCTCGAACGTCCAGTCGGCGGGGTTGGCCATGTCGGCCGGCGTCTTGCTCGCGTAGAGCAGGTCGTCCACGTACCAGTTGATCTGGTTGGTGGTCCACTCGATCGCGTACACGTGGAAGGCGTCGCCCCAGGTGTCGGGCTGCTTGAGGATCTGCGAGGTGATGTACTGGTGGTTGGCGGTGGAGGAACCGTAGTGGATCGAGCCCAGCTGGAACATCGAGCGCTGGCCGGTGGCTTCCTGGATGTCGATCTCGCCGCTGGTCGGCCAGGCCACCGAGGTGTTGGGCAGCATCCAGAAGGCCGACCACATGCCGCTGCCTTTCGGGATCTTGATGCGCGCCTCGAAGCGGCCGTGAGTCCACTGGCCGCTGTTGGGCATGTTCAGGGTGCGCATGCGCGCCGAGGTGTACGACTTGGAGCCGACCCGCTGCTTCTTCGCCGTGATCGTCAGGAGGCCGTTGGCCACGGTGGCGTTGGCCGACTGGTAGGACTGCAGCTCGTTGTTGCCCCAGCCGCAGATGCCGTAGCTGCAGCCGTCGCCGTTCTGGAACTCCCACTTGCTGGTGTCGACCGCGGTGCCGTTGAACTCGTCGGCGAAGATCGGCGTCGTGCTCGGGCATTGCTGGGCGGAGGCGGCGCTGGCCGCCAGCAGCAGGCTGGCGCCCGCCCGGCGCATCAGGGAGCGGGTGGAAAATCGGGATGTCATTGTTGGGTCTCCGTAAATGATGTTTTGTCGATGCGCGTGTGCGCGCTGCGCGGGTTGTTTCCCCCTTTGTGCAGCGGATGGTTTGAAAGCGCTTTCAAACGAGGTCGATTGAAAGCGCTTTCATTTTCCTCGGCCATTACATCGCGGAACGTTGAGGCTGTCAACAGGAATTCAGGCGGGCGTTGGCTGGCGCATACAGGCCGCCAGCGCCGGCACGTCGGCGGCGATGGCGGCGCGCTCGGCCGCGCTGCGGTTCTGGCTCATCTTCCATTTCCCCTCCAGGCGCGCCAGCGGGATTTCGATCCCCACCAGCTTCGTCATGATCCGGTCGATGAACTCGCGCGGCGCGTCGTGGATCGACCACGGCAGGGCGCGCGCCGCCTCGTGGTGCGCGCTCATGCGCTCCAGCAGGGCGAACATCCAGCCCGGATCGTCGACCGCGCGCAGGCTGCCGTGGGCGTGCACCACCGCGTAGTCCCAGGTCGGCACCACCTTGCCGGTGGTGGCCTTGGCTTCGTACAGCGACGGCGACACGTAGCCGGACGGGCCCTGGAACACCACCAGCGCGTCCTCGCCGTGCCGGCGCCACAGGCCGTTGGCGCGCAGCAGGCCGTGGGGCGCGTCCGGCGTTGGTGCGGCGATCTCGAACGGAATGTGCTCGGCGCTCAAGCCACCCGCGTGGGTGACCACGGTGCCCAGCGGGTGGCTGGCCATGAGCGCGTGCAGCACGTCGAGGCGGGTCTCGTCGAATTCGGGCAGCGTGTACATTTACAGCGCCTCCTCGACGATGACCTCGGCCTTGATCGAATTGGCGATATAGCAGCGCTCATGGGCGCCATGGTGCAGGGCCGCCAGCGCCTGCGCGGACGGCGCCGCGCCCGCGAAGGCGATCGCCGGGCGCAGCGTGATGCGCGTGAACGCGTGCCGGCCTTCGGTGTTCCTGTCCAGGGTGCCGCGCGCGTGGTCGCGGTAGCTGTCCACCACGTAGCCGTCCTTGGCCGCCAGCGCCAGGAAGAACAGCATGTGGCAGCTCGACACGGCCGCCACCAGCGCTTCTTCCGGGTCGACGTTGGCCGGGTCCGACATCGGCAGCGGCACCGACAGCGGCGACGACGACGCCGGCACCGTCAGGCCGCCGTCGAAGTGCCACGCGTGCGCGCGGCTGTAGCGGTTGTCCAGGAACGGCTGGGCGCCGCGCTGCCAGCTGACCTGGGCTTCGAATGACTGCATGTTGACCTCCGCTTGGCTATCGATGGGGTGATTCTACGGTGCATATTGGCTTGCTCAAATAGCCAATAAGCGCCAATATGCGAATGCCAATCCACTGAACGAACCACATGCACATCGCCGAGATCCTGTCCGCGCTGCCGCTGGAACGGGGCGCCGCCACGCCGCTGTTTCGCCAGCTGTACGCCGAAGTCAAGCAAGCCATCCTGCGCGGCGCGCTCACGCCCGGCATGCGCCTGCCGCCCACGCGCGCGCTGTGCCAGCTGCTGGGGGTGTCGCGCCAGACCGTGCTCAACGCCTATGCCCAGCTGATGGCCGAGGGCTACCTGGACGGCACCGTCGGCAAGGGCACCTTCATCAGCGCCCACCTGCCGCTGCAGGCGCGCGCGGCGCCACCGCCCGGTGCGCCGTCGCCATCGGCCGCGGCTGGCCTGGTGCGTCCGCTGTCCGCGCGCGGCGCGGCCTACGCCGGGGCCATGCGCGCCACCCGGGGCCACGATGGCGCGGTGCGCGCCTTCCGGCCCAGCATGCCGGGACTGGACCTGTTCCCCTTCGATCTCTGGAGCCGCCTCGAGGCGCGCCGCTGGCGCCGCCCCGGCCACCACCTGGGCTACGCCGACCCGGCCGGCTTCGCGCCGCTGCGCGAGCTGCTGTGCGTGTACCTGCGCGCCGCGCGCGCGGTCAACTGCACGCCCGAGCAGATCATCATCACCTCCGGCTCGCAGCAGGCCCTGTACCTGCTGGCCGCGCTGCTGCTGGGGCCGGGCGACCGGGTGTGGGTCGAGTCGCCCGGCTATCCGGGCGCCAGCGCGCCGCTGGTGGCGCTGGGCGCGCACGTGTGCACGGTGCCGGTCGACGCGGGCGGCATGGACGTGGCCTTCGGCGCCGCCCACTACCCGGACGCCAGCATGGTGCTGACCACCCCCTCGCACCAGCTGCCGCTGGGCGTGACCATGAGTCTGCAGCGCCGCCTCGAACTGCTGCGCTGGGCCGGCGCGGCCGGCGCCTGGGTGGTCGAGGACGACTACGACAGCGAGTACCGCTACGACGGCGCGCCGCTGGCCTCGCTGCACAGCCTGGACCGGGGCGCCAGCACGGTGTACGTGGGCACGCTGTCGAAGGTGCTGTTCCCCAGCCTGCGCCTGGGCTACGTGGTGGCGCCGCCGGCCCTAGTGGAGCCCCTCGTGCGCGCCAAGGCGGTGCTGGACCGCCACACCGCGCTGGCGCCGCAGATGGTGCTGGCCGACTTCATGGAGGCGGGCCACTTCACGCGCCACATCCGGCGTTCGCGCGAGGCCTACCGCGAGCGGCGTGACGCCATCGTCGGCGGCGTGGCCGCGCTGCTGGCCGACGAACTGGCCTGCGGGCCGGCCGACACGGGCCTCGATCTGTGCGTGCATTTTCGCCGCCCTTACGAGGAGGCGGCGGTGGCGCGCGCCGCCGCCGACGCCGGCATCGACCTGCGCGCGCTGTCCTACTACGCCAACCCAGCTGCGGTGAGCGCCTGCGCGGTCGCGCCCGGACTGCTGCTCGGCTTCGCCGCCGTGCCGCCGGCGCAGATCAAGGCCGGCCTGGCTTGCCTGGCCGACGTGCTCCGCACAAGCGCGCGCGCCGCTCGTTTATACTAGGCCGATGACAATCCGCTGTTCCTGGGCCAACCCGGCCAACCCGCGCTACCTCGATTATCACGACCACGAGTGGGGCGTGCCTTGCCACGACGAGAACCGCCTGTTCGAGATGCTCAACCTGGAAGGCGCCCAGGCCGGCCTGAGCTGGGAGACCATCCTCAACAAGCGCGCCAGCTACCGGGCCGCCTTCGACGGCTGGGACGCCGAAAAAATCGCCCGCTACGACGCCGCCAAGGTAGCCCAGCTGCTGGCCGATCCCGGCATCGTGCGCAACCGCCTCAAGGTGGCCGCGGCCATCACCAACGCCCAGGCCTACCTGCGCCTGCGCGAGGAGGGCGCCACGCTCGATAGCTTTCTGTGGGCCTACGTCGGCGGCCTTCCCATCGTCAACAGCTACACGCGCGAGACGCGCCCGGCCAAGACCGCCTTGTCGGACCGGCTCTCCAAGGACCTGGCCCGGCGCGGCTTCAAGTTCGTCGGCTCGACCATCGTGTACGCCTACATGCAGGGCATCGGCATGGTCGACGACCATGACGTGGACTGCTTCTGCCACGGCAGGGCGGGCAGGCGATGAACTGGCCGGCGCTGTGGGCCGGGCGCGCCAGCTTCGTCGTCTTCGACGCCGGCCATGGCGACGGCGCCGGCCTGGCGGCGCTGCTCTCGGCCTGGCGCGCCGACCTGCGCCGTCCCGCGCGCCTGCACTACATCGGGCTCGACGCGCAGGCCGCCATGCCGGGCTGGCGGCGCCTGCCTGGCCACGGCGACAACGTCACCGTCGACCTGGTCGGCGCGCCGCTCGACGACGCGCTCGCGCAGCTGCGCACCCAGATCGACTTCGCCTGGCTGCATCGGATGGCCGGCGCCGGCACCCACTTCGCGCGCGCGCTCGGGCGCCTGGCCGCGCCCGGCATGCGCGTGCGCGCTCAGGCGCTCGCACCGGCCCAGTTGCGCGCGCTGGCGGCGGCCAGTTTCGCCATGACGCCGGACGCGGGCGGGGACGAGGGAAGCGCCGATGGGCTCTACGCGAGCCGGCGCCCGTTCGCGCCCGCGCCGGCCGCGCGCGCGCGGCGCGCCGTGGTGATCGGCGCCGGCCTGGCCGGCAGCGCGGCCTGCCAGCGCCTGGTGGCGCGCGGCTGGCAGGTCACGCTGGTCGAGCGTCACGCCCATCCGGCCGGCGAGGCCTCCGGCAACCTGGCCGGCATCGTCATGCCACTGCTCTCGCGCGACGATAACCGCATGACGCGCTTGTCGCGCGCGGCCTTCCTGTTCGCCCACGACTACTGGGATGCGCTGGGCGGGGTCGGCCACGGCGGCGTGGTGGCAGGGGCGCGCTGCGGCGTGCTCCAGCTGGCGCGCGACGCCGCCCACGCCGAGGTCCAGCGGGCCATCGCGGCCGAAGGGCGCTATCCGCCCGCCTTCGCCCAGTGGCTCGACAGCGCTGCCGCCGCCGCCATGCTGGGCGGGCCGGCGCCGCACGGCGCCTGGCATTTCGCGCAGGGCGGCTGGCTGCGTCCGGCCAGCGCCTGCGGCGCCATGCTCACCGCCTGCGGCGAAGCGCTGGTGCGCCGCTTCGCCACCGGCGACGTGCATCTAGCGCAGGGCGGGGAAGGCTGGCGCGTGCTGGACGCGGCCGGTGCCGTGGTGGCCGAGGCGCCGGTGGTGATCCTGGCCGGCGGCGCCCAGGCCGCGAAGCTGGCCCAGGCCGCCACGCTGCCCCTGGCGCCGGTGCGCGGCCAGGTCACCCACCTGGCGGCCGGCATGGCGCCGGCGCTGCCTTTCGTGCTGTGCCGCGAAGCCTACCTGACCCCGGCCGTGCGCGGCTGGCACAGCGCCGGGGCCACCTACGACGAGCACGCCGACCCGGCCCTGCGCCAGGACAGCCAGGACGCCAACCTGGCCCGCCTGCGCGCCATGCTGGGCGACCCCGGCGCGGCAGCGGGCGCGCCGCTGGCCGGGCGGGTCGGCTTTCGCTGCGTGGCGCCGGACCGCCTGCCGCTGGTGGGCGCGCTGCCCGACCCGGGGGCCGGCACGCGCCTGGAGCGCCTGCGCGAGGTGCCGCGCTATCCCGGCCTGTACGGCCTGCTCGGCTACGCCTCGCGTGGGCTGACCTGGGCCCCGCTGGCGGCCGAGCTGCTCGCCGCCCAGCTCGACGGCACCCCGCTGCCGCTCGAAGCCGAGCTGGCCGACGCGCTCGACCCGGCCCGTTTCCTGCTGCGCGAGCGCCGCCGCAACACCATCTGATCTAATAGGCGACGTTGGCCGCCGACCTGGGTATAATTGATATGCGGCAACTTTGTTGCCTTTCGGAGAACGTGACGATGGACGATACGCACGATACGCCTGCTGATAACCCGCTGTTCCTGTTCCTGGCGTCGACCGCGCACGACATGAAGAATTCCATCAGCGTCTTGAGCGGCACCCTGGAGCACCTGATCGCCGGGGCCTCGCCCGCCACCGAGCAGGCCTATCCGCAGATGGCGCACATGCTGTACCAGACCAAGCGCCTGAACGACAACCTGATCCAGCTGCTGGCGCTGTACAAGCAGGTCGGCAAGCCCGAATACCCGTTCGACGTCCAGCCGCTCGAGGTGGGCCACCTGGTCGAGCAGGTGGTGGCGGCCTGCCGCATCCTGCTCGCGTCCAAGGGCATCACGCTGGAAGCGGACTTCGATCCGGCCCTGCTGTGGCACTTCGACGAGGACCTCATCATCGGCGTGCTCGGGCACGCGATCAACAACGCCATCCACTACACCCGCGACCGCATCCGCGTGGCCATCGCCAAGGTCGACGGCTGCCTCGAGATCCGGGTCGAGGACAACGGCGCCGGCTACCCGGCGGCGATGCTCGAAGCGGGCGTGTCGGCCATGCACGGCGCCAGCGCCGGCGTGAACTTCCTGACCAACAGCACCGGCCTGGGACTGTATTTCTCCAGCGAGGTGGCCAAGATGCACAAGCACCGCAACCGCACTGGCAGCCTGCGCCTGGAAAACGGCGGCCACTACGGCGGCGGCTGTTTCGTACTGAGCCTGCCATGAGCTTTCCCGGCCTGCTCAACGCCACCCTGGCGACCTCGATCCAGCACGTCGACTGGGCCAACAAGAACTACCTGGTGGTGGATGACTTCGTCGGCATCCGCCAGCTGCTGCGCGAGAGCCTGCGCAACCTGGGCGCCAAGAACATCGACCAGGCCTCCAGCGGCGGCGAAGCGATGGCGCTGCTGGGCCGCATCCGCTACGACGTGGTCCTGTGCGACTACAACCTGGGCGAGGGCAAGAACGGCCAGCAGGTGCTGGAGGAGGCGCGCGTGCGCAACCTGCTCCTGCCCAGCAGCGTGTGGCTGATGGTGTCGGCCGAGAAGAGCGTCGAGTCGGTGATGGGCGCGGCCGAGCACCAGCCCGACGCCTACCTGATCAAGCCGATCACCGAGGGCGTGCTGCTCACGCGCCTGAACCGGGTGTGGCACAAGAAGCAGGTGTTCAAGGAGATCGACCAGGCCTTCGCCGAGAAGGACTACCTGGGCGCGGCCCGCATGTGCGACGCGCAGATCGCCACCAACAAGGTGCACGAGATCGACCTGCTGCGCATGAAGGCGGGCCTGATGCTCAAGAGCGGCGAGCCGGAGCAGGCGCGCGAAGCCTACGAGCGCGTGCTGCAGGAGCGCGAATACCAGTGGGCCAGGGCCGGGCTGGCCAAGATCCGCATGGCCAACGGCGAGTACGAGCAGGCGCGCCAGATCTTCCAGGGCGTGATCGCCGACAACCGCTACTACATTGACGCCTACGACCAGCTGGCCCAGGCCTACCAGGCCATGGGCCAGAACGAGGAGGCCTGCAGCGTGCTCGAACGCGCCGCCAAGCTCTCGCCCAATTCCGTGCTGCGCCAGCGCAGCCTGGGCCAGGTCTGCCTCAAGCTGGGCAACGTCGGCATGGCCGAGAAGGCCTTCCGCAAGTGCATCGCCATCGGCGAGTACTCGGTGATGAAGACCCCCGACGCCTACCTGGGCCTGGCGCGCGTGTGCGGCCTGAAGAACGAGACCAAGGAGGCGTTGCAACTGCTGCTGACGGCGCAGCGCGAGTTCGCGACCGACCACATCCAGCTGCGCGCCAAGATCACCGAGGGCATGGTGTACCACGAGAGCGGCGACTACCGGCGCGCGCGCAAGGCCGGCGACGACCTGGAGGAGCTGCTGCGCATGAATCCGGGCCGCCCCGACACGCCCACGTGCATGGAGATGGCGACGTTGCTGTTCGCCGTCGGCGTGAAGGAGTCGCCGGTCGAGCTGCTGTGCTACGTCATCAAGAACAACCACGACAATCTGCTGCTGCTCGACGAGGTGCAGAAGGTGTTCGACAAGGCCCGCATGAGCGACGAGGGCCACGCCCTGATCCGCGCCTCGAAGAAGGAGGCGTCGGACATGATGAACCAGGGCGTGCTGCTGTGGAAGACCGGCAAGCTGCCGGAAGCGGTGGACTGGATGCGCAGCGCGCGCGCGGCGCTGCCGAACAACTTGCGCATCCTGTTCAACGCCGCCCAGATCCTGATTTCGCATATGCAACAGCTCGGCCATGACGCGGAGCTGGCGCAGGAGGCCCACGACGTGTTGATGCACGTCGATAAAGTTCAACCCGGACAGCAGCGTTTTGCCCAGCTGATGGCCCAGTTGGCCGCGCTGGCGCCGCGCGCGCCGCGCGAGCAGGAGCAGGCCGCCTGAGCTTCCCCCTTGTGCCCCAGGTCGCTGGTGTTAAACTGGACACCTGCGCGGGGCACCCCGCTTTCACCGGAAAGGGACGTACATGCGCGATATCGCCAATGAATTTTACGAAAAAATGCGGGTAGGCGGCACCGCCTGGATTCGGCCTGTGGCCGCCAAGGGCGACACGCTGGCATCGTTCCAGGACGTGCACGATCAAGTGCGCCGGCTGGCCGACGAAGGCCTGATCGCCATCAACACCATCAAGCGGCAGGATGACGGCCTCATCGACGCGATTCGTATCCAGAAACTGGCTTAGACGGCATACCTGCGCCGGCGAGCCGGCGCGGGCATACCAGCGCTGACGAACCGGCGCCGCCGAACTGCGCGGACGAACCGGCGCGGGAATGCCGGCGGGAAGCACCAGCGCGGGCATACGTTCCAGAACCGCCCGGGCGCGCTGGGTTCGCGCTGGACGCAGGGTCGCGCGAGCCGCTGCGGCTCGCCTCGGTACCTAAGCGGAGACGCGGGGCGGCAATCGCTGCCCACGGCCCCGCACGGTCACATCACATCACTCAAGTACCACTGATTATCCTCACTTACCATCCGTTTTCGGCTTGACGGCGCGTTTCGCCGGGGCGCGGCGCGCTGGCGCTGGCGCCGGCTGGCTCATGGCCTTCTGCAAGGCCTTCACCGGCTGGGCCGCGGCGGCGCCCATCGCCGCCGCCGCGTCCTGGGCTTTGGCGCTGGCCGCCGCGATCGCATCGGGCGAAACGGCGCTCGTGACGGCCTGCTTGAACTGGTCCTGCAACAGATTCCACCAGGCCGCCGGATTGGTCATGGCGGCGGCCGCGGCGGCCGGCAACGGGTCCTTGGCCGCGTCCGGCGCCGCCTGAGGTTTCGCTTCGGCCTTGGCCGCCGGCTTCGGCGCCGGTTCCGCCTTGGCCTTGGTGTCCGCCTTGGCCGGCTCGGCCGGCGCCTGGCCGAAGAAGGCCGACGCGTAGGGCGCTGCCGCCAGCACCGATTTTTCATTGGCGCCCGGCTGCTGGACCGCGCTGGCCAGCGCCGCGCCCATCGACTTCAGGGTCACGATGGTGCCGCGCTGCACTTCCAGCGTGTGGATGGTCCCGCGCAGCATCGACAAGTTGACGTTGAGCCAGGCCTCGACCGCCTTCAGGTCGCCGATTTTCTTCTCGAGGTCTTCAACCGACATGGCCGGCGCTGCGATTCCGGGCAGGCCCATACCGGGTACGGCCATGCTACCCCACAGATTCTTGACGAAGTCGAGGGTATCGTTCATGGCGCCGACACCGGGCAGGTTGGGCATTTGCGGTTTAAGCATGGGGGTCTCCGTAGATTAGAGTCTTAGCGTAGCAGATTATGAATCCATCATCAAAGATTGTTAGTCGTGCCACCCGTTTCGCCGCCAGGCGCGTGAGTGTCAGCGGAAACTGTCGCTTGCACGTTAAACTCCGTATCTATGACAATTGCATCACTCCTTTCCCGACACCGCCGCGTCCTGGTGGTCTGTGCGGCGTCGGCCTGGCTCCACTACCTGGCGATCGGCTGGGTCGGCGCGCGCGTCGGGCCCGCGCTGGCCGAGCGCGCCAGCGCGCCGGCGCCGGTCATGGCCGCGCTGCTGGCGCCGCCGCCGCGTGAGACCGAGGAGAGCGCGCCCGCGCCGGCCAGGCCC
>DIZW01000065.1 GCA_002428015.1 Oxalobacteraceae bacterium UBA6018 | reverse complement strand
AGCATGCGCGCCAAGCCGATCGGTGGGCGACCCGCACCCTCGACCTTTGGATAGAACGGTTCGACCAATTTATGCAGCTTGCCCCACGGCGTCACGCTATCGATCTCAGCGAGGAAACGGTCACGCCGCGTGAGCTTTTTCTTGGCGGCGTATTCGAGGTCAGAGAAGCTCTTTTGCATGGTCGATGGCGGGTGATGAACGTGCCGTAATTGTCTCAGGTTGACGTGCCGCCGGGAACGGGGCTCGGTGAATTAATCAGTGGTTCCCTAAAGCGAATCCGTGTCGAGGGCGGGCAGGTTTGTCCCGAGAGCGGCTATTACTTCACGCCAGTTAATCCCAACTCGCGGCGACACTTCAAGCAAGGTGAAAGTTTGCCGATCTTTCAAAGCACGCTCTGGAAGACAATCTGGCAATGGGATGAGCAACAATAGACGTGGCCATCTTGACAGCAGTGTGCGCAGACGGTTCGCGCAGTACGGCGCCGTGCTACTTCTTGCAGACCGGATCTTGATCAGAATACGGGGGTGGGAAGGGGAGCACTGGCCGGTTTTGGGTAGCCCGATATCAACGCAGTGTACCCAAGATGCGTCGCGTTCGACGGACGAGCATGCGTGCCGCCACTTGGCATAGGCGTCGCTATAATGAGGTCATCTTTCCGCGTGTTGCTGCGGATAATCCCACCTTCGACCTGACCGCCGATATGCCCATCCTTTTACCCGTTGCGAAGAAAATCGCGCCACCAACCCTCGATCTCGGTCTGCTCGCGAACCTTGCCAACCGCCACGGCTGCATCACGGGTGCCACCGGAACCGGCAAGACCGTGACGCTCCAGGTGCTGGCGCAGGCGCTTTCGGATATCGGCGTGCCGGTGTTCATGGCCGACGTCAAGGGCGACCTGTCCGGTATGGCGAAAGCCGGTGCGCCGTCGAATAAGATGACCCAGCGCCTGGCCAGCCTGGACCTGGCCGCCCCGCAATGGGAAGCATGCCCGGTCACGTTCTGGGATGTGTTTGGCGAACAGGGCCACCCAGTGCGCGCGACCGTGTCCGATCTAGGGCCGCTATTGTTGTCGCGCATGCTCAATCTGAACGATACCCAGGAGGGCGTGCTGCAACTGGTGTTCAAGATCGCCGACGATCATGGTTTGCTGCTGCTCGATACTAAGGACTTGCGCACGATGTTGCAGCACGTCGGGGACAACGCTGCCGATTACCGTACCGCGTACGGCAACATCTCGGCCGCCAGCATCGGGACCATCCAGCGCGGCTTGATCGGCATCGAAGAGCAGGGCGGCGACCGATTCTTTGGCGAGCCAATGTTGAACATGGACGACTTGTTGCAAACGGATGTGCACGGCAAGGGCGTGGTCAATATCCTTGCCGCCGATAAGCTGCTGAACGCGCCGACCTTGTATTCGACCTTCCTGCTGTGGATGCTGTCCGAATTGTTCGAACACCTGCCCGAGGTGGGAGACCTGGACAAGCCCAAACTAGTATTCTTCTTCGACGAGGCGCACTTGTTGTTCGCGGAGGCGCCCAAGCCGTTGCTGCAGAAAATCGAGCAGGTGGTGCGCCTGATCCGTTCAAAGGGCGTCGGCGTATTTTTCATCACGCAAAATCCACTCGACATCCCCGATACCGTGCTCGGTCAGCTCGGCAACCGCGTGCAGCACGCGCTGCGCGCCTACACGCCGCGCGACCAGAAGGCTGTCAAGGCGGCGGCGGATACCTTCCGTCCCAATCCGGCGCTCGATACGGCGCAAGTCATCACCGAGCTGGGCGTCGGCGAAGCGTTGGTATCGTTCCTCGACGAGCAGGGCCGCCCCAACATCGTCGAGCGCGCCTTCGTGCTGCCGCCGAAATCGCAAATCGGCCCCATCGACGCGGCCGAGCGCAGGCAGGTGATCGTGCAGTCCGTCCTGGCGGGCGTATACGAGACGCCAGTGGATCGCGAATCGGCGCACGAGGTGCTGAGCGCGGCGCCGGGCCAGGCGCCAGCCGGAGCACCGACCGCAGCTCCGTCGCCGCGTACGACCGCGTCGGCGCCGCGCCAAGCAGCGCCGGCTGCCGGCGATTCCTCGCTTGGTGGCATGCTCGGCGGTCTTTTCGGCGCCAGCGGACGGCGTGACTCGCCGTTGCAGGCGATGGTGAAATCGGCCGCGCGCAGCATCGGTAGCCAGGTTGGGCGCGAGATCATCCGCGGCGTGCTCGGTTCGATCTTGAAGCGCTAGTTGCGTTTGCACTGGCTATTCACGACAGCTTCAGCGTCGCGATCGTTCCACAGCATCGCCGTCGATCCAGCATCGCTGTCGTTGCAGCATCGCTGTCGTTCGATCGTGGCTGTCGTTCCCTCACCGCTGTCGCGCCAACATCGCCGTGGTTCCAACATCGCTAGCGATCCAGTATCGCTAGCGTTCGAGCACGTAGCGTCCCGGCGCGGGTTCGAGCCCCGCCTCGATCTGGCGCGCTGGAACCATGCCGCGGCTCGATACCCGTTCCAGCCAGGCGTTCCACTCGGGCCACCATGAGCCCTTGTGTTCGTTGGCGGTTTCCAGCCAGCGCTCGGGGTCGACATAGCAGTCGCCCTGGGCGCGTCGCGCGTGGTAATAGCTGCGCCCCTTGTGGCCAGGCTCGCTGACGATGCCTGCGTTGTGGCCGCCCGTGGTGAGCACGAAGTCAATGTCGCACGAGGACAGCAAGTGGATCTTGTGCACGGAGCGCCACGGCGATACGTGATCGGTCATGGTGGCCACCGCGAACAGCGGCGTGCGAATATCAGACAGCGCGATCGGCACGCCGTTGACGCGGTAGCGCCCGGAGAACAAATCGTTGTTGAGGAACAGGCGGCGCAGATACTGGCTGTGCATGCGGTAGGGCATGCGCGTGGTGTCGGCGTTCCATGCCATGAGGTCAGTCATGGGTGCGCGTTGCCCGAGCAGATACTGATTGACCGCCACCGACCATACCAGGTCGTTCGAGCGCAGCAGGCGGAACGCGCCGGCCATCTGCCGGTTGTCGAGGTATCCCTGCTGCCACATTAGATCTTCCAGCCAGGCGATCTGGCTTTCGTCGATAAACAGCATCAGTTCGCCGGCCTCGCTGAAGTCGGTCTGGGCCGCCAGCAGGGTCATGGAGTTGATCATGCCACCGCCGTCACAGCCGAGCGCGGCGACAGCGATGGAGAGCAGGGTTCCGCCCAGGCAGTAACCGACCGCGTTGATCTTCCGGCCCGGCACGAGCGTGCGCACGCATGCGAACGCGGCCGCAACGCCATCGTGCAGATACTCGTCCATGCCCAGGTCGCGGTCGGCCTCGCTGGGGTTGTGCCATGAAATCATGAAGACGGTGTGGCCGCGCCCGACCAGGTAGCGCACCAATGAATTATGCGGCGACAGGTCCAGGATGTAGTACTTCATGATCCAGGCCGGGACGATCAGCATGGGCTCGGCACGGACGTTGGCGGTGGCCGGGGCGTACTGGATCACTTCCATCAGGCGGTTGCGAAATACCACCTGGCCGGGCGTGGCCGCGACCTCGACGCCGGGCCGGAATTGCTCGGTGCCGGCCGGCGGCGCACCACTCAGCGCACGGTGCGCATCCTCTGCGTAGTTCATGGCGCCGCGCAGGAAATTGGCGCCGCCCTCGGCGAGCGTAGCGTCGGTCACTTCGGGATTGGTGGCGATGAAGTTGACCGGTGAAACCAGGTCGAGCAGCTGGCGCGCCACGAAGGCGACCACGTCCTGGTGGTGCTTGCTGACGCCATCGATGCCGGTGGTGGCGTTGTGCCACCACTGCTGGTTGAGCAGGAAGGCTTGCTGCATGAGGTTATACGGCCACTGTTGCCACGCCGGGTCGCGGAAGCGCTGGTCCTGCGGCAGCGGCGCGATGCATGGCTCGGCGGGCATGCCGAGCGCAACGCGGGTCGCGTAACTGAGCCAGCGCAAGTCCTTGCGCCAGGCTTTTTCTAGCAGTTGATGCCATTTGGCGGGGGACTGTGCTAGGTGCATGCTCCAGTCGAGATACGCCAGCGCGAGGCTGGTCGGCGAGATGCCCTGCGTGGCCTCGGCCATGAGCGCGTGCAGCGCGCGGTCGACGTCGCTGGGCGGTTCGATGTCGTGCCGCTTGAGCGCGACCGCACGCGGCGCTGGCTGGGACGAACCTGCGTGCACGGGCGTTTGCGGCGCTGAGTTCGGTACGAGTTGCATGCGGCTCTCCCCCTGATGTGATATGGGCTCTCTCCAGCTTCGGCTTGGGCCGAAATACAAACTTGATGCGTGTCAATGGTGTGCAGGGTGCGCCTGCTTTGATGTAGTCTCTATTGCTCTTGTGGCAGCTCACTGCGAAGGCGTATTCATGGCAATTAACTCGGCAGATCATCCCGCCAAGGACGGCAGCTTCACCGTGGCCGCGCTGCGGGAACAAGCCAGTGTTGACGTGCGCACCGTCGACATTGGTGGCGTGCGCGTCCACAAGACGGTGAGCGAGCATCCCCATCATATCGATGAGGTTTTGCAGCGTGATGTCATCGCGGTCACGCACGTGCCCATCGACAAAATAGTGCCGCTATCTGAAGCGCCCCAGGCGCGCCAGGAGGGCGACACCTTCATTGTTCCAATTCTGGAAGAAGTGCTGGTCGTTGAAAAACGATGCCGTATCAAGGAAGAGATTCATATCACCAGGAACCAGCGTACGGAACAGTATGTCGAGACCGTCGTCCTGCGCTCGGAGGACGTCGCGATCGAACGTTTCGGCCAAGGTTCCTGACTTGGCGATGAATTCAATAACACGGAGGTTTAATTATGCAACACACACTCGTAGCCGTATTTGATAACCGAAGCGACGCCCAGCAGGCCCTCGAAGACGTGGTGGCATCGGGCTTCTCGCGCCAGTGCGCCCGCCTGTCCGAAGATGACTCCGCCGTGCGCGGCAGCTCGGCCGGCACCACCAGCGCCGCCAGCACCACCACCACGGCTGACGATACCTCGATTGGCGGGAGCATCCGGCATTTCTTTGCCGACGTGTTCGGCAGTGACCGCGAGGCCCATGTCCAGGTGTACAGCGAAGCGGTCAACCGTGGCCACTTCGTGCTGACGGTGACGGCCGACAGCGAGCCCGAAGTCGAGCGCGCCGCCGACATCGTCGAGCGCCACGGCCCGGTCGACATTGATGAAAAATCACAGCAATGGGGCTCGAGCTACGCCGGTGCCGAGAGCATGCGCATGGGGACGCAGTCGTCGTCGACGGCGCAGCAGAACCTGCAGCAGGGCGCCCAGGCGCAAAGTTCGCAGCAGCGCGCCGACACCACGACGGGCACGGGCACCACCGCCATTCCGGTGATTCAGGAGGAACTCAAGGTCGGCAAGCGCGCGGTTGAGCGCGGCGGCGTGCGGGTATATTCTCGCCTGGTTGAGACGCCCGTCAACGAGAGCGTCAGCCTGCGTGAGGAGCACGTGAACGTCGAGCGCCATCCCGTCGATAAACCCGCCAATCCGGCCGACCTGGAGGCGTTCAAGGAAGGCACCATCGAGATGCGCGAGACGGCCGAGGAGGCCGTGGTCGAGAAAACCGCGCGCGTGGTCGAGGAAGTCACCATCGGCAAGAACGTGTCCCAGCGCGAGCAGAAGATCAGCGACAAGGTGCGCCACACCGAGGTCGAGGTGGAGCAATTAACGCCCGCAGACGATACGTACTATCGCAGTCACTGGCAGAACAATTTGGCCAAGGCCGGTGGAACCTACGAGGATTACGCGCCGGCCTACCGCTACGGCAATACGATGGCGGGCAGCGACACTTATCGCGGACGTCAGTGGAACGACGTGGAGAGCAATCTGCGCACCGACTGGGAGGCGCGCAATCCGGGTTCAACCTGGGAGCGCGTGAAAGCTGCCGTACGCCATGGTTGGGATCGCATGACGTCTTGAGGTCATGACCGCGCGGCGAGGTAACGGTGGAGCCGGGCAGCGGCCGGCGCGATTGCGCGGCCGCCGGGGGCGTACGCGTGAAATGGGCGCCGTACGGGTAGCTTGAGCCGGCTGCCGGCTGCCGGCTGCCGGCTGGCGCGGCTGGACGCCGCCTTGACGGCGCCGATGCGAGCGCCATGGCGTCTAGACGCTTTCCGCCAGCGGGAGGCTGATCCGGTTGCGCCCCATGTGCTTGGCGCGGTACAGGGCGCCGTCGGCGGTGTTGACGAGCTGGGCCGGCTCCGTTCCCGGCGCCACGATGGCCGTGGCTGCGCCGATGCTGACGGTGACATGCTGCCCCGGCACCTGGCCGTTGGGCAGTTGCAGCCGCTCGACGCGGCCGCGCACCCGTTCGGCCACGATCGCGGCGCCCTTGAGCGACTGGTTGGGCAGGATCACCGCAAACTCCTCGCCGCCGTAGCGCGCGACCAGGTCGTTGGCGCGCATCTCGCTGGCCACCGCGGTGGCGATGCGCTTTAGGCATTCGTCCCCGCCCACATGGCCGTTGGCGTCGTTGTAGGCTTTGAAGTTGTCGACGTCGACCATCAAGAGCGAGAGCGGCTGCTGCTG
The DNA here is from genome assembly GCA_002428015.1 of Oxalobacteraceae bacterium UBA6018. Taxonomy (GTDB): domain Bacteria; phylum Pseudomonadota; class Gammaproteobacteria; order Burkholderiales; family Burkholderiaceae_D; genus Telluria_A. Next base: position 14,598 of record DIZW01000065.1, on the reverse strand, counting down.
GCGCAGCGCGCGCGCCCATTCGGCCTTGATCGTATCGTCGAAGCGGCGGCGGTTGGCCAGGCCGGTCAAGCCGTCGCGCGTGGCGAGCTTCTCGAGCGCGTCCTGGGCGGCTTTTTCGTCCGTCACGTCGCGCAGCGTTTGCACTACCGCTTCCAGCTTGCCGTCGTCATCGAAGATCGGGCTGGCGTCGCTGGCCAGGTAGCGGCGGCGCCCGCCGCGCGGCATGTCGCACCAGCTCTCGGCGCACAGTTGACCGTCGGGATGGTGAGGCGGCACGCGCGGGTAGAGGCGGTGAATTTCGTCGGCGCGGTCCAGGATGACGAGGTCGGCCAACGTGGGGCGGGCCTCGTCGTAAAAGCTGCGCCAGTGGTCGCTCGTGCCGACCACCTCGGCCGCCGGCACGCCGGTCAGGCGCTCGCAGGCGCGGTTCCAGATGATGACTTTGCAGTCGGCGTCCAGGACGAAGGCGGGAATGGCCAGCATCTCCACCAGCTTGTTGGCAAAGGCCCGGTCATGCTGAGGCGCGCGGACCGCTTGCAGACGCTGAACGTTGGGTGTGCTGGTCATATCCGGTCCCTGTTAAAAACTGGCTTGCGGGAAAATAATTGACTACCGACAAGAACGATTCTGCTACCACTGACGCCGCGCATCTTTGATGTAAAACAATGGATATCAGAATCCGTTGTCAGTGAAGGGCGAGCGATTCGTTCAGCGGAATCGATAGCGATAGGATGGTTCCCACACCGGGCAGGCTGTCGATGGCGAAGCTGCCGCCGATGGCCGCGACGCGGTCCTTGATCCCGGCCAGGCCGCAGCCGCGCGCGTTCTTTCCCGCCGGCATGCCGATCCCGTTATCCTTGACCTTGAGGGTCAGTTTGCTGCCGCTGATGTGCAGGTCGACGGCGACGTCGGTCGCGTGGGCGTGCCGCGCCACGTTCGACAGCGACTCCTGCAAGATACGATACAGCATGGTCTCGCATTCGCGGTCGGCGCCGGCGTCGAGGACCGCCGGATCGATGAACAGTTCGTGACGGATGCCGTGCATGCGCGTGAATTCGCTCATCTGCCACTCGATCGCCTGGACAAAGCCGGCCTCGAGCGCGAGCGGGCGCAGGTCGTTGATGATGGCGCGTAGCGAATGGATGGTCAGGTCGATGTTGCCGATCATGCAGTCGACCTTTTTCGTGATCAGCGGATGGGCGCCCGTGGTGCTCACGTGCAGCAGGGACAGGTCCACTTTCAAGGCCAGCAGGTTCTGGCCGAGATCGTCGTGGATGTCGCGCGCGATGCGCTGGCGTTCGCTTTCGCGCACGGTTTCCTGCTGTTTGGCGAGCTTGCACAGGGATAGGTGGGCGGTCGCCAGGGCGCGTTCGGCGACGGCGCGCGCATGGCGTTCGATTGCCAGTTGCGCTTCCTTGTCCGCCAGTTGATCGTCCAGGCGCAGGTGACGCCGCAGCAGGGCGTGGAAGCCCCAGCCCAACAGTAGTAACCAGAACACAGCAAGGATGACGCTAGGAGTGATTCTCATGGCAACTCTCCGAATTTCTGACATGTCGAAGCCGACTCCGAGAAAGTTACCTTGCTGAGAAACCAGCGGGCTTGTCGAACGTCAATATTGCCTTGGCGCTAGATCAAAGCGGAGTCTTCCGCGGCTGACGCCGGTGGGGCCGGCAGGCGCGGTCGCGGTCGCGTTATAATGGAAGGTTGACGATGTGGCGGACCAAGGCACCAAGTGACTTACAGTATTAAAGAGATGTTCTACACTCTGCAGGGCGAGGGTGCGCACAGCGGCCGGCCCGCGGTGTTTTGCCGGTTTTCCGGGTGCAACCTGTGGACCGGGCGCGAGAGCGACCGCGCCAGCGCGGTGTGCCAATTCTGCGACACCGATTTTGTCGGCACAGACGGCGAGGGCGGCGGCAAGTTCGCCCAGGCCGCGTGCCTGGCGGCGGCGATTGACAGCCTGTGGCCGGCCGCGTATCCGGGCACCAAATACGTCGTGTTCACGGGCGGCGAGCCGCTGCTGCAGCTCGACGGCGCCTTGATCGGCGCCATGCACGCGGTCGGCTTTACGATCGCGATCGAAACCAACGGCACCTTGCCGGTGCCGCCGGGGGTGGACTGGATTTGCGTCAGCCCCAAGATGGGATCGACCCTGGTGGTGGAGAAGGGCGATGAAATCAAGGTGGTGATTCCCCAGCAGGGCCAGGACCTGGGCGCCTACGAGGGGCTGGACTTCGCGCACTTCTACGTGCAGCCGATGGACGGCCCGCTGGCCGAGTTCAACACGCGGCTGGCGATCGACACCTGCAAGCGCAATCCGCGGTGGAAGCTGAGCCTGCAAACCCATAAATTATTACAGATTCCCTAAACGAGCAGACGCCTCCATGTTGACGATTACCCGCAAGCTCGAATTCGATGCCGGCCACCGGATTCCCGACCACAAAAGCCAGTGCCGCAACCTGCACGGCCATCGCTACACCCTGGAAATTACGCTGACCGGCGCCGTGATCCATGCCGAAGGCAATTCCGACAACGGCATGATCATGGATTTCTCCGACATCAAGGCCCTGGCCAAGGAGCACCTGGTCGACGTGTGGGACCACGCCTTCATCGTGTATGAAAAAGACGACAAGGTGCGGGAGTTCCTGGCCAGCCTTCCTGGCCATAAAACGGTGGTGATCGACCGTATTCCGACGGTGGAAAACCTGGCCCAGGTGGCCTTCGAGATCCTGAAGGCGGCCTACACCGACCGTTACGGTACCGGCCTGCACCTGCACAAGCTGGTGCTGCACGAGACCCCGAATTGCTGGGCAGAGATCACCGATGCCTGATCCGCGCTTCATGCAGCTGGCCCTGGACCAGGCCCGGCAGGCGTGGGCCCTGGGCGAGGTGCCGGTCGGCGCGGTGCTGGTGCGCGACGGCGAAGTGATCGCGACCGGCTTCAATGCGCCGATCGGCCGCCACGACCCGACCGCGCACGCGGAAATCGTCGCCTTGCGCGCGGGCGCGGACAAGCTGGGCAACTACCGGCTGCCCGGCTGCGAGCTGTACGTCACCCTGGAACCCTGCGTCATGTGTTCGGGCGCGATGATGCACGCGCGCCTGGCCAGGGTGGTGTTCGGCGCGTCCGACCCCAAGACCGGCGCCTGCGGCTCGGTCGTGAACTTGTTCGAGCAGGAGCGCCTGAATCACCACACCGAGGTCGTCGGCGGGGTTCTGGCGGACGAGGCCAGCACGATGCTGCGCGCCTTTTTCGCTGAACGGCGCAACGCCGCACGACGCACGCCAGTGTAAATCCGATCTGCCGCAAAAATGCTATGCTGGCCCGTGATGACCTGGCGCCGTGGCGTGACCGCACAAAGCCAGGCGCGGCCGTTCAGGAGATCCGTTTTGCAGCCATCGACCACCTTCCGGAAACACCCGCGCGCTGTGGTGCGCGGCCGGGTGATGCCTGGGCGGCGCCGGCGGGAGGATCGCGTATGCCGATGCTGAGCGCGAACGGTATCGAGCTGTCCTACGACACCGCCGGCGATGCCAAATCGCCCCCGCTGCTGCTGATCATGGGGCTGGGCATGCAACTGGTGGACTGGCCCGACGACCTGGTCTCCGGCCTGGTCGAACAGGGTTTCTACGTGATCCGCTTCGACAACCGCGACAGCGGCCTGTCGACCAAGTTCGAGCACGCCGGCACGCCCAACCTGGCGCTGTCGTATATCAAGTCGCTGTTGCGCTGGCCCATGCGAAGCGCGTACACGCTGGACGACATGGCCGATGACGCCCTGGGCGTGCTCAGCGCACTCGGCGTGGCCCGTGCCCATGTGGTGGGCGCCTCGATGGGGGGCATGATCGGCCAGATTCTCGCGGCGCGCAACCCCAACCGCGTGCTCAGCCTGACCTCGATCATGTCGACCAGCGGACGGCGCGGCCTGCCGGGCCCCACCCGCGAGGCGCGCGCGGCGTTGCTGCGGCGCCCCCAGCCGGCGCGCGGCGTCGACAGCGTGGTGGCGCACCTGATCGACACCTTGCGCGTGATCGGCAGTCCTGCCTATCCCACGCCGGAACGCCTGATGCGCGAGCGTATCGCGCGTTCGCTCAACCGCAATATCTGCCCGGGCGGCGAGCTGCGGCAGTTATTGGCCATCGTCGCCGCGCGCGACCGCAGCGCCTTGCTGCGCAGCGTAAGGGCGCCCACCTTGGTCATCCACGGCGCGGCCGACCCCCTGGTGCCGCCCGCCTGCGGCGTGGACACGGCGCGCCTGGTGCCGGGCGCGCGCCTGGAGCTGATCGAGGGCATGGGGCACGACTTGCCGCCGCAACTGATCGAGCGGCTATTGGCCTTGATCGAGGCCCACGCGCGCGGTAAGATGGAGCCGGACTCCACAGCGCGCCTTTTCGAAAAACAATGACCCTCGCATCCCCGTTTCCCGCCCCTGGCGTCGCCATCGTGGCGCCCAGTGGTTATGCGCGTGACGACGCCGGCGTCGCGCGCGGCATTGCCGCCCTCGCGTCGCGTGGCTGCCGCGTCCACAATTACTTCGATTCCAGCCGCATCTTCCAGCGCTTCGGCGCCACCGATGACGAGCGCCTGGCCCAGCTCCATGCCGCCGCCGCCAACCCGGACGTGCAGGTGGTGATGGCATTGCGCGGGCAATACGGGCTGACCCGGCTGCTGCCGCGCATCGACTACCAGCAGATGGCGTCGAGCGGCAAGATTTTCGTGGGCTTCAGCGACTTCACCGCCTTCCAGTTGGCCTTGCTGGCCAAGACCGGCGCGCAATCCTACGCCGGGCCCATGCTCTACAGCGATTTCTCGCCGCCCCAGCACGATCCGTTCACGCTGGACGACTTCTGGCGCTGCCTGGCCGGGCCCACCCATCGGGTGACCGGCGAGGCCGCCGGCAACCCCAGCCTGGCGGTGGAGGGCGTGGTGTGGGGCGGCAATCTGGCGATGCTGGTGTCCTTGCTGGGAACTGAATATTTTCCGCAGGTCGATAACGGCATCCTGTTCATCGAGGACGTGAACGAGCATCCGTATCGGGTCGAGCGCATGTTGCTGCAACTGATGCAGGCCGGTGTGCTCGCGCGCCAGCGTGCGCTCGTGCTGGGTGAGTTTTCCGCTTACAACCTGAGCCCGGCCGACAATGGCTACGATGCCGATGCCATGCTCGCCTACCTGCGCGCCACCTTGCCGCTTCCCGTGCTGACCGGCCTGGCCTACGGCCACGGACGCCGCCGCGTGACGATTCCGGTGGGCGCGCCGGCCACCTTGGAAGCGCGCGATGGCGCGTTCGCGTTGACCGTGCGTGATTATCCGGTGTTGCGCCAGGGCACGTTGCTCCAGTCAGCTTGAGCGCACAGCGCTCTCTGCGGACATCAGCACCTGGCGCGCCGCGCTGAAATCGTAGCGCGCACCGCATTCGCGCAGCAGGACTTGCGGGATCGCCGGAATTTCTGTTGGCTGCAAAATGGTTTATACGGTTTTCCTGCCGGCACCGCTGTGCAGTCCCTGCGATCTGACCGCAGCGGCCTTGCCCGGGCCCGCGGCGCCGTTCACTGCCGCGCCCGCCTCCTGGCGCGCCGGCGCATGCGGCCAGCGGTGCTGGGCGGCGTCCACGCAGCACGTGGCGAGCGCCAATGGTAGAATAGTCGGTTAATTAAATCTGCTATTAAAAGGCTTCACCCGTGCTCTCTACTGCAAATATTACGATGCAATTCGGCGCCAAGCCGCTGTTTGAAAACATCTCCGTCAAATTCGGCGATGGCAACCGTTACGGCCTGATCGGCGCGAACGGCTGCGGCAAGTCGACCTTCATGAAAATCCTTGGCGGCGACCTGGAACCGTCGGGCGGCAACGTCATGCTCGACACCAACGAGCGCCTGGGCAAGCTGCGCCAGGACCAGTTCGCCTTCGAAGACATGCGCGTGCTCGACGTGGTCATGATGGGCCACACCGAGATGTGGGCCGCCATGCAGCAGCGCGACGCCATCTACGCCAATCCTGAAGCGACCGACGACGATTACATGCAGGCGGCCGAGCTCGAAGGCAAGGTCGCCGAGTACGACGGCTATACCGCCGAGGCGCGCGCCGGCGAGCTGCTGCTGGGCGCGGGCGTGGCGATCGACCTGCACCAGGGCGTGATGAGCAACGTGTCGCCGGGCTGGAAGCTGCGCGTGCTGCTGGCCCAGGCGCTGTTCTCGAATCCCGACATCCTGTTGCTGGACGAGCCGACCAACAACCTCGACATCAACACCATCCGCTGGCTGGAAGACGTGCTCAACGAGCGCAATTCCACCATGATCATCATTTCCCACGATCGCCACTTCCTCAACCAGGTTTGCACCCACGTGGCCGACATGGATTACGGCACCTTGAAGATCTATCCTGGCAACTACGACGACTACATGTTCGCCTCGACCCAGGCGCGCAACCAGCAGTTGGCCAACAACGCCAAGGCGAAGGAAAAGGTCGCCGAGCTGCAGGACTTCGTGCGCCGCTTCGCCGCCAACAAGTCGAAGGCCCGCCAGGCCACCTCGCGCGCCAAGCAGATCGAGAAGATCAAGGTCGACGACATCAAGCCGTCCTCGCGCGCCTATCCGTTCGTGCGCTTCGACGGCGAGAAGAAGCTGCACCGCCTGGCCGTCGAGGTCGATGCGATCGAGAAGAAGTACGACCGCCAGCTGTTCAAGAATTTCGGCATCATGGTCGAGGCCGGCGAGCGCATCGCCATCATCGGTGCCAACGGCGCCGGCAAGACCACCATGCTGCGCTGCATCGGCGGCCCGGACATCGCCGGCCTGGCGCCCGACCACGGCAAGGTCAAGTGGGCCGAGAACGCCAACGTTGGCTACATGCCGCAGGATCCGACCGAGGAGTTCGCCACCGACGCCACCCTGACCGAGTGGATCGGCCAGTGGACCAAGGAGGGCGACGACGACCAGGCGGTCCGTTCCATCCTGGGGCGCCTGCTGTTCGGCGGCGACGAGGTCAAGAAATCGGTGCGGGTGCTGTCCGGCGGCGAAAAGGGCCGCATGATGTACGGCAAGCTGATGCTGGGCCGCCACAACGTGCTGCTGCTGGACGAGCCGACCAACCACATGGACATGGAGTCGATCGAGTCGCTCAACATCGCGCTGGAAAAATACGCCGGCACGCTGATCTTCGTCTCCCACGACCGCGAATTCGTGTCCTCGCTGGCTAATCGCATCATCGAGATCAAGGATAAGGAAGTGGTCGATTTCCGCGGCAACTACGAAGACTACCTGCGCAGCCAGGGCATTGACTAAGCCCCGGCCGGCAGACTTCCTTTGCTTGTGAGATAGTGACCATATGAATATCCTACCGATCAAAACCGTCGAATACGAACGCCCCGAGGGCGCCGCCAGCTGCACCGCCCAAGCCTGGGCGCGCACCCCGGCCGCGCCCTCGGCGGCGGAAAAGACCGCGCTCAAGGAACGCATCAAGCGCCTACTCAAGGAGCGCGGCGCGGTCCTGGTGGCGCATTACTACGTCGACGCCGACCTGCAGGACCTGGCCGAGGAAACCGGCGGCTGCGTCTCCGATTCGCTCGAGATGGCGCGCTTCGGGCGCGACCATCCGGCCACGACGCTGGTGGTGGCCGGGGTGCGTTTCATGGGCGAGACGGCCAAGATCCTGAGCCCGGAAAAGCGCGTGCTCATGCCTGACCGGGACGCGACCTGTTCGCTGGACCTGGGTTGCCCGGCTGACGAATTCGCAGCCTTCTGCGACCAGCATCCGGACCGCACCGTCGTGGTGTACGCCAACACCAGCGCGGCCGTGAAGGCGCGCGCCGACTGGATGGTGACGTCCTCGATCGGGCTGGACATCGTGGCCCACCTGCACGCCCAGGGCAAGAAGATCCTGTGGGCACCCGACAAGCACCTCGGTTCCTACATCCAGCAGCAGACCGGCGCCGACATGCTGCTGTGGCAGGGCTCCTGCCTGGTGCACGACGAGTTCAAGGGCATCGAACTGGACCTGCTCAAGGCCGAGCATCCGGAGGCGAAGGTGCTCGTGCATCCCGAGTCGCCGGCTAACGTGGTGGCGCTGGCCGACGTGGTCGGCTCGACCACGCAGCTGATCAACGCCGCCCGGACCATGGACGCGACCACCTTCATCGTCGCCACCGACAACGGCATCCTGCACAAGATGCGCGCCGCGGCGCCCGGCAAGACCCTGATCGAAGCGCCGACCGCCGGCAACAGCGCCAGCTGCAAGAGCTGCGCCCACTGCCCGTGGATGGCGATGAACGGCTTGCAGAACCTGGCCGAGGTACTCGAATCGGGCGCCAACGAGATCGTCGTCGATCCCGCCGTCGGCCGGCTGGCCGTGCGCTCGATCGACCGCATGCTCGATTTCGCGGCCGCGAAAAAAGCCAAGGCGCTGCCATCCGGCGCGCTCGAACAAGAAGCAAAGCTATTTTCTGGAGTAGGCCCCGCATGAGCAAGCTGAGTAATCTGCGCAACCCCCATGACCGTTTCGACGAGACGTTGCAGGCCGCCTTCGAGGCCAACCTGCTGGCCGCGCTGCTGGAAGACGTCGGCAGCGGCGACCTGACCGGCGAGCTGGTTCCGGACGACACCCGGGTGCGCGCGCGCGTGATCGTGCGCGAGGACGCGGTGCTGGCCGGCGCGCCCTGGTTCGAGGGGATCATGCTGGCGCTCGACCAGAGCATCGTGCTCGACTGGCAGTATGCGGAGGGCGACATGATGCGCGCCGGGAGCGTGGTGTGCGCCATCGACGCGCCCCCGCGCAGCCTGTTGACGGCCGAACGCTGCGCGCTGAACTTCCTGCAGCTGCTGTCGGGCGTGGCCACGGCCACGCGCCAGTACGTGGACGTGGTGGCCGGAACCCGCGCCGCGATTCTCGACACCCGCAAGACCATTCCCGGCCTGCGCCAGGCCCAGAAGTACGCAGTGCGCGTGGGCGGCGGCCAGAACCAGCGCATGGCGCTCTACGACGGCATCCTGATCAAGGAAAACCATATCGCGGCCGCCGGCGGTGTCGGCAAGGCGATGGCCGCGGCCATCGCGCTCGATGCCGGCGTGTCGATCCAGATCGAGGTCGAGACCATCGCCCAGCTGCGCGAAGCGCTGGACGCCGGCGCCATCTCGGTCCTGCTCGATAACTTCGAGCTCGACGCCATGCGCGAGGCGGTCGCGCTCAACGCCGGACGGGCGCTGCTCGAAGCCTCCGGCGGCGTGAATCTGGACAGTGTGCGCGCCATCGCCGAGACCGGCGTGGACCGCATATCGGTCGGCAGCCTGACCAAGGATGTGAAGGCGACCGATTTCTCACTGCGTATCGTCGACTGAGGGTAGGGTGGCGGCGCTGTTAGCCTAATGCGCCGCGCCGCCCTGGGCCACGAAGATCAGCCTGGACGTGTCGAACCCCAGCGCCTGCGCCTTGGCGAGCAGGCGCTTTTTTGTATCCGCGTCGAGCGTCGGGGTGCGTGCGAGCAGCCATAGGTAGGACGTATCCGGCCCGCTCACGAGCGCGTAGCGGTACTCGGGATCGAGCTCGAACACGATGTAGCTGCCGTAGAACGGGCCGAAGAAGGACACCTTCAGGTAGCCGACGTCGGGACGCTCCACGAAGTAGGCCTTGCCCACCGTTTCCTTCCAGGCGCCGTCGGCGTCGCGCCGGCCGCGGTTGACCACCTTGATTCCGCCATCGTCACGCATTGAATATTCGGCGCTGACCTGCGACAGGCCGCGCTCGAAGCGGTGGTCCAGGCGCGCGATCTCATACCATTTCCCGAGATAGCGGGTGCTGTCGAACGGGTGCACGGGCGCGACGCCTTGCGGCTTGCCGACGCAGCCGGCCAGGGCCAAGCTCAGCGCGCACGTGAGCAGGCACGCCAGCAGGCCTGCGTTTCTAGGCATGCCGCGGCGCGTGACGCGTTCCCAGCGCAGCGGCGAAACGACCCATGGGACGCTTGCGCGCCGCCTCCTTGCGGGTCGTCGCGATGAAGTAGATGGCGGCGGCACCCAGGCCGGCGGCGGCGACCAGGGCCGCGGCGCGCCAGCGGCGCGCGGTCGAGGGGACGGTACGGTACAGCGAATAATTGGTCAGCTGGTAAGCCACGAGCTTCTCCCTGCGGTGACGGCCCGCGTGGGCGGACCTAGGTTAGATAGTCGACCAGGTCGGGGAGGATGCTCTCGGCCGACGCGGCGATTTTCAACGACAGCAGTTCATCGGCACGTGTCTTGCCGAGATTGACGGCGGCGATCGGCTTGCCGGCGGCGACGGCCATGCGGCAGAAGCGAAACCCCGAGTACACCATCAGCGAGGAGCCGATCACCAGCAAGGCGCTGGCGCGCGCCATGTGCGCCAATGCCTGTTCGGTGCGCGCCTGGGGCACGCCGTCGCCAAAGAATACCACGTCGGGCTGGAGCAGCCCCGCGCAATAGACGCAGTGGGGGATGTGAAACGCCGCCTGCGCATCGGGCTCGAGCTGGGCGTCGCCGTCCGGTGCGGGCGCGGCGGTGGCGCCACGCAGGGCGGGATTGGCGCGCTCCAGCAGCTCCTGGACGACGGCGCGCGGGTAGGGCGCGTGGCAGTCTAGGCAGACAACGCGGTGTATATTGCCGTGCAATTCCAGTACGCCGCTACTGCCGGCGCGCTGGTGCAGGCCGTCGACGTTTTGCGTCATCACTGCGCCGACGCGTCCGTTCGCCTGCAGGCTGGCCAGGGCGCGGTGGCCGGCGTTGGGCGCGGCCTGCGCCAGGCCTGGATAGCCGACCATGCTGCGCGCCCAGTAGCGCCGGCGCACCGCCTCGTCGCGGCGGAACTCCGGCCCCTGGATCGGCAGACGCCCGCGGCGCACGCCGTCGCGGTCGCGGTAGTCGGGAATGCCCGACGCCGTGCTCATGCCGGCGCCGGTGAGCACGACCAGGCCAGGGTGGGCACCAATAAAGTCGGCCAGGCGCGCCAGGGCGTCCGGGTCGGGCGGCAGCTCGCCGGCGCCGTTTGGCGCGTCGGGGAGCCTGTCTCGGAGCGGGTTCATGGTGCCGATTCTAGCGCGCCGCGGCGCCCTGGCGGCGCGCGGAAAACACGATGCCGCCGACAATCAGCGCGAACGCGATGGCGTGGTACAGGTGGGGCGCTTCGCCCAGGATGGCCGACGACAGCACCGCCGCGAACAGCGGCGTCAGGTTGGTGAAGAAGGCGCCCACGCTCGGCCCGGCACGCTGCACGCCGGCGCCCCAGCAGCGAAACGCGATGATGGCCGGCCCCACCGCCACGTACAGCAGGGCGGCCGCGAGCGGCCAGCTCCAGGCGATGGCGGGCGCGCCGCGCGCCCATTCGACCCCGGCGAAGGCGCCCGACCACAGCACCCCGTACATGACCTGGGCCAGCAGGTAGGCGGCCCAGTCGGCGCGCACCGCGAGCGGATCTTTCGGCTGGGTCAGCAGCCAGCTGTAGAACGACCACGCGATCGTGGCCAGGATCATGTACACGTCGCCCGGCACCAGGCGCAGGGCCAGCAGCGCCTGCCACTGGCCGCGGCACAGCACCAGCAGCACGCCGGCGATCGACAGCGCGGCCCCGCCCAACTGGCGCGCGCCGGCCTTCACGCCGAAGAACAGCCAGCCGACCAGCAGCATCCAGACCGGCATGCCGGCGGCCACCAGCGTCACGTTGATCGGGGTGGAGCTTTGCAGGGCCAGGTACTGCAGCGAGTTGTAGGCGCCGATGCCGAGCAGGCCAAGCAGGCCGTAGCGGCGCCAGTTGGCGCCCAGGGCGCCGCCGGGCCGGAACAGGCGCCGGCCCAGCGGCAGCAGGATCAGCATGGCGATCGACCAGCGCAGCAGGTTGAGCGTCATCGGCGGCACCGCCGCGCGCACCAGGCGCCCGACGATGGCGTTACCGGCCCACAGCAGCGGGGCCAGGGTGAGCAGGCCCACCGTGGACGGCGACAGTTTCTGGTTCATCGCACCGGTCGTGCAGCGAATCGTTCGACGCGGGCCGCTAGCGCCGCGGCGGGCACAGCACCGTCGGCAGGGCCTTGGGCAGGGTGTTCGGATAGTCGCGCGAGAAGTGCAGGCCGCGGCTTTCGTGGCGCGACAGCGCGCTGTTGACGATCAGCGAGGCCACCTCGACCAGGTTGCGCAACTCCAGCAGGTCGTGGGTGATGCGGAAATTACGGTAGTACTCGTCGATTTCCTCCTTGAGCAGCTTGATGCGGTGCTGGGCGCGCTCGAGCCGCTTGGTGGTGCGCACGATGCCGACGTAGTTCCACATGAAGCGGCGCAGTTCGTCCCAGTTGTGGGCGATGACGACTTCCTCGTCGGCGTTGGTGACGCGGCTTTCGTCCCATGCCGGCAGGGCCGGGATGTCGGCGCGCGGCAGGGCCGCGATGTCGTGCGCGCAGGCGCGCCCAATCACCAGGCACTCGAGCAGCGAGTTGCTGGCCAGGCGGTTGGCGCCGTGCAGGCCGGTGCAGGCGGTCTCGCCGACGGCGTACAGGCCCGGCATGTCGGTGCGCCCGGCCAGGTCGGTGACGATGCCGCCGCAGGTGAAGTGCACCGCCGGCACCACCGGGATGGGCTGCTTGCTGATGTCGATGCCCAGCTCCAGGCAGCGCGCGTAGATGGTGGGGAAGTGCTCCTGCAGGAATTCCGGGCTCTGGTGGCTGATGTCGAGGTTGACGTAGTCGAGGCCGCGCTTTTTCATCTCGAAGTCGATCGCGCGCGCCACCACGTCGCGCGGGGCCAGTTCGCCGCGCGGGTCGTGTTCGAGCATGAAGCGCTTGCCGGCGGCGGCACCGGCTTCGACCGGCAGCTTGAGCAGGCCGCCCTCGCCGCGGATCGCCTCGGTGATCAGGAAGGACTTGGCGTACGGGTGGTACAGGCAGGTCGGGTGGAACTGGATGAACTCCATGTTCGAGACGCGGCAGCCGGCGCGCCAGGCCATCGCGATGCCGTCGCCGGTGGCGGTGTCGGGATTGGTGGTGTACAGGTAGACCTTGCCGGCGCCGCCGGTGGCCAGCACGGTGTGCTCGGCCTCGAAGGTCAGCACCTTGCCCGATTTTTCGTCCTGGACGTACAGGCCGTAGCAGCGCGGCTGCGAGTGCGGATGCTTGGCGCCGCCGTGGGCCTTGTCGGCCAGCTTGTCGGAGGTGATCACGTCGATCGCGCTGTGCTGCTCGAACAGCGTGATGTTCGGATGGGCGCGCACCTTTTCTTCGAGCGTCACCTGGACCGCGTGGCCGGTGGCGTCGGCCGCGTGGATGATGCGGCGCTGGCTATGGCCGCCCTCGCGGGTCAGGTGGAAACCCAGTTCGGCACTGGGGTCGCGCGTGAACGGCACACCCTGTTCGATCAGCCATTCGATCGCTTCGCGGCCGTGTTCGACGATGTAGCGGGTGGCGCCCTCGTCGCACAGGCCGGCGCCGGCCACCAGGGTGTCTTCGATGTGCTGCTGGTGGCTGTCGCCGGAATCGAGCACGGCGGCGATGCCGCCCTGGGCCCAGTTGCTGGCGCCGTCGAGCAGGGCGCGCTTGGAAACGATGGCCACGGTGCGCGTCTGCGCCAGGTGCAGGGCGACCGAGAGTCCAGCCAGGCCACTGCCGACAATTGCAACGTCAAATTTCATGTTGATTGAATTTTTGTGCGGAGGCATCACTATAGTCTATTTGGCATGGGCTTGCCTGGCTCAGGGGAAACGATTGGCTGGGCTTGTCCGTAGTCAATGCGTTTTATGCAAGCTTCTGCGACGATGGTTTGGTCATTGCCGCGTCCGCTTGGCAATGGTATGCCATCTGCGGGAGGGGCGGTGATCCGGATCTTCAAGCATTATGTGTCGAAAACGGCGTTCATCCTGCTGTTGCTGGAACTGCTGATGTTGCTCGGTTCGGCCAGCGTGGCCTCGGCGTTGTGGTTTTCCGACAAACGTGGCCAGTTCCGCGCCGACAACCTGTACCTGTCCTCCTTGACCTTCGCGCTGGTGATCATTTTCAGTATGAGCGCGCTGGGCATGTACCAGCAGGGTTCGCGCGAGGGATTGCGCACGACTTTGATCCGTATCATGCCATCGTTTGCGCTCGGCTTCGCGCTGCTGTCGGCCCTCATCGCCGTGCGGCCGGAAATGTACTTCGGGCGCGGCGTGAGCAGCATCATTTTCGCGCTGGGCGCCACCGGCGTGGTGCTGACCCGTCTGGTGGTGTTCAAGTCGGCCGAGTCGGCCCTGCTCGAGGCGCGCCTGCTGTTCGTGGGCAGCGGCGCGATGGCGCGCGAATGCGTCGAACTGGCCTGCAGCAAGAACGGCTTTCACCAGTTCCAGGTGATCGGGTGCGTGCCGCTGCCGGGCGAAAAGAGCTGCGTGGCCGAGAACTACCTGCTGCCGCCCGGCGAATCGTTGCTGCGCATGGCGCGCCGCTACGAGGCCAGCGAGATCGTGGTGACCGTGGCCAACCGGCGCAGCCCGGCCTTCCCGGTGCGCCAGCTGCTCGACTGCGCGCTGGGCGGCGTGCGCATCGTCGACGCGGCCACCTTCTTCGAACGCGAAGCCTGCCAGATCCGGCTCGACTCACTGCAGCCGAGCTACCTGATCTTCGGCGGCGGCTTCGACCAGAG
>DIZW01000061.1 GCA_002428015.1 Oxalobacteraceae bacterium UBA6018 | reverse complement strand
TTGCCGCCCGGCAGGAACGATTCGAACTGGGCGTGCGCCAGCGGGCCCACGGTGATGCGCATGCGCAAGTCGCGCTGCCACACGCGCGCGCCCACCATGGCCGTCGAGCCGAGATCCGCGTTGGCGCCGCCCAGGCTGGTTTGTTGGCCGCCCGGCACGTCGTACCAGCAACCGACGAACTGGGTGATGGCGACTTTCTGGCCAAAGTATTCCGACAGCACGCGCCCGATCGAGATGGCGGACGCCGGCCGGTGCCGCATGGCGGCGGCGAAGTAGCCGATCGATTCATCGAGCACGCCGTCGCCGTCCTCGGACAGGCGCCGCTGCAGCGAGGCGTTGCCCAGGCCGGCCAGGGACATCAACACCGGCAGGAATTTATCCTTGCCGTCGATCTGGTATTTCAACTCCAGGCGGTATTTGCGCCAGGCCTCGTAAAACAGGGCCAGCGAGCGGTTCGAAAAAGTATCCAGAAAGGCGCGCGGGCCCTCGTCCTTTTCATACAGCGCGTGGGCCGCGATGCGTTCCGTGTAGTGGGCCGGCAAGGCGCCGGCCGTGCCCAGGAAACCCATGAAGGCCGGCGTGATGCGGATGTATTTCAATTCCGAGCGCCGCAGCGCGTCCGACAGCGCGCGCGCGTCGCGCGGCAGCGTGCGCGGCTCCGGCTGCAGGACTTCGATCTGGCTGGCTGGAAAGCCCAGCTTGGTCGAATTCTGGAAGCGCAGGAAGCTCGACACGGCGCCCTCGTGGGACGCGCCATTGCGCTTGAGCCACAGCTCGAGCATGCGTACCGCCTGGAAAAACTGGAAACGGTAGGGCTGCTCGAACAAGCGCTCGATTACACTAGGTTCAAATCGCCGCTTCGTGGTGTACATCGCAACAGCTCCTCTCCTGATTTATTCGATACGATGACCAGTTGCGTGAAGCTGTTGGCGTGCACATACAGTCCCAGAAAACGTTCGATGATGTGGGTGAAGGCGTGGATGCCGCTGCCGACGAAGGCTTCTTCCTCGATCGTCAGGCGCACTTCGATGCCGCGCACCAGGCAGGCGAAGGGATTGCCTGGCAGCCAGGCGTTGGCGGCCTTGTGGCCGATGGCGGCGATGCCGCTGATCTGGCGCTGCGAAATGGGCGAGCGCGGCAAGTCGTACAGGGTCAGCATTTCCTGGAAGGCTTCCAGGCCGCCCTCGGCCAGCGACAGGTGGTTCAGCGACAGGTGCGAGATCAGGCGCCAGTGGGCGCCGCGGCCCCGCTCGAAGCGCTGCGAGGCGGTCGGCTTGCGCAAGAAACTGACCACGCGCGTGCTGGCGCCGCCGTCCAGGAACAGGTCGCCGCCCCGCACGCCGTAGGTCAGCAGCGACGGCAGGTCACGGTTGGTGCACGTCAGTTCCAGGCTCAGGGTGTCGGTCTCGATGGCGGCCGGATCGAAGTCGATGTCGACGATGGAAATCTCGGTTTCAAAGCCGGGACTCTTGCGCGCCATGTCTTCGTCGCGCCGCATCACCCAGTAATGCCCCTTCTTTTCCGGCGTCTCGCCGTGCCGCAGCGAATAAAAGGGACGGAAGTCGATCACCGTTTCGCCCTGCGGCATCTGCCGCACCAGCTTGACGGAATCGATGGATTGCACTTCGAAGGCGAACGGACGGCGGGCGTCGGCCAGCACCGGGTAACTGGCCGTGGTGTGGGTCAGGCGGATCGGGTCGCCCGGCTGGCGGAACAGGTTGACCACCGGGGTACAGCCGAGCAGCAAATTGTTGGTCGACATGGTGCCGAGCATGCGCGCCGTGTTCGAATCGGTGCGCAAGCCGCTCAGGGCCAGGTGCAGGGTGAAGCTCAGGCAGCCGAACGGCAGCATGGCCGCCAGGGCCGCCATGTCGATGTCGAAGAAATTGAATTTTTCGGGGAAGCAGAAATACTCGGTCAGCAGGCGGTAAGCGGGGTGCGAGCGGGCCGGAAAGCTGATCAGCGACTCGTCTTCGTCGAAGCCGGCGCCGGAAATCGGCGTTTTCGCCAGCGCCATCCAGCGCCCGCTCTGGTCGCCCTCGACGTAGGCTTTCACGGTGCGCATGAAGAGGGCGTCGCGCAGGGCCGCGCAAAACGAGGGTTCGCCGTCGATGAAGACGCGCAGCTTGCCCAGGCCCAGTTGCGCCAGGGTCAGTTGCTCGCCGATACAGGTGATGGTCACGCTCACGGTGGAGGTGACGTTGGGCGGCAGTTGCACGGCCGCCGGCACCTCGGCGATGGCGGCAAAGGAAGCGTGCGACAGTTCGATCGGCGCCACCGTCACCGGGTAGGCCGTGCGGAAGATGCAGGCGCCGCCCTTGACCACGTTGGTGGTCATCTCGGTGCCGCGCGGCATCTCGCTGGCGCCCGTCATTTGCGCCGCGCCCACGCTATAGTCGACGCGGGCGATGGAGCAGGATGGAAATGGCCGCAGATAGTGCGGATAGAGCACGTCGAACAGGGCTTCCGTGAACTCTGGATAGTCGTCGTCGAGGCGCTTTGAAATGCGCGAATTGAGCAGCGCGAAGGATTGGATCATGCGTTCGATGTGCGGGTCTTCGCACACCTCGCCGCCCATCAGCAGGCGTCCGGCGATCTTCGGATAACGCTCGGAAAATTCGCGCGAATAGCGCCGCAAAAATCCCAGTTCGCGTTCGTAATACGGTAATAGATCTTCCACGTTCAGGCTCCCGGCGACGCGCGGCGCGCCTTGCTAATTGAGTAGTGCAGGCTGGAGGGCTGCAGGATGGCGTCGAAATTGACGGGTTCCTGCGCCGAATTGAGCACCAGTAAGGCGGTGATGGCGAAGTTCAAGCGGTTGATCGAGCCTTCCTGCACTTCCAGCGCGGCCTTCACCTCTTGCAGGCGCGGCTCGTGGCGCCCGATGGCCGTTTCCAGGCAGCTGCAGATGTAGGCGCGGTCGTCCGCGCTCGACAGGCTCAGGCCGGCGAAATCGTTCAAGCCATAGGTGATGATGGAGCGGGAGCATTCGGGATAGGTCTCGAGCAGCAGCTCGGGGATCACGGTGCGCGTATTGAGC
>DIZW01000011.1 GCA_002428015.1 Oxalobacteraceae bacterium UBA6018 | reverse complement strand
AGGCCCAGGCCGGTGCCGCCGTAGCGCCGGCTGGTGGTGCCGTCGGCCTGGCGGAAGGCGTCGAAGATGATGGCCTGCTGGTCGGGGGCGATGCCGATGCCCGAGTCGCGCACGCTCAGGGCCACCATGTCCTCGCGGCGCGCCGCTATCGTCAGCGCCACCTCGCCGCGGTCGGTGAACTTGAGCGCGTTCGACAGCAGGTTCTTGAGCACCTGCTCGAGGCGGTGGCCGTCGGTGAACATGGTGGCCGGGGCGCCGGCTTCGAGCGCGGCCGAGAACTGCAGCCGCTTCTGGCCGGCCAGGGGCGTGAACAGCATGCGCATGGTCTGGGCCAGGGTGGCCAGCTCGATCTCCTCGGGAGCCAGGTCGAGCTTGCCCGCCTCGACCTTGGAGATGTCGAGGATGTCGTTGATCAGGTTGAGCAGGTCGTTGCCGGCCGCGTAGATGGTGCGCGCGAACTCGACCTGCTGCGGGTTCAGATTGCCCTTGGCGTTTTCCGACAGCAGCTTGGACAGGATCAGGGCGCTGTTGAGCGGGGTGCGCAGCTCGTGCGACATATTGGCCAGGAATTCGGACTTGTACTGGCTGGCGCGCTGCAGCTCGAGCGCGCGCTCCTCCAGCTGGTGCTGGGCGGCGTTGAGCGCGCCGTTCTTCAGGTCCAGGGCGGCGGCCTGGTCGGCCAGCTGCTCGTTGGTCTGTTCCAGCTCGGCCTTCTGGTTCTCCAGGATGGTCTGCGACTCCTCGAGCGCGCGCGACTGCTCTTCCAGCTCCTCGTTGGCGGTGCGCAGTTCCTCCTGCTGCACCTGCAGTTCTTCGTTGAGCTGCTGGGTTTCGGCCAGCACGTCCTGCAGGCGCTGGCGTGCCATGGCCGCCTCCAGCGCGCGCCCGACATTGGAGGCGACGAGCGTGAAAAATTCCAGGTCGCGCGGCGCCGGCGCGGCCAGGAAGCCCAGTTCGATCACGCCGTTGGCGGCACCGTCGCTGTCGGTCGCCACCAGCACCAGGTGGCGCGGCGGCGCGCTGCCCAGGCCCGAGCTGATCTTCAGGTAATGGTCGGGCAGTTCGCCCAGTACCATCGGCTGCTTCGACAGCAGGGCCTGGCCGACCAGGGTGTCGCCGTCGCGGTACACCTGGCCCGGCTGCTCGTCGTCCTGGCCCAGGCCGTAGCCGGCCACGCGGCGCAGGCCGTCCGCCTCGCGCACGTACAGGGCGCCCACGGCCGCGCCGCTGTACTTGGCCACGAAGCCGATCACCGCGCGTCCCAGGCGCGCCAGCGACAGCTGGCCGATCGAGCGCTCGGCCAGCTGCTGCTGTCCGCTGCGCTGCCAGGCCTGGTGTTCGAGCGTATCGGCGTGGGCGCGGTGCTCGTCGAGCGCCTTGCCGAACACGCCGGACAGGCGCAGCAGGTCGCGCCGGCCGAAGTAGGCGAGCAGCCCCGACAGCGCCAGGCTGACCAGCAGGTACAGCGCCACCCCGGCCACGATCAAGCCCTGGGCGTTGTCGTTGCGCTCCTTGAGCTGGCGCTGCTCGAGGTCGAGGAATGCGTCGAACTGGTCGCGGATGGCGTCGAAGGAGGTCTTGCCGCGGCCGCTGCGCACGGCGCCCAGGTAGTCGCCGCCGGCGCGGCGCAGCGCGATGGCCGCACGCGCGTAATCGTTCCACTGGGACTGCAGGTTGACGATCTGGCGCACGCGCTCGAGCTGGACCGGATTGTCCTTGACCATCTCGCCCAGGCTCTGGGTGGCGGCGACCGATTTCGACATCGAGATCGTGTAGGGCGCGAGGAAGGTTTCGTCATTACTGAGTAGAAAGCCGCGCAGTCCCGACTCCTGGTCCACGGCCAGCTTGGCGACCTGGTGGGCCTGGCCGATCACCCGCTCCGACTGCTCCACCTTGGCCAGCACGGCCAGCAGATAGCTGACCACGGCCACGAAGATCAGGGCGCTGGCCACCCCCACCGCCAGCGGCACGGTGACGTTGCGCACGAGGATGCGGCGAAATCCGGTTTGGTCGAGCGACTGGGTAGTTGGCATGCTGCAGGTCCGCTTCGAAAAGCTGGCAGTCTATACCAAAAGAAACATGTGAAGCGCCACGCTCAGGGGTTCCGGAACTCGACCTCCACCATGTTGTCGTCCGGTTTGCGGTCGATCAATTTGTTGTCGGGATCGATGCCGGCCTTGGCCGGACGCCCGTTCACAATCATCGTCACCGTCAGCGCGCGTCCGGTCACGCGGCGGCGTTCGCGCAGTAGCGGTTTGCCGTCGTGGTCGTCGACGCCGAACTCGATCGTGTCGTCGAGCGCGAGCTGGCGCTCGTCGTCGAGCGCGAGCTGGCGCTCGTCGCCGAGCGCGCCGGCGGCCACCTTGTCGGCCGAGGCCGTCAACGTGACCTGGTAGCGGCCGTCCGCCAGCTTGCGCGCGCTGGCCGTGTTGGCGTGGTTCTCGAACAGCACGATGCGGTAGAACAGGTCATCGACCAGGTGCGCCTGGGCCGGCGGCGCGGCCGCGCGCAGGGCCGTCGTCAGCGCCGTCACGCTCGGGTAGGGCGCGCTCTGGAACGCGTACTCGGTCAGGAGCTGGTGCAGGGCCGCGTCGACCTTGTCCTCGCCGACCAGGTCCTGCAGCAGGTACATGGCCAGGCTGCCCTTGTTGTAAGCGATGTAGTTCTGGTGCTCGTTCTCGGCCAGCGGCAGCTCGCGCTTCTTCTCCATCGCGCGCCCCATCAGGTAGTGGTCCAGGTCGTAGCGCAGGAAGCGGCGCATCCTGGCCGGGCCGAAGTCCTGCTTCATCACCATCAGGGCCGAATATTCAGCCAGGGTTTCCGACAGCACGTTGGCGCCGCGGGTGGCGCCGCCGACCAGCTGGTGGCCCCACCACTGGTGTGCCACCTCGTGCGCGCTGACGTAGAACGGGTAGTCGATATCCTTCGGGTTCTTGTCGTCGACCTTGGCGATGAAGCCCATGCTCTCGGCGAACGGGATGGTGCCCGGGTAGGACTGGGCGTAGTCGGCGTAGCGCGGGAACTCCACCACCCGCAGCTGCTTGAGCTGGTAGGGGCTGAAGTGGCGCGTGTCGTAGTCCAGGCCGGCCTTGACGCCGCGCACGATGCGGTCCAGGTTGTAGTCGTGGCCGTGGTGGTAGTACACGTCGATCGACACGTCCTGCCAGCGCTCGTGGCGCACTTCGTAGCGGGCCGACTGGATCGCGTAGAAGTTGAGCATCGGCTTGTCCATGCGGTAATGGAAGTGGCGGCGCCCGTCCTGCATCCATTCCTTTTCCAGGGTGCCGGAGGTGACCGCGATCTGGTCCGGGCTGGTGCTGATCTCGGCGTCGAAGTTGATCCAGTCGGCGTCGCTGGCCACGTCGCTGTCGGCCAGGCCGCGCGGATCGTCGGCCGCGGGCAGCGGCGCGCGTGGGGCCAGGTCGTGGCGCTTGCGGTCGCGGTCGTCCACCAGCTCGCGCGACTTGAGGTAGCCGATGCGCGGCAGCATGTCGTTGTTGAAGAAGGTGCCGTCGCCCATCACCGGCGTGTCCGAGCCGAAGCCGAGCACGCCGCGCGGCGCGTAGCTCACGGTGAATGTCATCGTCATGCGGGCGCCCGGCGCCAGCGGGCGGGTCAGCGCGAAGCCGTAGAAGCCGCGCTCGCGGTCGGCGAACAGCGCCGTGGCCGGGGTGGAGAACTGCAGCAGCGGGGCGGCGTCGCGGTCCTGGCTGACGAACAGCTCCGAGATCGGCTGGGCGCTCTTGTTTTCGAGCTCGAACGTGCCGTGCACGTCCATGCTGCGTTGCTCGGGCCGCAGGTCGACCCGGATCGACACGTCGGTCACACGCGGCTGGGGCAGGGCGGCGAACTGCTGGTAGCGGCGCTCATACTGGGCCAGCTGCTCGTCGTGGCGCCAGGCGGTCTGGAAGTTGCCGACCACGTGGAGGTTGTAGTACAGCAGCGCGCCGACGGCCGTGAACAGCGCCAGGCCGGCGCCGAAGGTGGACAGCACCGGCACGGTGAGGTTGCGCCTGGCCAGCTGCAGGCGGCTGCCCAGCTCGTCGTTGCAGCCGCGCGCCCAGAACACCATCGACAGCGCCACCAGCATCAGCGCCGCCCCGGCCCAGTACAGCTCGAACCAGCGCTCGCGCACGAGGAAGTGGCCGTAGCCGTTCATCTCCGAGTACACGAAGCGGGGGAAGGTGCCGTACAACAGCATCGGATGGTCCAGCCCCATCGAGCCGAAACTGATGGTGGCGATGTAATACAGGATCATCGCGAAGGTGGCCAGGTACTTGTTGTTGATCAGCACCTGCAGCGCGATGGCCAGCACGGCCAGGGCCGCGTACTGGGGCAGCTGGATCAGGAACAGGCTGTACAGGTAGAGGCCGGGTTCGAGCGCGAAGTAGCCGCGCAGCAGCTGGATCAGCATGCCGCACACCATCGCCAGGGCCAGCATCAGCGCCTGCAGGCCGAACAGCGCGAACAGCTTCGACAGCAGCGGCACCCAGCCCGGCAGCGGCAGGGCGTCGAGCATCTGGTCCACGCGCGCCTCGCGTTCGCGCCAGATCAGTTCGCCGGCGTAGAAGGTCGTCACGATCAGCATGAACAGGGCGAAGGTCCCGGAGATGAGCTCGATCACCTTGTAGGTGACGGGGTAGGTGGCGGTGCCGAACATCTGGCCCATGTTAATGGCGTTGGCGAACACGGCCAGGATGCCGGCCAGGGCGATGACGCTGAAGTAGACGTTCTTGACCGATTCGCGCAGGTTCAGCCAGACCGAACGCAGCAGCACCGCGGCCAGGCGGCGCTGGCCGGCCTCGACCGGCTCGGCGGTGGCGCTGGCGGCCGCGCTCAGGCGCGGCATGCTGTCCGCGTCGGCGCCGGGCGCGGCGCGTTGCTCGGCGTTGGCGAAGAAGTGGAAGCGCCAATAGCCCAACAGCAGCACGGTGAGCCCGAAGGCGCTCCAGATCAGGCGGTTGAGCAGGTACACGCCGGTGAACGGGATCGGGGTCGCGTTGCGCTCGGCGATGGTCCAGTACTCGGTGATGCGCAGCAGCGCCGTGGTGCCGAAGGGGTCGATCAGCGCGGCCAGGGTCTTGTAGTCGAGATCGCGGGCCAGGTTGGGCGCGACAATGTAGCCGATCATCATCACCACGCTCGACACATAAACCGGCAGCATGCGCCGGGTCAGCGCGGCCAGCACGAAGAACAGCGCACCGAAGGTGAAGACGTTGGGCAGGGTGATCAGCAGGTAGGGGCGCAGGTAGATCGACAGGCCGCGCGGGCCGAGCAGGCCCGGATCGACGCCGGGGACGAAGGTGCCCAGCCAGGCGCCCAGGGGCACGCTGGCGAAGATGAAGGCCAGGGTGGCGGCGGCGCCGAAGAAGCGCCCGAACACGTAGTCGCGCTTGTTGATCGGCGCGCTGAAGAAGAAGTGGTGCATGTCGTATTCGAAGTCCTGCTGGACCGAGCGCCCCATCACGGCGGCCATCACGATGATGCCCAGGCTGCCGAGGAAGGCCACGGTCAGCGAGATCGCGAATGGCGCGTCGATGCACACCCGGCCGCCGAAGCTGATCGTCATGTCGCGGAACACGCCGCCGGCGGCGGCCATCCACAGCATCGACAGCGCCAGGAACATGCCGAAGTACACGAAGGTCGACAGCAGCTTGAGGCGCTGGCGCGCCTCGAACAGTGCGATGGCCAGCATCGAGCCCATTTTCATCAACGGGCCAGGGCCACGTGGCGCCCGGCGATGGTGGCGAAGTAGACGTCTTCCAGGTCGCCCACGGCCGGCGCGAAGCCGTCGCCCGGGTCCTGGTCGGCGTAGACGTGGATCAGGGTGCGCCCGGTCAGCAGGCGGGTCGAGATGACGGCGTGCTGGCGCTGGAAGTGCGGCAGCTCGGGCTTGGACACGAAGCGCGACCAGATCTTGCCGCGGATGTCGTCGATCAGCTTTTGCGGCTCGCCGCACAGCAGCAGGTGGCCCTTGTTGATGATCGCCATGTTGGCGCACAGGTCGGCCACGTCGGACACGATGTGGGTCGACAGCAGCACCGTCTTGTCGTCGCCGATGTCCGACAGCAGGTTGTGAAAGCGCACCCGCTCCTGCGGGTCCAGGCCGGCGGTGGGTTCGTCGACGATGATCAGGCGCGGGTCGCCCAGCAGGGCCTGGGCAATGCCGAAGCGCTGGCGCATGCCGCCCGAAAAGCCGCCCAGGCGCTGGTGGCGCACCTCGAACAGATTGGTTTGCTGGAGCAGACCGTCGACGACCTCGCGCCGCCGCGCCTTGTTCGACAAGCCCTTGAGGACGGCGAAATGGTCGAGCAGTTCGAGCGCCGTGACCTTCGGGTAGACCCCGAAATCCTGGGGCAGGTAGCCCAGCAGGCGGCGGATCTCGTCCTTTTCGTCGAGCACGTCATAGTCGCCGAAAAACACCGAGCCGGCATCGCATTCCTGCAGGGTGGCCAGGATACGCATCAAGGTCGACTTGCCGGCGCCATTCGGGCCGAGCAGGCCGAACATCCCGGCGGGGATGGTCAGATTGATCTTGTCCAGCGCCACCACGCCATTGGCGTAGGTCTTGGACAAGTTACGGATGCGTAATTCCATGCAGACTCCTGAAGCACGACGATGGCGGCCCGTGGGAAAGCCCGGGCGCGCTACTCTAGAGTTGCATTGTATTAAATTTAGGCCCTCCCGGGCGACCCATTGCGACGCACGGCCGTTTGCCCGCCCTGGAGTGCACGATCGTGGGAGTGGTCGGCGCCGGCCGCCGGGAGGGGCGCCGCAGCGGCATCGCGCCGCTTACTTCCTCGAATGCGCCGTCAATTCCCCCTGGTCGCGGTGAAAAATCCGGCCCTTGCCAGTCGGTATCCCGGTATTCCAGCCTGACGAAGTTGTTCACAGCCGGTGCGAACCAGAGCGTCCCGGTCAATTGGCCGCTGCCGCCGGGGCTGCCCTGGTAATACGCCGTCACGACGATCTTGAGCGCGGCTGGTGCTTCCAGACGCCGGTGTACTGGTAGGTCTAGCTGTCGCCCACGGCGACCTTGGGGGCGGCGATCGGCGCGTGCTCGTCGGCCGCGGCGGCAAGGCTGGAGACGAGCAGGCCGAGAACGAGCGCGGTCCGGCTGGCGTGGCGCATGGTGGCACGCATTATCGGGCGCGTTGCCGGGTTTCTTACCGGGTTCCGAAGAAAGCGGCCGAGCTGGTGCGCGCCTGGTCGAGGCCGACGATGATCAGCTGCCGTTTGCCGCTGCTGAGCGGAAAGTCGATCGCGATGCCGCCGATGGACTGGCCGGCCAGCACGCACGGGGAGGCGCCGAAGGTCATGGCGACGTCGAACACGTTCTTGCCCGAGGCGCGCGGCGTGAACGATCCGCTGAAGCTGCACCCGCCCGAGGTGGCGGTAAAGGCGCCCGTCGCCGCGATCGTGAACACGTTACTGAAGCCGCGCAGCGAGGTGAGGTTCCAGGAGCCGGCCAGGTCGCCCAGGCTGGCCGGCGTGTTGTAGTTGTATACGCTGGCGGGAATCGCGGTGCCGGTGAAGGTGACCACGTTCGCGCCTTCGGTCAAGCTGCCATTCAGGCTGGCGCCGGCCGTGTAGGAGGCGGAGACCGTGCCCGATAGCAGCTGGCCGGCGGTGGTGGCGTCCTTCACGTCGGTCGCTGAAAAGCTGCCGCCGCTGGACTTGCCGTTGCCCTGCAAGAAGCCGTAGACGGCGAAGGCGTCGCCCACGGTGCTCCCGTAGATCGAGTAAAACTGGTCGTTTTCGAGCACCAGCGTGTCGTGCTCGCCGCCGTTCGAGAATGTGCCGTTGTACGCGCCCTGGGCGGTTGTTACCGGCGTCGGCGCGGCAGCCGTGGCCCCACTGCCACCGCCGCCGCCGCCGCCGCCACATCCGCCAAGCGCGGCAAGCAGACAGGTCACTAGTGCTGACGCCATCGGTTTATTAATATGCATATTTTCCTTATTTTTTCGGTGAGGGGAGTGTAGATAAAATTAACTAAAATACAACGGTCGCCATATTGACATGGAAGAGTTATCAACGCAATGGCTTGGCCGTCGTGCTGGCCGGCGTGCGGCATGGTGCGTTGCCAACGATACCGGCAGCAGGAGGGCGTTTCCCGCCGCGCCGAGCGTGACGCGGCGCGGCTAAGTCAGTGGCGACATGCTTGAGGCCAGTGGCATAATCTCGGGGACAATGGCAAGGTCGACACGCATGCCGCAATTGCCGCGGGCTGAGCCGCCTTGCCTGGACCTTGCGCAGGCGAACATGCGCGTCGATCCTGAACCAGTTCCTCCCGATGAGGTCCATCTCCTGTGCTTGGACCTTGCCGGCCCAGATTGCGACCTGGCACGCGCTGATCGCTCAATGTGAAGGAGATGTGATGTCCGAACTCAAAGTACAAAGCTTTACCGTGTCGCTCGATGGCTACGGCGCCGGGCCGAATCAAAGCCTGGACAATCCAATGGGCGAGGGCGGGCGCGAGCTGCACCAGTGGTTCATGGGCACCCGCACTTTCCAGCGCATGATGGGGGACGAAAGCAAGGGCATGGACGGTCCGGACGAGGACTTCGCCGCCCGCGGTTTTGCGAACATTGGCGCCTGGATCCTGGGCCGGAATATGTTCGGCCCGGTCCGCGGGCCATGGCCGGACGACAGCTGGAAAGGCTGGTGGGGCGATGAGCCCCCGTACCACGTCCCCGTGTTCGTACTGACCCATTATCCGCGCGCGCCGTTGGCGATGAAGGGCGGTACGACCTTCTACTTCGTCACCGACGGCATCGAGTCCGCCTACGCGCAAGCACGGGAGGCGGCCAACGGCCAGGACGTGCGCCTGGGAGGCGGCGTGGCGACCATACACGAAGCGCTGCGGGCCGGCCTGGTCGACGAGATGCATGTGGCCATCTCCCCGGTGCTGCTGGGTTCGGGTGAATCACTGTTCGCGGGCGTGGACCTGCGCGGCCTGGGATTTCGCTGCACCGAGCACGTGCCGACCCAAGCCGCAACCCACGTCGTGTTGAGGAAGACCTAAACCATCCAGCAGGTAAGGGCATCGCCCGCGCTAGTCTCGGAACGCGATGCTTGCGGCGGCTCTGCCGACGCCGGGGCCGGCGCCAATGACCTCGCTGCGCAGCGCCCGGCCATGCGAGCGGCGCAACCGATTGGCGGCGCGAACCGGAAGGCGAGGCCCGCGCTGATCCCGGGCGAGGCCCGCGCTAGGTCCGCGCCTCGCCAGGGCCGGCGCCGATCACCACGCGCGTGTCACTCAGGTAGGAATGCGGCGGCACCTCCAGGTTGCGCGGCGCCGGCACGTTGCGGAACACGCGTCCGGCCAGGTCGAAACGCGAGCCGTGGCAGGGGCAGTAAAACCCGCCGGGCCAGTCCGGCCCGAGGTCGGGGCTGGCCGGCTGCGGACGGAACGAGGGGATGCAGCCGAGGTGGGTGCAGATGGCCACCAGGATCAGATAGGGCGGCTTGACGGCGCGCCAGCGGTTTGCCGCGTAGGGCGGCTGCTGGTCCGTCCGCGAGGCCGGGTCGGCCAGCATGGCGTCGTGGCTGGACAGGCTGGCCAGCATCTCGTCGGTGCGGTGCAGGATCCAGACCGGGCGCCCGCGCCACTCCACCGTGAGCAGCGTGCCCGGCGCGATGCCGCCAATGTCGACCTCGACCGGTGCCCCGGCCGCGCGCGCACGTTCGCTCGGCGCCATCGATTCGATGAAGGGGATGGCGGTGGCCGCCAGGCCCACGCCGCCGACGGCGGTGGTGGCCACGGTGAGGAATTTGCGGCGAGAATCCATATGCGGGCCTGGACGATATCCTTGTTTGCTCTTCTCCTTCGACCATGCGCGCCGCACGAGGTTCGCCGCGCCGCGCTCAATGCCTGAACAGCACCTCTTGGCGGCTGAACCACCAGCGGCACCACGCCAGCAGCGCGTCGCTCCTTGTGAACCGGCACGCTGAAGCGCTTGGCCAGGCCTTCCACCTCGATCGTGCGGCGTCCTTACACATAAAGCAACAGCGTACGCCGCCGCGCATCGCCGGACCCACTTCACTGCGGAAATGTGGATAATGAGCGTCATGGACAACGTCATCAAAGAAAACGTGCTGGCCGTGGCCCGCTGTGGCCGCACGCGCGAGGAGTCGACCGCCTATTTCCGCGCGGCGCTGGGCCTGTATTACCTGGCCGGGCTGATGACGCCGGAGACGCTGGACTTCAAAAAGCTCGACCGCGCCTTCAACCGCTTCATTTACCAGAGCATCGGCAAGGGCCACAGCATCACCAGCGTGCTGCAGTTCATGAGCGGCGCCAAGGTCGTGCCGGTGGTGGAGTCGGCCCGCTTTGCCGAGGCGTTCGCGGCCCATTGCTCGGCGGTGCCGGTCGACACCATTCCCTTCCTGCTGTCGCTGAACCTGGGCGTGGCGAAGAATATTTCCGGACTCGATATCGGCGGCGCGCTGCTCGACTGGATCGAACGCCAGAAGCAAGCCGGCCAGGGCGGCGACCCGGCCGCGCCCGAGCTCTTATAATGATTACGTTCAATCATCGAAGCGTACATCATGGATAGCAACCGTCATTTCAATCCCCTGGACCGGCTCATCGTCGGCGTCGACAAGGCGCTGCGCGTGATCGGCGGCGTGGCCACTTCGTCGCGGCCCAATCCGGCGGCGCACGCGGCCGACGGCCAGCTCGACAGCGCGGAGCAGCGCCACGCGGCCGGCCTGATGCGTATTAACCACGTGGGCGAGGTGTGCGCCCAGGCGCTATACGACGCCCAGGCGCGCTTTGCCGACAGCCCGGCCATGCAGGCGCAGTTCGCGCAGGCCGCGCGCGAGGAGGAGGACCACCTGGCTTGGACCGCGCAGCGCCTGGGCGAGCTCGGTTCGCGGCCCAGCCTGCTCAATCCGCTGTGGTATGCCGGCGCCTACGCGCTCGGCACGGTGGCCGCGCGCCTGGGCGACGGGCGTAGCCTGGGTTTCGTGGTCGAGACCGAGCGCCAGGTGGAGGCGCACCTGAACAGCCACCTGGAGATGCTGCCGGCCCAGGACGCCAAGTCGCGCGCGATCGTCGAGCAGATGCGCGTCGACGAGGTGGCCCACGGCGCCGCCGCCCAGGCCCTGGGCGCGGTCGAGGTGCCGGTGCCGGCCAAGCTGGCCATGACGGCCATGGCCAAGGTCATGACGACGGCGGCGTATTACCTGTGACGGCCGCCGCCTGAGCGCGCCTTAACCCTCGACGATCTCGTGGGAGTGCGTGATCTCGGCGGTCTTGGCCAGCATAATCGAGGCCGAGCAATACTTGTCGTGGGACAGGCTGACCGCGCGCTCCACCGTTGCCGGCTTGAGGTTCTTGCCGGTCACGACGAAGTGGAAGTGGATCTTGGTGAACACTTTCGGGTCCGTCTCGGCGCGCTCGGCCTTCAGGCTCACCTCGCAGCCGCGCACGTCTTCACGGCCGCGCTTGAGGATGAGCACGACGTCGTAGGCGGTGCAGCCGCCGGTTCCCAGTAAGACCATTTCCATCGGCCGCGGGGCCAGGTTGTGGCCGCCGCCCTCGGGCGCGCCGTCCATGCTGACCATGTGGCCGGAACCGGTCTCGGCCCGGAAACTCATGCCCGCGGGGCCGTTCCAGCTGACTTTCACTTCCATTGCAATTCTCCGATAAGCAGTGTGTGCCGTATTGTAAAGGGAAGCTCGGCAAACCGTGGCGCGGGGCGACGTTTTCGCCGGCTCGGCAGGTTGGCCGCGCTCCCCGCAAGGTGCGCGCGGCAAGCGGCGCGGCCTACACCGACAGCACGTAGCGCTCGCTTTGCATGCGCCAGCTGGCCAGGGCCACCGCGACCAGGGCCGGCAGCATCGAACTGGCGAAGGTCAGCACGAAGGGCAGAGGCCCCAGGTCTTGTCCCTTGGCCAGCTCGCGCAGCAGGGTCTGGTTCGACAGCATCGGCACCATGTACATCCAGGTGGCCGTTTTCAGTTCCAGCATCGACACGGCCAGGCCGGGGATCATCGGCACCAGCACCACCAGGCTGAGCACGCTCTGGGCTTCCTTGAACGACTTCGCGTTCATCGCCAGCGCCACATGCAACGCGGCGGCGAACAGCGACAGCGGCAAGGTGGCCAGGCACACCCAGGCCAGGTCGAGCGAGGTCACGCGCCAGCTCATGCCGATTTCCTCCAGCGGCAGCCAGCTGAGGATGGCGTGGGCCAGCGCCAGTTCGAGCGTGATGCCGGCCGCGGCCAGGATGCCGGCGGCCAGCCACTTGCCGCACACCAGGGACGCCGGATGGGCCGGCTGGGCCATCAGCACCTCCAGCGAGCGCCGTTCGCGCTCGCCGGCGGTGCTGTCGACCGCCGCCGACAGGCCGCACACGAAGGCCGGAAAGAACAGGAAGCCGAGGATGGCGCCGATCACGCCGGCCGAGCGCGCCGCCGTGCTGCCGGTGTCGTAGCGCTGTACCCGCACCGGCGCCAGGATGGCCGGCGAGACCCCGTGCGCGAGCAGGCGCGCGCTGCTGATGCTCGAACTATAGGTCTGCAGCACGTCCTCGATCTCGCGCTGGCGCATGCCGTTGTCGGCGGCCGAATCGAACCACAGCTCCAGCTTGGCCGGGCGCATGGCGGCGTAGTCCTCGACGAATTTCGGGTCCAGGCGCAGCAGGGCCACCACCTTGCGCTCGCGCAGCAGGGCGCCGATCGCCTCCTCGTCCATCGGCTGGGCCGGGACGATGGTGACGTTGCGCTGCTTGAACTGGGCCATCAAGGTGGGCGCCTGCTGGGCGCCGATCACGGCCAGCTCCATGCCCTCGCGCTCGGCCTTGGTGGCGCGCACGATCTGCTGGTTCAGCATGAAGCCGAGCATGCCCGGGTACATCACGGTAAACAGCACCAGCAGGCCGAGCGCGCGGCGGTCGCGCAGGGTCTCCTTGATTTCCTTGAGAAAAACGATCAGGAACTTCGGCTTCATGCGGCGATCCCTTCGTCGGTGCCGACCAGGCTGACGAAGGCGTCCTCCAGGTTGGCGATGCCGGTGCGCGCGCACAGTTCGGCCGGCGAGCCTTGCGCCACCGTGCAGCCCTTGGCGATGACGATCACGTCCTCGCACAGGTGGGTCACCTCCTGCATCACGTGGGTGGCCATGATCACGCAGCAGCCGTCCGCGCGCAGGGCGCCCAGGGCGGTGCGCAGCGCACGCGTGCTCATCACGTCCAGTCCGCGGCTGGGCTCGTCCAGGAGCAGGTGGCGCGGCCGGTGCAGCAGGGTGCGCGCCAGCGCCACCTTGATGCGCTGGCCTTGCGAGAAGCCCTTGGCGCGGCGCTCGAGGATGTCGTTCATCTGCAGCAGTTCGGCCACCTCGTCGATGCGGCCCTGCACGGCGCCCACTGTCATGCCGTTCAGCTCGCCGAAATAGGCCAGGTATTCGCGCGTCGACAGGCGCTCGTACAGGCCGAACTGGTCGGTGAGGAAGCCGATGTTGGCGCGCACCGCCATCGGGTCGCGCTCGGGATCGACGCCGCCCACGAGGATGCTGCCCTGGTCGCGCTTGAGCAGGCCCACCAGCAGGCGCAGCAGGGTGGTCTTGCCGGCGCCGTTGGGGCCGAGCAGGGCGGTGATCTGGCCGTCGCGCGCGGTGAAGCTGACGCCGCCGAGGGCGCGCACCGGGCCGAACTGTTTCTTGACGTTGCTCACTTCAATCATGGGGCTCTCAGGGTTGCGGTCCGGCGCTGCCGACCTGGAAGGTGGGCGCCGGGATCTCGCTCAGGCAGTGCGCGGCCACCGGCAGGTCTGGATGGTCGAGGAATTCGCGCAGCAGGCGTGGCGCGCAGCCCAGTTGCGACACCCCGTGGCCGACGTTGGCGGCCACCAGGTGCTGGGCGTGGGTCATGTAGCGCTTGGCCGCCTCGGCGCGGCGCGGCGGCGTGACCGGGTCGAGCGCGCCGGACAGCAGCAGCGTGGGCGCGCCGATCGGGGCCGGCGCGCGCCAGGCAACGGCCGGCACGTGGATGGCCTGGCACATCTCGTCCAGGCGCGCGATGCGGGCGTTGCCCATGAAGGCGCCGCGCCCGTCCTCGGCCAGCAGTTGCGGGGTCAGGCGCGGCCAGTCCTCGGCGCACACCACGGCCAGGTGCAGCACCAGGGCCGCGCCACCCTCGGCCGACAGGTCGCTGGCCACGTTGCGGCGCGCCACGAACGGCGCCCAGCGGCCCTGGTAGGCGCTGTGGATCAGGAACGGCAGGCGGCGGCTGTCGAGCGCCGAGTACAGCACGCTGTGGACGGTGCCGAGAAAGCGCGCGCTGGTCACGCTCACCTGCACCGGCTCGGCGGTGCGCGGGTCCGGCATATCGACCTTGACGGCGCCGGCGGCCACGCGCGCGGCCACGGCCTCGAATTCGCGGCGCAGGGCGGGATAGGCCTGGTGGCAGGCCGGGCTGGCCGCGCATTGCTGGAACAGCAGGTCGAGCGCGGCCTGGGCGTCGTGGGCGCCGGCCGGGATGACCTGGTCGGGCGCGGCCACGCCGTCGAGGATCAGGGCGCGCACGCTGGCCGGGTACAGCCGGGCGTATTGCTGGGCCAGGCGGGTGCCGTAGGAGCCGCCCCACAGGTTGATCTTGCCGTAGCCCAGGGCCAGGCGCACGCGCTCGATGTCGCGTGCGGCGTTGGCGGTGGTGTAGGCGGCGAACGGACGCTTGAGCTTGGCCAGGCAGGCGCGTAGCAGCGCGTCCTGGGCCGCTTCGCCGAGCTGGTCGGCGCCGTCGCCGTCGTCGCAATCGAGCTTGCCCGACAGGCCAGTGCCGCGCTGGTCGATGAAGACGATGTCGCGCGTGGCGCGCGCGCGCCGGAAGGTATTGCTCAGCAAGGGCAGCACGTCGCTGCCGGCCTCGCCCGGGCCGCCGGCCAGGATGAACAGCGGGTCGGGGCGGGCCGATTCGCGAAAGGCCGGCGCCAGGCTCACATGGATGGCCAGGCGCGCGCGGTCGTTGGGGTAGGTCAGGGGGACGTCCACGCTCACGCAGCGCAAGCCTTCCTCGAAGCCGGGCAGGTGGCAGGAGCGGCCCTGCTGGTCGGCGGGGAGGGCGTACGCGGACGCGGCGGCGACACACAGGGGCGCCAGCAGGGCGGCGTAGCGGCGGACGATTTTCACACGGATCTCCCGGAATAGCTGTGCATAGTAGTTTGCCATTGTTGCCACGGTCAATCGCTTTTGATGGTAGTACACATTGCCATCCTAACGGTGCCAGATGGTGGAAAAGTTGCGATAACGCACTATTTATAGCACGCCCATTCAGATTGGGGCGGCAGCGACCCGCATGGCATGGATAAACGCGTCAGCCGCGCTGCGCGAGCGTAGGCGGCCTTGACGCTGGCGCCCGGCCGGGTTATAGTAGCCGGCTTTCCGTTTGCTCAGGAAAGACAACAAGGCAGAGTCCGCAGGCAGCAAGAGCGGAACCACCATTTGAGCGATGTATAGATTAGGAAGTCAACATGAAAACTTTTTCCGCTAAAGGACATGAAGTCCAGCGCGATTGGTTCGTGGTTGACGCGACGGACTTGGTCCTCGGACGTGTTGCCAGCGAAGTGGCACTCCGACTGCGCGGCAAACACAAACCAGAATTCACTCCGCACGTCGACACGGGCGATTTCATCGTCGTGGTCAATGCAGGCAAACTGCGCGTGACCGGCACCAAAGCCACCGCGAAGACCTACTACCGTCACTCGGGCTATCCGGGCGGTATCTACGAGACCAATTTCAAGAAAATGCAAGAGCGTTTTCCAGGTCGCGCGCTCGAGAAAGCGGTCAAGGGCATGCTGCCTAAAGGCCCACTCGGCTACGCGATGATCAAGAAGCTCAAAGTGTACGCGGAAGGTTCCCATCCGCACGCCGCGCAGCAACCTAAAGCACTCGTTCTCTAAGGAGCTGACATGATCGGTAACTACAATTACGGCACCGGCCGTCGCAAGAGTGCAGTCGCTCGCGTCTTCATCAAGGTTGGCACTGGCCAAATCATCGTTAACGGCAAGCCAGCCGCCGAGTACTTCTCGCGCGAAACTGGTCTGATGGTCATCCGTCAACCGCTGGAACTGACCGGCAATGTCGAGCGTTTCGACATCAAGGTCAACGTCCATGGCGGCGGCGAGTCCGGCCAAGCAGGTGCAGTGCGCCACGGTATCACCCGCGCGCTGATCGACTACGATGCAGCCCTGAAGGGCGATCTGGCACGCGCTGGTTTCGTCACCCGCGATGCCCGTGAAGTCGAGCGTAAAAAGGTTGGTCTGCGCAAAGCACGTCGCGCAAAGCAATTCTCGAAGCGTTAATGTATCTTGCCGCGGCGCCCAGGCGCCGTGGTTGGAAAGCCGCCGGCCGCGAGGTTCTGGCGGCTTTTTTCGTTGTGCGCCCGGGCTTGCGCCTGGGCGGCGGCGTCATCACGCTGCGCCATGCGGACGGCGCACGGGCGCCGCGCGTGGCCGGCCCAGCGCAGCGATTCGTCCGCGCTGTTAAAATTACCATTTACGGGCTCAGCCCATCATCACTCAAGGAATTCACATGATCAAAGTTGGCATCGTCGGCGGCACGGGTTACACGGGCGTGGAATTGCTGCGGCTGTTGGCTGTCCACCCTGATGTGCAGCTGACCGCGATCACTTCGCGCAAGGAAGACGGCTTGCCCGTGGCGGACATGTTTCCGTCCCTGCGAGGGCGCGTCAACCTGGCGTTCTCGGCGCCCGATAAGGTCGACCTGAAGCAGTGCGACGTGGTGTTCTTCGCCACCCCGCACGGCGTGGCCATGGCGCAGGCGCCGGAACTGCTGGCCGCCGGCGTCAAGGTGATCGACCTGGCGGCCGACTTCCGCCTCAAGGACCAGGCCACGTTCGAACAGTGGTACAAGATCCCGCACACCTGCCCGGAACTGCTGGAGGAAGCCGTGTACGGCTTGCCGGAGCTTAACCGCGAGCAGATCAAGAACGCGCGCCTGATCGCCAACCCGGGCTGCTATCCGACCACGATGCAGCTGGGCTTCTACCCGCTGCTCAAGGCCAACCTGGTCGATGCCAGCGCCCTGATCGCCGACGCCAAGTCGGGCGTGTCGGGCGCCGGCCGCAAGGCCGAGATCGGCACCCTGTTCTCCGAGTCCAGCGACAACTTCAAGGCCTACGGCGTGTCCGGCCACCGCCACACGCCGGAGACCGTTGCGCAGTTGCAACGCTTCACCGGCATGCCCGTGCACCTGATCTTCACGCCCCACCTGGTGCCCATGATCCGCGGCATGCACTCGACCCTGTACGCGCGCCTGACCTCGAGCATCGACAACGAGGCCCTGCAGGCCCTGTATGAAGAGCAATACAAAGACTCGCCTTTCGTCGACGTGATGCCTTTCGGTTCGCACCCGGAAACGCGCAGCACGCGCGGCTCCAACATGCTGCGTCTGGCCCTGCATCGCCCCGGCAACGGCAACACCGTGGTGATCCTGGTGGTGCAGGATAATCTCGTCAAGGGCGCGTCCGGCCAGGCGGTCCAGTGCATGAACCTGATGTTCGGCCTGGAGGAAACCAAGGGCCTGAACCAGATCGCCCTCCTGCCATAATTTCCATGCTGCAACAACCGGAACGGACGGTGATTTCGTCCGTTCCGGTTCGATCTAGATCAAAGTGGTAACAGATGAGCGCGGTAGATTATCAGAGGGACTGCCTGTATTGATGAGTCGTCACTTTGAGGAGCGCCAATCATGTTTGGTCGGAATGCAAAAACAGAAGTTGATAGCCTGGTCGGCGTCTCGGCCCGGGTCGAGGGCGACCTCTGCTTTACCGGCGGCCTGCGGATTGACGGCGAGGTGCACGGCAACGTGATCGGCGGGGACGGCCCCGATGGCATGCTGATCGTCTCCGAGCACGCGCGCATCGAGGGCGACGTGCGCTGCGCCACCCTGATCGTCAACGGCTACATCGCCGGCAACGTGCACGCGACGGAACTGCTTGAATTACAGCCGAAAGGCCGCATTGTAGGGGATGTCCATTATAAATTGCTGGAAATGCATGGTGGCGCCATGGTCACCGGCAAGCTGAGCCACCAGCCAACCGGGGAGCCGGTGTTTCATCTGGCCAGCGGAGAAAGCCATTCCGAAGCGGGAGTCGCGCCAACAGTCTATAATGGGGCTAACCGTTATCCTAGTAGGAGTCCCACATGAATGCAGTAGCTGAATCGATCGCAACCCAGGACGCCATCCCGGCGCCGATCATCTTCACCGACAGCGCCGCCCAAAAGGTAGCCCAGCTGATCGAAGAAGAAGGCAATCCTGACCTCAAATTGCGCGTGTTCGTGCAGGGCGGCGGCTGCTCCGGCTTCCAGTACGGCTTCACCTTCGACGAAATCGTCAACGAAGACGACACCACCATGGTCAAGAACGGCGTCCAGCTGTTGATCGACTCGATGAGCTACCAGTACCTGGTCGGCGCCGAGATCGACTACAAGGACGACCTCGAAGGCGCCCAGTTCGTCATCAAGAACCCGACCGCCACCTCGACCTGCGGCTGCGGCTCCTCGTTCTCGGTATAAAACAGCAGGACGGCAGCCTCGCTGCCGGCGCCCGCGTCCTGGCGTGCTCACGCACGCAGCGGCGCCGGCGCGCGCATTCCCGCATCTCACATCGCGGCATCCCGCATCACCTCATCCGGCTTCACTCCGTTCCACATCAGCGCATACTAACCATGCATGCGGCCTCATCCTGCTATCAGTTCATTCAGGCAGGATACAACGCGCCCAGCACCCTCGGCCCTTGCGCGCCCGTTACCGCCGGCAGGTTGCCTGCTTCGCGCAGGTTGAAGCGGTAGCCTAGCCAGGCGAAGGCCAACGCCTCGACCCGGTTCGGCGCCACGCCCAGCACGGCGGTCGATTCCACGATCGTCTTTCCGCCCAGCGCCGCCGCCAGCGCGCGCAGCAAGGTACCGTTGTAGGCCCCGCCGCCGCATACATACACCGCATCGACCTGGGCCGCCTCGGCGTGGATGGCGCGCGCAATCGTCAGCGCCGTCAGCTCGGTGAGGGTGGCCTGCACGTCGGCCGGCGGCAGCGCCGGGCTGCCTTTCAGGCGCAGGTCGAGCCAATCCATGTGGAACAGGTCGCGCCCCGTGCTCTTGGGCGCCGGCATCGTGAAATACGGCTCGTCCAGCAGCGCCTCGAGCAAACCGTGGTTGAGCGTGCCGCTGGCGGCCCAGGCGCCGTCGGCGTCGTAGTCGCGGCCGAGGTGGCGCGCGATCCAGCCGTCCATCAGCACGTTGCCGGGACCGGTGTCGAAGCCGCCCACGCGGCCGTCGGCATGCAGCACGCTGATGTTGGCGATGCCGCCGATATTGACCACGGCCCGGGTGCGCCCAGGCTGGCCGAACTGCGCCATGTGAAAGGCCGGCACCAACGGCGCGCCTTGCCCGCGCGCGGCGATGTCGCGGCTGCGAAAATCGGCGATCACGTCGATGCCGGTCAACTCGGCCAGCAGGGCGGGGTTATTGGTCTGGCGCGTGAAGCCGAGGTCGGGCCGGTGGCGGATGGTTTGGCCGTGCACGGCGATGGCCCGGATCGGCCCGGGCGCGGCCGGCAGCAGGGCCTCCACGCACTCGGCATAGCAGGCGGCCAGGTCGTTGGCGGCGATGGCTTCGCGCTCGATTTCATTCTCGCCCCACGATTGCAGGCCCATGAGGGCGGCGCGCAGGGCCGGTGGAAACGGGACGAAGGCCGCCGCGAGGCTGACGATGGCATTGCCGGCGAAGTCGGCCAACATGCCGTCGACGCCGTCCATGCTGGTGCCGGACATGAGGCCGATGTAAAGCGTCGAGGGGATGGTCATGGTATTCGTCGTGCATGGCTTGATGAGCTTCCATCATACACAAGGCGGGGCAGTCCGGCGCCCGCCGTTGACGGACCGCGCTGCCGGTACGCGAAAAAAAGCCCCGCGGCGCAGGCTGGCGAGCAGCGTGCGGCGCGGGGCCGGCGTGGGGCGTGGCCTAGCAGCCTGTCGGACTTAGGATCGTCAGCTGCAAAAATACCTGGGACGGTCCATATTTCGCCGCTTTCTCGGCCAATAGCTCGCTATTGGCACTGCGAAATCGTCAAAATCTGGCCTCGCCCAGCTATTTTTTCGCTCTGACTCCCCAAGTCCGACAGGCTGCTAGCGCGCCGCCATCGCCGTTCCGCTTGGGCGCAGCAGCGCGAAGCGGTGCGTCATGTCAGCCGCGGCCACCTGGAAACGCGCCATCTCGGACTGGTTCAAAGGATCCTGGGCCAGCACCTTGAGCGAGGACGGGTCGTGCGCCACGCCGGCGACGCGGAATTCGTAATGCAGGTGGGGGCCGGTGGCCCAGCCGGTCGCGCCGACATAGCCGATCACGTCGCCCTGGTGGACCCGCACGCCCTTGCGCATGCCGGGTGCGAAACGGCTCATGTGGCCATACGCGGTGCTGTAGTTGGCCCAGTGCTTGAGCACGACGATGTTGCCGTACCCGCCCTGCACGCCGGCGAAGTCGACCACGCCGTCGCCGGAGGCGCGGATCGGCGTGCCCAGCGCGGCGGCGAAGTCGATGCCCTTATGCTGCTTCCATTCGCCGGAGATCGGATGCACGCGCATCGAAAAGCCCGACGAAATG
Source organism: Oxalobacteraceae bacterium UBA6018 (assembly GCA_002428015.1). Classification (GTDB taxonomy): domain Bacteria; phylum Pseudomonadota; class Gammaproteobacteria; order Burkholderiales; family Burkholderiaceae_D; genus Telluria_A. The sequence continues at coordinate 13,595 of DIZW01000011.1, read as the reverse complement.
CGCGAGAACTCCAGCGGCGACTTGAGGAAGGATTTTTTCACGGCCTTGCCGTCGAAGGTGTAGTAGCCGCTCTGCTTGCCGGCAGGATCCTCGAACCACACCGACTGGTAGGTCACGCCGCGGTTGGTGAACTCGCCGGCCAGGATGCGGCCGGCGCGCACCATCTCGCCGTCCTGCCAGAAGGTCTCGTAGACCACGTTGAAATGGTCGCCACGCTTGATGTCGGAGCGGAAGTCGATACTGGTCGAGAACATCTCGATGATCTGGGCCACGATCGTGTCCGGCAGCTTGCCGCCGTCGGTGGTCGCGTCGGTGGCCGAATACAGCGACGAGGTGATGTCGCGCGAGCGCATCTCGATGCGGCGTTCCAGCTTGGTCGGCGCGGCGTCGGCGATGAACTTGTCGCCCTTGCGGGTGATCGAAATCTGTTTGCTGGGGTTGTCGAGATTATCGACGATGGTGGCATGCAGCCATTGCAGCTCGCCGTTCGCGTCCGTCTGCGCCTTGACCAGCTTGCCGGTGCGCAACTGCATCACGCCCTTGGCGACCTTGTCGGTCTTGATGAAGTTGACGGCGTCCGGATCGTCCACACCGAGGCGGTTGAGCAGGGCGGCCAGGGTGTCGCCGGGGCGCACGCGTTCTTCATGGATGAATTGCTGCTGATCTTGGTCGAGCGCGGCGATCTGGTCGGCCAGGTTTGGCAGTTCCAGGTCCTGGGCGACGGATTTGACGGGCAGGTCCGACACATCGGGGGCCAGCGGCGCGACGCCCGCGGCGCCGAATGCGCACACTGCGAGAAAGATCGCGCCGGCGCTGATAATGCGCGCCTTTCGCGTCGTTCCTAGCAGGCCGGACCAGCGCTTGCCTGTGATTTTGTTTGTAGGGTTCATGCAATCAGTTAAAATTTGCCGCTTGAACATCCGTGTCAGGGAACTAATTTTTTCTTATTGTTTTGATTAGTTTTCGTTCGGCAAGATTAATCGGATCGAGCATTATATCAAACTCCTGCGCCAGGCCAACCTTTTCGACTTTACCGTCATCGATCACTACAAGTACTTATGACTTCTACTACCCCGTCCAAGAACGCTGCCGCCGCGCAAAATTCGCCCTCCTTGCCGCTGACAGACCGCGTTCTGGAAGCGCTCGCGATCACCAAGCGCGGCGTCGACGAACTGCTGATCGAAAGCGAATTCGCGCAGAAACTGGCGCGTTCCGAGCAAAGCGGCCAACCGCTGCGCATCAAGCTGGGCCTGGACCCGACCGCGCCCGACCTGCACCTGGGCCATACCGTGGTGCTCAACAAGATGCGCCAGCTGCAGAACCTGGGCCACCAGGTGATTTTCCTGATCGGCGACTTCACCTCGATGATCGGTGATCCGTCCGGCCGTAACGTGACGCGCCCGCCGCTGACCAAGGAACAGATCGAAGTGAACGCGATGACCTACTTTAAGCAGGCCTCGCTGGTGCTCGACCCGGGCCGCACGGAAATTCGCTACAACTCCGAGTGGTCCGACCCACTCGGCGCGCGCGGCATGATCGAGCTGGCCTCGCGCTACACCGTGGCGCGCATGATGGAGCGCGACGACTTCACCAAGCGCTACAAGAGTGGGACGCCGATCTCGGTCCATGAGTTCCTCTATCCTTTGATGCAGGGCTACGATTCGGTGGCTTTGAAATCGGACCTTGAGCTAGGTGGAACGGATCAAAAATTTAACCTGCTGGTCGGGCGCGAATTACAGAAGGATTATGGACAGGAGCCTCAGTGCATTCTGACCATGCCCCTGCTCGAAGGCCTGGATGGGGTCGACAAGATGTCCAAGTCGAAGAACAACTACATCGGCATCACCGAGCCGGGCAACACCATGTTCGCCAAGCTGATGAGCATTTCCGACGTGATGATGTGGCGTTATTACGAATTGTTGTCGTTCCGCTCGCTGGCCGATTTGACCCAGCTCAAGGCTGAGGTCGACGGCGGGCGCAATCCGCGCGACGCCAAGGTCGCCCTGGCCCAGGAAATCGTCACCCGCTTCCACTCGGCCCAGGCGGCCGAGGAGGCCCTGGCGGACTTCGTCAACCGCTCCAAGGGCGGCATTCCCGACGACGTGCCGGAACTGGCGCTGAGCGGCGCGCCGCTGGGCATCGCCCACCTGCTCAAGCAGGCCGGCCTGTGCGCCTCGACCTCGGAAGCGATGCGCATGGTCGACCAGGGCGGCGTGCGCCTGGACGGCGCGGTGGTCAGCGACAAGGCCCTGCAGATCGGCCCCGGCAATTTCGTGCTGCAAGTGGGCAAGCGCAAGTTCGCCCGCGTGACCTTCAGCGCATGATCGCGCTGCTGCAGCGGGTCAGCCAGGCCAAGGTCAGCGTGGGCGGCGCCGTCGTCGGCGCCATCGACACCGGCCTGCTGGTGCTGCTGTGCGCGGAGAAGGGCGATACCGAGAAGCAGGCCGACGCCTTGCTGGCCAAATTGCTGGCGTACCGGGTGTTTGCCGACGAGGTCGGTAAAATGAACCGTAGCCTGACCGACATCGGCGGCGGCCTCCTGCTGGTGCCGCAGTTCACGCTGGCGGCCGACACCAACTCCGGCACCCGGCCGTCGTTCACGCCGGCCGCCGCGCCTGCGGACGGCTTGCGGCTGTTCGAGTACGTGGTCGGCCAGGCGCGCGCGCGCCATGCGCAGGTGCAGACCGGGCAGTTTGGCGCGGACATGCAGGTGTCGCTCACCAACGATGGGCCGGTGACGTTTTGGCTGCAAGTGGGACCGCGCTGAACCTGGCGCGTTTATAACTGTCATATTAATCAGGTGTGGGGAGGCTTGCGATGCGACTCTGGAGTGATTCTTTCCGTGAAGGCGGCACGATCCCGCCGCAATGCGCGTTCGCGGTCATCGACCCGCACACGCATGTCCGGCTGGCGAGCAACCGCAATCCCCACCTGGCCTGGGACGACGTGCCGGCCGGCACCCAGTCGCTGGTGCTGCTGTGCCGCGACATCGACGTGCCCACCGTCGGCACCGACGTCAACCAGGAGGGCAGGGTCGTGCCCGAGTCGCTGCCGCGGGCCGATTTTTACCACTGGACCCTGGTCGACATCCCCGTCGCCCTGCACTCCATAGGCGAAGGCAAGTTCTCCGAGCTCGTCACGCCCCACGGCAAGCCCGGTCCGCTGGTGCCCTTCGCCGTCAAGAACGGCACCGAGCACCAGTTGCGCCACGGCCTGAACGACTACACCGGCTGGTTCGCGTCCGATCCCGACATGGCGGGCGAATATTTCGGCTACGACGGCCCCTGTCCCCCGTGGAACGACGAGCGCGTGCACACCTATGTGTTCTGCCTGTACGCGCTCGACATTCCCCGCATCGCGCTCGAGGGCAAGTTCACCGGGCCGGAAGCGCGCCTGGCCATCCGCGGCCACATTCTCGACGAGGCGCAGACCTACGGCGTGTATTCGCTCAATCCGGAGGTCGCCGCCACACTCGAACCCTGAGCCGGGCGCGCCGGGTGCGCCCGGCGGACGCGGCGACGCCTGCGCCGCGACCGGCGCGGACGCTGGCGCTGTCGTAGCGCACCGTCGCTTCCCCGCGCTGGGCTGCGCCGGCGTCTTCGCGCGCAGGGGGGGGCGCGTCTGCGCCTTCGATCGCGCTGTCCCATCGGGCCGCGGCCTGGCCGTGTCCACAGGCCGCCAACCCCCATCACCTTTTTTTCGATTAACCATTGCCCCGAGGTTCGGGCAGCATGAGCCTCATGACCACCAACAACGATACCAAGAACAACGATACTAAGCTCATCCTCATCCGCCATGGCGAAACCGCCTGGAACGCCGAACGCCGCCTGCAAGGCCATCTCGACATCGCCCTGAACGCCGAAGGCGAACGCCAGGCCGCGGCGCTGGCCGGTGCCCTGGCCGGCGAAGCGATCGACGCGATCGTCTCGAGCGACCTGCAGCGCGCGCGCCAGACCGCGCAGGCGGTGGCCCAGGCCACCGGCCTGGCGCTGGCGACCGATGCCGGCCTGCGCGAGCGCTGCTACGGCGCCTTCGAAGGCTTGCTGTACGCCGAGATCGAACAGCGTTTCCCGGCCGAGTTCGCCGCCTGGCAGGCGCGCGACATCGACGCCGTGATGCCGCCCAGCGCGCGTACGGCCGAAAGCTTCCGGCAGTTCTACCAGCGTTGCCTGGACACGATCGGTGCCCTGGCCGCGCGCCACCCGGGCCAGACGCTGGCGCTGGTGGCCCACGGCGGCGTGCTCGAGTGCGCCTACCGCGCCGCCTGCGCGCTGCCCTTGTCGACCCCGCGCAGCTTCGCCGTCAAGAACGCCAGCGTCAACCGCTTCGTGTACGCCGACGGCAAGCTGGCCCTGTCGAGCTGGGGCGAGGTGGCCCACTTGCGCACCGGCGCGCTCGACGAGCTCGCTTAGCACCCTTGCGCTGGCGCAAACGCGCGCAGCCGACTTTTTGATCTGACCGGGGTTGGTCAAATACAAAATAGTGCTTATTAATTGAGCAGTATGTGAGGTAAAATAGAAGGTTCCCGCTGACCTTTTATTCATCGATCACGTGCATATCGGCCCTTACCAGCTCCGCAACAATGTTTTCGTCGCTCCCATGGCGGGGGTGACGGACCGTCCGTTCCGCCAGCTGTGCAAGGAACTCGGGGCCGGTTACGCGGTGTCGGAGATGGCCGCCTCCAACCCGCGCCTGTGGGCCACGGAAAAGAGTTCGCGCCGCACCGACCATGCCGGCGAGATGGAGCCCAAGGCGGTGCAGATCGCCGGCGCCGACCCGGCCGACCTGGCCGACTGCGCCCGCTTCAACGTCGAGCGTGGCGCCCAGATCATCGACATCAACATGGGCTGCCCGGTCAAGAAGGTCTGCAACAGCTGGTGCGGTTCGGCCCTGCTGCAGGACGAGGAGCTGGTCGAGCGCATCCTGCGCGCGGTGGTGGCGGCGGTCGACGTGCCGGTCACGCTCAAGTTCCGCACCGGCTGGAACCGCGCCAACAAGAACGCGCTGCGCATCGCCCGCATCGCCGAGGACGCCGGCATCCAGATGCTGACCCTGCATGGGCGCACCCGCGCCGACGGCTACAGCGGCCAGGCCGAGTACGACACCATCGCCGCCGTCAAGCAGGCCGTGCGCATTCCCGTCGTCGCCAACGGCGACATCACCACCCCGGAGAAGGCGCGCGCCGTGCTGGCCCACACCGGCGCCGACGCCGTCATGATCGGCCGCGCCGCGCAGGGGCGGCCCTGGATCTGCCGCGAGATCGACCATTTCCTGCGCACCGGCGAACACTTGCCGGCGCCCACAGTGGCCGAGGTGCGCGGCTTGATGAGCCATCACCTGCAGGCGCATTACGCGTTCTACGGCGAGTATCTCGGCGTGCGCACGGCGCGCAAGCACATCGGGTGGTATGTACGCGACCTGCATGACGGCGAACCATTCCGTCAACAAATGAACCTGCTGGAGTCGACCGACGAACAGTTGCGTGCGGTTGATGAATTCTTCGATTCCCAGCGCGAGCGGGGAGAGCGGTTACAATACCGGCCCGTCCCGGACGCGGGCTTGGCTTTGGCGGCATGAGTTGGCAAGCAGGACGGTGCCCGGTTCAGCGGGCGGCGAGCAGGGAGAACTTAAAACAACAAGAGCAAATGGGACGACGCTGCCTACAGAGCGGCGGCTAGAACGTTAATCAGTCAGATGAAGCACTAAAACATGAGCAAAGAAAGCATCCAGGAAGTTGTCCAGAAAAGTCTTGAAGAATATTTCAATGACCTGGGCGAGCAGCAGGCATCGAATATCTATGACATGGTCGTGCTCACGGTGGAACGGCCCATCCTCGAAGTCGTCATGACGCGGGCCGAGGGCAACCAGTCCCACGCCGCGCAGATGCTGGGCATCAACCGCAACACCCTGCGCAAGAAATTGCAGGAACACGGGCTGCTGTAAGCCATCAGTTTCCCGGGAGCGCGCGCCGCTCCTGCGCCACCGATACACCGAATAATCAACAACCAGGCCACTATCATGATCAAACAAGCCCTTATTTCCGTTTCCGACAAGACCGGCGTGCTCGATTTCGCGCGCGCGTTGTCCGTACTTGGCGTAAATATCCTGTCCACCGGCGGCACTGCGAAGCTGCTGGCGGACAACGGCGTGCCGGTCACCGAAGTGGCCGATTACACCGGCTTTCCCGAGATGCTGGACGGGCGCGTCAAGACGCTGCACCCGAAGGTCCACGGCGGCATCCTGGCGCGCCGCGACTTTCCCGAGCACATGGCCAAGCTCGCCGAGCATGGCATGCCGACCATCGACATGGTGGTGGTGAACCTGTACCCCTTCCAGCAGACCGTGGCCAAGGATGACTGCACCCTGGAAGACGCGATCGAGAACATCGACATCGGCGGCCCGACCATGCTGCGTTCGGCGGCCAAGAATCACAAGGACGTGGTGGTGCTGTGCGATCCGGCCGACTACGGCGTGGTGCTGGCTGAAATGAAAGGCTCCGGCAGCGGCGCCGGCCCGGTCAGCTACGACACCAAGTTCCGCCTGGCGAAGAAGGTGTTCGCCCACACCGCCCAGTACGACGGCGCCATCACCAACTACCTGACCAGCCTGGGCGAAGACAAGGCCCACGCCACCCGCGCGGCCTATCCCCAGACCCTGAACATCACGGTCGAGAAGGTGCAGGACATGCGCTACGGCGAGAACCCGCACCAGTCGGCCGCGTTCTACCGCGACCTGGCGCCGGCGGCCGGCGCCCTGGCCAACTACAAGCAGCTGCAGGGCAAGGAACTGTCGTACAACAACATCGCCGACGCCGACGCGGCCTGGGAATGCGTCAAGTCCCTGGGCGGCCTGGGCCAGCCGGCCGGCTGCGTGATCGTCAAGCACGCCAACCCCTGCGGCGTGGCCATCGGCACCGACGCGCTCGACGCCTACAGCCGCGCCCTACAGACCGACCCCACCTCGGCCTTCGGCGGCATCATCGCCTTCAACGTCGAAGTCGACGCCAAGGCGGCCGAGGCCATCGCCAAGCTGTTCGTCGAAGTGCTGATCGCCCCGTCGTTCAGCGCCGAGGCGCGCCAGACCATGTCGGCCAAGCAGAACGTGCGCCTGTTGGAAATCCCCCTCGGCAACGGTAGCAACCCCTTCGACGTTAAGCGCGTCGGCGGCGGCTTGCTGGTGCAGTCGCCCGACGCCAAGAACGTCGGCCTGGGCGAGCTGCGCGTGGTCACCAAGCAGCAGCCGACCCAGCAGCAATTGCAGGACATGATGTTCGCCTGGCGCGTGGCCAAGTTCGTCAAGTCCAACGCCATCGTGTTCTGCGCCAACGGCATGACACTGGGCGTGGGCGCCGGCCAGATGAGCCGCATCGACTCGGCCCGCATCGCCTCGATCAAGGCCCAGAACGCCGGCCTGACCCTGGCCGGATCGGCGGTCGCCTCGGACGCCTTCTTCCCGTTCCGCGACGGCCTCGACGTGGTGGTGGACGCCGGCGCGACCTGCGTGATCCAGCCGGGCGGCTCGATGCGCGACCAGGAAGTGATCGACGCGGCCGACGAGCGCGGCGTGGTGATGCTGTACACCGGCACCCGCCATTTCCGCCACTAAGTCACCGAGCAACAATAAATGAACATTTCCCATCTCGCATACGAGCGCCATGCTTCGTCGAACATCACTTGTGTGGCTCGCCACACGGCGTGTTTTTCGCCTCGCCTGGCATCTCGTCTGCAAGCGGCAAATTGTTCAAGTTATGATTGCTCGGCTCCTAATTGCCGCTGATGCGCGCACAAGCTTGCCCGGCGGTATAACATTCGTTCATGATAATTCTAGGAATTGACCCGGGCCTGCGCACCACCGGTTTCGGGCTGATCGAAAAGCAGGGCAACCAGCTGCGCTACATCGCCTCCGGCACCATTAAAACGGTGGCCGAAGGCGAACTGCCGGGCCGTCTCAAGATCATCCTCAACGGGATCGCCGAGATCGTCCGCACCTACCGGCCCGACTGCGCGGCCGTGGAAAAAGTCTTCGTCAACGTCAATCCCCAATCGACCCTGCTGCTGGGGCAGGCGCGCGGCGCGGCCATCACCGCCCTGGTCGGCGCCGACCTGGCCGTGGCCGAGTACACGGCGCTCCAGGTCAAGCAGGCCGTGGTCGGGCATGGCAAGGCCGCCAAGCAGCAGGTGCAGGACATGGTCGCGCGCCTGCTGGTGCTGCCCGGCCTGCCCGGCACCGATGCCGCCGACGCCCTCGGCGTAGCCATCTGCCACGCCAACAGCCACGACGCCCTGGCGCTGATCGGCGCGCTCGCACCCTCCTTGTCCGGCCTGCGCATGAAGCGCGGCCGCCTCGTTTAAAGGCTGTTTAAAGGCTACTCATGATCGGTCGCATTTCCGGAATTTTGCTCGAGAAGAACCCGCCGCAGTTGCTGGTGGACTGCAACGGCGTCGGCTACGAGGTCGATGTGCCGATGAGCACCTACTACAACCTGCCGCAGCTGGGCGAGCGGGTCACCCTGTTCACCCACCAGGCGATCCGCGAGGACGCCCACCTGCTGTTTGGCTTCGGCAACGCCGGCGAGCGCGCCGTGTTCCGCCTGCTGATCAAGATCACCGGCGTGGGCGCGCGCACGGCCCTGTCCATCCTGTCCGGCATGACCATCGCCGACCTGGCCCAGGCCGTGACCTTGCAGGAGGCCGGACGCTTGATCAAGGTGCCGGGCATCGGCAAGAAGACCGCCGAGCGGCTGCTGCTCGAACTCAAGGGCAAGCTCGGCGCCGACCTCGGCGCGCCCGGGGGCGTGGTCCAGCACGACGCCCAATCGGATATCCTCAACGCGCTGCTGGCGTTGGGGTATTCTGACAAGGAGGCCACCGCCGCGCTGAAGAACATGCCGGCCGGCGCCAGCGTTTCCGACGGCATCAAGTTCGCGCTCAAGGCGCTGTCCAAAGGGTAATCGATGAGCATCCAGACCGACGACTTCAGCGAGCAGCGCATCATCGCCGCCACGCCCGCCTCGCCCAACGAGGAGGCGATCGAGCGCGCGCTGCGGCCCAAGCATCTCGACGAGTACGTCGGCCAGGAAAAGATCCGCGACCAGCTCGAAATCTTCATCTCCGCCGCCCGCAAGCGGCGCGAAGCGCTCGACCACACCTTGCTGTTCGGCCCGCCGGGGCTGGGCAAGACCACCCTGGCCCACATCATCGCGCGCGAGATGGGCGTGAACCTGCGCCAGACCTCCGGTCCCGTGCTCGAGCGTCCGGGCGACCTGGCCGCCATCCTCACCAATCTCGAGGCCAACGACGTGCTGTTCATCGACGAGATCCATCGGCTCTCGCCGGTGGTGGAGGAGATCCTCTATCCGGCGCTGGAAGACTACCAGATCGACATCATGATCGGCGAGGGGCCGGCCGCGCGCTCGGTCAAGCTGGACCTGCAACCCTTCACCCTGGTCGGGGCCACCACCCGCGCCGGCATGCTGACCAATCCGCTGCGCGACCGCTTCGGCATCGTGGCCCGGCTCGAGTTCTACAACGCCGCCGAGCTGACCCGCATCGTCACGCGCAGCGCCGCCCTGCTCAACGCCCCGATCGTGGAGGAGGGCGCGCGCGAGATCGCCCTGCGCGCGCGCGGCACGCCGCGCATCGCCAACCGGCTGCTGCGCCGCGTGCGCGACTACGCCGAGGTCAAGAGCAACGGCGAGATCACCAAGCTCACCGCCGACGCCGCCCTCAAGATGCTCGACGTCGACGCGGTCGGCTTCGACGTCATGGACCGCAAGCTGCTCGAAGCGGTGCTGTTCAAGTTCGGCGGCGGGCCGGTCGGCATTGGCAACCTGGCCGCGGCCATCGGCGAGGAGAGCGACACCATCGAGGACGTGCTCGAGCCCTACCTGATCCAGCAAGGCTACCTGCAGCGCACCCCGCGCGGGCGCATCGCCACCCCGCTGGCTTACCAGCACTTCGGCGTGGCCGTTCCGCGAACCAGCCCGACTGGCGACTTGTGGGATCAGCTCAGGCCGTAGATGTGGGGCGCTGGACGGGCACGCCTGTGTCCTGATGCCTTACTTTGGGGATAGCCGTGCCTCGCTGGCCGGGCGCAAACGGCTGGATCGTTTCGGGCTGAACGTGCCGGCGCCATGCTGAGGCTTCAATCTGCGCATGGACAGCGTAGACATGGTAAATTGACATCTCCAAAGCTTGGATGAAGAATTTATCATGACGACATACAAGGATTACCTGGACCAAATTGCGAAACTGCAGTCGCTCGCTGAGCTAGCGCGGCAACAGGAGATCGCGGAGGCGCGCCGTCAAATTCGCGAGATCATGCAGACCCATAAGCTCAGTCTGGCTGATTTGTCGGCACCTCCGGCGGCATCAAAAGCCAAGTCCCCAACAGGACCGGTCAAAGCCAAGTACAAAGACCCGGCGACGGGCGCTACCTGGAGCGGGCGAGGGCGAACCCCACGCTGGCTTGATGGCCGAGCTAAGGAAAAATTTCTCATCAAATAATCGCTAGGCGGACTATGGAGTAAGGCATTCCCACATGCACATTCGACACCGGGAGTTTCACAAACTTGACAACATCGGGTGGCTCCGTGCGGCCGTCCTCGGCGCAAATGATGGCATCGTGTCGACCTCCAGCCTGATCATCGGTGTCGCCGCGTCGCATGCGACGCACCAGAGCATCCTGGTCGCCGGCGTCGCCGGATTGGTTGCCGGCGCGATGTCAATGGCGACTGGGGAGTATGTATCGGTGCAATCGCAGGCGGACACTGAGCACGCCGCGCTGGGCAAGGAACGCATCGAGTTGCGTGACGATCCGAAAGGTGAACACCACGAATTGGCCAACATTTACATCAACCGCGGGCTGGAACCGTCGCTGGCCGACCAGGTCGCCACCAGCCTGATGGCGCATGATGCCCTGGCAGCCCACTCCAAGGACGAACTGGGAATTACCGAAGCCATGCGCGCCAAGCCCTTGCAAGCCGCTTTGGCATCGGCGCTCAGCTTTGCTTTCGGCGCGGCGTTACCGCTGGTTGTGGTTCAGCTCGCTCCTCACGACAAGCTCGTTCCGTTTACGGTTGTCACATCGCTGGCCTTTCTTGCGTTCCTGGGCGGCTTGGCCGCTAAAGCCGGCGGCGCCAGCGTAAGGAAAGGCGTGATACGGGTCGCATTTTGGAGCGCGCTGTCGATGGCGGCGGCGGCCGGGATTGGTGCGATGTTTGGAACTGTCGTCTAAAACCCCAGCTTTGGCAATTGCCTTACCCTCGCTGCGCTTCCCCTTGAATTTCATAACCTGCGCAATGCTCGTTAGCGACCGTGTGCTCGGCCGGTGAACCGGCGATTACCTCTACCCGGTTGAGACAGCTGCTTTTTTTGCGTCGGTGCGCAGCGTATACTGCTGGCATCGCAATCCTCCGTTCAATCACTGAACAAGGCACCACGACGTAATATTTCCAGGAAACGGCAAGAACATGCAGATATGGGTAGACGCGGACGCCTGTCCGGCGGTCATCAAGGACATCCTGTACCGGGTCGCCCAGCGGCTCGAACTTCAGGTGACGCTGGTGGCCAACCAGCTGATGCGGGTGCCGCCTTCGCGCTTCATCCGCTCGGTCCAGGTGCCCCAGGGCGCTGACGTGGCCGACGCCGAGATCGTGCGCCTGCTCGTGGCGGGCGACCTGGTGGTGACGGGGGATATTCCGCTGGCGGCCGATGTGCTGGCCAAGGGCGCCTTCGCGCTCAATCCGCGCGGCGAGTTCTACACCGTGGACAACATCGCCCAGCAGCTGACGATGCGTAAATTCATGGAGGAGTTGCGCAGCGGCGGCGTCGATACCGGCGGCCCGGCGCCTTTCGGCCAGGCTGACCGCCAGCAGTTCGCCAACCAGCTGGACCGTCACCTGGCGCGCCACGCCAAGCGCGAGTAGAACCAGCGGCGCGGAGGGATTTCTTAACCGCGCCGATGGCCGGGCCGGCTTTACCGTCCGCGCCGGCGGCCAGCCGCCGTCCGGCGCGCGCGGCGCCGGACAGCCAGCCCTTACGCCAGCTTGGCCAGCTGCTCGCGCAGCTTGCTGATGGTGGCGCTGAAGTTGACCAGGCGTTCCTGCTCCTGGGCCACCACGGCGGCCGGCGCGCGGGCCACGAAGCTTGCGTTGCCCAGCTTGCCGTTGACCTTGGCGATCTCGGCGTCGATGCGGCCGATCTCCTTCGACAGCCGCTCGCGCTCGGCGGCGACGTCGATCTCGACCTTGAGCATGAGCTTGGTGGTGCCGACGATGGACACCGCCGCCGGCGACTCCGGCAGGGCGTCGACGATGTTCACCTCGGACAGCTTGCCCAGCGACTGGATGTAGGGCGCGAAGCTGAGCAGGCGCGCGTTGTCGTCGGCGCCGGCCGCCTCCACGATCAGCGGCACGCGCAGCGACGGCGACAATTGCATCTCGCCGCGCAGGTTGCGGGTGGCGTCCACCAGCGCCTTCAGCTGGCCCATCCAGTCCTCGGCGCCGGCATCGATCAGCGCCTCGTCGGCCATCGGGTAGGGCTGGCGCATGACCGAGTCGCCGCTGGCGTCGAGCGTCTTGCCGGCCAGCGGGGCGACGGTCTGCCACAGGGCTTCGGTGACGAAAGGAATGATCGGGTGGGCCAGGCGCAGCACCACCTCGAGCACGCGCAGCAGGGTGTTGCGGGTGGCGCGCTGCTGGCCTTCGCTGCCGTGCTGGACCTGCACCTTTGCCACTTCCAGGTACCAGTCGCAGTACTCGTCCCACACGAACTTGTAGATGGTGTTGGCGATGTTGTCGAAGCGGTAGTCCTCGAAGCCCTTCGCCACTTCCAGCTCGGCGCGCTGCATGAGCGAGATGATCCAGCGGTCGGCCTGCGACAGGTCGGCCGGGTTGGGCGTGCAGTCCTTGCCCTCGGTGTTCATCAGCACGAAGCGGGTGGCGTTCCACATCTTGTTGCAGAAATTGCGGTAGCCTTCGCAGCGGCCCAGGTCGAAGTTGATGTTGCGGCCCAGCGAGGCGTAGCTGGCCATGGTGAAGCGCACCGCGTCGCTGCCGTAGGCGGCGATCCCTTCGGGGAATTCCTTGCGCGTGGCCTTGGCGATTTTCTCGGCGTCCCTGGGGTTCATCAGGCCGGTGGTGCGCTTGACGACCAGCTCGTCGATGCCGATGCCCTGGATCAGGTCGATCGGGTCGAGCGTGTTGCCCTTGGACTTGGACATCTTCTGCCCGCTCGAGTCGCGCACCAGTCCGTGCACGTAGACCGTCTCGAACGGCACCTTGCCGGTGAAGTGGGCCGTCATCATGACCATGCGCGCCACCCAGAAGAAGATGATGTCGAAGCCCGTCACCAGCACCGACGAGGGCAGGAACATCTTCATGTCCGGCGTTTCTTCCGGCCAGCCCATGGTGGAGAAGGGCACCAGCGCCGACGAGAACCAGGTGTCGAGCACGTCGTCGTCGCGGCGCAGGGGGCCGCTCACGCCGGCGGCCGCGGCCTTGGCGCGCGCCTCGTCCTCGGTGCGGGCCACGAAGATGTTGCCGGCGTCGTCATACCAGGCCGGGATCTGGTGGCCCCACCACAGCTGGCGCGAGA
>DIZW01000044.1:95884-108306 GCA_002428015.1 Oxalobacteraceae bacterium UBA6018 | reverse complement strand
CCCATGTACCACGGGTGGGCGTTAACGCCGGTGCGCGGCAATTCCATGATCTCGCACAGGTCTTCGGTCGGGGTGCGCGCGGCCACCACCATCCCGGCCGCTTCCACGCGCGACAGGTAATGGTTGTTCGCTTCGTAGCGGTGGCGGTGGCGCTCGGTGACGACGCTGCCGTAGATCTCGGCGGCCAGGGTGTCCGGCTTGACGGCGCAGGTCTGGGCACCCAGGCGCATGGTGCCGCCCATGTCCGAGCTCTCGTCGCGCTTTTCGACCTTGCCGTCGTGGTTCTGCCACTCGTTGATGAGGGCCACCACGGGCTGGTCGGTCTCGGTGTCGAACTCGGTCGAGTTGGCGTGGATCAGGCCGGCCATGTTGCGGGCGTATTCGATCAGCGCCACCTGCATGCCCAGGCAGATGCCGAGGTAGGGGATCTTGTGCTCACGGGCATAGCGCGCGGCCATGATCTTGCCTTCCACGCCGCGCTTGCCGAAGCCGCCAGGGACCAGGATCGCATCGTACTTGGCCAGGTGCTCGCAGCCGCGCGTTTCGATGTCTTCCGAGTCCAGGTACTCGATGTTGACCCGGCTCTCCGTGTGGATGCCGGCGTGGCGCAGCGCCTCGGTGAGCGACTTGTAGGACTCGGTCAGGTCGACGTACTTGCCGACCATGCCGATGGTCACCGATTCCTTCGGATTTTCCAGCGCGTAGATCAGCTTGGTCCACATCGACAGGTCGGCCGGCGGCGCCTCGATGCCGAGGGCTTCGCAGATGATCGCGTCCAGGCCCTGGTCGTGCAGCATCTGCGGAACTTTGTAGATGGTGTCGGCGTCCCACACGGAGATGACGGCCTGCTCTTCCACGTTGGAGAACAGCGAGATCTTGGCGCGCTCGTCGTCCGGGATCGGGCGGTCGGCGCGGCACAGCAGCGCGTTGGGTGAAATGCCGATCTCGCGCAGCTTTTGCACGCTGTGCTGGGTCGGCTTGGTCTTGAGCTCGCCCGCCGAGGCGATGTAAGGCACCAGGGTCAGATGCACGAAGGCGGCGGACTTGCGGCCCGCGCGCAGCGACAACTGGCGCGCGGCTTCCAGGAAGGGCAGCGACTCGATGTCGCCCACGGTGCCGCCGATTTCCACCAGCGCCACGTCCACGCCTTCGGCGCCGCGGTAAATGTAATCCTGAATCTCGTTGGTGATGTGCGGAATCACCTGCACCGTCTTGCCCAGGTACTCGCCGCGGCGCTCCTTGCGGATGACCGACTCGTAAATCTGGCCGGTGGTGAAGTTGTTCACCTTGCGCATGCGGGTGCTGATGAAACGCTCGTAGTGGCCCAGGTCCAGGTCGGTCTCGGCGCCGTCGTCGGTGACGAACACTTCGCCGTGCTGCATGGGGCTCATGGTGCCCGGATCGACGTTGATGTACGGATCGAGCTTGAGCATGGTGACTTTAAGGCCGCGCGATTCGAGGATCGCGGCGAGAGAGGCGGCGGCAATCCCTTTACCAAGGGAAGACACGACGCCGCCGGTGACGAAGACAAATTTGGTCATTGCAGATGGTGCCGAACGGCACGTGCGGGAAATTGAAATTATACCTTAAACCAGCCAATGCTTCCGCAAAACAAGCCAACCAAGCGCATTGTGCGGCTTTCAGCCGAATGCGCCGGCGGGCCGGATTTCAGACGTGCGCCAAACAATCACGAAAAAGAATAGGCGGAAACATTGATAAAAGCTACACTTATTGCGAATTTCTCAACCTGGAAGAACCTGCATGCCCGATAGCGCCGCCCTGTTCCCGACGTTCGACGCGCCCGAGCCTGCGCCTCCTCCTGAACCCCAGACCCACCAAGTGCAATTTACCGGCAGCGGCGGCGAATACTTCAAGATCTGGATCGTCAACCTGCTGCTGACCGTGGCGACCCTGGGCATCTATTCGGCCTGGGCCAAGGTCAGGCGCCTGCAGTATTTCGACCGCAACACCGAGCTGGCCGGCGCCGTGTTCGATTTCGACGGCAAGCCGGCGGCGATCCTGCGCGGCCGCCTGCTGGCCGTGGCCCTGGCCGCCGCCTATCACTACGCGTTCGGGTTCTCGCTCACGGTCGGCTTCGCGGTGGTCGCGCTGCTGCTGGCCAGCCTGCCGCTGATGCTGCGCGGCGCGCTGCGCTTTCGCCTGCACAACACGCGCTACCGCGGCCTGCGCCTGGGCTTCGACGGCGGCGCGGGCGCCGCCTACCTGGCCTATCTGCCGCCGGTGCTGCTGTTCGTGATGCCCGCCGTCATCGCCGCCCTCAGCCACGATCCACGCATGGGGCTGGGCTTGCTGGTGGGCTACCTGGTGTGGCCGCTGATGCATGGCGCCATGAAGCGCTACCAGCACCGTCACCTGCGCTTCGGTTCGATCGGCTCGACCTTCGATATCCGCAAGCGGCGCTTCTACATGCCCTACCTGGGCGCGCTCGGTCTCGTTCTGCTGGGGGCGTTCTGCATGGGTGTGGTGGCGGCGCTGCTGATCGCCGCGATGCGGGCGCTTCCGGCGATGACGGCCCACGCGACGACCGTCGGCGCCCTGACCGGCGTGGCCGTCGTGTACGTCGCCTACATCCTGAGCATTCCTCTCGTACAGGTTCGCATTGGAAACATGGTGTGGTCGGGCACCTCGTTTCCAGGGGTGACGATCAGCTCGACCATGTCGGCATGGGACATGATGAAACTGCAAACAGTCAATACGGTGTTGACCTTGCTGACCCTGGGCCTGTACCGGCCGTTCGCGGTCGTGCGTACCTACGCCTACCGCGTCAGTCGCGTGAGCGTGACCACCGAAGGCGGCTTCGACAAGGCGGTGGCGGCCGTGACGGCCACGCCAGCGAGCGCGACGGCGGACGGCGTGGCCGATTTCTTCGGCATTGATATTTCCTGGTAAGGCGGAGCGATCATGCAAGCAACTTATTTCGATGGACGCAGCGCGCGCGCGCACGCGGTCGAGCTCGACATCAGGCCGGGCGCGCTGGCGCTCGCCGGCGACGCCCTGCTCAAGACCTACGCGCTGGCCCAGGCGCGCATGGCCGAACCGTTCGCGCACTCGCCCTGCGTGCTCGACTTCGACGACGGCGGCCGCCTCGAGGTGGCCGACCCGGCCGCGCGGCCCGCGCTGGAGCAGGCGCTCGGCTACCGGCCGACGCGGGTGCAGCGCTGGCAGCACCGCTGGCCGGTGGCGCTGCTGAGCTTGGTGCTGCTGGCGGCCAGCCTGTTCGCCGCCGTGAAATGGGGTATTCCCGCCCTGGGCGAGCGCCTGCTGCCGCGCATTCCAGCCTCCATCGACCAGCAGATCGGCGACCGCAGCTTGGCTGCCGCCTCCGGCAAAGTTCTCTTTCCGAGCCGCCTGAGCGACCAGCGGATCGCCGAGGTGGATGCGGTTTTTCAACGGATATTGCCCGCCACCACGCGCATCCCCGTCCACATGCGCGTGATGGAATTTCGCAACCAGCCACCCAACGCACTGACCCTGCCGAACGGCACCATCATCATGACCGACGCCATGGTCGTGAAAATCATGAACGGGCAGACCAGCATGGACGCGCACATGCAGGCCGAACTGGCCGGCGTGTTCGCCCACGAGATCGGCCACGTGCAGGGCCGCCACAGCATGCGCGCGCTGCTGCGCTATTCCTTGACGACGATCGCGTCGATGTCCCTGTTCGGCGACTTCAGCAGCCTGGCGGGCGCCGTCCCGGCCCTGCTGCTGCACCTGGACTTTTCGCGCGACATGGAAAGGGAGGCCGACCGCTACGCCATCGCCCGCTTGCACGAGGCTGGCCTGCCGAGTGCGCCGCTGGCGGATTTGTTCGAAGCGATGAGCAAGCCTGGCGTCCGGCGCAACGAGGGCGGCGGCTACCTCGATTCGCATCCGGCCACGACGGAAAGGATCGCGCTGTTCCGCCAGGCCGACGCGAAAAAATAGCGTTCACATTGGTCCCGCCTGTGTACGACACCGCACAGACCGCCTACTGCGCGGGCCGCATGCTGGTCCTTTTACAGATGGAGGTCCAAAATGTCCTACGAAGAACGCGATGCTTACGGCATGTATGTCGACAAGGGCCACAAAGGTCCAGGTCCTGAATTAATGGGCGCAAACACCTTGATCGGCGACCACGTGCACAACATGAAAAACGAGCACCTTGGCGAGATCAAGGAAATCATGCTCGATATGCGCTCCGGCAAAATTGCGTATGCGGTCATGTCGAGCGGCGGCATGCTCACGATCGGCGAGAAACTGTTTGCCGTGCCTTGGGAAGCGTTGACGCTCGACACCGTCAATAAGCGCTTCACCATGGACATGGACAAGGCGCGCATCGACAGCGCGCCTGGTTTCGATACCAATAACTGGCCAGACATGGCGAACCAGCAGTGGGCGAACCAGATCCACGGCTATTACGGCACCCAGGCCGCTTAAACGGCACAGGGCGCGGCACAGGGCGCGTTGTCAGCGCCCATGCCAGGGCATCGCCGCCCGCGGGTGGCGATGCCCACAGGTGGGCGGCCAGCGTGCGCCGCCCCCTTCAGCAGATTCAGCAGAAATTGCGGCTCGTCGTGTCCAGCCGCCCCAGCAGATGCGACAGATCCACCAGCCGCTTGGCCACCAGGTGGCGGATTTCCCCCTCACGCTGCCACACCCCGTACACGCCCAGCAAGCTCGCACCGAGCACCTCGCGGCGTTGCTGCTCCACCAGGCTGGGCCACACAATCACATTGATATTGCCCGTCTCGTCTTCGAGCGTGACGAACAGCACGCCCTTGGCCGTGGCCGGACGCTGGCGCACCGTCACGATGCCGCAGGCGCGCGCCAGCTGCCCTTGCTGGTAATCGGCCAGCACCGCGGCCGGCATGAAGCGCTTCTCCAGCAACTGCGCGCGCAATAGCGCCAGCGGATGACGACCCAGGGTCAAGCCCTGCGCGCGGTAGTCGCCGACGATGTCGTCGGCCTCGCTCGGCGGGCGCAGGCGCGGCGCCTCCTCCACCGGCGAGGTCGGGCGCAGCAGGTCCTTGTCGGGCACCGCGCCCACGGCCTGCCACAGGGCCTGGCGGCGGTTGCCGGCCAGCGAAGCGAGCGCGTTGGCGCCGGCCAGCACCTGCAGGTCGTGGCGGTCGAGCTGGGCCCGGCGCGCCAGGTCGGCCACGCTGGCGAAGGGGCGGATCGCGCGGGCATCCTCGATGCGGGCCGCGACCTCCTGGCGCATGCCGCGCTGCAAGGACAAGCCGAGCCGGATCGCCGGCTGGGTTCCCGCCGCCGGCTCGAGCGCGCTGTCCCAGCCACTGATGGCGATGTCCACCGGCCGCACCTCGATGCCATGGCGGCGCGCGTCCTGCACCAGTTGCGAGGGGCTGTAGAAGCCCATCGGCTGGCTGTTGAGCAAGGCGCAGGTGAACGCGGCCGGCTCGTGGCATTTGAGCCAGGAACTGGCGTAGGCCAGCAGGGCGAAGCTGGCCGCGTGCGACTCCGGAAAACCGTATTCGCCAAAGCCCTGGATCTGGCTGAAAATCGATTCGGCGAACGCCAGCTCGTAGCCGCGCTCGAGCATGCCGTTCACGATGCGGTCGTAATATTTTTCCAGCCCGCCCTTGCGCTTCCAGGCCGCCATGGCGCGCCGCAACTGGTCGGCCTCGCCCGGCGTGAAACCGGCCGCCAGCATCGCCACCTGCATCACCTGCTCCTGGAAGATCGGCACGCCCAGCGTGCGTTCGAGCGCGATCTTCAGTTCCGGCTTGGGATAGACGGGCTGCTCCAGGCCCTGGCGGCGGCGCAGGTAGGGATGCACCATGCCGCCCTGGATCGGGCCGGGCCGCACCACCGCCACCTCGATGACGAGATCGTAAAAAGTGCGCGGCAACATGCGCGGCAGCATGCTCATCTGCGCGCGCGACTCGATCTGGAACACGCCGATGGTGTCGGCCGCGCACATCATGTCGTAGGTGGCCGGGTCCTCGGGCGGAATATCCTGCATGGAGAACACGTTGCCGCGCTGCTCGCTGACCAGGTCGAGCGCGCGCCGCAAGGCCGACAGCATGCCCAGGGCCAGCACGTCCACCTTCAGCAGGCCGAGTTCTTCCAGGTCGTCCTTGTCCCACTGAATGACGCTGCGCTCGGCCATGCTGGCGTTTTCGATCGGCACCAGGCGCGACAGCTTGCCCTGCGCGATCACGAAGCCGCCCGGATGCTGCGACAGGTGGCGCGGAAAACCGAGCAGGCGCGTGGCCAGCGTGGCCCACTGCTGGGCCAGGGCCGACGCGGGGTCGAGCCCGCATTCGGCCAGGCGGTTGACGAGGTCGTCCTTGCTGTCGAACCAGTGGTGCGACTTGGCGACCCTTTCGACGATGGCGATGTCGATGCCGAGCGCCTTGCCGCTGTCGCGCAGCGCGCTCTTGGGCCGGTAGCTGATCACCACGGCGGCCAGCGCGGCGCGGTCGCGCCCGTACTTGTTGTAGATGTACTGGATCACCTCCTCGCGGCGCTGGTGCTCGAAATCGACGTCGATGTCGGGCGGCTCGTCGCGCTCGCGCGAGATAAAGCGCTCGAACAGCAGGTTGCCGCGGGCCGGATCGACCTCGGTCACGCCCAGGCAGTAGCACACGGCCGAATTGGCCGCCGAGCCGCGCCCCTGGCACAGGATGCCGGCCGAACGCGCGAAGCGCACGATGTCGTACACGGTGAGGAAATACGGCTCATAGCGCAGGTCGCCGATGAGCTCGAGTTCGTACTCGATCTGGGCCTGCACCTTGGCCGGTATGCCTTGCGGAAAACGGCAATGCGCACCGATATAAGTTTCCTTGCGCAGATAGCTGGCCGCCGTCTCGCCGGGCGGCACCAGCTCGTCCGGATATTCGTAGCGCAATTGCGCCAGCGAGAAGGTACACAGGCGCGCGATGCGCAGCGTCTCGGCCAGCGCTTCGGGTGGGTAGATGTTGGCCAGGCGCAGGCGCGCGCGCAGGTGCTGCTCGGCGTTTTGCGCCAGCGCGTAGCCGCACTCGGCCACCGGCTTGCCGATGCGAATCGCGCACAAGGTGTCGTGCATGGGCTTGCGCGAGCGCAGGTGCATGCACACGTGGCCGACCGCCGTGACGGGCAAACCGTGCTGCCAGGCCACCTCCTCGACCGTGGCGCGGTGGGCGTCGTCGAAGGCGCGGTGCAGCAGGTTCAGGCCGATCCAGGCGCGCCCGGGAAAGGCCGCCGCCATCCAGGCCGCCTGGCGGTGCAGGCGGTCGACGTCGGCCGCATCGTGGCCCGGATAGGCCGGCAGCAGGATGGTCAGGCAATCGGGCAGCCCCTTGAGATGGGCGAACTCAGGCGCGGGCGCGGCCAGGTCGGCCGGGTGCAGCAAATACGTCCCCTTGGCGCTGCGGGTGCGCGCCAGGGTGATCAGTTCGGACAGGTTGCCATAGCCGTTGCGGTTTTGCGCCAGCACGATGAGGGACAGGGCCGGCCTGCCGTCGGGATTGTGCACATGGAAATGCGCGCCGACCAGCAAGGGCAGGCCCGCCTTCTTGGCCTCGGCATGGGCGCGCACCACCCCGGCCAGCGAGCATTCGTCGGTGATGGCCAGCGCCGCGTAGCCCAGCTGCACGGCGCGCGCCACCAGTTCCTCCGCATGCGAGGCCCCATGCAGGAAAGAAAAATTCGACAGGCAGAACAGCTCCGCGTAATCGGGGAGGCTCTGGGGCAGGACGGGGGACGGCATGGAAGGGCTCGGTATGCACAGAGACAACTGTATAAAAACACAGTATAGACGCTTTGGCGTCCCGCTCCAAGCGCGCACGCCGGCCGCCAGCCGAAACAACTTCACGCTACAAACCCACGCCCGCAGCCGAGCTGAGCTTCACTTACAATAGCAGCGAGCGCGCCAGGTTCGCCATCGGCGCCACCGATATTTACACTGTCACGCTGAGCGCGCAATATCCCGCCGAGACCGGCAACGGCCTCCAGTACGAGCCGGTACAATTTGGATTGAACGGCGCGGCGTATTGCGCCCGCCTGTGGCACAAGTTCTGATGGACCACCCGCGCGGCGGCGCAAGCTGCCGCATCACCGATAAGGAATGTTCGAAAAATGAAATTAGTAAAATTGCTGGCCGCTGCACTGACTTTGTCGCTGGCCTCGTCGAGCTGGGCCGCCGCGGCGCCTGACGCCGTCCAGGTCAAGGCGGCCCAGGATTTGATGGCCTCGATGCAGGCTGAAAAGATGATGCGCACGACGGCGTCGAACAGCCGCTATGCCAACGAGGCCCAGCGCAAGGCTGTGTTCGACAAGCTCGACAAGGTGGCCCCGGCCCAGATCTACCAGCGCCTGGCCGCGCCGGTGGCGCGCCTGGTGTCGACCGAGACCGCGACCGAGATGACGCGCTTCTACAATTCCAGCTACGGCCAGAAAGTGCTGAAGCAGAAGTACAACGGCGGCCCGGGCATGCTGGGCGCGCAACTGCCGACGCCAACCGCGGCCGAGAAGAAGGAATTGAAGCGCCCGCAATACGTCAAGGCAAGCAAGGAGCTGGCCGCCGCCGAGCCGGCCATCGAGCACGAGAGCTTCGTGCTGCTGTCGGCGATCATGAAGAAATAAGCGGAGCAATAAGCAAGGGCTGGGCCGGTGCCGCGCGCCGGCCTATTTGTCCATTTTGGGCGACTGGACCGGCGGGAAGCGCACCGCCACGCTGAGCCCGCCCAGGCGCGCCGACTGGTCGAGGCTGAGGCTGGCGCCGTGGCGGTCGGCGATGGCCTTGATGATCGCCATGCCCAGGCCGCTGCCGCCGGCCTCGCTGCCGGCGATGCGGTAGAAGCGGTCGAACACGCGCTCCCTCTCCTCGGCCGCAATCCCCGGCCCACTGTCCTCCACGCACACGCAGATGCCTTGGGCCTCGTTGCGCACTTCCACGTCCACCGTGCCGCCGACCGGGGTGTACTTGAGGGCGTTGTCGACCAGGTTGCGCATCAGGATCGCCAAGCCGTCGACTTGTCCGTCGACACGGCTTTCGTCGGCGCGCGGCAGGCCCAGGTCGATGCCCTTGGCCTGGGCCGCCCCGGCCATGTCGGCCAGGGTGCGGCGCGCCAGTTCACCCAGGTTGACGGGCGCAGTCTTGGCGCCGCCGGCCGCGCTGGCCTCCTGGCGCGCCAGCACCAGCAATTGCTCGACCAGGCGGGTAGCGCGTTCGATGCCTGCCGACAAGCGGCCAATGGCCACCGCGCGCGCCTCGGCGCTGTCGGCCCGCTCCAGGCTCACGGCCTGCAGCTTGAGCGCGGCCAACGGGGTGCGCAATTCATGGGCCGCGTCGGCGACGAAATTCTGCTGCGCGTCGAAGGCGGTGCGCACGCGCCCGAACAGCAGGTTCAGTTCGTGCACGAGCGGCCTGACCTCGTCCGGCAGGCCGGCCTCGGACACCGGCGAGAGATCGTCCGCCTGGCGCGCCGCCACCTGGGAGCGCACCCGCGCCACCGGGGCCAGCGAGCCGCTCACCACCCACCACACCACCAGCATCAGGATCGGCATCATCACCGCGATCGGCCCCACGGTGCGCAGGGCGAGGTTGCCGGCCAGGTGGCGCCGCACCGCCATGTCCTGGGCGATCTGGACGATCTGGTTGCGCGTCTGCACCGAGAACACGCGATACGTGGTCTTGTTGGCCTTGACGTTGGAAAAGCCGAGTACGGCGAGCTGGGGCAGCGGCGCGCGCGTGATGGTGCGAAACACCTGCACGCCGTCCGGCGTCCACACCTGCACCATCAGGTCGTTGCTCTCGTCGTCCACGTCGGCGCCGGGGCCGGCGTCCGTGTTCGACAAGGGCTTGCCCGAGCTTAAGGCCAGCGCCATCTGGTGCATGTGGTAGTCGAAGATCGCGTCGGCGTCGCGCAGCGCGCTGCGATACGCGATCGAGGCCTGGGCCACGGCGGCGATGGTGATGGCAGCGAGCAGGAACCACAGCAGGCGCCCGCGCAGCGAATGCGACAGGTTCATCGTTTCGGGACCATGTAGCCGACCCCGCGCACGTTCTGGATCAGGTCGCTGCCGAGTTTCTTGCGCAGGCCGTGGATATAGACTTCCACCGCGTTGCTGCTCACCTCGTCGCGCCAGCTGTACAGCTTTTCTTCGAGCTGGGCGCGCGAGAGCACGGCGCCGGGGCGCGCGATCAAGGCTTCCAGCACGGCCCATTCGCGCGCCGACAAGGTCACCGGCACGCCGTCGGCCTGGACCTCGCGGGTGGCGGGGAAGATCAAGATGTTGTTGTATTCGAAAACAGGCTCGGCGCGTCCGGCCGCGCGCCGCAGCAAGGCGCGTATGCGGGCCAGCAACTCGTCCAGATCATAGGGTTTGAGCACGTAATCGTCGGCGCCCGCGTCCAGGCCGGCGATGCGCTGGTCCACCGCGTCGCGCGCGGTCGCCACCAGCACCGGCGTGCGGTCCTTGCGTGCGCGCATCGCGCGCAGCACTTCCAGGCCATCCTTGCGCGGCAGGCCCAGGTCCAGCAGCACCAGGTCATAGCTCTGCGATTGCAGCAGCGCCGTGTCGGCCATCTCGCCGTCCTTGACCCAGTCGACGGCGTAGTGCTCGGCCCGTAACAGGTCGAGCACTACTTCGCCGATCATCGTATCGTCTTCCACCAGCAACAGCCGCATCACTTCCCCGTTTCTCGATCGTGCGGGTGGCCGAGTTACGATTACCCGATCCGCACAGGAATAAAGATTTTGTCACTCCCGCGCTGGATCAGCAAGGCGACCGACTTGGTCGACTTGCCCACCACGTCGCGTACCTGGCTCACCGACGTCACCGGCTTGCCATTGACCGACAATAGTACGTCACCCGGCTGCACACCGGCGTTCAGCGCGGCGCCGGCCGCGTCCTCGATCACCAGGCCGGCCGCGATGCCGCTCTGGCGCTTCTCGCTCGGCTCGAGCGGGCGCAGGGCCAGGCCCAGCTTGGCGCTGTTGTCGCCCGAGGCGACCTCGTCGTCGCTGGACTGGTCCGGCTTGTCGTTGGCGTTGGCCAGTTTAGCGTCCAGGCGCACGATCTTACCGTCACGCCAGACATCCAGCGTCACCTTTTCGCCCGGCTTGGACAAGGTCAGCATGGCCGGCAGGTCGGCCGAGGCCACGATGGGCTGGCCGTTGACCTGGCGGATCACGTCGCCCGCCTTGATGCCGGCCTTGTCGGCGGCGCCGCCGTGCTCCACGTTCGACACCAGCGCGCCGTCGAGGGAATCGAGCTTGAACGAATCGGCCACGCCCTGGTTCACTTCCTGGATCGTCACGCCCAGCTTGGCGTGCTGCACCTTGCCGGTGGCGACGATCTGGTCCTTGACCCGGTAGGCGACGTCGATCGGAATGGCGAACGACAAGCCCATGTAGCCGCCGGTCTGGCTGTAGATCTGCGAATTGATGCCCACCACTTCGCCGCGGGTATTGAACAGCGGGCCGCCCGAGTTGCCGGGATTGACGGCCACGTCGGTCTGGATGAAGGGCACGGTGCCGTCCTCGCCAGGCAGCGAGCGGCCCTTGGCGCTGACGACGCCGGCCGTGACGGTGCTTTCCAGCCCGAACGGCGAGCCGATCGCCAGCACCCATTCGCCGACCTTGAGATCCTTCGATTTACCGATCGGCACGACCGGAAGATTCTTGGCGTCAATCTTGAGCACCGCCACGTCGGTCTTGGGGTCGGAGCCGAGCACGCGGGCGCGGTATTCGCGCCGGTCCTGCAGCTTGACCGTGACTTCGGTGGCGTCGCGCACCACGTGCGCGTTGGTCAGGATGACACCGTCCGGGCTTACAATGAACCCGGATCCGGCGCCAAAAATGGGAGTATCCCGTTGCTGTCCACGCGGCGACTGCGGCCCCTGGAAGCGACGGAAGAACTCGAAAAATGGATCGTCCTCCAACTGTTGCGGAATGCCGCGCGCCGGCCCGTTCAGCGAGGTCTTGGTGCTGCTGATCACGCGCACATTGACCACGGCCGGGCCGTTGCGCGAGACGATCTGGGTGAAGTCGGGCAAGGTCACGCCGGCGGCGACGGGCGCCGGGGCGGCCGCGGGCGTTGCCAGCGGGGCCACGGCCGCCGCCACGGGAGGACTGAAAGGCGCCGGGGAGGCGGCCGCGTTGTTATGATTGACCGCAATCGCACCAACCGCTCCGCCGATCGCGCCGGCGGCGGCAAGGGCTAGCGTGAGTCGCTTTGCGGTGATGGCAGTGATGGCACCTTCGTTATGCATGGACGTACTCCTGGTTTGAGAGAAAGTTTCGTTCTTTTACTCGGACTGATGTGCTGCTGATATTGCTACTGCTGACGACTTCAATGATGCGACAACAGACTTAGGGATGTCTTAATGCTGTGCTTAGCGCACGCTTAAGGGAACCTCGAAAAACCGTAGCGAGCGGCGATAGTTTCGTCCGAGACGCGCAGCC
>DIZW01000044.1:78711-95690 GCA_002428015.1 Oxalobacteraceae bacterium UBA6018 | reverse complement strand
GGTACGGCGAGCATCGCAGGGCGAAAATTTCGACGCGCAGTAGGTTTTTCGAGGTTCCCTTAAACGGCAATGGCTGGCGAACGCGGCGCCAGACGCGGGACGGGGCGCCCCAAGCTGCGGGCGCCCCGTCCGTGTACTACCGGTCTGCTGTTACGCTGCCTGGCGCTGCTCCAGCGCTTGCACGTTGTCGCCACCGTCGATGACGATCTTGCGCGGCTTGAGCGCTTCAGGCACTTCGCGCACCAGTTCGATGGTCAACATGCCGTTGTCAAACGAGGCCGTGGTGACCTTGACGTGGTTGGCGAGCTGGAAGCGCTGCTCGAAATCGCGCGCCGCGATGCCGCGATGCAGATAGGTGCGCTGTTGCTCATCCTTCTGCTTGCGGCCGACCACATGCAGTGAATCGCGCTCGGCGACGATCTCGATTTCCGAACGGCTAAAGCCGGCCAGTGCCATCACGATCCGGTACTTGTCTTCGCTGACCAGTTCGATGTTATAGGGTGGATAGCTGGGCTGGGCGTCGGCGCGCTGGGACTCCAGCATGTTGGCCAGACGGTCGAAGCCGATAGCGGAACGGTACAACGGGGTAAGGTCAAAAGTACGCATGATGAAATATCCTTTTAAAGTTAAGCGATAAGTTGGCGGACCTCCGTGGAGCATCCGCTGAGTCCAATCTAATGACGGCCGAGCTCTTTTCAAGCCTTAAAAAAATATGTTTTTTTGCCAGCTCGACCAAAAAAAATTTGCCATGTGCCGCTGGCGGCAAAAGACAGAGCGCGCGCTGCGCGGCGGACGTGGCCCGATGGCGGACCGAAAGCTCGCGGCGCGCGCCACCTTGCCGTGCGCCAGGCCGCGCCACCGGGATTACCGTGTCGTCCCGATGATGCTATGCTGGTATCCATGACAACCGATACCGACATCCAGCTGAGCGGCCCGTTCAAGGCCAGTGACAGCAGTGGCCGTTCCCACGACGTAAAGGCGATTCGCATTTTCGACGAGGGCTACGGAATTATTGACGTGTACGTGGACTTCGCCGCGCCGGTCGAACCAGGGCTGTACAAGGACAAGGTCCTGGTCGGCAACATCATCGACCGCTTGCGTGCGCTGGGCTACGTCGGCCCCAACTTCTCGCACAGCGATCCCGGGCTGCAGGATCGCAAGCTGATCGTGCTCGAGGCGCCCGAGGAGTTCAGCGCCTTCGCCAAGCTGAAAGGCTGGAAGAACCTCGCGGAAGAGTTTGACGACGAGTGAGGCCGTCGATTTATGCGCCGCGTGAATCGACGTCGTTTCGCGTGCGATGTTCCGCGTCACTCGATCTTTTTTACAAAGCCCACATAGATGCGCTGCGCGACGAAATGATCGAATCCAGCCTGGCGGAATGTACTCGTGTCTGTCCAATAGCTGCGCTTGCTGCCATCGAAGATATCGCTGGCGTTGACCGTCAAGCTGAGCGTCTTGCTCAATTGGTGCTTCCAGGTCAGGTTTAGGCTACTGGTCGCCGCAAATCGGCCCAGCGGCGTGATTCCCGCCGACTGGCCATGAGCGTCGAGCGACAGGTCGTCCTGCCCGACGCTGTAAGCTGCTCTGAGGTTCAGATATCCCGAGATACCGTCCTGGCGCACAAGGCCAGAGATATCTAGCGTATCGAACATCACGCGATAGGCCCAGCCGTCCATGCCCAGGTGCAGCTTCGCATCAGGCGTCCAATCGAGCGACCCCGTTATACCGGTCGAGCGAGCGCGCCCGCCGTTTTGCTTCGAGGTAACAAGTACCTTGTCGGCAAAACTGCGCGCATCGGTCACCGTGTCGCGGCTGGTACGGTAGAAGACACTCACATTGCCGGTGATGGCAACCGCGTCCATATTGGTGCCGATCTCCCACGAGGTCAGACGCTGCGGCTTGAGGTCGGGATTGCCACGGCTCAGATTTTGCGCATCGACATAGGTGGTGAACGGATTAAGGTCGCGCGGATCGGGCCGCTGGAGACTACGGCGATAGCTAAGCGCCAGGTCGGCTTTTTCGCTGAAGGCATAGTCCAGGTGAAGGCTGGGATTGAACGCCTGCCAATGCCTGGTCCGCATGATGCCCTGCGCTGGGCTCACCCGAAGCGTCATGCGCTCGTCGCGTCCGCCCAGCAGCACTTCCCATTTCCCGCGCCTGATCTTGTGGGTCAGGTAGGCAGCGCTCAGCGTTGTCATCACGCCGTAGCCGTTGGTCGTATTTGGATCGGGCGTCTCGGCGCCGGTCCAAGGATCGACGGGAGCCTGGTAGTTGGCGATATCGTCGACCTGGTCCTGGAGATCCAGGCCCACGCCCCACTGGCCAGGTTGCGACACGCCGCTCCAGTCGAGGGTGGCTTGACTAAGGTGGCGCGCCGACCTGGTGGCGCCGTGGCTGTAGCCGGTGGCGCGCGCTGGTTCGACGAACACGTCGCTATACGACTTGTCGATCAGGCCTATCCTATCGCTGCGCTGAAGCATTGCCTTAAGCGCGGCGCCATGGTCCTGGTGGCTGTAA
Organism: Oxalobacteraceae bacterium UBA6018; assembly: GCA_002428015.1. Taxonomy (GTDB): domain Bacteria; phylum Pseudomonadota; class Gammaproteobacteria; order Burkholderiales; family Burkholderiaceae_D; genus Telluria_A. The sequence continues at coordinate 93,173 of DIZW01000044.1, read as the reverse complement.
CTCAGACTGGCGCTGTCGTCGGACTGCTCGTTGGGGCCGGATGAGATACGGTGATAGACCGTCTGCGCGGCATCCGTACGGTTCTCGTTGAGCACGTCGAACAGGGGGCGCGACCGGCGCTTATTGTATCGCGCCGACAGGCTGAGGCTATCGGTGTCGCTCAGGGCGTCATCGACGCCCAGTGCCGCGCTTTGGACGATGCGACGGACGAACACCTCCGAAGATTGCAGTGTTTGTCCGGTTTGGCCGCTGAGAGGATTATTCCAGTCGACTGTTGAGCGGCGGATTTTCAGCGTGCCATCACGACGGAACGCCACGTTGCCATGCACGCTAATGTTCTTTCGCGTCAGGTCGCCCGAGGTGCCGGCATTCCATAAGCCCTGGTCGGTGGCGCTTCCCTGTAGTTGCGCGTGTGCGCCAGGTGTACGGTTCCGCTTCAACACGATATTGAGGATCGCACCGCCATTGGCATGGTAGGCGGCGGACGGATTGGTGATGACTTCGATACTGGCGATGTCGGCGCCGCTCATGGTCTGCAGCGCCACCGCCCGCTCATCGCCCGACATCATCGCCGTAGGCTTGCCGTCGACCAAGACCGTAACCAGGGCATTTCCCTTGACCGAGATTTGTCCGTCGGCCGACACCGATATCTCAGGCGTCGATTGCAGAACGTCTTGCGCGCTACCGTTTGCCGCCCGTGACATGGTCGAGACGTCATAGACAGTCTTATCGAGCTTCTTGACAACTGACTCCTTCTTGGCTGTGACGGTAATCGTCGGGATTGCTGGATCTTCAGCGCGCGCTTCCGCTGGCAGCACGACGAGCCCGGCCAGGATCATGGAGAGTGTGACGCGGCACTCATTGCGATACTTTAATATTTCGTGCTGATGTTTCTTCATAAAGACTCCAGTCGTTGAAAAAAATCTATTTTGCTGGCCTGTTGGGGCTATGCCGCGAACCCGAGTTCGCCGGGCGGGTCCCCGAAAAAAATCAGCGCGCCGAAGGGCATGCGTGAAACGCAGGCACCACTGCAGCAAGGCTCGAAAACCTATCGCGCGGCAGAATTTTCGAGGTTCCACGAAGTCGGTGATGCGCCGTAAATATGGCCGCCGTGGGCATGGACCGATGATGTGAACGAATTGGATTTTCGAGCACAATCGACGGTACAAGTCAAAGCGTGTGACGAAATACCTGTTGCGCGTGACGGGCAGCGCAGCGCCTACTCCGCGTCGACTTGGACGACCGCTATACTCCGGTCCGTCGGCGCTCTTGCGATCGCGCTGCTTTCGTGCGGATCGCGCGGAGTCGACACCGCACGACCCGCCCTGTTGCCACCGAGCCGTAAGCACGGAGCCGAGCGTGAAGGTGAGTCTGAAGGTGAGCCTGTCCGGCGCCGGCCGCACTGCTATACTCTTGCCGATGAAGCATCATCGTCCCCTTTCCGCCGCCTTGCCTGCGCTGCCGCCGAAGCTCAGGACCGTGGCAGCCAGCGCGCTGCTGTGGAGCGCGATCAGCGTCCTCGGCGCGCTGCAGACCTACAGCGACAACTTGCGCGCTGGACTCGCCAGCTACTACCCATCGTTGCTGGTCACCTGGTTCATCGAGTACGCCGTCCCGCTAATCGTATTGAGCGCCGGCCTGAGCATATTGCTCGCGCGTTGGCCCGCCTTGCTCGCGCGCCCACGCAACGTGGTACTGCTGTTCGCCGGCCTGGTTGTGGTATTCCAGCCGGCGCAGTGGACCTACATGGCCTGGTTGCGCGGCTACCTACCCATCGCCAGCCTGACCGATGCCTGGCAACTGCTGCTCAAGATGCTTCTGGTCGGCTGGTTCTCGACCACCGCCACCTTCGCGGCCATCTTGGCCTTGCACTACGCGCGCAGGGCCAGGGAGCGCGAACTGGCCTGGCAGCGCAGCCAATCCGACATGCTCAAGCTGCGCCTGGCGCTGGAAGAACAGCGGGTGCTGGCCCTGCACGCCCAGCTCGAACCGCATTTTCTGTTCAACGCGCTCAGTGCGATCAGCGCATTAGTGCGCGACGACGACAAAACGCTAGCATTGAAGGGCATCGGCCGACTAAGCGACCTGCTGCGCTACACGCTGTCGGCCAGCGTGCGCACCACCACCACCTTGGCCGCCGAACTGCAGTTCGTTCGCGACTACCTCAACCTGCAGCGCCTGCGCTACGGCGAACGCCTGCGCGTCCACATCGAAGGCGAGTGCCCCCTGCTGCACGATGTCGAATGCGCGCCGCTGCTACTTCAGCCACTGATCGAGAACGCCCTGCGCCACGACCTCGACTGCCGCGAAGGGCCGAGCGACATCGTCCTGCACTTCGCGCGAGAAGGCGACGCGATGTTTATCCGCGTCACCAATCCCCTCAACGCACATACCTCGCCCAACCCGGGGGCGGGGCTGGGCCTGGCGAACATGCGCGACCGCCTGCGCCTGGTACACCCGGCGGCGAGCCTGCGCGCCGGGCCGCAGGGTGGGCGCTTTGTTGCCGAGGTGCGCCTGCCGCTGGCCGACCTGAACTAGCGCGATGACCATCCGTTACCTCATCGTCGACGACGAAGCCCCGGGCCGCGTCAACCTGCGTCTGGCCCTGGGCGCGCATCCCGACTGGGCGCTGGTGGCCGAATGCGAGAGCGCGGGCGCGGCGCGGGCGCGGCTTTCCAGCCAGGATGCGGATGTGATCTTCGTGGATGTCCAGATGCCGATCGAATCGGGCCTGCTGCTCGCGCGCGACCTCAGCCGGCGACCCGAGCCGCCCCTGATCGTGTTCGTGACCGCCTACAGCGAACACGCAATCGACGCCTTCGAAGTGCACGCTCTGGACTACCTGCTCAAGCCGGTCAGCGACGCCAGGCTGGCGCAGGCCGTGGAACGCTGCGCCGCGATGCTGGGCCACCGACAGCGTGAAGCCTACGCCGCCGCCGTGCGTGACTACGTCGACGCCGATGCGGGGCGCAACGCGAAGTATCTGAAGCACATCAACGTGCGCTCGGTCGGACGCATCGAACAGGTCTGCGTCGAGGACATCCTGGGGGTCGAATCGGCCGGCAATTATGTCGAGCTACGCCTTGCCGCGCGCACGGTCTTGCACCGGATCACGCTCAATCGACTGGAATCCCTGCTCGATCCCGCAGACTTCCTGCGTGTACACCGCAGTGCGATCGTGCGGCGCGATCGGATCGAGACGCTGGTGAGCACCGGCGACGGCGGCTACCGGCTCACACTGCGCGGCGGCGGCGCCGTTGCGGTCAGCGAACGCTACCTCGGCGCGGTGAAGTCTGCGATGTGATGTCCACGTGACGAAACGCCGCCTGGCTGGAAAGGCGGCCTGTTGGCGCCGGCGACAACAGGCCCGAGTTTAGCGTCCACGAAAACTACCCAAACAAACCATGCAGGTACCAGCGCGGTTCGGTCTCGCCGTCGGCGCCGGCAATGCGTTCGCGATAGACCCAGTAATGCGCGTGATCCTGACCTTCGGCGATGAAGTAGTCGCGCGTTTGCGACTGGTTCCACCACCCTGCTTCGATACGCTCGGGATTGGAGGCCATCTTGAGCGGCGACCCGTAGAACGGCCGGTGATTGCGCATCAGTAGCGCGATCGGTTTGGCCAGCAGCCACGCCGGCCGCGGCAGGCTCAGTACGTCCGACGGCATCTGCGCCTGCATCACGGCGGCGCGTATCTTCTTTTGTACCGGCACCCAGACGTTGGCCAGTTCCGGCCGGTAGTCGGCCTGGGGTGCCGCCTGCAACACGTTCTCGGGGCCCAGCCTGGCGACGAGTAATTCGAACATGCGCGCCTGGTCTTCTTCGCTGCCACCCGGCTCGGGAAACAGACTATCGCTGGGCGGCGCCATCGGCTGCACCTGGGACGCTTCAAGGCAGAGCCCGATGACGGGCGCCTCCAGCATCACCTTGCCCAGGCGCTCCTTGAGCAGGCGCACCAGATGTTCGTCGCGCCAGGTCGGCTCGGCCAGCACGATGTCGATCAGGGTGGGCGGACGCGCCACCTTGCCCCGCTCGTGTTCAAGCTGCAGGGTGATGCGCTCGACCGCCAGCTGGCGCGCGCATAGCCAGCCGGTCATTTGCAGCAGCAGGCGATGGGCGCCGAACAGCAGCGCCTCGGCATGCTCGACCCGGTCGAACAGTTCGAGCTTGGCGCTGAAGGTGGTGGGCGCCTCGATCCACTCGAACAGCTCGGGCGTCATGCCGTAGGCGGCGTCGAGCATGTCGAGCAGGGCGCGGCCACAGCGCCGCTGCAGGCCGGGACGCGGCAGGTGCCGCATATCGCCCAGGCTGAAGCAGCCGATGCCTTCGAACCAGGCGGCGAACGGCCGCGCTGGCGGCAGCAAGGCGCTGGGCAGGCGGTCGGCCCGCCGCACCAGCGAATCCATCTTGAGGCAGCGCCCGCCGCCGCGCCGCGCCAGCAGCCAGGCGCCGCGCGCGGTCGGCGCGCAGCTCAGCGCGCACACGAAACCCATTTCGTGCAGGTTGGCGCGGATGCGGCGGCACAGCGCGCCGATGCCGCCAAACAGGCGCAGACTGGCGCCGATGTCGATCAGCAGCGTGGCTTCCTCGGCCTGCGCCACCAGGGGCGTGTACTGCAGCAGTGCCATCGCCACCGCGTGCAACGCCTCGGCTTCGCGCTCGGGCGCGCGCTCGTACACGCGCGCCTCAGGCATGAGCATCAGCACGCCCCCGCGCCGCATGCCGACCTGCACCCCGGCCGCGCGCGCCGCCGGCGACACCACCAGCACGCGCTCCTGCTCGAGCACGACGCTGGCAGTGTCAGCCGACCAGTTCGGGCTGAACACGTCGAGCGGGAGCCGGGGCAGGCTGAGGCCGATCCAGAGTCGCATGGCGCTGTAATAAAGAAGGTGTGAGTGGGAGGAACAACGGCGCATCGCGCTGCGGCCCCCGGCGCTTGACGAAACCGATCTCGATGCCGCCCATTGCGGGCCGCAAGCTCAGCCTCAAGGGCGCCGGCGAGGAGTCCTGGGCGGCCGCCAGCGGGCGCATCATGAAGAACAGGGTATCGGCGCTTTGCGCGGCCAGATGCAGGCGGCGCAAGCTTTCACCGCGCGCGTGGACGGCCCAAAACAACAGCGCACCGCAACTGCCACTGCGCAGCACCTGCTCGGCCGCCCACAGCGCATCGGTGGCGCGGCTGCTGCGCACCCACACCAGCTGGGACGGCGCCAGCCCCAGCGCGGCCAGCGCCAGCGCCTGCGGCGCATGGGGCGGCTGCAGCAGCACGATACGGCGCCTGGCTACCTGCGCCAACGCCGGTCGCAACAGGCGCAGCTCGCCGATGCCGGCTTGCTGCAACAGTAATTCGGTCAAGGTGCCGGCCGGCCAGCCGCCGCCCGGCAACTGGCTCGACAGGGTGGCGTGGCCGGTATCGATGCAGCGCGTGGTGGCATGCGCCAGCTGCGAGGCGCGCCAGAGCGAGGGGTGCAAATCCTCGGGTGTTGCGATGGAATCGGGACTGGACATGGTCGGAGGAAGGCTTAAAAGTACTGTATGGATGTACAGTACTAGTCGGACCGGATTTTGGCAAGGTCAATCTGACAATTCCCGATATATTCACCGCCCACCGGGTAGCATCTTGATGCCGCACAAAGCCGTTCCGTCGCCGCTCACGCCGCCCGGCGGTGGCGCGCGAAAAACTCCAGCAACATCTTGCTGGCGTCGGGGCCGGCGCCGGAATTGAACGACAGGCGCTCGTCGCCACCGCTCCAGGCATGCTTGAGTTCGGCAATGCGGGCCACCCTCAGCATCAGCGTGCGGCCCCGGTAAACGTCGCGCAGGGCATAGGGGTGGGCGCGCTTGCCGCCGGCCTTGTTCACCAGTTCGACCCGGCTGCCGGGCGGCAACTGGTTGAGCAACATGGCCTGGCGTTCAAGCTGGGCCTGGTTCACGGGACGCACCACGGGATCGTCGTCGCCCTGGATCAGCATGATTGGTACGGCGGGGAAATCCGGCCGATTCTCCAATACTTCGGCGATGGCCGGCTCGACCCGCGAACTCGACCCATGCTGCATCACCGCCAGCGCGCCGACGGTACTGTGGCCGGCGCCGTACAGCGGCCCCGAATGCAGGCCCAGGCCGGCAAACAGGTCGGGATGATTGAGCGCGACGATGTGCGCCATCCCGGCTCCGGCCGACATGCCGCAGATATACACGCGCGAACGGTCGATCGGATAGCTCTGCAGAACCTTATGAATGATGCCGACGATGGTACGCACGTCGCCGCCGCCCTGCTGGGTGGCGCGGTCATACCATTTCCAGCAGCGGTGCGGATGGGCGGCGACCGACTGCTGCGGATACAGCACGGCGTAGCCAGCCTGCTCCGCCAACTGATTCATACGGGTGCCCTGGGCGAACAGGGTGGCGCTCTGGTCGCAGCCATGCAGCATCACCACCAGCGGCAGGCCGTCGGGCTTGGGCACGCAATCGGGGAGATACAACCAGTAACTCATGCGGCGCGACGGCAAGGCGCCCGCTTCGGCCGCCACCGCATGGTGCGAGGCCAGCCACTTGCCGCTGGCCGGCGCCACCGCTTCGAGCGGGGCGCGCTGCACGCTGGCCGGGGCCGGCCGCGCAAACGGCGTGGCCCGCGCCAGGGTCAGCGCCGGCGCCAAGCGCGCCGGCTTCGCGGACGCCGCCGGCTTCACGGCAGAGCGCGCCGTTGTCTTGACCGCAGGCTTGGCCTTGGCGGCCGGCTTGGGATTGGCACGCTTGGGCGGCTTGGGCGGCGTGAGCAGGATGGTCAGCGCGCGCGCCGCCGAGCGTTGTTGCTTCTTTCCGGCTCGCAGGAGACTGCGCAGCCAGGGCGTGCTCGACTTTACCATCGGAACCTGGCGATCGCGCGGCCATGCAGGCGCGCAAACAGAAACGAGGTGAACGAGCGGGTAGGGATCGGTTTTCCGAGCGGGCCGGCGTTGTTGCAGCGGGACGTGACGAACATCATGGTAAAGCCTCCGTGTTTTTTTAAGGATAGCTTTCCCGCAATAACGCATCTGTGCGTTAGCGCGCACAGTTCGTCAACTCAACAATAAAGCAACACAGGCGCATGCCGACGCGGCGCCGGCACGATTGAGGCATATCAAATGCCGGGGGTACCGTCAACGTAGTCTGACTCACGAGCGACCCATTCAACCAAGGACTCACGATAGGAGATCCACAATGACCTACTTAGACCGCGACAAATACGGCATGTACAAAACGACGGGCAGCGCCGGCCCAGGCCCCGCACTCATGGGGGCCGACACGCTCATTGGCGACAGCGTCGTCAACGGCCAGGAAGAGGACCTGGGGGACATCAAGGAGATCATGCTCGACACCCGCACCGGCCAGGTAGCCTACGCCGTGCTGGCGATCGGCGGCTTTCTGGGCATGGGGCAAAAACTATTTGCCGTGCCCTGGCAGGCCCTGCACCTGGACACCGTCAACAAGCGCTTCGTACTCAATATCGACAAGGAACGCCTGAAGAACGCGCCCGGCTTCGACCCCGACGCCTGGCCCGACATGAGCGACGTCAGCTGGGCCAACGAGATTAATACGTTCTACGGCACCGAAGCCACCATGAGCGGCATGAGCATGGGGGCCATGCCGCCGGGACGCGGTGCGAGCGGCACCGGCACAGGAGCTGGCGCCTAGTGGCCTGAGTTGCTGGTTCGTTGATAAACACATATGACGACATCGGTGCGGGGCAAGGATGCGCGTCAAGGTCCGGCCGTGCGCACATCTGCGGCGCCGCTTCGCATCGATTCTCACCCTATCAATGTGGTGAGATCGGTGCGGGCCCAAGAGCAGAGCGCAGCAAGGCCAGGGCTCCGCGCGCATCTGATCTGCAGCGTCGCACCAATTCTCACCCTAATCAGGGGTTGTAAGCCCATACAAAAAATGAGCGCATTGCTGCCGCATCCAGCATGGCGATGAATGCGACCCCGGAATCAATCGTTTTGCGGGAACAGGGCACGTCGTGCTTCTTCGTCAAGCTCGGTCTTCAAGACCAAACGTCCTTTGAGTGCATGCGCACGCGTGGCGGCGGGACGTGCCGAAATTTCTTCTACCAGGCGTTTTACATTTGGATAATCGGCCAAGCCTTTCTCGCCAAAAATGTATCCCGCCGAGATACCCCAGCCCCATAGCGCCATATCGGCAATCGTATATTCTTCACCAGCCAAGTAAGGCGACGACGCCAGATGATTGTCGAGCACGCGGTAGTGGCGCATCACTTCTTTCAGATACCGGTTGCGCGCATAGGGCAGCACCTCGGGCGCATAGTGCAGAAAATGGGCTGCCTGGCCAGAAAACGGCGACAATCCGGTTGCGATAAACATTAACCAGGAGAGCATTTCAGCGCGCCCTTTCGGCGTTTTGGCAGTGAATTTGCCATGCTTCTCGGCGAGGTGGAGCAGAATGGCATGAGAATCGAACAATCGGATACGGTCGTCGATCAGTGCGGGCACCTTACCGTTCGGATTGATTTCCAGGAATGCAGCTGCATGCTGCTCCCCTTTCATGGTATCGACGGCAATGAGATCGAATGGCAGTTGTAACTCCTCGAGCAGCAGCGCGGCCTTCATTGGATTGGGCGTTGGGTGAAAATAAAACTTGATCATGATTCGTCCTTGGAATTTCGTTGATGTTAAGAATGACAAGCGTGCTGCATGCGACCAACGCGCGGGCGGTCAGCGCATCTGCGTGTAGTTCACGGGTACCCATTGATAAGACTTGCCGATGCTGCGCAAATGCCCCAAGCCAGGAAACTGAATGTGGGCAGCGGCGATCAAGGCACCGTCATTGACTGCCTGCATGAACACCTTTCCTCGTGCGGCCTCCGCCGCCTTGGGATCGCTGTCGAAGGCGATCGTGATGCTGGGTTTGTCGAACTGCACGGCCGCCACATGGATCAAATCTCCCACGATGAGCAGTTTTTGCCCTTCGCTTTCGATAGCGTATGACGTGTGTCCAATCGTATGTCCAACGCTCGCAAGGGATCTCACGCCCGGGATGAGCTGCGTATTGCCATGGAATGACTTGTACTTGTTCGCCGTAACATAGGGAGTCAGCGACCCCATTGCCCCTTGAAAGAAGCCTTTTGACGCTGCCGGCGCCCGATCCATATTGGCTTGGCTCAACCAATAATCCGATTCATCCTGATCAGCACGGACTATCGCATTCGGGAAGGCAAGGACTCCGTTGGACATCAGGCCGCCGACATGATCCGGGTGCAAATGCGTCAGATAAATTTCATCGATCTGCGCCGGCTCGTACCCGGACGCCTTCAGGTTGGCGAGCAGCTTGCCAAGCGTCGGTCCAAATAGACCGGCGGCGCCGGTGTCGATGAGCACGACCCTGTCACCGGTATTGATCAGGTAAGCGTTGACAGAGGTTTCCAGCGGTGCTTTCAGAAACGATTTAGCGAGCGCCTGGTACGTCTTGGCGGCTGGCTCCGATAGCAACTGGTCTATTGGCAACTCGACTGTGCCGTCGCTAAGCGCGGTGACCTCAAATGCACCAAGCATGAGTCGGAAATAGCCGGGTGCGGATGTTTTCGCCATCGGTGCGGCTGCCATCGCCGATCCGCCGCCGGCGGCGACCAATGTCATCGCGGTCGCCAGTGCCGTTGCGCGGGCTACATTCGTCAGTGTGAATTGAAACATGGGTGCTTCCTTTCGGGCCGCTGGAGCCTGTGGTTGTCGATGGCAAGAATTGTATTTATTTGCGATAAACGGCACAATATGGCTACTTGCAAACAATATTTGCGTTATTCGCAAACTACAAGGGTGTTGCCATGATCGATGCGATACGCACTTTCCTTGCCGTAGTGGAAGCTGGCAGCCTGTCCAAGGTGGCCAATACACGCAGCATTGCGGTGTCGTCGGTGTCTAGGAAAATAGATGGTATCGAGAAAGAGTTAGGCGTCAAATTACTGCATCGCAGTTCACGCCTTGTCATGCTCACGGATGCCGGCGAAAAGTTCTTGCCCAGAGCGCGCGCCATCCTCGCGGAGCTCGACGATGCGCAGCATGAAATATCCGCCTTGAATGCCGATCCGCGCGGTTTGCTGACCATCGCAGTGCCATCATCATTTGGACGCCGTCACATCGCGCCGGCGGTAGTGAGCTTTCTCAAGCAATATCCGTTGATTGAGATCGTTCTCCACGTCAGCGACCAGATGCTTGATCTCCAGGCGCAGCGGGTGGACGTGGCCATTCGTATCGGGGCGTTACCGGACAGCGATTTGGTTGCCACGCAACTTGCTCCGCTTCACCGGCTGGTGTGTGCCAGTCCGGCCTACCTTGCTCGTCATGGCCGGCCGGAGTCTCCACAAGACCTGGTGCGGCACAACTGCCTGACAGTCGATTCTTTGCCAGTCCCGACGGGCTGGTGGTGCTTCCCCGGAATCAATGGCGGTGAGGCGCTTCCCGTGCGCGGCAATTTACGGACCGCCGATACCGACACCTTGCTGCAGGCGGCTGTTGCCGGTATCGGTATCGCGCATCTGGCGAGCTGGCTCGTGAGCGACCTGATCGTAGCAGGTCAACTTGTGCAGCTGTTCCCCCATCCGACTTTGCGTCTTTCGAAGCAGCAGCCGGCAATCCACGCGGTACGCATGCCTGGTCGTTCACATGTTGCCAAAGCGCAATTGTTCATCGCACATTTGCGTAGCGAATTTGGAGCGCCGTCGTATTGGGATCGCGCTTTGGCGCAGCCCGCCTGAGACGGCCTGACCAAGTGCTGACTATCGCAGTCTGGGATCAATCTGAAAACTGAGCTTTGGTGAACTGGACAAATTCCGCCGGTTTGGGCTTACAACCCCTATCAATGTGGCGAGATCGGTGCGGGGCCAAGAGCAAAGCACAGCAAGCCGCGGCCCCGCACGCATCTGGGGCGCAGCGTCGCGCCGCTTCGTGCCATCGATGCTAGCCATAGATTCTTGCCACGTGTAGTCGACGAATCTGCAAAGGAGGTCAAGAACCGCCTGCCTAGCGCTGCATCGATTCCCACACTTTCTGCAAGCGCTTGCCGGACACGGGCATCGGTGTGCGAAGCTCCTGCGCGTACAGCGATACGCGCAGTTCTTCTAGCATCCAACGAAATTCCACCATCTTGGGATCGGTGTTCTCTCCTGCCAGGCGGTCCTTGGCGGCGCGCATGAAATGGCTGGCGGACTGGGTCCACTCGGCCATGAGCTTGGCGTCGCGCGCGGGGTCGCCGCGCATCTTTTCGATGCGAACGTTGATTGCTTTCAGGTAGCGCGGGAAATGCGCGAGCTGGGTGTAGTCGTTGTCCGTGACGAAACGCTTGTGCACCAAGCCTTGTAACTGCGCCTGGATATCGGCGGCAGCTTGAGGATTGATACCCTGGAGCTTCTTGGGCAGGCCGTGGAATTCGGTCAGCACCTGCGAGACGAGGCGGGCGATTTCGTTGACCAGTAATCCCAGGCGCGATTTGCCCTCGTCCTTGCGCTTGTTGAAGGAGGCTGCATCGCTTGGCAATGGGTCCTGCAAACAGGCGATGTCGATGGCTTTTTGAATGATCTGGTCGCGCAATTCCTCTTGCGAGCCCATCGCCATGAACTGCATGCCCATTTGCTGCATGTTTGGAATGTTCTTTTCAATGAACTTTAGCTGTTCCTTGAACTGCAGTGCGAACAGGCGCCGTAGCCCACTGCGGTGGGTGCGGGCGGCCACGGTCGGGTCGTCGAACACTTCGAGGTCACAATGGGTCTGCTTGTCCACCAGCGCCGGGAAGCCGATCAAGGTCAGCTTGCCCTGGACGATCTCGAGCAGCTCCGGCAATTCGCCGAAACTCCACGACGTCAACCCCAAGTGCTGGCCGGTGGCCTGCGCCGCGCCCCCGTCCGCATGCACGAGCGCGGCGCCGTTGCCGCCCGCCGCGCGATGCCCGGGTGCCGTAGCCTGGGCCGCCGTCCCGGTGCCGGTCGCTGCGCCCTGCCCGCCCCCCAGCCCCTTGCCGGTGGTCGCCACCCCGGCCATTCCACGCGCAAGTGGCGCAGCGCCAGCGCCGCTCCCCTGCACGGCACCGGCCAGCCGCTGGGCCTTGCCCTGGGCTGGTCCGGTTCCCGCTGCGGACGGCGCCGCCACCTCTGCCATCTTTTGAAAACTCTGGCGCGCCTGTCCGCCGAACTCGGCCTGCAAGCTCGCCAGGTTGCGGCCAACGTCGAGCTGGCGGCCATGCTCGTCGATCACCTTGAAATTCATGAAGTGGTGGGCCGGCAGAGTTTCGAGCTTGAAGTCGGTCGTCAGCACCGCGATACCGGTCTCGGCGCGCACGTCGGCGATGAGCACATCGATCAGATCGCCGCGGCCGAATTTTCCCGCCTCATGAATGCGTTCGCAGAACTTGGCGGCGTAGTCCGGCAAGGGCACGCAGTGGCGGCGCAGTTTTTGCGGCAGGGACTTCAGCAGCAGATGCACTTTTTCCTTCAGCATGCCAGGCACCAGCCAGTCGGCCCGCTCGCGCGGCAACTGATTGAGCGCGAACAGCGGCACCGACAGGGTCACGCCATCGCGCACGCTGCCGGGCTCGAAATGGTAGGTCAGCGGCATCTCGATGCCGGTCACCAGCATCGCCTTGGGGAACAATTCGGTCGTCACGCCGGCGGCTTCGTGCCGCATCAATTCCTCGCGGTTCAGGAACAGCAGCTTGGGCTCCTGCGCGGTCGCGTCCTTGTGCCACTTCTCGAACCCCGCGCCATTGACCACGTCGGCCGGGATCAGCTTGTCGTAAAAGGCGGCGATCAGGTGATCGTCCACCAGCACGTCCAGGCGGCGCGACTTGTGCTCGAGGTTTTCGATCTCCTTGACCAGCTTGTGGTTATGCGCAAAGAAAGGCGCACGGGTGTCGTAGTCGCCGCCCACCAGCGCGTCGCGGATGAAGATCTCGCGCGCCTCGGTCGGGTTGAGCTGGCCGTAATTGATGCGCCGCTGGCTGTACACCACCAGCCCGTACAAGGTGGCGCGCTCGGACGCGGTCACTTGGGCCGAGCGTTTTTCCCAGCGCGGCTCGCCCCACGATTTCTTCAGCAAATGACGGCCGACCTGCTCGACCCATTCCGGCTGGATCTGCGCCACGCAGCGCGCGTACAGGCGCGTCGTGTCGACCAGCTCGGCCGCCACGATCCACTTGCCCGGTTTCTTCAGCAGCGAGGAACCCGGCCACACGTGAAACTTGATGCCGCGCGCGCCAAGGTAGCCGGCCCCGGGCTCGTCTTCCGACTTGAAGCCGATGTTACCCAGCAGGCCAGTCAACAGCGCCAGGTGCAGGTTTTCATAGGTGGCCGGTGCTTCGTTCAGGCGCCAACCCTGTTCCTTGACGATGGTCAGCAGTTGCGAATGCACGTCGCGCCACTCGCGCAGGCGCGTCTGCGACAGGAAATTGCTACGGCAAGTCTCCTGCAACTGGCGATTGGTTTTCTTGTGCTCGATGGCCGTTTCGAACCAGCGCCAGATCTTGATATAGGTGAGGAATTCCGACTTCTCATCGGCGAACTTCTTGTGCGCTTCATCGGCCGCCTGCTGGTGCTCCATCGGACGGTCGCGCGGGTCCTGCACCGACAAGGCGGACGCGATGATCAGCATTTCGGTCAGGCAGGCGTTCTCCAGCGCGGCCAGGATCATGCGTCCCACGCGCGGATCGAGCGGCAGCTTGGCCAGCTTGTGGCCGAGCGCCGTGAGCGCATTGGTGTCGTCCACCGCGCCGATTTCCTGCAGCAGCTGGTAGCCGTCGGCGATGGCCCGCCCCTGCGGCGGCTCGATGAACGGGAAGGTCTCCACATCGGCCAGGTGCAGGGTCTTCATCCGCAAGATGACGGCCGCCAGCGAGGAGCGCAGGATTTCCGGCTCGGTGAACTTGGGGCGCTGCAGGAAATCACTTTCCTCGTACAGGCGGATACACACGCCGTCGGCCACCCGGCCGCAACGGCCTGCGCGCTGGTTGGCCGCGGACTGGGCGATCGGCTCGATCTGCAACTGCTCGACCTTGTTACGGAAGCTGTAGCGCTTCACACGCGCGAGGCCGGCATCGACCACGTAGCGAATGCCCGGCACCGTCAGCGAGGTTTCCGCCACGTTGGTCGCCAGCACGATGCGGCGTGCGTTGGTGATGCGGAACACGCGCTCCTGTTCCTCCACCGACAGGCGGGCGAACAACGGCAGGATCTCGACATGGGGCGGGTGATGCTTGCGCAAGGCTTCGGCGCAGTCGCGGATTTCGCGCTCGCCCGGCAGAAACACCAGCACATCGCCCGAGCCAATGCGGCACAGCTCGTCCACGGCATCGATCACGCCGTCCATCAGGTCGCGCTTTTCGCGCGCGGCCTGGGCTTTCGGCAGCGGCTTGGCCGCATCCGCCGCACCGGACGACGCGACCGGGTCGCGTTCCACCGGCCGGTAGCGCACTTCCACCTGGTA
>DIZW01000044.1:0-78627 GCA_002428015.1 Oxalobacteraceae bacterium UBA6018 | reverse complement strand
CGCACTTCCACCTGGTACAGGCGACCCGATACTTCGATCACCGGCACCGGTTTGTCCGGCTGGCCAAAATGGCGCGCGAAGCGCTCCGCGTCGATGGTGGCCGAGGTGATGATCACTTTCAGATCCGGCCGGCGCGGCAGCAACTGCTTCAGATAACCGAGCAGGAAATCAATGTTCAGGCTGCGTTCGTGGGCCTCGTCGATGATGATCGTGTCGTAGGCCTTGAGCAAGGGATCGGTCTGGGTTTCCGCCAGCAAGATGCCATCGGTCATCAGCTTGACCGATGCCCCGCGCGAGAGCGTGTCCGTGAAGCGCACCTTGAAGCCGACATGCTCGCCCAACGGCGAACCCAGCTCCTGCGCGATGCGCTTGGCCGTCGACGACGCGGCGATACGGCGCGGCTGGGTGTGGCCGATCAGCGCGTTCTGGCCGCGCCCCAGTTCCAAACAGATTTTCGGCAACTGGGTGGTCTTGCCCGAGCCGGTCTCGCCCGACACGATGATCACCTGGTGACCGCTCAGGGCTTTGGCGATTTCCGCGCGCCGCCCGGAGACCGGCAAGTCTTCCGGGAAGGTGATCGGCGGCAGCGGATTGCGGAACACCTCGCGTGGTGGCGCGCCCTCGCGCCGACCCTGAGGCCTGCCCGCCGCGCGCGCGTCGGCGCCTGCGTTCTCCGGCCTGACCGCCGCACGCGCCTGAGCGCTGCCCCTCTCCGGCCGGCCTTCCGAGCGCGCCTGCGCACTGGTTTTCTCCGGCCTGCCCGCCGGGCGCGCCTCTGCGCTTGCCCTCTCCGGCCGGCCCGCCGCGCGCATTTCTGCGCTTGCCTTCTCGGGCCTGTCCGCCGCGCGCGCCTCGGCGCCCGCCTTATCGGCGCCGGCCGGGCGCGGCAGGCGCGACTTGTCAGCCTGCCGCGCTGCCGGAGGGGCTGACGACGCAGCTGGTGACGCTGTGCTTGATGAGGCTGCCGCGGTTGGCGAAGCAATTTCGGACGATTGCGCCGGCACGTTGGACGACGCAGGCTTGTTACTCTGATCTGGCATTGTTTTTACAGGTATTTTGGTGCGCAAGTCGCGCAGCGAATTATAATGCGGCAAATGGAAACAACTACCCAATTCGTCCAGTGGCTGCGCTCCGTCGCACCCTACATCCACGCCTTTCGTGGCAAGACCTTCGTGGTCGCCTTCCCCGGTGAGCTCGTCACCGCGGGCGCCTTGCCCGTACTGGCGCAAGACTTGTCCTTACTGGTCGCGCTCGGCATCCGCGTGGTCGTGGTGCACGGTTCGCGCCCCCAGGTTGCCGAACAACTGGCCCTGCGAAATGTCGAAGGACGCTTCCACAACGGCATACGGATCACCGACACCGCCGCGCTCGAATGCGCCAAGGAAGCGGCCGGCGAACTGCGCCTCGACATCGAAGCGGCCTTCAGCCAGGGTCTGCCCAACACACCGATGGCCCACGCCGCCATCCGCATCATTTCCGGCAACTTCGTCACCGCCCGCCCCCTCGGCGTGATCGACGGCGTCGACCTCGAACTGACCGGCATGACCCGCAAGATCGCGGCCGAGACCATCCACGCCATTCTCGCCACCGACAGCGTGGTGCTGCTGTCCCCGCTCGGCTTCTCGCCCACCGGCGAAGTGTTCAACCTGACCATGGAGGACGTGGCAGTCTCGGCCGCGATCGCCCTGCACGCCGACAAACTCATCTTCATCACGGAAACCCCGATGATGGTCGACGAGGCCGGCGCCGAAATCCGCGAACTGTCCTCACACCAGGCCGAAGCGGTGCTGCAGGCCGGTTTCCTGCCGGGCGACTCCGCCTTCTACCTGCAACACGCGATCAAGTCATGCAACAGCGGCGTGCCGCGCGCCCACATCCTGCCGTTCGAGATGGACGGCTCGGCCCTGCTCGAACTGTTCACCCACGACGGCGTGGGCACCATGATCAGCCACGAGAACCTGGAATCGCTGCGTCAAGCCACAATTGAGGACGTCGGCGGGATTATCAAGCTGATCGAGCCGCTCGAGGCGGACGGCACCCTGGTTAAGCGCGGGCGCGAGCTGATCGAGCGCGAGATCGACAACTTCTCCGTCATCGAGCACGACGGCGTGATCTTCGGCTGTGCCGCGCTGTACGGTTTCCCCGCGTCGAAAATGGCCGAGATGGCCTGCCTGACGGTCAACCCCGAAGTCCAGGCCCAGGGCGACGGCGAGCGTATCCTCAAGCACATGGAAAACCGCGCGCGCGCCGCCGGCTTCAACAAGCTGTTCGTGCTGACCACGCGCACCTCGCACTGGTTCCAGAAACGCGGCTTCGTGCCGGCCCCGGTCGACGCCCTGCCCAAGGACCGCCAGCACATGTACAACTGGCAGCGCAAGTCCCAGGTGTTGATTAAGTCTTTATAATCGAGCTTTACACGACCGCTTTAGGAGCACAGATGGCCCGCACAGTTCATTGCATTAAACTCAACAAAGACGCCGAAGGTCTCGACTTCCCGCCCTATCCTGGCGAACTGGGCAAGAGGATCTACGAATCGGTATCGAAGGAAGCGTGGCAGGGATGGCTCAAGCACCAGACCATGCTGGTCAATGAAAACCGCCTGAACCTGGCCGACCAGCGCGCGCGCAAATATCTTGCCACCCAGATGGAAAAGCATTTCTTCGGCGAAGGCGCCGATGCCGCCGTCGGCTACGTGCCGCCGCCAGCGGACTGAGCATCAGCACCGCGGGCGCTGCGCCCGCGGCGTCTGGACGCCGTCACAGCGCCCGCGTCCCATCGCCTGCGCCGGACTGGCCCGCTTACATCGCCTTACACTGACGCAGTTCGCAGCGGGCGCGGAACACCTTCCCGTTATCGCAGAGCATTCGGTACACCTCGACCGGCCCCTGCTCGGTCATCAAGCCCGCGCCCTGGCCGCCCGTGCAACCATGCTGCTTTGCCATGTTCTCCACCGTCACCGACGAGATGCCGGCCCGGAACGGCACGCGCTCGATCGGCACGCCGTCGGCGTCGACCAGGCGCGGCTCCTGGACCTTGACCGGCGCCGGCTGCTCCACGATTTTCTCGTGGTGAAACAGGGTACAGCCGCCCAGCAGCGCTACGCATGACATCGCCAAGATCAATCGCTTCATGGTCATCCCGAGGTGAGTGGATAGAAGGGGTGGAAAGGCTCAGAACCTGAGGGTCTTGACGCCTTCGGGCGTGCCGAGCAGGCACACATTGGCGCCGCGCGCGGCGAACAGGCCTACCGCGATCACGCCGACGATCTGGTTGATGCGCTGTTCCAGGCCGACCGGATCGTCGATACGCAAGCCGGCCACATCGATGATTTCGCCGCCGTTGTCCGTGATGAAGGCCTGCTCGGTCCCGGCTTTCAGGCGCAAACGCGGCTGGCCGCCCAGCGCCGCCAGCTGGCGCATCACGGCCGCGCGCGCCATCGGCAGCACTTCCACCGGCAGCGGAAACTTGCCCATCACGTCGACCAGCTTGGAGCCGTCGGCGATGCAGACGAACTGGCGCGACACCGAGGCGACGATCTTCTCGCGCGTCAAGGCCGCCCCGCCGCCCTTGATCATGGCGCCCGTGGCCGTGATCTCGTCGGCGCCGTCGATGTAGACGGCGATTTCCGGCACGTCGTTCAGGTCGTACACGGCGATCCCGTGGCCGCGCAGGCGCGCCGCGGTCGCCTCGGACGAGGCCACGGTGCCCTTGATGCGGTCCTTGATCTTGGCCAGCTCGTCGATGAAGAAATTGGCGGTCGAGCCGGTGCCCACGCCGATGATCGCGCCATCGACAACGTATTCGATGGCGGCGCGGGCCACGGCTTGTTTCAGTTCGTCTTGGGTCATGGTGTGCAAAAAAGTAAGTGGTAGACGGTGTCGGCCAGGCCGAGGAGTGCCGCCATTTTAGCGGATCGCACCGGCGCGGCGGCTCCCCGGGGCCAATTTTGTTTGCCAGTTAGTATCAAAATGCAATAAGTCGCTGGAAAGCACTCATCGATTGGGTAAGAATGCAACGAACTATGAGAAAATGAAAGGTGCACAGTGAAATTCCAGAACTCAGAACCAGGAACACAGAAATGAACGAAACAAAGACGGTCCTCGTGGTCGACGACAGCCGCGTGTCGCGCCTGATGGCGCGTCAATTCATCCTGAGCGCGCGGCCCGGCTGGACCGTGGACGAGGCGGCCACCGGCGAGGAAGCGATCGCCAAGGCCGGCGCGCTCAACCCGGTCCTGATCCTGGTCGACGTCAACATGCCCGGCATGGGCGGCCTGGCCGCCGCCGAACAATTGCGCGCCAGCTGCCCCGGCGCCCATATCTCGCTGCTGACGGCCAACGTGCAAAATGCCACCCGCCACCGCGCCAGCGAGCTGGGCGTCGGCTTCATGGAAAAGCCGATCACCGAAACCCGCATCCACGCCTTGATCTCCGCCCTCGACACGGACTAGCCATGTTCAATCTCAGCGAACTTCAGCACGACGCACTGGTCGAAATCTTCAACATCGGCGTAGGCCACGCGGCCCGTGCCATGAGCGAAATCGTCAACGAGGAAGTGACGATGTCGGTGCCGTCGATCGCCTTTCTGAATCGCGCGGAAGCCGCTGAGATGCTTGGCAACAAGGAAAGCGCGCGCGTGTGCGGCGTCAGCCAGCACTACGAAGGCGCCTTCCAGACCGAGGCCATCCTGATGTTCCCTGAGGATAAAAGCCTCGACATCGTCCGCCTCATGGTGGGCGAGTCGGTGCCGCTCAAGGAATTGACGGAAATGGAACAGGAGGCGATGAGCGAAATCGGCAACATCATCCTCAACTCCTGCGTCGGCACCCTGGCCAACATCTTCTCCCAGGAGCTGACTGGTTCGCTCCCGCAATACCATGTCGGCACCAGCGAGGAAATCCTCACCGCCTCCGGCGGCCAGGCCGACACCGTGGTACTGATGCTGCACATCGACTTCATCCTCGAGAAGCACCAGATTCATGGCTACGTCGCCTTCATTCTCGACCTGACCGCGCTCAACGATTTACAGGAGCAGGTGGACCGGTATATCGCCAAAGCGATGGGGTCGGCCTGATATGGTGGGTAGCGACGCGAACTGCCTGCACATGTTCGAGAGTGTGCTCGGCGCAATGAATCTCGGCATCGTCGTGCTCGACGACGCGCGCAGCGTGGTGCTGTGGAACCGCTGGATGGCCCGTCACTCGGGCCTGCCGGCGCAGGACGTGATCGGACAGGATTTTTTCGTCCTCTTCAGCGAGCTCAACGGTAAGCGCATCGACGGCGCGGTCCAGCAAGCCCTGCGCGACAACTTCCCCTCGGTACTGTCGCAGACCCTGCACAAGGCCCCGTTCCCGCTGTTCGCCACGCCGGCCGCCAGGCTCGCCGGCGAGCGCCTGCAGCAAGCGGTCGCGGTCACGCCCCTGCAAGTGGCTGGCGCCGCGCGCCATTGCCTGATCCAGATCACCGACGTGAGCGTGGCCGTCCACCGCGAGCGCCTGCTACGCGACCAGGCCCTCGAGCTGCGCTCCCAGACCTTCTCGGACGGCCTGACCGGCATCGCCAACCGGCGCCATTTCGACGTCGCCCTGGAAAAAGAGGGCCGCCGCGCCAAACGCGCCGCCACCCCGCTATCGCTGCTGATGATCGACATCGACAGCTTCAAGGCCTACAACGACAGCTATGGCCACCAGCAAGGCGACGACACCCTGATCAAGGTGGCCGGCGCGCTGGCCGCCATGCTGCAGCGCCCGCTCGACCTGATCGCCCGCTACGGCGGCGAGGAATTCGCCGTGATCCTGCCCGAAATGGGCGCCGAGCAAAGCGAGCAGCTGGCCCAGTCCATGCGCCAGCGCATCACCGACATGAACCTCCCCCATGCCGGCGCTCCCCAACACGGCCGGGTCACGGTCAGCATCGGGGTGGCCACCCACGCGGCCGACAGCCCGCTCGACCTGCCCTGCCTGATCGGCGCGGCCGACCGCGCCCTGTACACGGCCAAGCACAATGGCCGCAATTGCGTCGTCGTGCACCCCACGGCAGCGTAAGGCGCCGCCAGCTTCAGCGGCCGCACCCGCGCCCCGTTCCTGCGGTCCCGCCGACCTTCAGCGCGCCCGCTTCGCCGCTCACGCAAAAGCGCGCACGATAGCTGCGCGGTCCGCCCCGGGTGGCCGGCTCGGCGGCGATCGTCACCTCGTAGGACCTGCCGGGCCGCAGCGGCGCGGCCGGCGTCTGCGGCAGCACCGGCAGCCGACCCGCGTAGGGAATGCACATCCTGAACGAGACCGGGAAACTGCGCGTTGCCGGCATCGCCATCTTCCACATCACGGCGTTCGCCCTGCCCGCCTCCACCACCACGATCGACTGGAAGTTCGGCGCGCCGCCGCGCCGCTCCTCCCGTTCCGGGACGGTGAAACACGGCACGCCGCTGCTGCCGTCGCGCACTTCGATCTCGCCCGTGCGGGCGGCGCCAGCCGTCGCGGTCGACGCCAGCAGAAAGACAAGGACGGGAACGATGGAACGGCGTGACATGCGGTGCTCCGGGCTCACTGTTGGCGCGAACAGCTAGGCTACGGGATTGCTTCTAGGCAGTATTGATTCGGCGCGAACAACGGTTCATCAAAGGTCTTGAATGGCTATCGTTTCAAACTCAGTCAAGTACACAGTGATCTACATGCCGTAATAGTTCTTCACGGCTGCTGCTACCACACCACCAGCCGCTGAAATCGAAATTTTCCAAGTGGTATCGACTGCCTTACTCAGCATGCCTGACATCCACGCCTTCACGGCGGGTCCATATTGTCCAGCGGTCGTCGGAGCCGGGTCTTGGGCGATTGCCGTATTCAACGCCTGGATGTCCGCTTCGGCAACCCCGTTCTTCCGCAACTCAGCAGCCAGCGAAGCGGCATCGTTCTTCACGTTCGTGTTGCTAACGTGCTGTTGACTCTGATGCCCAACCAGTATTGTCACGTTGTCGCCGAACACTGCACCGTGGAACATACCTTTGACATCGAGTCCAGCAGTTGCCTTCTTTGCATCTTCGTCCGACATATCTTCTCCGACCTTGTCTTGCAGAGCCAAAATGAAGTCCAGTAGCCGCGACCGAACTTCAATCAACACCTGTCGTATCTGCGACTGCTCGATTTGCGACCATGCATCGACAACGGTATAGCCGCCAAGCCCTTCGCTAAGCGCATGCAACAACTCCGGTGGCGTTGGCCTTCTCAGGCTATTTTTACCGTCGCCGACGAATGTTTCCAGCACGCCAAGTGAATGACCAAGCGGCGATTCCTGCAAGAAATCGCGCATCTTCGGTTCCAGATGCATCAACGGCAAGGTGTAATTCGAGTACCTGTAGCGAATGTTCGAGATGTTGCCCAGCACCCGTGCCTGAAGGCGTCGATACGACGGGATCGCATCAGTGTCGTCATAGCCGTTTAGCTCGACGTTCACCCATCCAACAAGCTCCCGCTGTCCGATCTTGTGCAGGAGCACTTTCGTTTTCAAAAGTGCTTCGTTGAGCGAGCCGCTTTCGTTCATCAGCACGTCAACAATATCGTTCAGCAGTTTCATTCTGGCTCTACGGTTCGTATGCGGACGACACTATATTCCTACCAGTGCATCAACACTAGCATCACTGCATCACGCACGGTCACAAAGCGTCGATTAGCGCCACCGCTGCACACTTCGGCCTGTCCGACTCGACCATCAAGCGTTACTGCGCAGCCTGATACGCGACAAGAAGCGCCACAAGCCACGATCACACGCGACCGTGGTTCACCTCTTCACTAGGCTCCGCCGAACAGCGTCAGCAGATATTTTGCGCTCCTGAAGGGCAAAAACGACCGAGTCCCGGCCCTGTTAAGCCACGCACTCGACCTGGATACTTCTCACTTCCCCGTCACTTGTCTTCACGAACAGGCACTTTCCCAAAAATTCTTTTAGAAAATTCATCCTCTGCCAGCAAGCCGACAAAGGGACTCACCTGTCAAAACGCCCCGCTCTCAGGGTAGGCAGCCAAGGGGAACTGGGCAATGTTCGATTCGTCCGCGCCAATCGGAAGTTCAAGCTGTGGATCCACCGGCGGCAATTCTAGCTCCCAAGTCATCACGACACTAAGGCCACTACGCTTCGCCCTCGATGCAAGGCCGATGTCACCCGTGTAGATGACGTTCACCCCTCTCGCAATCGCAATAGCGATAATCTGCCGATCGAACTTCACTTTCGCCTTCGATTCCGCTTCGGGTAAAGCACGGATTCGTCGACCATCTTTGTCTTCGATGCTCGCGCACTCGACCGCTGCCCGCGTGTCGAACGGCGAAACCACGAACACGCGTGAACCGACAATGATGTCAAACCGCTTATCCTTGTCAGCACCAGCGCGCACCAGATACTCTGCCAGCACCGGGGTTGGGATGAGCACTCGCTGCTTATTCTTCGTCAGCGTCTTGATAAGGTAATCAAGGCGGGCTTGGCAATCAGTTACAGGGAGTTCCGTGTCTGGATCAACAGGAGGTTTCGAGTTCGGATCAAACGCCAACGTCAAGATTGAAGTGTCAAATACGACCATCAGTGCAACCCGTCACTTTCCCCGCGTGAAGCAGTAATAAAGGCGTCGACGTTATCGAGACTGTTCCAATCAGTCTCTCGAAGGCTTCTCAGGTGTTCAGTTACGCCGTCCAGCGTATCCCCAGCGAGTACGACAAACTCCTGAACCTTAAAATACTTCAACTGCCACTTCTGGTCTTCAAGTCGCTCCCATCGAGCATCACCAGTGACGCGCAAAACCGCCCCTTTGTACAGGTACGGTGCCATCTCACTCGCTAACTGCCGATCCATCTCGCAGTTCCAGGTTTTCCCTTCTGGATCAACTAGCTGGGCATGGGCGCTTGTATCCTTCCCGCCGATGCGCACCAACTCCCCTTCAACCACGGCAACATCGTTGAACGGCCCGTAAGTGTGCGGCTTGGGCAGGTCCTTACCTGGGAAGTTGAGGACGACTGCCGAGGTGGGCTCATTACTCGCCCTTCGGCTTAGCCTGCCTGTTGCGTTGTCGTCACGGAGCAGTCTGTTTAGCTCATCAAAGGCGGCTATCACGTCATTGGCGGCTTCGCCTCGCGCGACCTGCTCCACGCGATCAAAGACCTTCGGCGCAGCTTCTTTTTCAACCCGCATTACATTGACCGTGCTCCCACGCTCAAGCCTGTTGAAGTGAACACCATGCTCGTGCCCAAGCATCTTGGCCAACTGGGTCATGTACTTCGCCAGCCGTTCCATTGGTATGGTTTCAGGTGTGTAAGCGTTTAGCCAGAAGCTGTATTCGTCGTCATCCATTGTCTTCCCCTCTGGCTGAAGCCAGCCACGCGCTGCGATGAGTATCGCTTTCGAGCGCCTGTGCAACAGTACACCTGTGTTGCGTCTATGGCAAGTCGGCGCTGGTTGAAAGGCGTGGTTCAGCCACGAGTTGATCAGCGGTTAAGCCCGGCACTCTTCGAGGCTATACCAGAGGTTCAATATGAACAGAACAGCAGGCAGCGTCCATAATCGCGCGGCAGATTCGCCACGTTGCCCGGATCGGCAAGAAAGCCTGCCAGCACGTGTTCGTACAGGTCCAGTTGTCCCGCATGGCGGCGCTGGCGCATGACGCGCGGCTTCTTCAAGAATTTCAAGGCGAAGTAATCAGCCAACACATCGCCCTGCGCTTCAATGTTGAAGTCAGCCAATGTCTTGCCCGGTGCCAGATCGTATTCGTATGACAGTCCGATGCGCACCGCGCCTCGCAGGCGTACCGCGTATCCCAGTTGATGTTGCCAGACATGCGCCATTTCGTGAAGGAACCAATGTACCACTGCCGGATCGCCACGAGTGTAATCAGGCAGGAAACGGGACTGGTGGAAGTACATGCTGCCGTTGGGCGTCATGCAGCAGTTCTTCGGCTGGAAAGGCATGTAGCGGCGAGGATGGATGCGTACACGTTCGTAGTCGATTGATTCGCCAAACACCAACGTTGCGATTGCTATTTCGGCTAGGGTCAGGGGGCGGGGACGAGGTGGTGTGCAAACGGTCATAACAGCGCCATCTCGTGCATGAACCAGTGGCGCGCCTGCACGCTGCCGGCCGAGAAGTCGGCCAGGCAGCAGGACTGATGGAAGTAGATGGCGCCGTTGGGCGTCATGGCGCAGTTCTTGGGCTGCAGCCCGAACGGCAGGTAGCGCCTGCCGTAGACATGCACGCGCCAGTAATCGATGGCGGCGCCGAACAGCAGCGCCGCCATGGCGGTTTCGCCCGCCGTCAGGGCCCGCCGCGGCCCCGCGCTAAACAGCCGCATCGCCGTGGCGCCCCATGCGCGCCGCTTACTTGCGCAGCGCCGCGGCGGCCTTGGCCAGTTCCGTGATCAGGGCCCAGTTGCCGGCCTTGATCGCGTCCTTCGGGGTCAGCCAGGAGCCGCCCACGCAGGCGACGTTCTTGCACGCCAGGAACTGGGGCGCGGTCTCGATCGAGATGCCGCCGGTCGGGCAGAACGTCACGTCCGGCAGCGGGCCGCCGATCGCGTTGAGCATGCCGACGCCGCCCGCCGGCACGGCCGGGAACAGCTTGAGCTGGCGGAAGCCCGCTTCGCGCGCGGCCATCACTTCGGACGGGGTCATCACGCCCGGCAGCAGCGGCAGGCCGCTCTTGCGCGACGCTTCGATCAGGCTGGCGGTCAGGCCCGGCGAGACGCCGAACACGGCGCCGGCGTCGCGCGAGGCGGCGAATTCTTCCGGCTGGGTCAAGGTGCCGACGCCGACGATGGCGCCCGGCACTTGCGACATGGCGCGGATCGCGCCCAGGCCGTGTTCGGTACGCAAGGTCACTTCGAGCACGCAGATGCCGCCGGCGACGAGCGCCTGGGCCAGCGGTACCGCGTGGGCGGGATCGTCGATGGCGATTACGGGAATCACGCTCGCCGAGCGCATGATGTCAAGCAGGGTCATGGTCATTTTGGGTTCTTGATCAGAAAGTCTTCGTCGGAGCCGGGCAAGGTGTCGCCGATGTCGGCGCCTTCGTGCAGCGGCACGGTGGTGGGAATCGGCGATGGTAGCGAGAAGGTGGTGGCACCTTTCTCCGCTTCGCTGATGGCGTTACGGAACATGGCGAACAGTTCGCGGCCCATGCCGATGTGGCTGGACGACAGGTCGGCCGTGGCCATCGAGCGCGCGGCCCAGACGTCGGCCGGCACCAGCGCTTCGAGCGTGCCGGTGGTGGCGTCCAGGCGGATGATGTCGCCGTCGCGCACCAGGCCGAGCGGGCCGTCGGCCAGGATCTCGGGCGACACGTGGATCGCGGCCGGCACCTTGCCCGACGCGCCCGACATGCGCCCGTCGGTCACCAGCGCCACGTGGCGCCCGGCGTCCTGCAGGTTGGCCAGCGCCGGGGTGAGCGCGTGCAGCTCGGGCATGCCGTTCGCGCGCGGGCCCTGGAAGCGGAGCACGGCCACGAAGTCGCGATCGAGCTTGCCGGCCTTGTAGGCGTGCATGAAGTCTTCCTGCGAATTGAAGGTCAGCGCGGGCGCCTCGACGATGCGGTGCTCTTCCTTGACGGCGGAGATCTTCATCACCGCGCGCCCCAGGTTACCGGACACCAGGATCATGCCGCCGTCCTTGGCGAACGGGTTCGACGCCGCGCGCAACACGCTCTCGTCGGCCGACAGCGCCGGCGCATCCTTCCAGATGACCTTGTCGCCGTCCAGGAAAGGCTCGGTGCAGTGGGCGCGCAGGCCCTTGCCCAGCACCGTGGTGACGTCCTCGTGCAGCATGCCGGCGTCGAGCAGTTCGCGGATCACGAAGCCGGTGCCGCCGGCGGCGTGGAAGTGGTTCACGTCGGCGTCGCCGTTCGGGTAGATCCGGGTCAGCATCGGCACGATGGCCGACAGCTCGTTGAAGTCGTCCCAGTCGATCACGATGCCGGCCGCCTTGGCGATGGCCACCAGGTGCAGCGTGTGGTTGGTCGAGCCGCCGGTGGCCAGCAGGCCCACCACCGCGTTGACGATGCACTTCTCGTCGACCACGTGGCCGACCGGCGTGTAGCTGCCGCCCTGCTGCGAGATGGCCACGGCGCGCTGGGCGGCGGCCGCGGTCAGGCCGTCGCGCAGCGGCGTGCCGGGGGTGATGAAGGCGGCGCCGGGCAGGTGCAGGCCCATGATCTCCATCAGCATCTGGTTGCTGTTGGCGGTGCCGTAGAAGGTGCAGGTGCCGGCGCTGTGGTAGGAGGCCGCCTCGTTCTCGAGCAGCTCCTCGCGCGTGGCCTTGCCCTGCGCGTACAGCTGGCGCACGCGCGCCTTTTCCTTGTTCGACAAGCCGCTCGTCATCGGGCCGGCCGGTACGAACACCGCCGGGATGTGGCCGAAGTGCAGCGCGCCGATCAGCAGGCCCGGCACGATCTTGTCGCACACGCCGAGATACAATGCCGCGTCGAACATATTATGCGACAGCGCGATCGCGGTGGCCTGGGCGATGGCGTCGCGCGAGAACAGCGACAGCTCCATGCCGGGCTGGCCCTGGGTGATGCCGTCGCACATGGCGGGCACGCCGCCGGCGAACTGGGCCACCGCGTCGACCGCGCGCACGGCGTCCTTGATCACCTTGGGGAAGGACTCGAACGGCTGGTGCGCCGACAGCATGTCGTTGTAGGCCGAGACGATCGCCACGGACGGCTTCTTGTCCTGCTTGAGCTTGAGCTTGTCGTTGGCCGGGAAGGCGGCGAAGCCGTGGGCCAGGTTGGTGCACGAGAGCGCGCTACGCTGCACGCCCTGGATGCGGGCCGCATCGAGGTGCGCCAGGTAGGCCGCGCGCGACGGGCGGCTACGCTTGATGATCCGCTCGGTCACCGATTGAATTACGGGGTGCAGCGCCATAATCGTTCCTTATGTATTTTATTGCCTGAAATTTTACTACAAAAATTCCGGAAACCATACCGTTTAGTGATCTAGCTTGCACCGTTTGACGACAAAAGGCAAGCCGAACCGTGCGCGCCGCAGGCACGACGGCGCGCCGCCGGCGCACGTCGCGCGGCGCGGGCCGCCGGGATTTTTGTAGTGAATTTACGGTTTTTTCATGTATCATTCGCCAATCCTTTCCACACACTCTCCCATGCGCAGGCCGCACGGCCGCGCTGAACCCAACCCAATCAGCCCACGCCCATGTCCCAGCCCACGTCCCAGCCCACCTTCCCGTTCGCCCCTCAGCCGCCCCTGACCGCCACCGCCAGCTACCAGGCGCTCGAAGAGCATGCCGTCGAGGCCGAGGACTGGCAGCTGCGCTCCCTGTTCGCGGCCGACGCCGGCCGCTTTCCCGGCCTGACGGTGGACGCGGCCGGCCTGTTCCTCGACTATTCCAAGAACCGCCTCGACGCGCGCACCATGGCCCTGCTGACCGCCCTGGCGCGCGAGCGCGGCGTGGAAGCCCAGCGCGACGCCATGTTCGCCGGCGCGCGCATCAACACCACCGAGAACCGCGCCGTGCTGCACACCGCCCTGCGCGCGCCGCGCGCGAGCGCGCTGGTGGTCGACGGCCAGGACGTCAGCGCCGACGTGCACGCGGTGCTCGAGCGGGTGCGCGCCTTCACCGAGGCCGTGCGCGGCGGGGCCTGGCTCGGCCACAGCGGCAAGCCGATCACCGACATCGTCAACATCGGCATCGGCGGCTCCGACCTGGGCCCCAAGATGGTGTGCCTGGCGCTGCGCCAGTACGCCCATCCGCGCCTGGCCATGCACTTCGTCTCCAACGTCGACGGCCACGACATGGACGCCGCCCTGGCGCGCGTGGACCCCGAGACCACCCTGTTCATCGTCGCCTCCAAGACCTTCACCACCACCGAGACGATGATGAACGCGCAGACCGCGCGCGCCTGGTTCCTGCAGCACGCGCCTGAGTCGGCGCTGGCGCGCCATTTCGTGGCCGTGTCCACCAACACCGAGGCGATCCGGCAGTTCGGCATCGACCCGGCCAACATGTTCCCGTTCTGGGACTGGGTCGGCGGGCGCTACTCGGTCTGGTCGGCGATCGGCCTGTCGGTGGCGCTGTGCGTGGGCTTCGGCTATTTCCAGGACCTGCTGGCCGGCGCGCACGCGATGGACACCCACTTCAAGGAAGCGCCCCTGGAGCAGAACATGCCGGCCCTGCTGGCCCTGGTCGGGTTCTGGAACCGCCAGTTCCTCGGCTGCGGCTCGGTCTCGATCGCGCCCTACCACCAGGACCTGTCGCGCTTTCCCGCCTACCTGCAGCAGCTCGACATGGAGAGCAACGGCAAGCGCGTGACCAAGAGCGGCGCGCCGGTCGACACCCCGACCTGCCCGGTGATCTGGGGCGATTGCGGCACCAACGGCCAGCACGCCTACTTCCAGCTGCTGCACCAGGGCACCGACGTCACCCCGATCGACTTCATCGCCGCGCTGCGTCCAGCCCACGAATACGCCAACCACCACGCGGCGCTGCTGGCCAACTGCTTCGCCCAGTCGGAAGCCTTCATGAAGGGCAAGACGCTCGACGAAGTGCGCGCCGACCTCCAGGCGCAAGGCCTGTCGCTGGCCAACATCGAGCGCCTGGCGCCGCACAAGACCTTCCCCGGCAACCGCCCATCGAACACTATCCTGATGGAGTACCTGACCCCGTACACCCTGGGCGCGCTGATCGCGCTGTACGAGCACAAGACCTTCGTGCAGGGCGTGCTGTGGGACGTCAACAGCTTCGACCAGTGGGGCGTCGAACTGGGCAAGGTGCTGGCCAAGCGCATCGAGTCCGAACTGACCGGCAGCGCCCTGCCGGAGCTGCACGACAGCTCGACCAACGGCCTGATCGCGATGGCCAAGGCGGCCGTCTGAGCCAAGAACCGTTACAGGAACAGGAACCCGCATGAACACTGAACAATTCGACGTCGTCCACCAGGCCCCGATGCAGGTCGGCGAATGCCCGCTGTGGAGCGTGGCCGAGCAAGCCATCTATTGGGTCGACATCGGCGGCTTCACGGTGCACCGCGCGCACCCGGCCAGCCATGCCCACCGCGCCTACCGCATGGACAGCGAACCGTCCGCGCTGGCCCTGCACGCCGGCGGCGGCCTGGTGGTCGCCTGCCGCGCCGGCTTCGTCCACCTCGACACCGCCAGCGGCGCGGTCACGCCGATCGCCGCGGCCCCCTACGACACCAGCACCACCCGCTTCAACGACGGCAAGGTGGACGCCGCCGGCCGCTTCTGGGTCGGCACCATCTTCGAGCCGCGCGACCGCCAGGCCGCCGAGATGTACTGCCTCGAGCAGGGCAAGGTGAGCCTGAAATGGTCGGGCGGGATGATGAATTCGAACGGCCTCGGTTTCGCGCCGGACAACCTGAGCATGTACCACGCCGACACCGCCGCCCACCGCGTGGACCGCTACCGCTTCGACCTGGCCGCCGGCGTCGCCTCCGAGCCGGTGTGCTTCCACCAGTTCGACAGCAACAAGGGCGCGCCCGGCTACGGCGGACGCCCGGACGGCGCCGCCGTCGACAGCGAGGGCGCCTACTGGTGCGCCATGTTCGAGGGCGGCCGCCTGCTGCGCTTTTCGCCGGCCGGCGAGCAGCTGGCCGAGATCAAGCTGCCGCTGCGCTGCCCGACCATGCTGGCCTTCGGCGGCGCCGACCTGCGCACCCTGTACATCACCAGCGCCAGCCATGGCCGTTCGGCCGCCGAGCTCGAACAATACCCGCTGAGCGGCCGCCTGCTGTCGCTGCGGGTCGACGTGGCCGGACGCGCCGACCCGCTGTACCGTCCCTGACGCGTTTTTTCCATACGTGCGCAAGCGTACACACGGCCGGTGCTAGACTGACCGGCTGAATCAACGCTTTATTAAGAGGAACGCACGTGTCGACTTTGGTCAAGACTGGCATCGCAGGCCTGGACGAGGTGCTGCGGGGCGGCGTGCCGCGCCACAACAACCTGGTGGTCGAGGGCGCGCCCGGCTCGGGCAAGACCACGCTCGGGCTGGGCTTCATCGTCGCCGGCGCCGCGCTCTACGGCGAGCCGGGCGCCATCGTCTCGTTCGAGCTCGACACGGCCAAGCTGATGCGCGACGCCGCCGGCTTCGACTGGGACCTGCAAGGCTTGATCGACGCCGGCAAGATCAAGGTCATCCAGACCAGCCCGGCGGTGCTGCTGTCGGAATTTCGCAACGGCCAGGGCGCCTTCGCCGACGCCCTGCGCGGCATCGGCGCCAAGCGCCTGATGATCGACGGCCTGACCCCGCTGCGCCTGTACGCCGAGGTGCACGACCTGCCCTTCCGCGACGACCTGCACGTGCTCATCGAGGGCTTGAACCGGCTCGGCGTGACCACCCTCGTGACGGCCGAGCGCGACGACACCCTGGGCGCGGTGGCGGCCCACGAGCGCTTCGTGTTCGACACCATCATCTCGCTCACCCGCGCCGAGACCAACCGCCGCGTGCGGCGCGAGCTGACCGTGCTCAAGTCGCGCGGCCAGGACTTCATCGGCGGCAGCCACACCATGCGCATCGAGGCCGGCCAGGGCATCCACGTGTACCGCCGCGCCCAGTCGCGCCCGACCGTGCTGAACGACCAGCCGACCTCGGACGAGCGCCTGTCGACCGGCTCGGGCGCCATCGACGCCATGATGGACGGCGGCCTGTACAAGGGCTCGGTCACCATGGTCAGCGGCATTTCCGGCACCGGCAAGACGGTGCTCGGCGTGCAGTTCCTGAGCGCGGCCGTGGCGGCCGGCCACAAAACGCTGCTGGTGAGCCTGGACGAGCATCCGCGCCAGTTGAGCCGCAACGCCGGCTCGCTCGGCTTCGACCTGCCCGGCATGATAGAACGCGGCGAACTGTTCCTGCACTACGAGTCGCCGCTCGAGATGGAGCTCGACGTCCACTTCGACCACATCATCAAGCTGGTCGAGCGCGAGCACATCGACTGCGTCGTGTTCGACTCCTGCGCCGTGTACGAGACGGCCGCCCCGCACCAGGTCAGCGACTACCTGTACGCGCTGGCCACCTTCTTCAAGAACCGCCTGGCGACCATCTTCTTCAACTACGAGACCCCGGAGCTGCTCGGCCTGTCGCAGATCAGCAAGGAACTCAAGGGCTCCCACCTGGTCGACAACATCATCCTGCTCAACTACGTCGAGGTGTCCACCGTGCTGCGGCGCGCGATCGCCATTCCCAAGGTCCGCGGCAGCAACAACCGCCAGGTCACGCGCGAATACATGATCGCCCACGGCGGCCTGCACCTGCTCGACGAGGACGGCGCCGACGCCGCCGGGGTGGTGCCGCAGCTGCCGTTCTCGTCCTACTACGGCCTGCTGTCGCGTTCGCCATCGCGGCGCAGCCCGGTCATCGACGACGCCGTGGCCCACGGCGAGAAGATGCCGCCGTCGGTCGAACTGCCCACCGACGACTCGCCGCCACCACCGCCGTCACCCTCATGATCAGCATCGCGCGCCCCCAGGACAGCCTGATCGACTGGGACGGCTGGGTCACCCCGCTGCACCAGTTCGCCCAGGCCAGCGGGCTGACCGTGTCGGCCTACGACGCCCTGTGCGTGCGCCAGGTCGGCCCCCTGGTTGGCACCGCCAGCGCGCGCCTGCTGGACGGCTCGTCCCTGTGGCGTCCCGACGGCCCCGGCAGCGCCCTCGAGCGCCGCGTCGCCGCCGCCGTGCTGGCCGCCGACGCCGCCCTGCCCGCCGCCGTGCCCGAGGCCTGCTTCCACGGCCTGCGCGTGTGCAGCATGCCGCTGACCCAGTTCGGCCAGGTGTACGGCGTGCTGCTGTTCGGCTGGTGCTTCGGCGACTTCGCCTCGCCCATGGCCTGCGAGCAGATCGCGCGCGAGGCCGGCCTGTCCGGCCAGGCCTTGTGGAACGAGGTGCGCCTGGAGGCGCCCGTGGCCCAGGCCCGCATGGACAGCCTGCGCGCCCTGCTCGGCACCCTGGTCGACGCGATCGACCGCCAGCGCGAGACCATCGCGGAGCTGAACCGGGTCAACCGCGCGCGCGAGCTGTTCCTGGCCACCGTCTCGCACGAGATGCGCACCCCGCTGTCGGCGCTGTCGATGCGCCTGGAGCTGATGCTGCGCGGCGTGAAGGACCTGCCGCCGGCCGTCGAGAGCGGGCTGATGTCCATGCGCATGCACGTGCAGCAGGAGGCCGGCATGATCGACGACCTGATCGACGCCGCCCGCACCCTGACCGGCCAGATGTCGATCGCGCGCGCGCCGGTGTCGCTCGGGCAGGTGCTGCGCGACGCGCTCGCCACGATCGAGGTGGCGGCCGGCGCCAAGGCCCTCACCGTGGCCGTCACGCCGGCCGACTACGGCGACGGCGTCGCGGTGGCGGCCGACGCGCGCCGCCTGCAGCAGGTGCTGTGGAACCTGCTGCTCAACGCCGTCAAGTTCACGCCGCCCGGCGGCACCATCCGGGTCGACGTGGCCTGCGGCGCCGAGCAGGTCCAGATCGAGGTGGCCGACAGCGGCCAGGGCATCGCCGAGAGCGACCTGGCGCACGTGTTCGGCGCCTTCAATCTGCAGACCGACGCCAACGCCACCGGCCTGGGCCTGGGGCTGTACATCGCGCACCGCATCGTCGAACTGCACGACGGCGCGCTCACCGTCACCAGCGCCGGACGCGGCCACGGCGCCACCTTCACGGTGCGCCTGCCGCGCGCGCTGGCGGCGCCGATTCCGTAGTAAAATTTCTTGCAAACAGCAAGTTTGTGTAGTAAATTTACAGTATCCGCAACGCAGTCTTTCCCGCAGCGCATGACGTGCGCCGCGGAGCCGGCGAAACGCGGCACACTCTTTTCCCGCCCCCTACTTTTGCGATCACATATTATGGCTCTTACCGATTTTGACCTGGTACTTTTTGGCGGCAGCGGCGATCTGGCGATGCGCAAGCTGCTCCCTGCGATGTACGCGCGCGACGTGGCCAAGGACTTGCCGCCGACGGCACGCATTATCTGCGTCGGCCGCCACGACTGGTCGAACCAGGACTTCCTGCAGACGGTCGAGCAAATGTCGCGTCCCCACGTCAAGGGCGTGGACGAGGCGCAGTGGGCCCGCTTCACCCAGCGTATCGAGTACGTCTCGGTCAACGCCTCCGACGTGTCCACCTACGGCGCCCTGGTCGCGTCGCTGCGCACCGATGAGGCGATCACCCGCGTGTACTACCTGGCCACCCCGCCCCACCTTTTCGCCCAGATCTGCGACAACCTGAAGGCGGTCGGACTGGCCACGGCCAACTCGCGCGTGGTGCTGGAAAAGCCGCTCGGACGCGACCTGGCCTCGGCCAAGCAGATCAACGCCGAAGTGGGCAAGGTGTTCTCGGAGTCCCAGATCTACCGCATCGACCACTACCTGGGCAAGGAGACCGTGCAGAACCTGCTGGCGCTGCGCTTCGGGAACATCCTGTTCGAGCCGCTGTGGCGCCGCGAATGGATCTCCGACGTGCAGATCACCATCGCCGAAAAACTCGGCGTGGGCAACCGCATGGGCTACTACGACACCTCGGGCGCGCTGCGCGACATGCTGCAAAACCACCTGCTGCAGCTGCTGTGCATCGTGGCCATGGAGCCGCCAAGCTCGATCAACCCGGACGACGTGCGCGACTCCAAGCTGCAGGTGCTGCGCTCGCTCAAGCGCTTCACCCCGACCACGCTGGCGCAGAACATCGTGCGCGGCCAGTACCGCGCCGGCCACGTGGACGGCAAGGCCGTGCCGAGCTACCGCGACGAACCGGACGCGCCGCAGCAGTCGCGCACCGAGACCTTCGTGGCCATCAAGGCTGAGATCGACACCTGGCGCTGGGCCGGCGTGCCCTTCTATCTGCGCACCGGCAAGCGCATGGCGGACGGCCTGGCCGAGATCGTGGTGCGCTTCAAGCAGATCCCGCACTCGATCTTCAACCAGCCCACCAGCAGCTTCCAGCCCAACAGCCTGGTGATCCGCCTGCAGCCGGACGAAGGCCTGTCGATGAACCTGATGGCCAAGACCCCGGGCGACAGCATGCGCCTCAAGCAGGCCGAGCTCGAACTGGACTTCCGCGAGCAGTTCAAGGCTCCGCGCATGGACGCCTACGAGCGCCTGCTGCTGGACGTGCTGCGCGGCCAGCTGACCCTGTTCATGCGCGGCGACGAGCTCGAAGCGGCCTGGGAATGGGTCGAGCCGATCCTGAACCACTGGGAGCAGGACGACAGCGCGCCGATTCCGTACTCGGCCGGCACCTGGGGCCCGGCCGCGGCCAGCGCCCTGATCGGCCGCGACGGCCTGCAGTGGCGGGAAGAAGCACTGCCGGAGGACTAAGCGTCCATGCTGCTCGATTCCATCCGTACCCAGCTCGACTCGCTCTCGAAGTCCGAGAGGAAGGTCGCGCTGGCGGTGCTCGAGCACCCGTCGGCCACGGTCAGCCAGAACATCACCGCGCTGGCGCGCAGCGCCCAGGTGTCCGAGCCGACCGTGGTGCGTTTTTGCCGCACCCTGGGCTACGACGGCTGGCATGAGTTCAAGCTCAAGCTGGCCCAGGGCCTGGCCCTGGCCCTGCCGGGCGCCAACGAGCAGCCGGCCCAGGACGACATCGCGGCCGACCTGGTCAACAAGATCTGCAGCCGCTCCATCAACACCCTGCTCGACCTGCGCAACAACCTCGATCCGGACGCCATCCAGCGCGCCCTCGACATCCTGGCGCGCGCCAACAAGATCGAGTTCTACGGCCAGGGCACCTCCGGCATCGTGGCCGCCGACGCCCAGCACAAGTTCTTCCGCTCGGGCGTGCCGACCGTGGCCTACGCCGACCCCAACATCCACAGCATCGCCGCCGCCCTGCTGCACGAAGGCGACGCGGTGGTGGCCATCTCCCAGCGCGGCAACAGCCCGGCCCTGGTGCGCTCGGTCAAGCTGGCGCGCCGCGGCGGCGCCGACGTGATCGTGCTGGCGCCCTCGGGCACCCCGCTGGCCGAACTGGCCACGGTGCTCATCCCGATTGACCTGGTGTTCAACACCGACCCGTACACGCCGATCTCGGCGCGCCTGGCCTACCTGGTGGTGATCGACGTGCTGGCGGTCGGCCTGGCGATCCAGCGCGGACCCGACTTCCGCCGCAAGATGCAGAACGCCCAGAAAGCGCTGCAGGAGTTCGACATGCAGTTCGATTCGTTTATCGGCTAGTCTGCGCGGCTGCCCCTGGCGTCACCGCTCCCCTGGCGCGGCGGCGCGGCGATTCGGTACAATAGGCCGCAACCTTACCCCGACCGAGACGCCTAATGAACCAACTAGAACAACTCAAGCAGTTCACCACCGTCGTCGCCGACACCGGCGACTTCCAGTCGATCAAGGCGTTCACCCCGCAGGACGCCACCACCAATCCTTCGTTGATCCTCAAGGCCGTGCAGAAGCCGGAATACCGCCCGCTGCTGGACAAGGTCGTGCGCGACCATCCGCGCGCCGCCACCGCCGAGGTCATCGACCGCGTGCTGGTCGACTTCGGCATGGAGATCCTCAAGATCATCCCGGGACGGGTCTCGACCGAAGTGGACGCCACGCTCTCGTTCGATACCGCCGGCACCATCGCCAAGGGGCGCGAGCTGATCCGCCTGTACGAGGAGGCCGGCGCCGGCCGCGAGCGCGTGCTCATCAAGATCGCCTCGACCTGGGAGGGCGTGCGCGCGGCCCAGGTGCTCCAGCAGGAAGGCATCCGCTGCAACATGACCTTGCTGTTCTCGCTGGCCCAGGCCATCGCCTGCGCGGAGGCTGGCGCCCAGCTCATTTCACCTTTCGTCGGGCGCATCTACGACTGGTTCAAGAAGACCACCAAGAACGACTTCAGCGGCGTCGAGGACCCGGGCGTGCAGTCGGTCAAGCGCATCTACAACTACTACCGCAAGTTCGGCTACCGCACCGAGGTGATGGGCGCGAGCTTTCGCAACACGGGTCAGATACTGGAACTGGCCGGCTGCGACCTGCTCACCATCAGCCCGGAACTGCTGCAGCAGCTCAAGGACAGCGACGGCCCGGTCGAGCGCAAGCTGGTCAAGGACGCGCCCCCGGTCTCGATCGACAAGGTAGCCCTGGACGAGAAGAGCTTCCGCTTCATGCTCAACGAGGACGCGATGGCGACCGAGAAGCTGGCCGAGGGCATCCGCGCCTTCTGCGTCGATACGGGCAAGCTGCGCCAGATCGTCAGTGGCATGCGCTGAGGCGCCAGGCGCGATGGCGCGGGCCGCGCCGGTTGCTTACGCCGGCGCCGCCACCCGCAGCGAATCGAGATGGGTGTCGATGATGTCCGCGCCCACCTCGACCAGGTCGAAATGCGGATCGATCAGCCAGTTGCGGATCAAGCCCTCGACCAGGATCCACAAGCCCAGCGCCACCGCGCCCGGCGCGATGCCGGGCTTGACCTGTCCCAGCCGCATGCCGATGCGCAGCCGGCTTTCGGCCCGCTCGGACCACCGCTCTACCGTTTGCCGGCGCCGCTCGCGCACCGCCGAGAGTGCGTCCACGAACTCCAGCTTGAGCGTGGCGATCTCGAAGGCCCGGCGCGCGCGCGGGTCGTCCACGGTCAGCCGGAACACGCACAGCGCGTACTCGCGCAAGTCGCCCAGGGGATCGACCGGGTCGGGCCGATCGAGCACGCGCAGGGCCGCTTCGAGCGGCATGCGGGCGCGCTCCATGAGGGCGTTGAACATCGCGCCCTTGTCCTCGAAATGCCAGTAGATCGCACCGCGCGTCACGCCGGCCGCGCTCGCGATATGCTGCAGGCTGGTGGCGGAGACGCCTTGTTCGACGAACAGGCGCTCGGCCGCGTCCAGGATGCTGTCGCGGGTCGCCAGCGCGTCTTCCCGGGTTCTGCGGGCCATCGGCAATACTCCAAAAAAAACACTGGCATTTCTGCCACAACACTAAACATACACTCGTGATAGTATATTCGGGTTTCATAAAAAAACGCCAGTTGTGAGGCGCGCAGAAGGCAGCTTGCGTATTGGCCGACTCACCTTTCATTTAAGGATGCAAACGTAATGCGCCACACCCTTCCCCCCGTTTTGTCCCGCACCGGGATCGCCGCTTACAGCTTGAGCGCACTGGCCGCGCTGGCCCTGCTGGCGGCCTGTGGCGCCAAGGACGCGGCCCCCGCCGCCGCCGGCCCCAAGGCCGCGCCGGAGGTGGGCGTGATCGTCACCAGGAGCGCGCCGGTGGCCCTGCAGACCGAGCTGCCGGGACGGGTGGAACCGCTGCGCGTGGCCCAGGTGCGCGCGCGCGTGAACGGGGTGGTGCTCAAGCGCCTGTTCACCGAAGGCAGCGAGGTCAAGGCAGGCCAGGCGCTGTTCCTGATCGACCCGGCGCCCTACCAGGCCGCCCTGGCCAGCGCCCAGGCGGCGCTGGGCAAGGCCCAGGCTAACCTCACCCAGGCCGCGGCCCAGGCGGCGCGCTATAAGCCGCTGGTCGAGGCCAACGCGGTCAGCAAGCAGGAATACGTCAACGTGGTGGCGACCCAGAAGCAGGCCGAGGCCGACGTCGCCGCCCAGAAGGCCGCCGTGCGCATCGCCCAGATCAACAACGGCTACGCCAACGTCAGCGCCCCCATCGCCGGGCGCATCGGGCGCGCCCTGGTGACCGAGGGCGCGCTGGTGAGCGCCACCGAGGCCACCCAGCTGGCCCTGATCCAGCAGACCTCCAGCGTGTACGTCAACTTCACCGAGTCCGCCAGCGAGCTGCAGAAGCTGCGCAAGGCGGCCGGCATGCAGGTGCGCGGCAACGGCGCGCTGCCGGTCACGATCCTGCAGGACGACGGCAGCGAGCTGCCGCGCAAGGGCAAGCTGCTGTTCTCCGACGTGAGCGTGGACCCGACCACCGGCCAGGTCACGCTGCGCGCCGAGGTGCCCAATCCCGACAACGCGCTGCTGCCCGGCCAGTACGTGCGGGTGCGCCTGTCGCAGGCCGAGCTGCCCGCCGCCATCCTGGTTCCGCAGCAGGCCGTCACCCGCGGCACCCAGGGCGACACTGTGGTCGTGGTCGGCGCCGACAACAAGCCGGCCCCGCGCCCGGTCAAGATCGGCTCCCAGCAGGGCACCGACTGGGTGGTGCTGGACGGCCTGAAGGAAGGCGAGCAAGTGGTGGTCGACGGGTTCCAGAAAATGATGGTGCCCGGCGCCCCGGTCAAGCCGGTGCCATGGAGCCCGAACGCCGGTCCGGCCGCCTCCGCGCCGGCGGCCGCCTCCGCCGCGGCCAGCCGCTAAACCCACACAGGATCGATTCATGGCCCGTTTCTTCATTGACCGCCCCATCTTCGCCTGGGTGATCGCGCTGTTCATCATGGTGCTGGGCGCGGTCGCCGTCACCCAGTTGCCGATCGCGCAGTACCCGACCGTGGCCCCGCCCTCGATCATCGTCACCGCCGCCTATCCGGGCGCGTCGGCCCAAACCCTCGAGGACAGCGTCATCAGCGTGATCGAGCGCGAGATGAACGGCTCGCCCGGCCTGATCTACATGGAGTCGATCAGCCAGGCCAACGGCACCGGCACCATCACCCTGTCCTTCGAGACCGGCACCAATCCCGACCTGGCCCAGGTCGACGTGCAGAACCGCCTCGGACGCGCCACCCCGCGCCTGCCCCAGGCCGTGGTGCAGCAGGGCGTGCGGGTCGACAAGGCGCGTTCGAACTTCCTGATGTTCACCATCCTGTCCTCGACCGATCCGAAGTGGGACCCGATCGCGCTGGGCGACTACGCCTCGCGCACCGTGCTGCCCGAGATCCAGCGCGTCAAGGGCGTCGGCCAGGCCCAGTTGTTCGGCACCGAGAAGGCCATGCGCATCTGGATCGATCCGGCCAAGCTGGTCGGCTACAACCTGTCCCCGGCCGACGTCAACAACGCCATCCGCACCCAGAACGCCCAAGTCGCCTCGGGCACCATCGGCGAGCTGCCCAACCTGCCCGGGCAGACCATCAGCGCGACCGTGGTGGTCACCGGCCAGCTGAGCAACGTGGAGCAGTTCGGCAACATCGTCCTGCGCGCCAACCCGGACGGCTCGTCCGTGCGCCTGAAGGACGTGGCCCGCATCGAGATCGGCGGCCAGAACTACGCGACCG
Organism: Oxalobacteraceae bacterium UBA6018; assembly: GCA_002428015.1. Classification (GTDB taxonomy): domain Bacteria; phylum Pseudomonadota; class Gammaproteobacteria; order Burkholderiales; family Burkholderiaceae_D; genus Telluria_A. The sequence goes on along the minus strand of DIZW01000044.1, from coordinate 53,541 downwards.
CGGCCCGCCTGAACGGCAAGCCCTCGACCGGCATCGGCATCCAGCTCTCCCCGTCCGGCAACGCCATGGAGACGGCGCGCCTGGTGCGCGAGCGCATGAACCAGCTGTCGCGCTACTTCCCGCCCGGGATGCAGTACGCGGTGCCGTTCGACAGCTCGCGCTTCGTCGACATCTCCATCCGCCAGGTGGTCGAAACCCTGGTCGAGGCGGTGATCCTGGTGTTCCTGGTGATGTACCTGTTCCTGCAGAACTTCCGCTATACGATCATCCCCACCATCGTGGTGCCGGTGGCCCTGCTCGGCTCCCTTGCGACCCTGCTGGCGCTGGGCTTCTCGATCAACGTGCTCACCATGTTCGGCATGGTGCTGGTGATCGGCATCGTGGTCGACGACGCCATCGTCGTGGTCGAGAACGTCGAGCGCATCATGAGCGAGGAAGGCCTGCCGCCGCTGCTGGCCACGCGCAAGGCGATGGGCCAGATCTCGGGCGCCATCGTCGGCGTGACCGTGGTGCTGGTGTCGGTGTTCGTGCCGCTGGCCTTCTTCGCCGGCGCGGTCGGCAACATCTACCGCCAGTTCTCGGCCGTGATGGTGTCCTCCATCCTGTTCTCGGCCTTCATGGCGCTCTCGCTTACCCCGGCCCTGTGCGCCCACCTGCTGCAGCCGGTCGAGAAGGGCCACCACCACGAGAAGACCGGCTTCTTCGGCTGGTTCAACCGCCGCTTCAGCCGCGGCGCCAAGCAGTACGAGGGCCTGGTGGCGCGCGCGCTGCGCCACACCGGACGCGCCCTGGCCGTGTTCGCGGTGGTGGTGGCCGTGGTCGGCCTGATCTTCGCGCGCATGCCCAACTCCTTCCTGCCCAACGAGGACCAGGGCTACATCCTGGCCAACTTCCAGCTGCCGCCCGGCGCCACGCTGGAACGGGCCGGCAAGGTGCTGGCCGCGTCGGAGCAGTACATTCTCAAGCAGCCGGAAGTGTCGAGCATGGTCAGCGTGCAGGGCTTTAACTTCTCCGGCCAGGGCCAGAACATGGCGCTCGGCTTCATCACGCTCAAGGACTGGGACCTGCGCAAAGGCGCAGGCCACGGCGCCCAGGACGTGGCCGGGCGCGTCACCGGCCACCTGTCGGCCCTGCGCGACGCCTTCGTGCTGGCGATCAGCCCGCCGCCGATCCCCGAACTCGGGCGCGGCACCGGCTTCTCGTTCCGCCTGCAGGACCGCGGCGGCAAGGGCCACGATGCGCTGCTGGCGGCGCGCAACCAGTTGATGGGCCTGGCCGCGAAGAGCCCGATCCTGGCCGGCGTGCGTCCGGAAGGCCTGGAAGACGCGCCCCAGGTGCAGCTCGACATCGACCGCGACAAGGCAAGCGCCCTGGGCGTGAGCTTCGACGCCATCAACAGCGCCGTGTCGACCTCGCTCGGCTCGGCCTACATCAACGACTTCCCCAACGCCGGGCGCCTGCAGCGCGTGGTGGTGCAGGCCGACGCGAACGCGCGCATGCAGCCGGAAGACCTGCTGCGCCTGAACGCGGTCAACGCCAAGGGCCAGCAGGTGCCGCTGTCGGCCTTCGCCCGCACCCGCTGGATCACCGGCCCGATGCAGACCGTGCGCTACAACGGCTACTCGACCATGCGCCTGGCCGGCGACGCCGCGCCCGGCCACAGCACCGGCGAGGCGCTCGACGAGATGGAGCGCCTGGCGGCCCAGCTGCCGGCCGGCTTCGCCTACGAATGGACCGGCCAGTCGCGCGAGGAGAAGCTGTCCGGCTCGACCGTGTTCGTCCTGCTCGGCTTCGCCCTGCTGGCCGTGTTCCTGGCCCTGGCCGCGCTCTACGAGAGCTGGTCGATCCCGGTGGCGGTGCTGCTGGTGGTGCCGCTGGGCGTGTTCGGCGCCCTGCTCGGGGCCATGCTGCGCGGCTTCCCCAACGACGTCTACTTCAAGGTCGGCCTGATCACCATCATCGGCCTGGGCGCCAAGAACGCGGTGCTGATCATCGAGTTCGCCAAGGACCTCCAGGCCCAGGGCAAGTCGGCCATCGAGGCGGCCCTGCAGGCCTGCCACCTGCGCTTCCGCCCGATCCTGATGACCTCCCTGGCCTTCATCCTCGGCGTGCTGCCGCTGGTGGTGGCCAGCGGCGCCGGCTCGGCCAGCCAGCGCGCCATCGGCACCGGCGTGATGGGCGGCATGATGGCGGCCACCGCCTTCGGCGTGTTCTTCGTGCCGGTGTTCTTCGTCGTCGTGCGCAGCGTCTTCAAGGGCAGCGAACGGCAGCGCAAGAAATACGCCCACGAAGACGCGCACACCCCGGTGGAGAAAGACCTATGATCAAGCATCTCGCCCTGCCGCTGTCCGCGGCCCTGGCCCTGGCCGGCTGCGCCAGCATGGCGCCGCCCTACGTGCGCCCGAGTGCGCCCGTGGCCGCCGCCTTCCCCACCCCCTCGCCGGCCAGCGGCGAGGCCGCCGCCGGCATCGCGTGGCAGCGCTACTTCGCCGACCCGCGCCTGAAGGACCTGATCGGCCAGGCGCTGGCCAACAACCGCGACCTGCGCGTGGCGATCCTGAACATCGAGCAGGCGCGCGCCCAGTACCAGATCCGCCGCGCCGACCAGTTCCCCGGCGTGAACCTGGGCCTGGCCGGCAGCCGCTCCACCACGGCCGACGCCTCGGTCAAGACCAGCTACTCGGCCGGCCTGACCGTCAGCGCCTTCGAACTGGACCTGTTCGGGCGCGTGCGCAGCCTGTCCGACGCCGCCCTGGCGCAATTTTTGGCCACCGGGGAGGCACGCAAGGCCACCCAGATCAGCCTGGTCGCCTCGCTCGCCAACGCCTACCTGGCGCTGCTGGCCGACGCCGAGCTGCTCGCGCTGACCCAGCAAACCCTGGACGCGCGCGCCGAGTCGCTCAAGCTGGTCCAGCTCAAGTACGACAACGGCGTGGTGTCCAAGCTCGACCTGAGCCAGGCGCTGTCGCTGCTCGACAGCGCGCGCGTCACCCTGGCCCAGCAGCAGCGCCAGCGCGCCCAGGACCTCAACGCCCTGACCCTGCTGGTCGGCCAGCCGCTGGCCACTGACCCGGCGGCCGGCGCCAGCCTGGCCGCCACCGAGCTGGCCGACCTGCCGGCCGGCCTGCCGTCGGACCTGCTGACGGTGCGCCCGGACATCCGCGCCAGCGAGCAGCAGCTCATCGCCGCCAACGCCAACATCGGCGCCGCGCGCGCCGCTTTCTTCCCGCGCATCGCGCTCACCGGCAGCGCCGGCAGCGCCAGCTCGGAGCTGTCGGGCCTGTTCAAGAGCGGCTCCTTCGGCTGGAGCTTCGCGCCCCAGATGGTGCTGCCGCTGTTCGACTTCGGCCGCAACGACGCCAACCTGGGCGTGGCCAAGGCCGGGCGCGACATCGCCGTGGCGCAGTACGAGCGCAGCATCGAGACCGCCTTCCGCGAGGTGGCCGACGCCCTGGCCGGCCAGGCCACCTACGGCGAGCAGCTGCGCGCCCAGCGCGCCGTGGCCGGCGCCGAGGCCGAGCGCTTCAAGCTGTCCGACCTGCGCTACCGCAGCGGCGCGGCCAGCTACCTGGACCTGCTCGACGCCCAGCGTTCGCTGTTCGCGGCCCAGCAGGCGGCCGTCCAGGCCAACCTGCAGCGCCTGCAGAACCAGGTCACGCTGTACCGGGTCCTGGGCGGTGGCTGGAGCGCCACGCCCTGATCGCCAGGCCCCTGGCAAGGGCCCGCATCGAAATACAACAGGTGGACGGAAGTGCGTGACTGCGTGAAACAAACTCATGATAATCCCCAATAAATACGGAGATTACACATGGGCAATAGAAGCGGTCTCAGCATTCTTCCGAACCTGCATATCGGTGCCCGCCTGGGGGTTGGTTTCGCCCTCATCCTGCTGCTGTCGATCGTCTCGACCACTTTCGCCCTGGTCAATGCGCGCGCCGCCGCCGAGGCCACCCGCCGCATGATGGCCGAGCCGCTGGCCAAGGAACGCCTGGCCGCCGATCTGCGCCCGCTTATCAGCGCCGGCATCTGGCGCACCGCCATGATCGCGCGCAGCAGCGACGAGACCCTGGCCATCACCTTCGCCCCGATTATCGCCGAGGGCACCCGCCAGGGCGGCGCCCTGATCAAGAAAATCGAAGCCCAGCTCACCACCGACGCGGAGAAGGCCGCGTTCGCGACCGTGATCGCGCACCGCAACAAATTCCAAGCCGCCAAGCAGGTCATCATGAGCGCCAAGAAGGCCGGCAAGCTCGAGGAAGGCGAACGGGTCTACGTCGACACCTTCGAGCCGGAGGCCAACGCCTACCAGGCCGGCGTGGCCGCCCTGGTCGACCTGCAACGGCGCGCCATCGACGCCACCGCGCGCCAGATCGAGCGCGACAACGCGCGCAACCTGACCCTGGAGATCGTCCTGTGCGCGCTGATGGTGGCCTTCGGCGGCGCCTGCGCCTACCTGATCTCGCGCAGCATCACCGTGCCCCTGCAGCAAGCCGTCGAGATCGCCACCACGGTGGCCGGCGGCGACCTCACCACCGTGTTCGACACCCACGGCCGCGACGAGGTCGGCGACCTGATGCGCGCCCTGGAAGCGATGAACGGCGCCCTGGAGCGGGTGGTGTCGCACGTGCAGCGCGGCACCCAGGCCATCGACTCCGCCTCGGGCGAGATCGCGGCCGGCAACCTGGACCTGTCGGCGCGCACCGAACAGCAGGCCAGCTCGCTGGAGGAGACCGCCTCCTCGATGGAGGAGCTGACCTCGACGGTGCGCCAGAACGCCGACAACGCCCATCAGGCCAACGACCTGGCCGTGAGCGCCTCCACCGTGGCCGGGCGCGGCGGCGACATCGTCAGCCGCGTGATCGCCACCATGGGCGCGATCGACGCCTCCTCGCGCAAGATCGTCGACATCATCAGCGTGATCGACGGCATTGCCTTCCAGACCAACATCCTGGCCCTCAACGCGGCCGTGGAAGCGGCCAGGGCCGGCGAACAGGGCCGCGGCTTCGCGGTCGTGGCGGCCGAGGTGCGCAACCTGGCCCAGCGCTCGGCCGGCGCGGCCAAGGAGATCAAGACCCTCATCGGCGACTCGGTCGAGCAGGTCAACGTGGGCACCCGCCTGGTGCAGGAAGCCGGCAGCACCATGAACGAGGTCGTCGCCAGCGTGGCGCGGGTCACCGACATCATGGCCGGCATCACCGCGGCCAGCCGCGAACAGACCGCCGGCATCGAGCAGGTCAACCAGGCGATCGCCCAGATGGACCAGGTGACCCAGCAGAACGCGGCCCTGGTGGAGCAAGCCGCCGCCGCCGCCGTCAGCATGCAGGACCAGGCCCATTCGCTGGCCGAAGTCGCGGCCGGGTTCCGCCTGGCCGCGGCGCAGGCCCCGGCGGCGCGGGCGGCGGTGCGGCCGGTGCCGGCGCGCGCAGGCCTGGCGCTGCGCTAGCGCCTGCCGAAATCGTTCCCCGACTTGGTGATTTTCATAATTGCGTGGCCGCACCGCGGCTCGCACAATCGTCTTCGAGCGCACTGTCGGCCAGGCCGCCGGCGCCGCCTGGCCTGGCGGCTGTCGGACTTGGGGAGTCAAAGCGAAAAAATAGCTGGGCGAGGCCGGATGTTGACGATTTCGCAGTGCCAATAGCGAGCTATGGGCCGAGAAAGCGGCGCAATATGGACCGTCCCGGGTATGTTTGCAGCTGAGATCCCAAGTCCGACAGGCTGCCAGGCGCGCGCCCCTAAAACATTCGGAGACGATCGATGCCCCCTCAACGCCAGCGCCCCGCCTAAGCCGGACGCCGGACGCGCCTGCCGCGCGGCGCGACCCCACGACCTTCCGGCGCCCCATGGCGCCCGCCACCCCGCGCCCGCCCGCGTGGCGGCGATGTTTCCCATCCCCGATAAGAACTGGACCGTATGAAAACCTTGCCTAGCCAACCAGCGCGCGCCGCGATCAGCGCCGCCGTCTCCGCAATCTCCCTCGTCGCCCTGTCGGCCTGCACGTCCATGGCGCCGGCGGCCGGCCCGGCCGACCTGGCGCTGTACGCCGGGCGCCCGCTGGCCGGCAGCCACGTCACGGTGGCCGATTCCGAATCGCACGCGGTGCTCACGGGCGCCACGGCCGAGGTGCCGAAACCGGCCGCCCCCAAGGTGCCGCCCAGCCGCGTTAGCGTGAGCAAGACCGGCAAGGATGGCGCCGACGACGCGCTCAGCCTGCGCTTCACCGATTCCTCGTACGCCAGCCTGAGCGTGGAAGCCGAACCGGGGCTAGACCTGCGCCCCTACCTCGCGCGCGGCGTGCTGGCGTTCGACCTCAACGTCAAGGACCTGGCCCAGGGCGGGCTCAGCTTCAAGGTCAATTGCGGCAAGGACTGCGAGCGCAAGGTGCCCTACCTGATCGCCGGACGCGCCGCTGCCGGCAAGGGCTGGCGGCACCTGGCGTTCGCGCTGAGCTGCTTTGTGCACGAGGGCGACGATTTCAGCGCCATCGGCCAGCCGTTCGCGGTGGACGCCAGCGGCACCGGCGAGCTGGCCGTGGCCAACGTGCGCATGCTCGCTGACGGCACCCCGAACGCCAGCTGCCCCGACTACCGCACCATCTCGGTCACGCCGGACCTGCTCAACGAATCCTGGTCGGTCAACTGGTGGCTGCCGCGCCACCAGGAAAAGCTGGCCGAAATCGCCCACCGCGCCGCCGCCCACGAGCCCATCGAACTGGTCTTCATCGGCGACTCGATCACCCACAACTGGGAAAAAGACGGCGCCAAGGTATGGGAGCGCAACTACGGCCATTACCACGCGCTCGACCTGGGCTTCGGCGGCGACCGCACCGAAAACATCTTGTGGCGCCTGCAGCACGGCGAAATCGACGGCATCCATCCGAAAGTGGCGGTCATGATGCTGGGCACGAACAACACCGGCCAGCGCCAGGAAGACCCGCGCACCACGGCCGCCGGCGTCGCGCGCGACATCGCCGAAGTGCGGCGCCGCCTGCCCGACACCAAGATCCTGCTGCTGGCTGTCTTCCCGCGCGACGCCACCGTGGACGGCCCGTTGCGACAGCGCAACGCGAAAGTCAACGCCATCATCTCCGGCTTCGCCGACAACCAGAAGGTGTTCTTCCTGAACATCAACCAGGCCTTCCTCGACGCCAACGGCGGCCTGTCGAAGGACATCATGCCTGACCTGCTGCACCCCAACGAGCGCGGCTACGAGATGTGGGCGGCCGCCATGGCGCCCACCCTGCAACGCCTGATGCGGCAGCCGTGACGGCGATGCGCGCTCTGACGGCGCTGGCATTGCTGGGCGTGGCGGCGCTGGCCCAGGCGGGCGCCGCCCTGCCCTATGTGTGGGACAACGTCGCCATCGGCGGCGGCGGTTTCGTCTCCGGCATCGTCCCCAGCAAGACCGAACGCGGGCTGATCTATGCCCGCACCGACGTGGGCGGCGCCTACCGCTGGGACGGGGCACACGAACGCTGGATCGCGCTCACCGATTGGGTGTCCGATCAGGAAACCGGCCTGCTCGGCATCGAATCGATCGCGCTCGACCCGCACGCGCCCAACAAGCTGTATCTGATGGCAGGCATCAACTACCACGGCGGAGGTCACTCCGCCATCCTGAAGTCTCTCGACTACGGCAAGACCTTCACCAAGATCGACGTCAGCAGCTTGTTCACGGTGCACGCCAACGGCATGGGCCGCAACACCGGCGAGCGCCTGCAGGTGGACCCGGGCGACGGCGAGGTGCTCTACGCCGGCACCCGCGGCAGCGGCATGTTCAAGAGCGCCGACGGCGGCCTGCACTGGCGCCACCTCGATTGCGCCGGCGTGACCACCACGCCCAATGGCAACGGCATCGGCTTCGTCGTGCTCGACCCGGCCAGCGCTGACGCCCAGGCCAGGCGCCTGTTCTTCGGCGTCTCGCGCTACCCGGCGCTGGGCCCCAACCTGTACGTGTCGCACGACGGCGGGCGCAGCTGCGCGCCGGTGGCCGGCGGGCCGCCCGGCCTCATGCCCAACCGCGCGCTGCTGGCCGGGGGCGACCTCGTCATCACCTACGCCAACGGCGCCGGCCCCTGGGGCGACCCCAAGACCGGCGAGCCGATGGACCAGGGCCAAGTGTGGAAATACCACCTGGCGGACGGGGCCTGGACCAATATCTCGCCCCCGCTCAACCGGGCCTACGCCGGCATCACGGTCGATCCGCGCGACCGGCTGCACATGATCGTCTCCACCATCGACTACTACAGCGCCCCGCACCGGCGCGGCGACACCTTCTTCGCCACCCGCGACGGCGGCAAGTCCTGGACCGACACCTTCGCGCGCGGCTTCGTGCTCGACCCCAAGGGCGTGGCCTGGATCGCCGGCAGCTTCATCCACTGGACCGGCGACATCGCGTTCGATCCCTTCGACACCAAGAGCGTGATGGTGGTCTCCGGCAACGGTCTGTACCGCACCGCCGACATCGACGCCAGCCCGGTGACCTGGGCCTTCGCGGTGGCCGGCCTGGAAGAAAGCGTGCCGCTGAACGCGGTCAGCATTCCCGGCGGCCCGCTGCTGTCGGTGATCGGCGACTACGACGGCTTCCGCCACACCGACGTGACGCGCTACGCGCCCATCCACACGCCGACCATGGGCACCACCTTCGGGCTCGACGTGGCCGCGCGCCAGCCCAAGGTCGTGGCGCGCGCCGGCAGCGCCATGTACCTGTCGCGCGACATGGGCGTGAGCTGGACCAGGACCGCGTCCATGATGGGCAGGAACGGCCAGCTCGCGCTCAGCGCCGACGGCAAGCTGCTGCTGCACAGCCCGGCTGACGACAGCGCCACCTACCGCTCGGCCGACGCCGGCGCCAGCTGGACGCCGGTGGCCGGCCTGACGGTGAAGAACGCGCGCCCGGTGGCCGATCCCGTCGACGCGCGCAAGTTCTACGCCCTGGACGGCGAGCGGCTGCTGGTGTCGGTCGACGGCGGGCGCCGCTTTGCCCCGGCCGGCCGCCTGGCCTCGGCCAAGGGCTCCAAGCTGATCCGCGCCGCGCCCGGACGCGAAGGCGATCTGTGGGTCGCCCTGTACGACGGCGGTCTGGCCCGCTCCACCGATTCCGGCGCCAGCTTCGCCAGCGTGCCGGGCGTGGCCTACGCGGCGGCGGTCGGCTTCGGCAAGGCCGCGCCGGGCGCGGACTACCCCACCGTGTACCTGTGGGGCGGCGTGGCCGGCGCGCGCGGCATGTTCCGTTCCACCGACCGCGGCGCCACCTGGGTGAGGATCAACGACGACGCCCACCAGTACGGCGGACCCGGCAACGGCCAGTTCGTGGTCGGCGACATGAACAGCTTCGGCGTCGTGTACATGAGCACCGCCGGCCGCGGCCTGGTCTACGGTAAGCCGGCCACGCCCTGACCGATCGATTCACCGGGCCGCTCCGCACGGGCGGCCATCTTCCCTTTCTCGTCCTTTTCTCGCCATGACCCCATTCAAGCGCAGCGCCCTCCTTCTCGCCTCCGCCCTGTTCGCACTGAGCGCGGGCGCGACCGACCTGACCCTGCATTACGACCACGCCGCGCCCGACACCGCGCAAGGCTGGGAACGCGAAGCTCTGCCGATTGGCAACGGACGCATCGGCGCGATGATCTTCGGACAACTCGCGCGCGAGCATATCCAGTTCAACGACATCACCTTGTGGACCGGCGACAAGTCCGTGATGGGCGCCTACCAGCCTTTCGGCGACGTGTGGATCGACCTGCCGGGCCACGACAGCGGGACCACCAACTACCTGCGCGAGCTCGATATCGCGCGCGGCATCGAGCGCACCAGCTACACCCGGGGCGGCGTGCGCTTCCAGCGCGAGGCCTTCGCCAGCCATCCGGCCCAGGCCATCGTGATGCGCCTGACGGCCGACCGGCCCGGCCAGTACAGCGGCTCGATCGCGCTCACCGACATGCACCAGGCGCGCCTGGGCGCGGCCGGCACCCGCCTGTACGCCACCGGCTCGCTGGCCGGCTACGTGCTGCCGGCCGCCCTGCGCGGCAAGGACACGCCGCCGCCGCCGTCGTCCAACGTGATGGCCTACGCCAGCCAGGTGCAGGTCAGCCACGAGGGCGGCAGCGTCACGCTCGACGGCTACAGCGTGCGCTTCGACCACTGCGACTCGATCACGCTGGTCATCGGCGCCGGCACCAGCTACGTCAACGACGCGGCGCGCCAGTTCCAGGGCGAGCACCCGCTGGCGCGCGTGACGGGCCAGGTCGACGCGGCCGCCGCCCGCCCCCACGGTGCGCTGCTGGCCGAGCATGAGGCCGACTTCGGCGCCCTGTTCGACCGCCTCGCCATCGACCTCGGCCCGGCGGCGCCGGCCCGGCGCGCCCTGCCCACCGACGTCCGCCTGGCGGCCTACACGGCCGGCGGCCAGGACCCGGAACTGGAGGCGCAATTCTTCCAGTACGGCCGCTACCTGCTCATTTCCAGTTCGCGCGACGCGCTGCCGGCCAATCTGCAGGGCTTGTGGAACAACAGCCTGACCCCGCCCTGGAACTCGGACTACCACACCAACATCAACATCCAGATGAACTACTGGCCGGCGGAGACGGCCAACCTGAGCGAGCTGGCCCAGCCCTTCTTCGCCTTCGTGCAGGGGGTGATCCCGGTCTACCGCGCCCACCTGGCCGCAGCCGCCGCGCAGGCGCTCGCGCACGGCGCCCCGGCCGGCGAGGAGAGCTTCCTGTCCGCTAGCGGCCAGCCCGTGCGCGGCTGGACCGTGCGCACCGAATCGAATCCCTTCGGCGCCATGGGCTATATCTGGAACAAAGACCGGCAACGCCTGGTACGCCCAGCACTTCTGGGAGCATTACGCCTTCACCGGCGACAAGACCTTCCTGCGCGAGGTGGCCTATCCCGTGATGAAGGAAGTGTGCGCTTTCTGGCAGGACCACCTCAAGACGCTGCCGGACGGGCGCCTGGTGGCGCCGCGCGGCTGGTCGCCCGAGCACGGACCGATCGAGGACGGCGTGACCTACGACCAGGAGATCATCTGGGACCTGTTCAACAACACCGTGGAGGCGGCCGACGCGCTCGGCACCGACCGCGCCCTGCGCGACCAGCTGGCCGCCATGCGCGACCGCCTGGCCAAGCCGCGGGTGGGTAGCTGGGGCCAGCTGCTCGAATGGCTGGACGAGAAAAAAGACCCGGTGCTCGACACCCCGGGCGACACCCACCGCCACGTGTCGCACCTGTTCGGCGTGTTCCCGGGACGGCAGATCGCGCCGGCCACCACGCCGGCGCTGGCGGCGGCGGCGCGCGTCTCGCTGGCCGCGCGCGGCGACGCCGGCACCGGCTGGTCGATGGCGTGGAAGACGGCCTACTGGGCGCGCCTGGGCGATGGCGACCACGCCTACCGCATGCTGCGCGGGCAGCTGGCCACGCCAGGCGCGCGCGCCGCGCAGCAGTCCGGCCGCGGCAGCGAATCGAACAACGCCGGCGGCACCTATCCGAACCTGTTCGACGCCCATCCGCCGTTCCAGATCGACGGCAATTTCGGCGCCACCGCGGCCATCTGCGAGATGCTGCTGCAATCGCACGCCGGCGCGCTCGACCTGCTGCCGGCACTGCCGTCGGCCTGGCCGCACGGATCGGTCAAGGGCTTGCGCGCGCGCGGCGGCTTCGAGGTGGACCTGAGCTGGGACAAGGGCCGCCTGACGCGCGCGACGATCCGCGCGGCCGGCGCCGCCGGTAGCGGTATTGCAACCGGTCGCGTGCGCTACCGCGGCAAGACCCGCACGCTGCGCCTGGCGCCCGGCGCGAGCGTGCAACTGGGCGCCAGTCTCTAGTTAGCACAGCGCGCTGCCGCACGCCAGCGCGTTCGCGTGAAAAATTTCATGTGTTGTATTGGTGATTTTCACAATTGCAGCTGAAAAGCATAACTCCCAGAATGTGTCCATAGTGTGCGGTGGACCGGCCCCTCGGCCGATCCCAACCGCCCACGATAAAAATATCGACGAGAGACGACGATCCACAAGATCCAGTAACGGGGCGCGCAGGCCTGTTCAATAACAAGCAGGCGACTACCGCTTTTTTCTCGAGTCGATTTGAAAACGTTTTCACTGATGAGGCTGGTAGAGCGCGAAGGCGTCCTTCCTGCCTCTGACGATGAAACGACGCGTCAATCAGGCGGAAAGCTTTTGAAAACCACCACGTGAGGCCAGTGATCAACACGGAAGTCTGAGCGCAAAAAAATAGAGTCGTAACCCGATTGGACCAGAGGAGAGAATGCAATGAACCAGTTTAAGAAAACCGCAATTGCCATGGGCGTGGCGCAAATCGCGCTCATCGCCAGCGGCGCCGTCATGGCGCAGGCCACCCCCGCCAAAGCGGACGAGCCGGCCGTCGTCGTCGTCACCGGCCAGCGCGCCGCGCTGCAGTCGGCCCAGAAGATCAAGCAGAATTCCGACGAGATCGTCGATTCGATCGTCGCCGACGACATCGGCAAGCTGCCCGACCGTTCCGTCACCGAAGTGCTGCAGCGCGTGGTGGGCGTGACCATCGACCGCACCATGGCCAAGGGCGATCCGGAGCACTATTCGGTCGAAGGCTCGGGGGTCTCGATCCGCGGCCTGTCCTACGTGCGCTCGGAACTGAACGGGCGCGACTCGTTCTCCGCCAACGGCGGCCGTTCGCTCAACTTCGGCGACGTGCCGCCCGAGCTGATGGCCGGCGTGGACGTGTACAAGAATCCTTCGGCCGAGCAGATCGAGGGCGCCGTCGGCGGCCTGGTCAACCTGCGCACCAGGCTGCCGTTCGACTTCAAGGGCTTCAAAGGCGGCGTGTCGGCCGACGACACTTATTCCCAGCTCAAGAAGGGCAAGGGCTCGCCCTCGTATTCCGTGATGCTGTCGGACCGCTGGAAAACCGGCATCGGCGAAGTCGGCGCCCTGGTCGACCTGGCCTACTCGGAAAGCGGCACCCGCACCGACGCCTTCCAGGTCGAGCCTTACTATCCGCGCAGCGACGTCGTCAGCGGCAAGACCGTCTGGGTTCCAAAAGGCGCACAGTGGCGCACCCTGGAATTCAACCGCAAGCGCGAGGGCCAGTACGGCGCCCTGCAATGGCGTCCCAACAAGGACATCAACACCTACCTGACCTACTTCCGTTCGCACTACAAGATGAAGTGGGACGAGCAGGCCATCTTCGCCCAGTCGAGCCCGTATAACATCACGGTCAGCCCGGACGCCACCTACGACGCCAACGGCGCCCTGATGACCGGCACCATCGCCGACGCCAAGGATGGCGGCATCAACTTCGGCGACGACACCCGTACCGCCACGCGCGACTCGACCACCACCGACATGGCCTGGAACCTGCAATGGCGCCTGACTCCGCAGTGGACCTTCACGTCCGACCTGCAGCGCATCAAGGCCAAGACCAGCAGCTTCGATTCCACCGTCGCCACCGGCGTGCAGATGGCCAAGGAAAAGCTCGACCTGACCGGCGACGTGCCGAGCCTGATTTTCGACCAGGGCGATATCGCCCACCTGGCGGACCCGGCCAATTACTACTGGGCCTTCACGATGGAGCACAAGGACCGCGCCACCGCCAACAACAAGGCGTGGAAAGGCGACCTGAAGTACGAATTCGACCATCCCGTGCTGCGCGACGTGCGTTTCGGCGTGCGCCTGACCGACCGCGACTCGAGCACCGAGAACTCCAACCCGAGCTACAACTGGGCGGCCATCACCCAGACCTGGCAGCAGGGCTGGGACATCAACCACCTGGCTTACCTGAACGATCCTCGCTTCGCCGGCAACACCAGCCTGCACAGCTTCGACAACTTCTTCAGCGGTAAAGTCGCGGTACCCTCGCTCATATTCCCGAACGTCGGCCTTGCCACCGGCTATCCCGAGACCTACACCGCGCTGCACAAGTACCACGACATCCTGTGCGCCGAGCAGCATGGCGGCTCGAGCGCAAGCTGCGGCGCCTGGACCCCTGCCACCTTCGGCACCGATCCTTCGGGCCTGAACCAGCAGTCGGAGAAGACCAAGGCCTTCTACACCCAGCTGCGCTTCGGCTTCGACGACCTGGCCTTCCCGGTCGACGGCAACGTCGGCGTGCGCTACGTGAAGACCGATTCGACCGCGTTCGGCTACACCGTGTTCAAGCCGCAAATCAGCATCCCGGCCGGCTACACCCAGACCGGCCCGGCCATCCCGAACATTCCGGCGTTCGCCCAGGCGCAGGACTACAACAACTCCTACGGCAACGTGCTGCCTAGCTTGAACCTGCGCATGAAGGCCAGCGAGAAGCTGCAGTTCCGCTTCGCCTACGCCGGCGCCCTGTCGCGTCCTGACTTCTCCGACATGCAAGGTTATACCTCGCTGTCGGAAACGGCGGACACGACCAACAACACGGCCACCCACGTGCTGACGGTCAACCACGTCAACCTGACCGGTAACGCGGCCGGCAACCCGATGCTCAAGCCGACCACCTCGCGCCAGCTCGACCTGACGGCCGAATGGTATTTCGCCCCTGGCAGCTCGGTCACCATGGCCGTGTTCAACAAGCAGCTCAAGGACATCGTCATCAACCAGACGTACACCTACGCGCTGCCTGACGTGACCGGTGCCATGCACGACTTCACCGTCACCGGTCCGGTCAACGGTGCCAAGGGCCATGCCCGCGGCGTCGAGCTGGCCTACCAGCAGTACTTCGACAAGCTGCCAGGCTGGATGTCGGGCTTCGGCGTGCAGGCCAACTACACCTACGTCGACAGCAAGCGCGAGCTGTACAAGCCGGTCTACCAGCCTTACTGCTCGGGTGCCGGTAACGCGGAAAACCTGAATCTCGGCCTGAACGGCTGCGACACCAACGGCCAAAGCTTCGGCAACCTGCCGCTGCAGAACCTGTCGAAGAACGCGTACAACCTGGCGCTGATGTATGACAAGGGCCCGATCTCGGCGCGCCTGGCCTACAACTGGCGCTCCAAGAGCCTGCAGAACGTGAACGTCAACGGCACCCAGGGCGGCGACGGCACCGACACCAACCCGGCCAGCTCGACCTACGGCCAGACGAACGTGGCCTGGGGTCTGCCGACCTGGGCTGATTCCTACGGCCAGCTGGACGCGTCGGTCTTCTACAAGCTCAGCGAGAACCTGACGCTCGGCCTGGAAGCGCAGAACATCAACGACGCCAAGTTCCGCCAGTTGATGGAGCAGCACATCGGCATGAAAGGCCGCGCCTGGTTCGTGTCCGGTCCACGCTACAGCGCGCAAGTGCGTTACGTCTTCTAATGGCGCCTGCCTCTCGCGGTCTGCAATTCCCGGGCCGCGGGAGGCGTCTTTGGGCCACGCTTGGGCGTGGCCGTCTCATTCCCTTCTTTGGTCGCCCTCGGGCGGCCATTTCTTTTGGCGCCAAGGTAGAGCCGCCCGGCACCGAGCACCCCAACGGCGGCGTGGCGATCGCCCAGACCGGCGAGAACGAATTCATCATCGTCGGCCAGCACGCGCGCGTGCGCATCGGCGCCGCCGGCGCCAACGGCGGCAAGCAGTCCATGTACGGGCGGGTCGAGGAAGGCTATTTCGACGCCGCCCGCAAATGGATCATGCAACGCAACTGGAACGGCGACGAGACCGATTCCGGCCCGAACCTGACCGGCAATCCGGTGGTCCTGAAAGTCCGCATGGGAACCCGGCACTAAGGCGACAATAAGGCGGCAAAAACGCGGCAATAAGCGACACTACGGCAGCACCAAGGCAGCACGACAGCGCCGCCGCATTCACTCTGGAGATGACACAATGAGATTCAAACCAACGATCACCACCGCCTCCTGCCTGGCGCTGCTGGTATCCAGCCACGCCATGGCGGGCAGCTTCGACAAGACCGCCACCGGCGTCGTCGTCCACCCCGACCAGGGCGCCGCCAAGGAAGTGCGGCTCGAGGTCATGAACGACCATATTATCCACGTCGTCAAACTCGACCAGGCCGGCAAGGCCTTGACCCCATCGCTGATGACGGTGGCCGCACCCTGCGCCTGCGCCTTCACGCTGGCGGCCAAAGGCGACGCCGTCACCCTCAAGGCCGGCCATATCGCCGCCACCGTCTCGCTCAAGGACGGCCGGCTGCAGTTCGCCAACGCCAGCGGCAAACCCTTCCTGACCCAGTACGCGGAAAGCCTGGCGCCGATCCAGCTCGACGGCAAGCCCTTCCTGGCGATCAAGGAAGGCTTCAACGCCGGCACCAAGGACGCCTTTTACGGCCTGGGCCAGCACCAGAACGGCCAGATGAACCTGAACGGCGAGGACGTGCTGCTGGCCCAGCACAACATGGAAGTGGCGGTGCCGTTCGTGGTCTCGGACAAGAACTACGGCCTGCTGTGGGATAACAATTCGATCTCCCGCTTCGGCGACCCCAAGCCCTACGGGCCCATGGTGCGCGACCTGAAAGTGGTCGACGCCGACGGCAAGCCGGGCGGGCTGACCGCGCGCTATTACGTCGGCGGCAAACTGGTATTGACCCGCCACGAAACCGACATCGCCTACCAATACCTCAAGGACGTGGCCGAGAACTGGCCGGCGCAACTGGGCAGCCTGAAAAACCTCAAGGACGTCAAGGTGGTGTGGGACGCCACCCTCAGCTCGGACAAGCCGGGCGTGCACAAGATGCAGCTGTACGCCTCCGATTACGCCACCCTGAGCGTGGACGGCAAACAGGTGATGGACGTGTGGCGCCAGGGCTGGAACCCGTGGTATCACAACTTCGAGGTCAAGTTCGCGAAGAACCAGCCGGTCAAGCTGCACCTGGAATGGAAGCCGAGCGGCGGCATGGTCGCCATCACCCACAACGACCCGCTGCCCGAGGCCGAGCGCCACTCGCTGACCCTGTCGTCCGATATCGCCCAGAGCATCAACTACTACGTGATCGACGGCGCCAGCATGGACCAGGTCATCGCCGGCTACCGCCACCTCACCGGCCAGGCGCCGATGATGCCGAAATGGGCCTACGGCTTCTGGCAGTCGCGCCAGCGCTATGAAACCCAGGACCAGATCCTGGGCGCATTGCGCGAATACCGCCAGCGCGGCTGGCCGCTCGACAACATCGTCCAGGACTGGTTCTACTGGCCGGAGAACGGCTGGGGCACCCACGACTTCGACAAGGCCCGCTTCCCCGACCCGCAGGCGATGGTCGACGAAATCCACAAGGCCCACGCGCATGTCATGATTTCGATCTGGGGCAAGTTCTATTCGAATACCGACAACTACAAGGAGTTCGCGTCCAAGGGCCATATGTGGACCAAGAACGTGGAAAACGGCGCCCTCGACTGGGTCGGCGCCGGCTACAAGAACAGCCACTACGACCCCTACACCAAGGAAGCGCGCGACATCTACTACCGCCAGCTCAAATCGAAGCTGGTCGATCTCGGTTTCGACGCCTGGTGGATGGATAACAGCGAACCGGACGTGCAATCGAACAGCCGCCCGGCCGACTTCAAGCTGCTGATCGGCCCCACCGTGTACGGCCCCGGCGAAGTCACCTACAACAGCTACAGCCTGCTGCACACCGAGGCCCTGATCGACGGTTTGAACCGCGACCAGCCGGACACCCGCCAATTCATCCTGTCGCGTTCGGGCTTCGCCGGCATCCAGCGCAACGCCGTGGCGGTCTGGAGCGGCGACACCGCCAGCCGCTGGAACAACCTGTACGACCAGATCTCGGCCGGCGTCAGCTTCTCGATGTCGGGCATTCCCAACTGGACCCACGATATCGGCGGCTACGCCCAGGAGCAGCGCTTCCAGTTCGGCGACGTCGGCTCGGCCCAGGAGAACCGCAACACCGGCGCGGCCAAGGCCAATCCGGCCGACGTCAAGGAATGGCAGGAACTGAACCTGCGCTGGTTCCAGTTCGGCGCCTTCAGCCCGCTGTTCCGCTCGCACGGCGAAGTGGTCAAGCGCGAGATCTACAATATCGCGCCGGAGGGCTCGGAGATGCGCGACTCGATGGTCTGGTACGACAAGCTGCGCTACCGCCTGATGCCCTACATATACGCCAACGCCGCCGACATCTACTACGACTCGGGCACCATGATGCGCGGTCTGGTGATGGACTTCCCGAACGACGAGGCGGTCAAGGACATCAAGGACCAGTACCTGTTCGGCCACGCGCTGATGATCGCCCCGGTGACCGCCTACGGCGCGCGCGAACGCAGCGTCTACCTGCCCAAGGGCGCCAGCTGGTACGACTTCGACAGCGGCGCGCTGTACCAGGGCGGCACCACGGCCACCATCAAGGCGCCGGCGGCGCGCATTCCGGTGCTGGTCAAGGCCGGCGCCATCATCCCGATGGGCCCGGTGACGCAATACGTCGACGAGCATCCGGACGCGCCGCTCACGCTGAACGTCTACACCGGCGCCGACGGCAAGTTCAGCCTGTATGAGGACGACGGCGTGACCAAGGGCTACCTGCGCGGCGAGTTCACCCGCATTCCACTGAGCTACGACGACAAGCGCGGCACGCTGATCATCGGCGCCCGCAACGGGCACTACAAGGGCATGGTCGCCACGCGCCAGTTCAAGGTCCACTTCATCAAGCCGGGCATATCGACCTCGGCCACGCTGGACCAGACCGACCGCGTGCTCGCCTACGACGGCAAGGCGGTCACGGTCAAGCGCTAACCCCTGCCGCGCTCTCGAAAAGCCGCCGCTACCACAGGGCGGCTTTTTTCATCTGCGCGCCCGCAACGCGCCCGCGCGAACTTCACGGATGGGGCTTCTGTCTATCAGGCAGGAGGTTCTCATGCGTGCCAGCCCTACCGTGCTCTACAAGACCGTGACGGCGGTGATCCTCGTCGTGGTCGCCATACTCGCCCTGCCCGGCACGCAAACCCCGCTGCCTGGGCTCTCCGCGCGCCTGGAGCACCACGTGCGCCAGATCGCCTCGGCCGAGCGCAACACCGAAACGCCGCAGGCGCTCGAGCACGCGGCACGCTACATCGAAGCCGCCCTCGCCGAACAAGGCTACGCGGTGCGGCGCCAGCAATACCAGGCCGCCGGGCATCAGGTGCGCAATATCGAAGCGAGCGTCAGCAACCCCGGCCGCACCGATCCGCCCGAGCGGCTGTTCATCGTCGGCGCGCACTACGACTCGGCGCGCGGCTCGCCCGGCGCGGACGACAACGGCAGCGGCGCCGCGGCCGTGCTGGAACTGGCGCGCCTGCTCAAGACGGTGCGCCTGAGCCGCGGCACGGCGCTCATGTTCGTATTTTTCGTCAACGAGGAGCCGCCCTATTTCCTCGGCCAGGACATGGGCAGCATGCGCCATGCGGCGGCACTGCGCGCGCACGGGCGAACGGTCGAAGCGGCGCTGATGCTCGACGCCGTTGGCTACTACGTGTCAGTGCCCGGCACCCAGCGCGACCCGGCCGGGCTGGAGCAGCACTACCCGAGCACCGGCAACTTCATCGCCTTCGCCGGCACCTTGGAAGCGGCGGCGCTGGTGCGCAACACGCTGGCGGCGTTTCGCGCGGCGTCGGACTTTCCGGCAGAGGGGATGGCGGCGCCGGCCTACGTCGAAGGCGTCACCCTGTCGGACCACACGGCCTACAACCGCAACGGCTACCCCCGCCATCATGGTCACCGACACCGCCTTCCTGCGCTACCCGTACTACCACACCGCCCAGGACACGCCGGACAAGCTCGACTACGCCAGCATGGCGCGCGTCGTCACCGGCCTGGCGCGGACGATCGAAGCGCTGGCCGCGCCAAGGAGCATGTAGGTGGACGGCGGTGAAGCTGCGAGATCAAGCTGTGGAATCAAGGCGCGCGGCCCAGGCCGCGAGATCAAGCGATGCGATCAAACCGGGCGGGCGAAACGGCTTTCAACGCCCCCCCTTTCACACGACGAATTCTCTAGGAGGCTAAAAACATTTCCTGCAAATCGTTCAGAAAACGCTGGCCCAGTTCGGTGGGGCGGATCACCTTGTGGTCGCGGTACAGCAATCCCTTGGCCTCGGCCGCATTCAGGGTCTGCTCGATGGCGTTGATGGAAAGGCCGGTGCGTTCGCCAAACAGGTTGGGATCGAAGCCGCCCGTCAGCCGCAGGGTGTTGAGCATGAACTCGAAGCCCATGTCGGCGCGTGCCAGCTCGCGCTCCTCCTGCACAGGGTTGCCCGCGCGCGCCGCCTCCATGAAAGCCTTCGGCTGCTTGAAGCGGGCCTGGCGCAGCACGCGGTGCGGAAACGAGATCTTCGAGTGGGCACCGGCGCCGATGCCGAGGTAATCGCCGAACTCCCAGTAGTTCAGGTTGTGGCGCGCGCGCCGGCCCGGCTGGGCATAGGCGGACACCTCGTAATGCGCGAAGCCGGCGGCGGCCGTTTCGCTGGCGATCATATCCTGCATGTCGGCGCTCTCGTCGTCGTCCGGCAGCGCTGGTGGATGCTTGGCGAACAGCGTGTTCGGCTCCATCGTCAGGTGGTACATCGACAGGTGCGGCGGCGCGAACGACAGCGCGGTGCGCAAGTCCTCGCGCGCCTGCGCCAGCGTCTGCGAGGGCAGCGCGTACATCAGGTCGAGATTGAAGTTATCGAAATTGGCCTGCGCGATCTCCACCGCGCGGCGCGCCTCGTCGCCGTCGTGAATGCGCCCCAGCGCCTTCAGGTGCGCCGGATTGAAGCTCTGGATGCCAATCGACAGGCGGTTCACGCCGCTCTCCCGATACGCCTTGAACTTCTCCGCCTCGAAGGTCCCGGGATTGGCTTCCATCGTGATCTCCGCGTCGAGATCGAGCGGCAGCAAGGTGCGCAGGTCCGACATCAGCCGGTCCATTCCCTTGGCCGACATCAGGCTCGGCGTGCCGCCGCCGATGAAGACCGTATAGATCTTGCGGCCCCAGATCAGCGGCAAGGACTGCTCCAGGTCCAGGCGCAAGGCCGCCAGGTATTCTTCTTCGGGCAGTTCCCCGCGCGCCTCGTGCGAATTGAAATCGCAATACGGACACTTGCGCACGCACCAAGGAAAATGGATATACAAGGACAAGGGTGGCAGCACGGTCAGGTTCAGCGCACCCGGCTGCAGGTATTGCAGCGCACTGGCCGCTGGCGAACGCGGGGCCGGCGCCTGCTCGCCCGTGACGACTTTAATCGGGATCATCGCAGCTTCTCGACCAGCGCGCGCAAGGCCTGGCCGCGGTGCGACAGCGCGTTCTTCTCGGCCGGCGACAACTCCGCCGCGCACTTGCCCAGTTGCGGCAGATAGAAATGCGGATCGTAGCCAAAGCCGCCCGTACCGCGCGCTGTCGCGCTGATTTCGCCGTTCCAGCGGCCATCCGCGATGACCGGCTGCGGATCGTCGGCATGACGCACATACACCAGCACGCAATAGTAATAGGCCGACTTATCGGCATGCTCCGCCAGATCGGCGATCACTCTCTCGTTATTGCGCGCATCCGATTTCGGCTCGCCCGCGTAACGCGCCGACCATACGCCCGGCGCGCCGCCGAGCGCGTTCACGCACACGCCCGAATCGTCGGCCAGCGCCGGCAAGCCGGTCAGGCGCGACGCATGACGCGCCTTTTCCAGCGCGTTCTCGACGAAGGTCGCGTGCGGTTCCTCCGCTTCCGGCACGTCGAATTCACCCTGCGCATGCAAAGCGAAGCCGATCGGCCCAAGGATTTCACTGAATTCCTTCAGTTTGCCAGCATTGTTGGAGGCGAGGACGAGGCGTTGAGTCATGGCGAGAGGTGGAAGGTTGCGGCCGAAGGCGGTATTTTACCCCGCCCACAGGCACGCCGCCGGACGGGCCATGTACAGCAGAAACGCCCGCCACAGGCATGATATGATCAAAAAGTTAAGCATAGCAATAAACTCGACGACCAATAGGAACGCAATAATGCAGCGACACCTCATCGGCCTGGCAAGGCTGTGCGGCCTCGCCACCAGCGAGAACTCACCCCTGAAAGCGGCCATCAATGCCAGACCATGATTAAGCACGCCGATCGGCGCGTTCCGCCGTTTCGAACCCGCCTGCTCATCGCCATCGGCGCCGGATTGTTGGCGACGCTTGGACTGAACGTGTTGGCGTTCGTCGCCGACAACTATGATTTCGCATCGATCTCGAACGCGCTCATCTGGCCGAATACACTGCTGCAAAGCCTAACGCCTGCCCAGAACATTGGAACTGCGGCGAAGCCGGTTTTCGAAGGCACGCCATTAAACTTTCTGGCATTTGTCGCCAGTATTCCCTTTGCCTGGCTGATCTACTCAAGCCTTGCGTACCTGTACTTATCCATACGCGACGCAGGGCGTTGAAAGGCATGCTGATCGTAACGGTCCGGTAGACCCCAGGGCCTCGCTTATGCTCGCTTCAACGTCGCAACTATCCACCTTGCACCCGCGCCCTCCGCTCGGTTGCAAGGCATTGGACACCTAAGGCACACGAATTCGATCCCCCTGTACCGCGTCTTCCTGGCGCGCGCCGCCAGTATTCTCTTTGTACGGCTGATCTACTCCAACCTTGTGTACACGTTCTGATCGCACGGTGAGAAAGACTTCGGGGCTTCGTTGATCGTAGCGTCGATACCGCGATCATTCAGCCTCGGTCCGCGCCCTGACATAGTCCGCATGATATGATCAAATGACAATTTGAATACTCGGGGAAGACGAACTCAATCGATACGTTCGCCGAGGCCAGAGAGCAACTGGGCCACTTAATCAGCTTGGTGAAAGCGGGGTAGGAAACCACCGTTTTCGCGGAATTGACCGGTTTAATAGAATGAATCGCAGGAAGGACGATTGATGGGTAAGACTAGGCTTGAAGCCTTCAGCGATGGCGTCATTGCGATCATCATCACCATCATGGTGCTGGAACTGAAAGTACCGCATGGGGCCGACCTGAACGCGCTCGCGCCGCTGTGGCCAGTGTTTCTCAGCTATCTGCTCAGCTTCGTGTACATCGGCATCTACTGGAACAACCACCACCACATGCTACACGCCGTCACGAACGTCACCGGCGGCATGTTGTGGGCCAACCTGCACCTGCTGTTCTGGCTGTCGCTGGTGCCGTTTGTGACTGGCTGGATGGGTGAAAATCATTTCTCCAGCATCCCGGTCGCGGTGTACGGGGTCGTGCTGTTCATGGCCGGCCTGGCCTACACGGTGCTGATGCGCTGCCTCACCCAGGACAAGCACAATACCCAACTGCGCAACGCCGTCGGCACCGTCGACACCAAGGGCTTGCTGTCGATGGCGCTCTATCTAGTGGGCATCGCGCTGTCAGTCGTGCACGCATGGCTTGGCTTCGCCGTCTACGTCAGTGTGGCCGTCATGTGGCTGGTACCCGACCGTCGCATCGAAAAGCGCATTACCGCAGTTGATTAGCCGAGCAGCCAGACCGCCGGATAGTCCGATAGCTGAGTAGCCAAGCAAACGCGCTATATGCCCTAGGCAGCCAGCCCCAGCGCCTTCTTTTGCAGCTTGATGAGGTCGCCGATGCCGCCCTGGGCCAGGTCGAGTAAACGGTTCATGCCGGCGCGGTCGAAGGCCACACCCTCTGCCGTGCCCTGCACTTCGATGAAGTGGCCGGCGTCGGTCATGACGACGTTCATGTCGGTGTCGCAGCCCGAGTCCTCCACGTAATCCAGGTCCAAAACGGGCATGCCCTGGTACACCCCGACCGAGATCGCCGCGACGAAGCTTTTCACCGGCACCGCGCCGATCGCGCCGCGCGCCACCAGTTGCGAGAACGCGTCGTAGGCGGCCACCATCGCGCCGGTGATCGAGGCGGTGCGGGTGCCGCCGTCGGCCTGGATCACGTCGCAATCGAGGTGCAGGGTGCGTTCGCCGAAAGCCTGCAGGTCGAAGGCGGCGCGCAGCGAACGGCCGATCAGGCGCTGGATCTCCTGGGTGCGCCCGGACTGCTTGCCGCGTGCCGCTTCGCGGTCCATGCGGGTGTGCGTCGAGCGCGGCAACATGCCGTATTCGGCCGTGAGCCAGCCCTGCCCTTTGCCCTTGAGAAAACCCGGCACCTTGTCCTCGATACTCGCCGTGCAAATGACCTTGGTGTCGCCGCATTCGATCAGCACCGATCCTTCCGCATGCTTGGTGTATTGGCGGGTCAGGATAATGTCGCGCAGCTGGTCGACCGCGCGCCCGCTCGGGCGCAGTTCAAATGTCATGGTGGGCCTTGATGGATTGGATTGGTTGAATGAGGAGCGCCAGTGTAGTGACGCCACCGTCGAAACGCTAGGGAAGCACTGATTTAATTCTGGCGGATGAAATTGGCCAAGGGAAAAATGTACGCTGCAAGGCGCAAACCGCAGTCATACCNNNAATAAATCAGTGCTTCCCTAGTGTCGAAACGCTCAGCTGAAAATGCAGCTGTGAAAACGCTACTTTAATACCTGCGACGATTTTTCGATGGCGCCGCGAATCTCGGCGATCGCCTTTTCGATCTCGTCCTCGTCGAAGGCGTCGGCATCGGCCGGCACTTCCGTGTCCAGCGTGCGCTGCACCGACGTGCTCACCAGGTCCTCCGGCAGCATCATCGTGGAAATGACGTTGTCCATGCTGGCCGTCACCGTGATCGGCGCGTCGCCGTCGTCGCTGCCT
The DNA here is from genome assembly GCA_002428015.1 of Oxalobacteraceae bacterium UBA6018. Taxonomy (GTDB): domain Bacteria; phylum Pseudomonadota; class Gammaproteobacteria; order Burkholderiales; family Burkholderiaceae_D; genus Telluria_A. The sequence goes on along the minus strand of DIZW01000044.1, from coordinate 28,962 downwards.
TGCCACATGATCGCCAGCGCCGTGGTGTTGTCGCTTTTGTCGCCGGCCAGCGCGGTGGCGGAGGCGACCATGTCCGGCACTGCCCGCACGATGGTCTGGGTCGACAGGCGCCGCACGATGTCCTCGTCGGCGATCATCGACCACAGTCCGTCCGAGCACAGCATCAGCACGTCGCCGGGCTGCAGGCTGGCCTGGCGCGAGACCTCGACCTTGGGCAGCGAGGACGCGCCCACGCAGTTGTACAGCTTGTTGCGGTCCGGGTGGGTGGCGCGCTCGGCAGGATCTGCCAGCCCCTTGTCGATCAGGTGTTCGATGTGCGAATGGTCGCGCGTGCGCCCCAGCACCTGGCCCTGGCGCAGCCAGTACAGGCGCGAGTCGCCGCAATGGGCCCAGATCGCGGTGTTGTGCTGGACCAGGCAGGCCACCACGGTGGTGCGCGGCGTTTCGGGCAGATTGTTGGCGGCGCGGTAGCGGTGGATCTCGTGGTGGGCGGCCATGAACGCGTCTTCGAGAAAGCGCTCGGGCTTCTTCACGTAGGGCGTGGCTTGCTGCTGGAACATGGTCGAGAGCGTCTGCATCATGATGGTGGCGGCCATCTCGCCACGCAGATGCCCGCCCATGCCGTCGGCCAGCACCAGCAGCAAGGCGTCGCGCGTGAAGCTGTAGCCCATGCGGTCCTGGTTGACCTTGCGCCCGCCGATATGGCTCTCTTGATACACCGAAAATTGCATGCGGCCTCCTGGTCAGGTTTCCTTGTCGGCCTTCTTGCGGCCGAATCCACCGATGCGCCCGGCCAGCGCGCGCCACTGCCCGCCGAGCTTCTCGAGCGTGCCGGATTGGGACGGCGGCGGCGCGGCCGCCAGCAATTCCTTTTGCAACGCGAACAGGCTTTGCGGGCGCGCCAGCGGATCGAGTTCAAGGCAGCGGGCCACCATCTGGACCAGCTGGGACGAAAACCTGCCCTCCAGGCGCGCATAATAGCCCGGCATCTTGTCCTCGATCTTGCGCTGGTCGGCCGGCTGCGGCGGCGCGCCGGCCATGCAGGCGAACAGCGAGGCGCCGATGCTGTAGATATCCGACCACGGCCCCAGCGGCGAGGCCTTCGAATACAGCTCGGACGGCGCGAAGCCGGGCGTGTACATCGGCGTGAGCTTGGGCACGTCGGCATTGAAGGTCTGGCGCGCGGCGCCGAAATCGAGCACGATCGGCGTGCCGTCGGTCCGTAAATAGATATTTGCCGGTTTTAGGTCCAGGTGCAGTAACTTATTGGCATGGACTTCACGCAAGCCGCCGCACACGCCGATAAAGATCTGGCGAATAAACGCTTCGCTTAACCGGCTTCCCTTGGCGCCCAGCCGCGCGATATGTTCCTGCAACGAGTGCCCGGATTCGTAGGCCATCACCATATACACGGTTTCGTTGGCGCGGAAGAAGTTCAGCACGCGCACGACGTTCGGATGGGAGATGCGCGCCAGCGCCCGGCCCTCTTCAAAAAAGCACTTGAGTCCAATCCGAAAAACAGGCAAATTAGTCTTCGCGATGACCGGCACCAGCTCGCCCGGCTGGCGCAAGGCAAGCGAGCTGGGCAGGTATTCCTTGATCGCCACCGCGTTCCCGTCGGCGTCATAGGCCAGATATACGATACTGAACCCGCCGGACGCAATTTTCTTTACAATGCGATATCCGGCAATTTCCAGCCCATCGGGCAAGGGAGCGTTGTTTTGTGCAGCCATGTGGGATCCTTGCTTAACACGGCGATTGTGTGGATAAATCAGTGCTTTGTAAAGAAAAGATAAAACCGGGGACTCCATTGAGCATTTCTAGCATGACAGGTTACGCGGTAGCCACCAGCGAAAGCGCCGCGGGTACGCTCACCATCGAGATCAAAAGCGTCAACTCACGCTTTCTCGACTTGCAGTTTCGGATCAACGACGACCTGCGTGCCCTCGAGCCTGAACTGCGCGCCGCCATTATGGCCGCGATCACCCGGGGCAAGGTCGAAGCGCGCCTGAGTTTCGGGCGCAAGGTGGCCGGCGCCTCCCAGGCGCTCAACGCCGCGCTGCTGGCCGACCTGGCCCGCCTGCAGGCCGAGGTAACCAAGCATTTCGTCTCCGCGCCCCTGATGACGGTGGCCGAACTGCTGCGCTGGCCCGGCGTGATCGAGGAAGCCCAGGTCGGCCAGGAGTCGCTCCAGGCCGACGTGGCCGCCCTCACCGCCAGGACCGTCGCCGCCTTCGTCGAGAGCCGCAAGCGCGAAGGCGCGGCCCTCGAAGCGATGCTGGTGGCGCGCATCGACGCCATGGACGTGATCGTCAAACGCATCACCCCCCTCATTCCCCAGGTCATCGCCCAGTTCCAGCAGAAGGCCATCGAACGCATGCAGGATGCGCTCGGCCTGGCCGGCCACGGCACGCCATCCACGCTGACGCGCCAGGAAGCCTTCGAGCGCATCCGCCAGGAAGTGACCCTGTACGGTATCCGCATCGACGTGTCCGAAGAACTGTCGCGTCTGACGGCGCACCTGACCGAAACCCGGCACATCCTCAAGAAGGGCGGCCAGGTCGGCAAACGGCTCGACTTCATGATGCAGGAACTGAACCGCGAAGCCAACACGCTCGGCGCCAAGGCCTCGGTCAAGGAACTGGCCGACGCGTCGATGGAATTGAAGCTGCTGATCGAGCAGATGCGCGAGCAGGTGCAGAACCTGGAGTAAGGTCCCGACGGCCCACGCGACGCGACGCCGGGCCCCTAGATAGCGGCGCCGGCAGCATCAGCGGCGTGCCCGGGGCCCGCCACCCCAAGTCCTCAGGCGCTATGCCTGAAACTGAGCGCGCCGCACAGGTCGCCCGGCGCCGCGGCGCCGCGCGCGGCGAAGGCGGCATTGCGCTGGGCCACCCCTTCCAGCACCGGCAGCTGGTGCAGCCGGGTAATGAAACGGATGATCGACGTCGTGTCGTAGAACGTATGGTCGACTGCCCCCTTCTTGGCGAACGGCGATATCACGATGGCAGGCACCCGCGTGCCGGGGCCCCAGCGGTCGCCCTTGGGCGGCGCGACATGGTCCCACCAGCCGCCGTTCTCATCGAACGCCACCACCACCAGCATGCCCTTCCACTGCGGCGACTTGCGCAGGTGCTCGATCACATTGCACACGTGCTGGTCGCCGCTTTCCACGTCGGAATAACCGGCATGCATGTTCAGGTTGCCCTGCGGCTTGTAGAACGACACCGCCGGCAGCGTGCCGGCCACGACGTCGGCCAGGAAATGGTTCGACATCGGGCTCTCGCCGACGCCGCCGTCGCGCAAATGGGTCGCGCGCTCGGCGCTGCCCGGCGCGTAACGCGCGAAGAAGTTGAAAGGCTGGTGGTGGCTCTGGAAATTCGGCTTGGCGCCGCCGCCGCGCGCGTCGAGCGCCGCCTGCCAGGCGCCGCCGTACCACGCCCAGCTGACACCCTTCTCGCTCAGCAGCGATCCGATCGTCGCATACGACTGCGGCGGCAGCGTGGCCGGGTCGTCCGGGTCGGCGAACCTGCCGTCGCCGCCCGCGGCGGGGCGCACAAAGCTGGGCTGATAGGCCGGCGCGCCGCCGTTGACGACGTAGCCGTCCGGCGTGATGGCGCCGTCGTTGACGTATTTCGGGCCGCCGAGCATGGCCGAGGCGGGACAGTCCGGCGCCAGGCTCAGCGTCACGCCGGCCGGTCCATCGCTCAGCACGCTGATATTGCGCCGCGCGGCGGTCTGGGCGGCGTTGAAGTATTCGTTGGGCCGCGCCGCGATCAGAAACTGGTGGTTCAGGTGCGATCCGCCAAACGCCGCCATGAAGAAATTGTCGCACAGGGTGTACTGGCGCGCGAGCTGCCACAGGCCGAGCTGGCTCGCGCTCTCGCCGTAGCGTCCCATCGCCATCGCCCCGCCGTCGCTCCAGGCGACGAAACCGTCGTTCTTGCCGCCATTGATCTGCTGCTGGTTCTGGTAGAAGCGATGGCACAGGTCGCGCGTGACCAGGCTGGCAGGCAAGGGCGCGCCCTCCGCGTCGGCGAGGCGAAACGGCGCGTTGGGCAGGTGGGCGATGTCCGCTTCCTTGATCAGATAGTCGCGCCCGCCCGGGCTTTGGCGGCCCGGCACCATGCCGCCCCAGATCGCCGGCAGGCTCGATAGCACGCTGCCGTCGCGGTCGCGCTGCAGCATGTGTGCTGGCGTCACGGCCGACAGCGGAAACGCGGTGCCGGGAAAGTCGGCGAACAGATTGTTAAAGCTGCGGTTCTCCAGATAGATCACCACCACGTTCTTGATATTGGCGCGCAGCTTGGCGTCCAGCGAGCTTGGCACGGCGGCCGGGCGGGTCGCGGCCGGGTGGGCTGTGGCCCCGGCCATCGGCAGGCTCGCGGCCAGGCCGGCCGCGCCGGCGGCCTGGAAAATGCGGCGCCGGGACGGATTCTCCGGGCCATCCGCCGATGCCGCTTGCCGCTTGTCCTTGCCTTGCTCCGCCATCCTGCGCTCCTTCGTGAGATAAAACGTGTTCGCTACCGGCCATGGGTAAGCCGGATCCTGCCGCGCCTCAGTGGGGAAATTGCGCCCGCGGCCGCCCATTCTAGTGGAATCGCACTCGGCAGCGGCGAAATTGACACGCCGAGCCATGGCGCTGGAGCCGGCGGCATCTCCCCCGGATGCCCCCTTATTTGTTAGAATGAGGCGTTGCGCAGTTGTAAGAATTTAGCCCGTTCCGGCGCCGCCGGAATGATCAGATTGATAGCTGAGGGAATGATCATGTCGACCATCACCGGATTTTCAGGCAGCCTGTTCGTCGTCGCCGCGCCGTCCGGCGCCGGCAAATCGACCCTGGTCAACGCCCTGCTCGCACTCGAGGCTGGCATCAAGCTGTCGATCTCGACCACCACGCGGGCGCCGCGCCCGGGCGAGCAGGACGGGCGCGAGTACCATTTCACCAGCGCCGCCGATTTCGTCGAGCGCGCCGAACGCGGCGAATTCCTCGAATGGGCCGAAGTGCACGGCAACTACTACGGCACCTCGCGCCTGATGGTCGAGGAGCAGATGAAGTCCGGCACCGACATCCTGCTCGAGATCGACTGGCAGGGCGCGCGCCAGGTGCGCAAGCAGTTTCCCCAGGCCGCAGGCATCTTCATTTTGCCGCCTTCCATCGCCGCGCTCGAGGATCGCCTGAAGAAACGGGGCCAGGACGAACCCCACGTGATCAGCCGCCGCCTGCTGGCCGCCGGGGGCGAGATCGCTCACGCCCCAGAGTTCGAGTATGCTATTATCAATGAAGAGTTCAACGTCGCCTTGTCCGAACTGAGCGCGATCGTCAGAGCGACGCGCAGCCGATTTGCCCAGCAGGCTGCGCGCAACGCCTCGCTATTTGCCCAATTGGGTATCCACGCGCAACCGTCGTGACACGGCACACATCACCTTTAGGAGTAGTACCATGGCCCGCATTACCATCGAAGATTGCTTGAAGAGCATCCCTAACCGTTTCCAGCTGACCCTGGCCGCGACCTATCGCGCACGTCAGTTGTTGCAGGGCCACACCCCTAAGGTCGACGCCAAGGACAAGCCAACCGTGGTCGCCCTGCGCGAGATCGCCGCCGGCAAGGTCGGCATCGAAATGCTGAAAAAAGTCCCGATGTAAGTCGTCTTGGTGCCGCCCACTGCCTGCGTGACTCAGTGTCAATCCGCCAATCTGGTATTCTTTCATCACACTGGGGCTGATTGACTTCGCGTATGAACCTGACGACACCAGAGACGCCGCACGCAGGCACACCGAAGCCGCGCGCCGCCCGCGCCGCGGCCAAGGCCCAGGACGGCGCCGCCAGCGCGCCGCCCGCCGTCGCGCCTGGGGTTGCCTCGGTCAGCCAGCTCACCGCCAAGCTGGCCGAATACCTCAGCCCCTCCGAACTCAAAAAGGTCAAGGAAGCCTATCGTTTTTCCGACGAGATGCACCTGGGCCAAGTCCGCAAGTCCGGCGAACCCTACATCTCCCATCCGATCGCTGTCGCCGAAATCTGCGCCGACTGGAAGCTCGACGTCCAGGCCATCATGGCCGCCCTGCTGCACGACGTCATGGAAGACCAGGACGTCAAGAAAGACGAGCTGATCGAACGCTTCGGCGCGCCCGTCGCCACCCTGGTGGACGGCCTGTCCAAGCTGGAAAAAATCGAATTCCAGAGCCAGATCGAGGCGCAGGCGGAAAACTTCCGCAAGATGCTGCTGGCCATGGCGTCCGACGTGCGGGTCATCCTGATCAAGCTGGCCGACCGCCTGCATAATATGCGCACCCTCGAGCACATGGTGCCGGCCAAGAAGCGCCGCATCGCCGCCGAGACGATGGAAGTGTACGTGCCCATCGCCCACCGCCTGGGCCTGAACAATATCTACCGCGAACTGCAGGACCTGTCCTTCGCCCACCTGTATCCGCTGCGCTACCGCACCCTGTCCAAGGCCGTCAAATCCGCGCGCGGCAACCGCCGCGAAGTGGTCAAGAAGATCCTCGAATCGGTCAAGAACACCCTGGCCATCGCCGGCCTGCAGGCCGAGGTCTACGGGCGCGAAAAGACCCTGTACGGCATCTACAAAAAGATGCGCAACAAGCACCTGTCGTTCTCCCAGGTGCTCGACGTGTACGGCTTTCGGGTCGTGGTTGACAGTTTCGCCAACTGTTACGTGGCCCTGGGCACCCTGCACAGCCTGTACAAGCCGATGCCCGGCAAGTTCAAGGATTACATCGCCATCCGCAAGCTCAACGGCTACCAGTCGCTGCACACCACCCTGATCGGCCCCTACGGCACGCCGGTCGAGTTCCAGATCCGCACCCAGGAAATGCACCGCACCGCCGAGTCCGGCGTGGCCGCGCACTGGCTGTACAAGACCGGCGACTCGAACATGTCGGACCTGCAGCAGAAGACCCACGCCTGGCTGCAGTCCCTGCTCGACATCCAGCAGCAGACCGGTGACTCGGCCGAGTTCCTCGAGCACGTCAAGGTCGACCTGTTCCCCGACTCGGTCTACGTGTTCACGCCCAAGTCCAAGATCATCGCCCTGCCGCGCGGCGCCACCGCGCTCGACTTCGCCTACACCATCCACACCGGCATCGGCGACCATACCGTGTCGGTCAAGATCAACAACGAGCCGGCCTCGCTGCGCACCGAGCTGCGCAACGGCGACATCGTCGAGATCGTCACCGATCCGGCGTCCCGCCCGAGCCCGACCTGGCTGTCCTTCGTGCGTACCGGTAAGGCGCGCTCGGCCATCCGCCACCACCTGCGCACCATCAACCTGAACGAGTCCGTCGAGCTGGGCCGCGAACTGCTGGCCCAAGCGCTGGTGGCGCTCAACATCAAGCCCGACCTGCCCGCGCCCGCGGTCGAGAAGCTGCTCAACGAAAGCTCGGCCAAGTCGATGGACGAGCTGTACGCCGACATCGGCGTGGGCAAGCGCATGGCCGCGCTGGTGGCGCGCCACATCTTCGGCCTGATCGACGACGAGCTGGCCAGCCTGCCGTCGCACCAGCATCACGCGCCGAGCGAACTGGACCCGGTGACGATCTACGGCAGCGAAGGCGTGTCGGTGCAGCTGGCGCCGTGCTGCCTGCCGATCCCGGGCGACCAGATCATCGGCCAGCTGCGCCGGGACCAGGGCTTGATCGTCCACACCAGCGACTGTATGGGCGCCAAGCGCCTGCGCGGCAAGGAACCGGACCGCTGGATCGCCGTGCAATGGGGCGCCGAACTGAACCGCCGCTTCGACTGCCGCATCCGCCTGCTGATCACCAACGAAAAAGGCATCCTGGCGCGGGTCGCCGCCGAGATCGGCGAGGCCGACGCCAACATCACCTACGTCGGCATGGACGAGGACCACGAACACGTGATGACCCAGCTGCGCTTCACCATCCAGGTCAAGGACCGGGTGCACCTGGCCCACCTGATCCGCAACCTGCGGCGCGTCAGCGGCGTCACCCGGGTCGAGCGCGAACGCACCTGACGCCGGCCCGCCCGCGGGCCCGGCACTCCCCCTAAAGCACACGAAGCGCGCACTAAGCGGCCATGCCGATCAAGCGGTCGAAGCCGTCGCAGGCGCCGCGGCAAGCCTCGTCGATCTGGGCCGGCATGGCCACCGCCGCCTCCCACGCGCTGGCGCCAAGGCCGGCGCGGCGCTAGCGCGTGACGTGGTCGTGCATGCGGCGCAGGCCCAGCCAGACCACCGCCAGCACCACCGGCACCATCACGCTGGTGGCCATCTCGGGATTGACCGGCAGGCCGGTCATCTTCAAGGCCTTCGACGCGTAGCTGATCAGCCCGATCGAGTAATACGAAATCGCCACCACCGACAAGCCCTCCACCGCCTGCTGCAGGCGCAGCTGCTGGGCCGCGCGCTTGTTGAGCGACTCCAGGATGCGCCGGTTCTGCTGCTCCTGCACGATGCCCACGCGGGTGCGCAGCAAGTCGTTGGTGCGGCCGATCCGCTCGGCCAGCGCCTGCTGGCGCCTCACCATCGATTCGCAGGTGTTCATGGCCGGGGCCAGGCGCCGGTCCATGAATTCACGGATGGTCGGCACGCCGGCGATGCGGGTCTCGCGCAGTTCTTCGATGCGCGCCTGCACCAGCCGGTAGTAGGCCTGGGAGGCGGCGAAGCGGTAGCTGTTCTCCAGCGCCAGCTTTTCCATGCGCGCCGCCAGCACCGTGATCTTGTGCAGCAGGTCGCGCTCGTCGCTGGACGCGGCCGAGGCCAGGTCGTCGGTGGAATCGGTCATGGCGGCCGAGAAGCGCGCCAGCTCCGCCTCGATCGCGTTGAGCACCGGCGCGGCCTGCTGCGCGTGCGGCAAGCCCAGCAGCGCCATCATGCGGTAGGTTTCCACCTCCAGCACGCGCTGCACCAGCCGTCCGGCCTGCTGGTACTGCATGCCCAGGTCCTGCACCACCACCCGTCCGAAGCCGTCCGGGGCGATCGCGAAATCGGTCCACACGCGCGCGAAGCTTTGGCTGTCGGTGCCGACCAGCAGATTGCCGCCGAAAGCAGCGCGCATCTCCGGCAGGCTCTCCTGGCTGGGCTGCAACAGCACGTGGGTGGCCACCATCACCTTGCCGTTGAGCGCTTCGAGCCACTTCTGCGGCACGTGGCGCAGGGGCACCAGGTCGAACGCCGTGTCGAGCGACAGATTGTGCTGGTGGCGCTCGGCGAAGGTGTAGGTGGCGAACTCGGTGTGGGCTTCCCACTGCAGGCGGAAGTTGCCGAAATCGTGGAAGAAATACCGGGCGTCGCCGCTCGGGCCGGACACCCCGAAATGCTGGCACAGCGCGGCCAGCAGGGCGTGCTGCAGCGGGCCGTGATCGGCGTCGACGCGGACCTCGTCGCGGGTGTACACGGCCAGGTGGGTCAGGGTTTCCGGGCCAAGCAGGCGCAGCGACGGGCGCGAATGGATCTCCGCGGCCAGGGGCACGCGCAACTGGTGGTTCAGGCTGGTATTGACAATCGACATCGACAACTCGCTAGTAAGAATGGGAAATCATTCCTCGGCGGGCGGCGGATAGCTCACGCTCAGCACGGCGAGTTCTTCGGGCCCCAGCGGGGTCTGCAGGGTAATCAGGTCGCCCTCGCGGGACTTGGTCAGCGCGCGCGCCACCGGCGACACCCAGCTGATCTTGCCCTTGAGCGGATCGAGCTCGTCGATGCCGACGATGGTGACGGTGTGCTCCTCGCCGGCCGAATTGCTGTAGGTGACGGTGGCGCCGAAGAAAATCTGGTCGTTACCGTAATGCACGCTCGGGTCGACCACGGCGGCCGAATCCATGCGCTTGGTCAGGAAGCGGATGCGGCGGTCGATCTCGCGCAGGCGCTTCTTGCCGTAGATATAGTCGCCGTTCTCGGAGCGGTCGCCGTTCGAGGCGGCCCAGTGCACGATGCGCACCACCTCGGGCCGGTCGACGTCGATCAGCTGCAGCAGCTCGTCCTTGATGCGCTGGTAGCCGGCCGGCGTGATGTAGTTCTTCGATCCGGCCGGAATCGCCTGGGCGAGCGCCAGCGCTTCGGCGTCGTCGTCGTCGTTGTCCGGTTCTTTCACGAAGGCTTTATTCATCGGGGTATTGTAACGGCTTGCGGGGGCCGCTGTCCCTTTGAAGATGCGGCCGGCCGCGATTGGCCGGACGGTATCGTTTTCACAAGCCCGGGACGGCGGGCCGCGCCGCCCGCCACTGTGGCGTGCATGCCGATTGCTGTGTCGGGCGCGCCGCATTTCACGTATCATTCCTCACATCATTTCCACTGACGAAACACCATGAGTCCAGTCCCACCCAGTCTCGCCGACGTCATGCAGGCGTTCGTCAGCAACACGCCGGGCCTGGTGTACCAGTTCACGCTGCGCGCGGACGGCGCCGTCGCCTTTCCCTACCTGAGCGAGGGCTGCGGCGCCCTGCTCGGCCTGACCCCGGCCCAGCTGCAGGCCGAACCGGCCCGTTTCCTCGATCTCATCGTGCCCGAGGACCGCGCCAGCTATCTCGAATCGATGGCCGACTCGGCCGCCGAACTGGCCGGCTGGAACTGGGAGGGCCGCATCGCCATCGCCGAGTGGAACGACCTGAAGTGGATCAACCTGCGCTCGACCCCGCGCGCCCTGGCCGGCGCCGTGCAGTGGGACGGCATCATGACCAACATCACCGCCAGCAAGCTCGAACAGCAGGAAGTGCTGCGCTCGCGCGCCCGCCTGGCCGAGCTCACCGCCCACATCGAGCAGGTCAAGGAGCAGGAGCGCTCGCGCATCGCGCGCGAGATCCACGACGACCTGGGCGGCAACCTGACGGCCATCAAGATGGCGCTGGCCATGCTGGTCAAGCGCCTGCCGCCGGACCAGCAGCTGGCCGACAAGGCCGCCTACGTGGACGCCCTGGTCGACCGCAGCATCGAGTCGGTGCACCGCATCTCGCTCGACCTGCGCCCGCCCATGCTCGACCTGGGCATCGTGCCCGCCCTCGAATGGCAGCTCGGCGAATTCGAGAAGCAGGCGGGCATTTCCTGCGCCTTCTTCAGCAGCGAACGCGAGATCGACCTGAGCCTGGACCACGCCACCGCCCTGTTCCGTATCTTTCAGGAGGCGCTGACCAATATCGCCAAGCACGCCCGTGCCAGCCGCGTGACGGTGCGCCTGCAGCGCCACGGCGAGCGCCTGTGCCTGTCGATCGCCGACAACGGCGCCGGCATCGCCCCGGCCGACCGCCGCAAGCCCCGCTCGTTCGGGCTGCGCGGCATGAACGAACGCGCCCAGGCGCTCGGCGGCGTCATGCGCCTGGCCGCGGCCGACGGCGGCGGCACCGAGGTCGCGATCGACATCCGGCTGGACGCGCCCCGGCGTCCGGCCCTGGCGGACTGAGCTCTCATCCCTTATGCTCTCGCCATGACCGACAAAGCCACCATCCGCGTCTTCATCGCCGACGACCACGCCATCGTGCGTGAAGGCTTGAAGCAAATCCTGTCCGACTCGCCCGACATCATCGTCGCCGGCGAAGCCGAGAATGGCCTCGACGCCATCAAGCTGTTCCGCAAGGCCAAGCCGCACGTGATGCTGCTCGACATTTCCATGCCCGACCGCAGCGGCATCGAGGTGCTCAAGCAGATCAAGAAGGAGCGCCCTGAAACGGCCGTGCTGATGCTGTCCATGCACCGCGAGGACCAGTACGCGATCCGCTCGCTCAAGGCCGGCGCGGCCGGCTACCTGACCAAGCAGAGCGCGCCCAAGGAGCTCGTGATCGCCATCCGCCAGGTCGCCGCCGGGCAGAAATACGTGAGCGCGGCCCTGGCCCAGGAGCTGGCCGCGGCCGTCGGCGCCGACCACGACGTGGCCCTGCACGACACCCTGTCGGACCGCGAATACCAGACCCTGACCATGATCGCCTCGGGCAAGACGGTCAGCATGATCGCCAAGGAGCTGTCGCTGTCGGTCAAGACCATCAGCGAGTACCGCGCGCGCCTGCTGGTAAAGATGAAGCTCAAGAACAGCGCCGAGCTGACCCACTACGCCATCAAGAACCAGCTGATCGAATAGCCATGGTTTAATGCCTCGAAGTAAGAGGTATTTTGGCGCCTAATCCCGGCGGTAGCATAATGCAAACACGGTTATCATCCGTATAATCAATGCGACCACCGAGGCAAGTTCCAGCATGGCTACCCCACCCGTCAAACCGCCCGTCCCCGCTCCCGGCGGCCTGAACCCCGCCGAGATCGCGCGCGAAGCCTTCCGCCGCCTGGCCTCGCGCCGGATCGCCCCGACCCCGGAAGCCTACCGCGAGATCTATCACGAGATCGCCGGCATCGCCCCCGTGCCGGCGGCTGCATCCGCGCCCGAGGCCGGCGCCGGCGCCGAGCACGTGCTGACCGACTTCGCCACCCGCCTGTCCGATACCCCGGGCGACCTGGCCGAGTTCGGCCGGCGCTTCAACCGCGCCGTCAAGGCGCGCGACTGGGACGGCTACGCGCGCAGCCTGTCGCAACTGGTGGAAAAACATATGCGCAAGGGCGGCGGCATCGAGCTGGCCGCCATGACCGAGGCGGCCGAGTCGAAACAGCTGCGCGACCTGCTCAGCCGCACCCTGACCTTCGCCGTGGCCGCGCTGCTGGGCCCTTCGCCCGCCCTGGCCGGCGAGGCCGAGTCGCTCGGCGTGGCCGTCAAGAGCGCCCACACCGAGGAGGCGCTGGGCGAAATCGCGCTGCGCCTGAAACAGCTGTGCTACCAGATCGAGATCAAGAGCGGCGACGTGGCCGCCCAGCAGGAGTTGCTGCTGCGCCTGTTCAAACTGCTGCTGGAGAACGTCAGCGAGCTGCTCGACGACGACAGCTGGCTGCGCGGCCAGATCGACGCCGTGCAGGAACTCATCGCCGGCCCGCTCGACCAGCGCGCGCTCGAGGACGCCACCCGCAGCCTGAAGGAAGTGATCTACAAGCAGAGCCAGCTCAAGCACAGCCTGTCGGACGTCAAGCTCACCGTCAAGAACATGATGATGACCTTCATCGACCGCCTCAGCTCGGTCGCGGCCACCACCGGCGACTTCCACGAGAAGATCGGCGGCTTTTCCGAGAAGATCAGCCACGCCGACAATATCATTGAACTCAACAGCATTCTCGACGAGGTGCTGCGCGAGACCCGCACCGTGCAGTCCGAGGCGCTCAGGACGCGCGACCGCATGATCGAGGCGCGCCAGGAAGTGCAGGAAGCCGAGCAGCGCATCCACGCGCTCGAGGCCAAGCTGCGGCATATGAGCGAGCTGGTGCGTGAAGACCAGCTCACCGGCAGCCTCAACCGGCGCGGCCTGGACGACGTGTTCGAGCGTGAGACGGCCCGCTCGGACCGGCGCGGCACCCCGCTGTGCGTGGCCATGCTGGACCTGGACGACTTCAAGCGCCTTAACGACACCTACGGCCACCTGGCCGGCGACGCCGCGCTCAAGCACCTGGTCAAGATTGTCAAGGACACCATCCGCTCGATGGACGTGATCGCGCGCTTCGGCGGCGAGGAGTTCCTGATCCTGCTGCCGGAGACGACGGTCGAGGCCGCGTCGCAAACGATGACCCGCCTGCAGCGCGAGCTGACCCGGCATTTCTTCCTGCACGACAATGAGAAGCTCCTCATCACCTTCTCGGCCGGGGTGGCGCTGCGCGTGCCCAACGAGGACCAGGCCGCGCTGATCAAGCGCGCCGACCACGCCATGTACCAGGCCAAGCAGAGCGGCAAGAACCGGGTCGTGATCGCCGAGTAAGCCAGTGGCGCGGCCAGCGCCGTTCGCCGCCGCCCCGTGCCGCCTTCCGCCGCCACAGCGCAGCGCTGCCGTCACTCCCCGCGGTGCTGCCGCGATCCTGCCATCGTTCCCCCGCAGTGGTACCGCAGTTCTGCCGCAGTTCTGCCGCAGTTCTCCCGCTCTCCCCTCATTTTGCCGTCGCCCTGCATGTGCCGGCGCCTTGCCGGCGCGCCGCGCCAGCCTTGCCTGCCCCCGCCAAGCGCCGAAAACGCCCGCCGCATTCGCCCTGGCCGCGCCAAAGCGTGATCGTTTTGGCAGCAATTCCCGTTTTCCGGGCCCTTGCGCGCCGCCTAAAAAAAATTATTTTCACCCTCAAGTTCCGTTTTTTCCTGTCGTTTAAGCGGGGCATCGGGGGTGAGCTTGAGCGTATAAACCGAAAATAAACTCTGTTTTCTACCATCAACTTTCTGGGGCAAGCTCCGTTACCTGATTCAACTGCGGTTTGATTGTCTCGGAACAGCGAGGCAGACCAAGGTTAACTGCGGCACGCAGCCCACCCCGAAATACAAGTTTGGAGAAACAACATGACTGCAAATATCAACACCAACATCGCCTCGCTGAACTCGCAACGCAACCTGAACGTTTCTCAAGGTTCGCTGGCGACTTCCCTGCAGCGTCTGTCGTCCGGTCTGCGCATTAACAGCGCGAAAGACGACGCCGCCGGCCTGGCGATTTCCGAGCGCTTCACGTCGCAGATCCGCGGCTTGAACCAGGCAGTGCGTAACGCCAACGACGGCATCTCGCTGGCGCAAACGGCTGAGGGTGGCCTGCAAACGGCCGGCGACCTGCTCCAGCGTGTGCGTGAACTGGCAGTGCAGTCGGCCAACGGCTCCAATTCGACCTCCGACCGCGCTTCGCTCCAGGGTGAAACGCTGCAACTGACCCAGGAACTGAACCGCGTGGCCAACACCACCCAGTTCAACGGCCAGAACGTGCTCGACGGCACCCTGACCAACGCCCAGTTCCAGGTCGGCGCCAACGCCAACCAGACCATCTCGGTCGGCATCAGCTCGGCCAAGGCTACCGACATCGGCAACAACACCGTCACCAGCCAGACCGGCACCGGCCTGAGCTCAGCGACCGCGGCAACCGCCAGCCTCGACTTCACCGCCACCTCGCCCAACGGCTTCGCCGCCCAGACCCTGACCGTCGCCGGCAACGGCACCAGCGCCTCCACCGGCGTACTGGCGGCCGGCACCTCGGCCAAAGCCGTCGCCGCGTCGATCAACGGTTCCTCGGCGACCACGGGCGTCACCGCCACCGCCACCGCCACCGCCACCATCTCGGGTGTCGCCCAAGTGGGCGCCGTGTCGTTCCAGCTGGTGGGCTCGAACGCCGCCGCCAGCCCGGTGACGATCTCGGCCACGATTTCGAGCACCAGCGACCTCGCTTCCGTCGCCCAGGCGGTCAACTCGCAAAGCGGCACGACCGGCATCACGGCCACCTCCGACAAGGCCGGCAACTTGGTTCTGAGCAACAGCACCGGTGACGACATCAAAGTCGGCAATCTGGGCGCAGCCGCCGCAGGCCTGACCGGCGCCACCATCAAGGGTGCCGACACCGCCACCGCCGTGACCTTCGGCGCCACCGGCGCCGCCGGCGACACCGCAGTGGTTGGCGGCCAGGTCTCCTTCGATTCGGCCAACGGCTTCACCGTCAGCACCGACACCGGCACCAGCTTCCTGACCAGCGCATCGGTCGGTTCGAACCTGAACGCCGTGTCCGGGATCGACATCAGCACCACCGCCGGCGCCAACAAAGCGCTGTCGACGATCGACGCCGCACTGACCAGCATCAACAACAACCGCGCTTCGCTCGGTGCTGTCCAGAACCGCTTCGCTTCGACCATCAGCAACCTGCAGACCACCTCGGAAAACCTGTCGGCCGCACGTAGCCGCATCCAGGATACGGACTTCGCGTCGGAAACCGCGAACCTGACCCGCGGCCAGATCCTGCAGCAAGCCGGTACCGCCATCCTGGCACAGGCCAACTCGCTGCCGAACGGCGTGCTGGCCCTGCTGCGCGGCTAATCGAGCTCGCGCTAAGCGCCTCACAACTTAGCGCAAGTCCCGGTTCCCCGGCTGAATTTTTCAGCCGGGGATTTTGCATAAAGGAAGCATCATGAGCATTCAGCCGATCGGCTCCCCCACCGCCAAGAGCGCCGAGCGCGCCCCCGACGCGGCGCCCGTCCAGCCGCGCTCGCGCGCGCCCGCCACCCATGCCGACAGCGCCGCCCCGGTCGAGAAGGCCGCCGCGGTTCCGACCCCGGACCAGCTCAAGCAGGCCGTCGACAACATCAACAAGTCGATGCAGGCGCTGTCCCAGGACCTGGTGTTCTCGGTCGATAGCGACACCCACCGCACCATCGTCAAGGTGGTCGACCAGAAGACCAAGGAAGTGATCCGCCAGATCCCCACCCCGGAAGCGCTGGAGATCTCGAAGGCCCTCGATACCGTCAAAGGCTTGCTGATCAAGCAGACCGCCTGAGCCGGCCGCCGCGCCGCGCGCACCCTGCGCCAGGCTTTTCACCACTGACACGTTCACGCAACGTGCCGGCCGGATCTCCGCGTCCGCGTTTTCCCACCGCGCGAGCACACGCTGCCTGACGTGCGCCCTCCCTTCCGTCTCATTGCTACACTTCAAGTAATCTTTCCACGTTTAAATCAGGCCGCCGGAAGTAGCCCATAAAAGCCCTTCTCAAGTCCTGTTTGATTCGGCCGATAATCAAGCATACTGTCGTTTTCGTAGGAGAAAAAAGTGGGTATCTCATCACCTGGCATCGGATCTAACCTGGACGTCAACGGCATCGTCACGAAGCTGATGGCGGTCGAGGCCGCGCCTCTCCAGACCATGGAAACCAAGATCGGCAGCTACAAGGCCAAGGTCAGCGCCCTGGGTAGCGTGAGCGGCGCGGTCGGATCGTTCCAAAGCGCCCTGGCCGGCCTGACCTCGGTATCGAGCTTCCAGTCCAACGCTGCCCAGTCAAGCAATACCGACGTGCTGGTCGGCAGCGCCACCAGCAAGGCGGTGGCCGGCATCTACAGCATCGACGTGACCCAGATGGCGCAGGGACAGACCCTGGCCTCGAGCGGACGCGCCTCGAGCACGAGCGCGATCGGCCTGGGCGTCAGCACCACGATCTCGTTCCAGCTCGGCACCGTCTCGGGCGGCTCCTACGGCATGAGCGGCAGCGCGCTGGCCGCCAGCGTCACCACGGCCGGCATCAGCAACGGCTCGCTGACCATCAACGGCACCGCCATCACGACCGACTCGACCACCCGCAGCGCCAAGGCCCTGGCCGAGGCGATCAACGCGCAAAACGCCACCTCGGGCGTGACCGCCACCGCCCAGCCGACCACCAGCGCCGCCACCCTGTTCGGCAGCGCCGGCGCCACCAGCTTCGGCAACGTCGACACCAGCGCCGCCGGCACCTACGCGCTCACCGTGGGCGGAGTCCAGATCGCCGCCCAGGCCACCGGCGTGGCGGCCGGCGCGGGCGTCACCGCCGCCTCGATCGACGCCGAACTGGCCGGCTCCAACAGCACCACGGCGGCCCTGGCCGCGGCCGGCATCACCTTCACCGGCAGCGCCGCCGCCGGCACCCTGCAGTTCAGCGCCACCGACGGCGCCAACCTGACCATCGCCGAAAGCGTGACCGGCAGCGTCAACGGCGGCCTGGGCACCAGCGCCGCCAACGCCGGCTCCAGCGTCACCACCACCAGCGGCGTCACCTTGAGTTCGAAGTCGGCCAGCCCGATCACCATCGGCGGCACCAATCCCGGCGCCGCCGGCCTGACCGCCGGCACCGGCGGCAGCTACACCGGGGCCAGCTTCGCCCAGGACGCCAACCAGATCAGCGGCAGCGTCGTCATCGACAGCACCAACAATTCGATGCAGGGCATCCGCGACGCCATCAACAAGGCCAACCTGGGCGTGACCGCCACCATCGTCTCGGACGGCAGCGCCACCCCCAACCACCTGGTGCTGACCTCGACCAAGACCGGCGCCGCCTCGTCGATGAAGATCTCGCTCAGCGGCACCGGCGGGGGCGCCGCCGACGCCGACCTCGAGGCGCTGCTGGCCTACGACCCGGCCGGGACGCAGAACCTCAAGCAGAACAGCGCCGCCCAGAGCACGCTGCTCAACGTCAACGGCATCCCCGTCACCAGCGAAACGAACAGCGTGGCCGACGCGATCCAGGGCGTGACCCTGACCATCGGATCGGTCGGCAAGGCGTCGCTGCACATTGCGCAGGACACCTCCGCCGTCAAGTCCGGCGTGAACGCCTTCGTCAAGGCCTACAACGACCTGAACAAGGCGATCAAGGATGTCAGCAGCTACGACGCCGACAACAAGAAAGGCGGGCCGCTGCTGGGCGACTCGACCGTGCAGACCCTGCAGGCCCAGCTGCGCAAGCAGTTGACCCAGGGCGTGACCGGCTTGACCGGCAACCTGACCACCCTGTCCTCGGTCGGCATCGCGTTCCAGAAAGACGGCACCTTGTCGCTCGATGCGTCCAAGCTGCAAAAGGCCATGGACAGCAATCTCTCCGATATCGCCGGCCTGTTCGCCGCGGTCGGCAAGGCCTCGGACAGCCTGGTCAGCTTCACCAGCTCGACCTCCAGCACCCAGCCGGGCGACTACGCCCTGCACGTGACGACCCTGGCCACCCAGGGCACGGTCACCAGCGACGCGGCCATCGGCGCCTCGACCGTGATCGCCGCCGGCACCCAGTGGGCCGTCACCCTGAACCAGACCGACCCGGCCACGCCGGCCCGCACCGCCACCATCTCGCTGGCCGCCGGCACCTACACCGCGCCCCAGCTGGCCACCCTGATCCAGTCGGCCATCAACGGCGCCAGCGGCTTTTCCGGCCAGGGGTTGTCGGTCAACGCCAGCATCGGGACCGACGGCAAGCTGGCGGTCGCGTCGGTGCAATACGGCTCGGTGTCCAAGGTCGCCATTTCCAGCGAGACGGGCACCGCGGTCTCCGATATCTTCGGCGCGGCCACCTCGGTCGACGGCGTCGACATCGCCGGCACCCTGGCCGGCCAGCCCGCCACAGGCTCCGGCCAGGTGCTCACCGGCGCGGTCGGCTCGCCCGCCGACGGCCTCAAGGTGTCGGTGACCGGCGGCGCCACGGGCGACCGCGGCACCGTGGGCTTCTCGCAAGGCTACGCCTACCAGCTCAACAACCTGGCCGACTCCTTCCTCGGCAGCAAAGGGCTGATCAGCGGGAAGACCAATGGCCTCAACGCCAGCATCAAGGATGTCCAGAAACAAGAGGACGATTTCAACCTGCGCCTGGCGGATATTGAAAAGCGTTATCGTGCCCAGTACACTGCGTTGGATACGGCAATTGGCAGCATGAGCGCCACCCAGTCCTTCCTGACCCAGCAGTTTGCCGCCATGGCGAAACAAACCGGATAAAACGATTCCCCCCAGGATCGTGAAGATTTACCTAGGAGACTAAGATATGTTTGGGTCCATGCAAAGCGGTGTCAATGCCTACGCCAAGGTCGGCATCGAAACCGGCGTCACCTCGGCCAGTCCGCACAAGCTGATCGTGATGTTGTTCGACGGCGCGCTGGTGTCGGTGACCACGGCCATCATGCACATGAAGGCCGGCAAGATCGCCGAGAAAGGCGCCGCCATCTCCAAGGCCATCATGATCATCGACAGCGGCCTGCGCGCCGCGCTCGACAAGAAGGCCGGCGGCGAGATCGCCGAGGGGCTCGACGCGCTCTACGAATACATGGGCGCGCGCCTGCTGCAGGCCAACCTGAAGAACCAGGTCGACATCCTGGAGGAAGTGCAGCGTCTGCTCACCGAGCTGCGCGGCGCCTGGAACGCCATCGGCGGCACGCCCGCCGCCACCGGCGCAGCCCCCGGCAAACCAACTACCCCCACTTTGGCGAGCGCGTGAGCATCATGATGAACAGTCAACAAGTCGTATCGACCTACGAAGCCATGGTGGTCCTGACCGAACAGATGCTGGCCGCGGCCACCGCGGGCGAGTGGGAACGCCTGGCGCTGCTGGAGCGCCAGTGCGCGGCCCACGTGCGCACGCTCAAGGAAAGCGAGGCGCCGCTGGCCCTGGCCGGCGAGAGCCGCGCGCGCAAGGTCGAGGCGATCCGCAAGATGCTCGACGACGACCGCAAGATCCGCGACCTGACCATGCCGTGGATGGCCAAGCTGTCCGCGCTGCTGCACAACGCCGGCGCCGAGCGCCGTCTGGCGCGCGCCTACGGCAGTTAAGCGGCGCCTGCGTCATGTTGCCGCGCGCTGACATCGGTCTGGCCCCGGTCGCGCGCGTCGAAGGCCTGGCCAGGCTGGAAGGCGTCGCCGACGCGCGCCAGGAAGGTCTGGCGCGGGCCCTGGCCGGCTCGCTCGGCAAGCAGATCAAGGGCGAGGTGCTGGCCAGGCTGGCCGACGGCAGCTTCCTGGTCAAGGTGGCCGACACCCCCGCGCGCATGCTGCTGCCGCCCGGCACCGAGGTCGGCCACCAGATCCCCCTGACCCTGGTCGCGCTCACCCCGCGCCCCACCTTCCAGATCGCCACCCAGGGCGGTCCCGCGCCGGCGCTGGCCTACGCCGAAGCCGGCGCGCCCCCCGCCGACGGGTCGCCCGCTCCTGGCGCGCGCGCCGAACCGCTGGTGTACCTGGACGCCGGCCGGCCAACGGGCGCGGGCGCGCCGGCGCCAGGCGCGGCCCAGTCCCCCGAAGCGGCCCAGCAAGCCGTCCCGCACGCGATGGCCCAGGGCGCGAGCGCGCAGGCGGCCCAGGCGACCCCGTCGGCCCTGCCCGGCGCCACCCGCGCGCTCTCGCACGGCGCCGCGCTGCTGGCCCAGGCCCCGCTGGTGCCGGCCGAGCAGCTGCCCCCCTTCGATCCCAAGAGCACCCCGGCCACGCTGAGCGACACCGCGCGCGCCCTCGCCAGCGTCCTGACCGCGGCCGGCGCCAAGACCCCGAGCGCCCTGGTGGCGCCGGCCCCGCTGGTGGCCAGCCCGGCCGCGGCCCCGCACGAGATGGCCGCCGCGCTGCGCCAGTCGCTGGCCGAAAGCGGCCTGTTCTACGAGTCCCACGTGGCCGAATGGTCGGCCGGCAACCGGCCGCTGGCCGCGCTGGCGCGCGAACCGCAGATGCAGATGCAGAAACTGGCCGACGGCGCCGCGCCGTCCCAGCCGTCCCAGGCGGCGGGCGCGGGCCAGCCGTCCCAGCCCGCCATCGACCGCCACAGCGCCGAATTCATCAATTTCCAGCTCAACACCCAGGAACAGGGCCGGGTGGTGTGGGAGGGCCAGAGCTGGCCCGGCCAGCCGATGCGCTGGGAGGTGTCGAAGGACGCGCCGCGCGGGCAGGCGCGCCCGGGCCAGCAGCAGGGCGAGCCGCCCTGGCGCAGCGGGGTGCGCATGCGCTTTCCGCTGCTGGGCGAGGTCGCCGCCACCGTGGTGCTCAGCGGCGGCCAGCTGCACATCCAGGTCGAGACCGGTTCCAGCGACAGCGGCGCCCTGCTGCGCGCCCACGCCGGCGCGCTGTCCTCCTCGATGGAGGCGGCCGGGCTGGCGCTGTCGTCGCTGACCATCGGCACGGCCGGCGATGAGTGAGCGCGCGCCGCCGCGCAGGCAGCCGAGCGCGGTCGCGCTGGCCTACCGCGACGGCGACGCCGCGCCCAAGGTGGTGGCCAAGGGCAAGGGGCTGGTGGCCGAGCAGATCATGCTGCGCGCCCGCGAGGCCGGGGTGTTCGTGCACGAATCGAAGGAGCTGGTGGCCCTCTTGATGGACGTGGACCTGGACCGCCAAATCCCGCCCGCCCTGTACCGCGCGATTGCGGAACTGCTGGCGTGGCTATATCATATTGAATCCGGGCAAAAAAACGGCGCGCCCCTGCCTGCCCCGCCCGACACGGCCGGCCTGATCGCGCCACCCGACACTCCTTGAAAAGCGGCTGACTCCGATGCAATCACTCTACGACGCGGAATTGCAAAACTGGCACGATTACGAAGTCAGCGCGCGCCGCGAGATCATCGCCCTGCTGCGCAACATCGGCGACAAGAAGCAGCTGATCCGCATGCTGGTGCACGGCGAGGCCGACGTCTGCGTGACCTCGATCCTGGACGTCGACGCCGAGCGCGGCACCCTGGTGCTGGACTGCTCGATCAACCAGGATCAGAACCGGCGCATCCTGGCCGCCAAGCGCATCTCGTTCGAAACCACGCTCGACAAGATCCGCATCCTGTTCGCCACCGACGCCGTGACCGCCGTGACCTACCAGAACAACCCGGCGTTCCAGATGGCCGTGCCGGACAGCCTGATCCGCCTGCAGCGGCGCGAGTACTACCGCATGCCGACCCCGGTCAGCAATCCCGTGCGCGCCGTGATCCCGCTCCCGCTCGAACTGGGCGGCGGCAGCAACGTGTTCCCGCTGGCCGACATCAGCTGCGGCGGCATCGCCATCCTTGACAACAAGCTGCTGCTGGGCGACACCATCGGCAGCAAGTACGAGGGGGTGAAGATCGAGTTGCCGGAAATCGGCACGGTGACGACGAATTTGCAGATCCGCAATTCGCTCGACATGACGCTCTTGAACAGCAAGACCAACCGCCGCCTGGGCTGCGAGTTCGTGGACATCTCGCGCGCCAACCTGGCCAACGTGCAACGCTACATCACCAAGCTCGAGCGCGAGCGCAACGCCCGCACCGCCGGCCTGGGCTGACCGGCGCGGCGCGCGTGCGCCGCCCCGCGCGGCCGGCTTACACCTGCATGTTCATGATCTCGTGGTAGGCCGACACCAGCTTGTTGCGCACCTGCACAGTGGCCTGGAAGCCGATGTTCGCCTTCTGCATCGAGATCATCACGTCCGACAGGTTCACCGAATCGTCGCCCGAGGCGAACGCCTTGCCCATCGCGTCGGCCTTGTTCTGGGAATCGCTGACCTCGCCGAGCGAGCTTTTCAGCGCGTCCGCGAAGTCGACCTTGGCCGCCGGCGCCGCGCCGGCGGCGCCGCCCACGGGCGCGGCCCCGGCCGGCTTGCTGGCCGCCGCCTTGAGCTGGGCCATCATCGCCTCGATGCGGCTGCTGTCGATGCCACCAATATTCATGTTGTTTCTCCTTGGTGTGGCCCGGCGCCGGACCCATCCACGGCGCCGCCACGCGAGTACAATAGCCACAAGCGGGAACCTGGAACAACCATGGCGGGCGGCGATGCCGTCCGCGCAGCGCGGCCGTGGGGCAAGGCGCGCAGCGCGCGGTGATTCGCCGCGCCAGGGTGTACTAGGTTTCCAATGAAGTCAGGCTGTCACAATAGCACCGGCCGCGCCAGTTTTCGGCCGGAGCAGGACGCGAAAGCGCGCTCTGTTCCGCCCTTTGAAAGCTGGCCCCGGCCAGCATAATTGTGCTTAAGCCCCATGCCGCGTTTTGGCTGGGAACACCACCGACCAAGTTGGGCGCCTCGCCCGGATAACCATCACCATGGCAGCAGCGGACGAATTCGTCGACACTCCACCCGGGCCGCCGCCCACCTTCTTCCAGACGCCGCTGGGCCGCAATTTCACGCTCGGCGTGGGCATCGCGATCGTGCTGGCGATCATGGCGGCCGTGTGGATGTGGAGCCAGCAGCCCGAGTACCGCGTCCTGTTCGCCAACGTCAGCGACCGCGACGGCGGCGCCATCACCGCCTCGCTCGAGCAGATGGGCATCCCGCACAAGTTCTCCGAGGGCGGCGGCGCCATCCTGGTGCCGGCCGAGCAGGTCCACGACGCGCGCCTGAAGCTGGCCGCCCAGGGCCTGCCCAAGGGCGGCAACGTCGGCTTCGAGCTGATGGAGAACCAGAAGCTGGGCGTGTCCCAGTTCCACGAGCAGGTCAATTACCAGCGCTCGCTCGAAGGCGAGCTGGCGCGCTCGGTCGAGTCGCTGTCGGCGGTGAGCTCGGCGCGCGTGCATCTGGCCCTGCCCAAGCCGTCCGTGTTCGTGCGCGAGCAGCAGCTGCCGACCGCCTCGGTGCTGCTGAACCTGCAGACCGGGCGCACCCTGGACCAGTCCCAGGTCAGCGCCATCGTGCACCTGGTCGCTTCGAGCGTGCCGGAACTGCCGGCGGCGAACGTGACGGTGGTCGACCAGAACGGCAACCTGCTGTCCGACACCAGCCGCCAGGCCGGCGCCAAGCAGCTCGACCCGAACCAGCTCAAGTACGTGATGCAGCTCCAGCAGAGCATCGTCAAGCAGGTCGAGTCCCTGATCACGCCGCTGGTGGGCCCGGGCAACGTGCGCGCCGAGGCTACCGCCGACGTCGACTTCGCCCAGGTCGACGAGGCGGCCGAGATGTACAAGCCCAATTCGCCGCCCAACCCCCAGGCCATCCGCAGCCAGCAGAGCTCCGAGGCCGGCAACCCGGCCCCGGCCGCGGCCGGGGTCCCGGGCGCGCTGTCGAACCAGCCGCCGGGCGCGGCCACCGCCCCCATCAGCGGCACCCCGGCGCCGGCGCCCCAGGGCGGCGCCGGCGGCAGCAGCCGCAAGGACGCCACCACCAATTTCGAGGTCGACAAGACCGTGCGCTACGAGCAGAAGCCGATGGGTGGCATCAAGCGCCTGACGGTGGGGGTGCTGGTCAACTACCGCCGCATCGTCGACCCCAAGAGCGGCAAGGTCACCATCAAGGCCCTCACCGCCGCCGAGGTGGCTCAGATCAACGACCTGGTCAAGGAGGCGATGGGCTACTCGAAGGAACGCGGCGACTCGCTCAACGTGACCAACGCGCCCTTCGACGGGGTCGACAAGCCGCTCGAGCCGGCCGCCGCGGTGCCGTGGTGGCGCGACCCGGCCAACATCGCCATGGCCAAGGAGATCGCCAAGTTCCTGGTGGCGGCGATCGTGCTGTCCTACCTGTTCTTCCGCATCCTGCGCCCGATGCTGCGTCCGATCTTCCGCAAGCTCGACGAAATCGCCGAGGTGCCGCCGCCGGCGGTGCGCGAGACCACCCCCGAGGAGGACGAGCAGGCCGTGATCGCCCGCAGCCAGCTCGAGGAGATGGAGGCGCACCAGGCGCAGGGCTACCGCGAGAATCTGCAGATGGCCAAGAACCTGGCCAAGGAAGACCCGCGGGTCGTGGCAAACGTGGTCAAAGCATGGGTAGGCGCAAATGAATGATAATGGAATCCACAAGGCGGCGATCCTGATGCTGGCCATCGGCGAGTCCGAGGCGGCCGAGGTGATGCGTTTTCTCGGCCCGCGCGAGGTGCTCAAGCTGGGCGCGGCGATGGCCACCATGAAGAGCGTGCAGCACGAGCAGGTGGTCACGGTGCTCGACTCGTTCCGCCAGCAGACCGAGCTCAATTCCACCGTGGGCCTGGACTCGGACGAGTACATCCGCCAGGTGCTGACCAAGGCGCTGGGCGACGACAAGGCCTCGGTGCTGCTCTCGCGCATCCTGGGCGGCAAGGACGCCTCCGGCATCGAGAGCCTAAAGTGGATGGACGCCTCCTCCGTGGCCGAGCTGATCCGCAACGAGCACCCCCAGATCATCGCCACCATCCTGGTCCACCTCGAGCGCGACCAGGCCTGCGAAATCCTGGGCAATTTCAGCGACCGCCTGCGCAACGACGTGGTCCTGCGCATCGCCACCCTGGACGGGGTGCAGCCGGCCGCGCTGCGCGAACTGAACGACGTGCTCACCAAGCTCCTGTCGGGCAACGAGAACATCAAGAAGTCCTCGCTGGGCGGGGTGCGCGCGGCCGCCGAGATCCTCAACTTCATGAGCGGCGAGCAGGAAGGCTCGGTCATGGACAACATCAAGAACTACGACAACGACATGGCGCAGAAGATCATGGACGAGATGTTCGTGTTCGATAACATCATCGACATCGACGACCGCGGCATCCAGCTGCTGCTGCGCGAGGTGCAGTCCGAGATGCTGATCATCGCGCTCAAGGGCGCCTCCCAGGACCTGCGCGAGAAGATCTTCAAGAACATGAGCGCGCGCGCCGGCGAGATGATGCGCGAGGACCTCGAATCGAAGGGACCGGTGCGCCTGTCCGAGGTCGAGTCGCAGCAGAAGCAGATCCTGCAGATCGTGCGCCGCCTGTCCGACGAAGGCCAGATCGTCCTGGGCGGCAAAGGGGAGGATTCGTTTGTCTGATACGCCCAAGGAGCTGCAGAGCGCCTACCAGCGCTGGGAGATGAATTCGTTCGGCGACGAGCGTCCCAGCGTGGTGGCCAAGCGCCCGCCGCCGGTCGCGCCGCCGAGCGAGGAGATGCTCGCCGCGATCCGCGAGCAGGCACGCCAGGAAGGCTACGCGGCCGGCCAGGACGCCGGTTACGCCGACGGCCTGGCACTCGGGCGCGCCGACGCCGCCGCCGAGCTGGTGCACCTGCGCACGCTGGCGGCCACCTTCGGCGACGCCGTGGCCGCGGCCGACGAGACCATCGCCAACGACGTGCTCGAGCTGGCCCTGCACCTGGCGCGCGGCATGCTGCGCATCGCCCTCGACGTCAAGCCCGAACTGATCCTGCCGGTGGTGCGCGAAGCCATCGGCTACCTGCCCGTGATGCAGCAGCCGGCCCAGATCCAGCTCAACCCGGCCGACGCCGAACTGGTCAGGAACGCCATCGGCGAGGAGCTCGAGGCCAGCGGCTGGCGCATCGTGGACGACACCACCATCGCCCGCGGCGGCTGCAAGATCGACACCCCGAGCAACCAGATCGACGCCCAGGCGGCCTCGCGCTGGCAGCGCTTGGCCCAGGCCCTGGGCAAGAACCTCGAATGGCTGGACCACTAGCCGTGGGCCTTTGAACATGGACCGCCACACCGCGCGCTGGAAGGCCTATCTGCGCGACTGCGACGCCCTGCTCGGCTTCGTCGAGCCGCTGCAGGTGTCGGGCCGGGTCACGCGCGTGGCCGGGCTGGTGATGGAATGCGTGGGCCTGCGCCTGGCCGTCGGCGCGGCCTGCACCATCCCCATGCCCAACGGCGCGCGGGTCGAGGCCGAGGTGGTCGGCTTCGACGGCGACCGCCTGTTCCTGATGCCGCAAAGCGACGTCGAGGGCATCGTGCCGGGCACCCGCGTGTTCCCGGTCGAAATCCAGGTGCCGCGCCCGGGCACGGTGTCCCATCCACGGCGCCGCCCCAGCGACCGCGCGCGCCACCTGCCGGTCGGCGCCAAGCTGCTCGGGCGCGTGCTCGACGGCGCCGGACGCCCGCTCGACAACCTCGGCCCCCTGCACACCGACGACAGCGCCCCGATCAACGTGCGCCCGGCCAATCCGCTCGAGCGCGCGCCCATCGTCGAGACGCTCGACGTGGGCGTGCGCGTGATTAACGCCATGCTCACCGTCGGGCGCGGCCAGCGCCTCGGCCTGTTCGCCGGCTCCGGGGTCGGCAAGTCGGTGCTGCTGGGGATGATGGCGCGCTACACCACCGCCGACGTGATCGTGGTCGGCCTGATCGGCGAGCGCGGACGCGAGGTCAAGGAATTCATCGAGCAGATCCTCGGCAAGGAGGGCCTGGCGCGCTCGGTGGTGGTGGCCGCGCCGGCCGATACCCCGCCCCTGATGCGCCTGCAGGGCGCGGCCTACGCCACCGCCATCGCCGAGCATTTCCGCGACCAGGGCAAGAACGTCCTGCTGATCATGGACTCGCTCACCCGCTACGCCATGGCCCAGCGCGAGATTGCCCTGGCCATCGGCGAGCCGCCCGCCACCAAGGGCTATCCGCCGTCGGTGTTCGCCAAGCTGCCGGTGCTGGTGGAACGGGCCGGCAACGGGCTCGAAGGCGGCGGCTCGATCACCGCCTTCTACACCGTGCTGACCGAGGGCGACGACCAGCAGGACCCGATCGCCGACGCCGCGCGCGCCATCCTGGACGGCCACTTCGTGCTCAACCGGCGCCTGGCCGAGGCCGGCCACTATCCGGCCATCGACATCGAGCAGTCGATCAGCCGCGCCATGCACTCGATCACCAGCGCGCCCCACCAGCAGGCCGCGCGCCGCCTCAAGCAGCTGTACTCGCGCTACGAGCGCTCGCGCGACCTGATCAGCGTGGGAGCCTACGCGCCGGGCAGCGATCCGGTGCTGGACCAGGCCATCGCGCTCAACGAGCGCATCGAAGCCTTCCTGTGCCAGGAAATCAGCGACAAGGTCGGCATGCACGAGAGCTTGGCCCAACTTACCTCTCTATTCCACTGATCGGGCCGCGCTGGCCGCTCCTATAATGGATCATCATGGCCAACCAATCCGCACTCGACACCCTCATCGCGCTGGCCCAGCGCGCCTCCGACGACGCCGCCAAGCGGCTCGGGACGGCGCTCAAGGCGGTCGACGAGGCCGAGCAGAAGCTGACCATGCTGCTCGGCTACCGCGACGACTACGGACGCAAGCTCGAGGCGGCGCAGGTGGCCGGCATCACGCCGTCGGCGTACCAGAATTTCGTGGCCTTCATCGGCAAGCTCGATAACGCCATCAACGGCCAGCGCGAAGTGCTCAAGCACGCGCAGCACAAGAGCGGCGTGGAGAAGGCGGCGTGGCAGGCGAGCGAGCGCAAGCGCCTGTCGTACAAGACGCTCAACGACCGCGCCGCCGCCGAGCTGCTGCGCCAGGAGAACAAGCGCGACCAGAAACAGATGGACGAACACGCGGCACGCCAGGCCTACTACAAACGCTAGCAACGACGACGAACGCCAGACCCCACCACGAGCGACATCATGATGCAGACTCCCACTCTCCCCATCCAGATTTCCGGCGCCAGCGCCGGCCCGGCGCCGGTGCGCCAGGGCGGCGGCGCCGACGCGGGCCAGTTCAGCCAGACGCTTGCGCGCGAGGTGCAGCGCCAGGCGCCGCCGGCGCCGCCCGCCCCACCGCCGCCGGCGCAGAACGCGCGCCCGAACGAGGCCGCGCCCGAGAAGGAGGTCGCGCCCGCCGACGCCAAGGCCGCGCCGGCTGCGGCCAACGCCGCCAAGCCGGCCGATGCCAAGGCCGACAAGGCGGACAAGAGCGCCGGCGCCCAGGGCGACGCCCCCGATCACGATGCCGCGGCAGCGGCCGAGGCGGCCGCCAGCACGCCGGTGGTGGACATGCTGGCCCTCGTGGCCAGCCTGAACAAGGCGGCGCCGGTGCAGACGTCCGCCCCGGCGGCACCTGCGTCCGACGGCGCCACGGCCAGCGTGGCCATCGCCGGCGC
>DIZW01000048.1 GCA_002428015.1 Oxalobacteraceae bacterium UBA6018 | reverse complement strand
GGCCGATACCTTGCGTGAATGTTCGCTGCGCGAGCGAACGCGGCGCCGGGTGACATCGATCATTCAACCGTGATGGCGGCGGCCAGCGCTGGATCTTGGTATTAGAGGGGACAAGACACGAAACGGAATTTTACGCACGCTAAGCCGCTAAACGCTCATCATTAGTGCTGACCCGCAGCGGCCGAAACTGATTGAGTCCAAATGATTGCTCTGCATCCCAGTGATAATCTCCTGTCAAATTGATGTGTTTCCAGCCAAGTGGCGAGAGGTGAGCAAAGTCACTGATGGCGGGCGCCTCGCCATGTTCGCGGAGATGTTCAACTGCTCTCCATAAGTGTACGGATATTGGAAATAGTCAAACGTGAACGTGCGAAAAGTGGAAGTGGCGGAATTCTTGGTCCTACGTACACGAACTCGCCGGTCGCTTGAAAGCATGGCCCTTGCCATCCTGATGGCGCCCGGCGCGATGGCTGCGCCAGGCCGCCTGTTCTGCAAGAAACCGGCCTAAACGCCGGGCATGGCGAGGAAGTGCGGCAGCGCTTTGATTCGGTCCAGCCACTGCCGGGTGTTGGGGTAGTCCGAGAGCGAGACGCCGCCTTCCGGCGCTAGGGCGACGTAGGGGAAGAGGGCGCAATCGGCGATGGTTGGGCGCTCCAGCGCAATCCACCGGTGTCCGGCGAGGTGCGCTTCGATCAGGGGCAGGATACGCGCCGAGCGCTTTAGAGTGTCGGCCTTGTCGATGGCGTAGCCGAACTTGTCCACTAGGCGCGCCGCCGCCGGCCCGTTCTGAACCTCGTTGGCCGTCGTCGACAGCCACTGCATGACCTCCGCCATGCCGGCCGCGTCGCGGGGGAACCACGTTTCGCCGGCGTATTTGGTAGCGAGATAGACGAGGATGGCCTGGGAATCGCGCAGCATAACCTCGCCGTCGACCAGAATGGGAATCTCACCCCATGGGTTGAGCTCGATCAGCGGTGGCCGCTTGTGCGCGCCGCCGAGAAAATCGACAGCCGTGATATCCAGCGGAATGCGCGCCAGGGCGGCGAACAGGCGAACCTTGTAACAATTGCCCGACAATTCCAGATCGTACAGCTTCATTGTTTTCTCCTTGCTTGGTGAATGAGACTACGGGTTTTCATGCCTGCGTCCGCCCTACGGCGGCTCGCAGCCGAGCTGGCGCAGCCGCGCTTCGAGCACGGCAATGCGCTGGCGCAAAGGGTCAATCACGTCCTGCATCTCGCGCTCGCTGAAGCGCGGCGTGATGTGCCGGGCGCAGTTCCAGTCGAAAGCCTCGACCTCAATCAGCAGCACCCGTTCGACCGTGGCGTCGGCGTCGTCGATTTGCAGTTGGCTGAGCAGGGCCGGCGCCCGCTCGCCGACTTCGGCGAGGTCGATAATCCGCGCGTGGCCGAGCAGCTTCAAGCGACGACGTTGCGGGTAATCGACGAGAATCAGGCAGACGCGATCGTCACCCCCGAGGTTGCCGACGCTCTGGTATTGCAGGTTGCCGCGTAAATCGGCGAAAGCCAGCGTATTCGCGTCGAGCACCTTGAGGAAACCGGGGTTGCCGCCGCGATGCTGGACATATGGCCAACCGGTTTCGTTCACCGTCGCCAAGTAGAAACTATCGCGTGCCGCGATGAATTCGCTCTCGCGCGCGCCGAGCTCCGCATTGGTTGCCTCGCTGGCCTCGTAGCGTTCGTTGTGCGAGCGCGTTCCGTAGTGGGCCTGCGCCGCTTTCACACTGTCCGTGAAGGTCAGTTGAGCGAAGCGTCGAGGCATGCGGATCTCCCGGATCGAAGGTGGCGCGCACAACAGGCGCGGCCGATGGGGTAATACTAACCTCTGCGTATGGCATAACAAATAGACTAATACTGCGTAGACTGCGCCGATATTCGGTGTAATATCGGCGGCATGGACAAACTGCGGGCGATGGAGATTTTCGTGCGCATCGTTGAGGCGGGCAGCCTGACGGCCGCTGCTGGCGTCCTCGATACCTCGCTCACTTCGGTCGTGCGCTCGCTAGCGACGCTCGAAGGGGCGCTGGGAACGCGGCTGCTGAACCGGACGACGCGCCGCATCGCCCTGACCGACGAGGGACGAGAGTATTTTGAGCGCTGCCGCCGCGTCCTGGCAGAGGTTGAGGAGGCGGAGAGCGCCCTGTCGGCGCGACAGGTGAAGCCGGCGGGTAAGCTGGCGATCACCGCCCCGGTGATGTTCGGGCGACTGCACGTCGGGCCAGTCGTTATCGATTTTCTCGCCGCCTACCCGGCGGTCCATGCCGAACTGATGCTGTTCGACCGGGTGGTGGACCTGCTCGACGAAGGCATGGATGCGGCGATTCGCATTGGCCATTTGCGCGATTCCTCCCTGGTTGCGGTGCCTCTGGGTACGACCAGCCGTGTCATCTGCGCCAGCCCAGACTACCTGCGACGTGCAGGCGCGCCGGATCGGCCAACGGATCTGGCCCAGCACCGCTGCTTGCAGTTTCTGGGCGTGGTGCCTGGATCGGAATGGGAGTTCTCGGACGGCGGCAGCGATCGCAAAACGACCCGGGTGCCGATCAAGGGCATCCTGGCCACCAACCAGATCGACATCGCCTTTGACGCCTGCGTCAAAGGCTTGGGTTGCGGCGTCTTCCTCGACTACCAGGTGCGCGAGGCGCTTGCCGCCGGGTCGCTTCAGCGGGTCTTGCAGGATTTCGAGCCGGCGCCGATTCCGGTCCAGGTCGTCTACCCCCACTCCCGGTTGCTCTCTTCTCGGGTGCGCAGCTTCGTCGACTGGACGGTGCCTCGGCTGCGGCAGCGGTTGGCCGTGGAGAGCAATCCTACCGCCAGATCGGCAGGCTACTCGACTTGAGCAAAAATACCGTACTGGGAGTCTACGCTCAAAGCCCAGAAAATTTGGCTCTCTTTTTAAAACAATGGGTTAGATGCATCCCTTCGATTGAGTACGAAACCGGACGGGTTCGTACTCACGGATTGATGGCGTCCGAAAGTAAGCTAAATGGTTTCGGACGCTGCTAATAATTTCGTACTGCCATTCCGGATATAAATTCCTGGGTATTGCGCGTAGGCCCCGTACTGAAAGTAGTCAAACGTGAACGTGCGAAAGCTGGCTGGGGCTGACGGGCTGCAGCGAACAAAATGGCTTAGCGTGTGTAAAATTCCGTTTCGTGTGTTGCCCCCTTAGACGTCGATAAAGCGCATCTTGAAGCTG
>DIZW01000137.1:403-10523 GCA_002428015.1 Oxalobacteraceae bacterium UBA6018 | reverse complement strand
GCCGCCCGAGGTGCTGCTGGCCGCGGTGGACGCCGGCCAGTTGCGCCAGGTCCGCGCCACGCTCGGCAGCGCCAGCGCGATCGCCATCTACGGCACCTCGACCGCCAATCCGGGCGCGGACCATGCCGAAGCGCTCGCCGAGCTCGACGGCGTGCGCCTGCTCGACCAGCCCTGGGAAGTCCAGCCCGACGACAGCGCCGTGATGGTCTACCCGCGCGCCAGCGGCGGCCAGCAGACGCTGGACCTGGAGCGCCTGTACGCGCTCGGCATCGACGCCTTCCGGGTGGCGCGCGAGACCGCGCTGCACCCGGGCACCCGCTTCACGCTCGACGGCGTCACCGGGCGCCTGCGCGTGGGCTGGGACACGGGCGCGGCCAGCTTCGAGCGCAGCGAGCCCCAGGTGACGGTGCAGGACGGCCGCTTCGTGCTGATCGCCCCGGCCCACTAGCATGTGGCCGCTGCGCCTGTCCGCCAAGCAGCGCAGCGGCCAGCTGTGGGAGCGGAAGGCGTTGGCCCACCTAGGACGGCGCGGCCTGGTGCCAGTGGAGAGCAATTTCCGCTGCCGCGGCGGCGAGATCGATCTCATCATGCGGGACGGCGAGACCCTGGTGTTCATCGAAGTGCGCCAGCGCGCCGCCGCCACCCATGGCGGAGCGGCGGCCAGCATCGGCGCTGCCAAGCAGCGGCGCCTGGTGCGCGCCGCCCAGACCTACCTGCAGCGCTTCGCGGCGCCGCCGGCCTGCCGCTTCGACGTGGTGGCCGTCGACGGCGAGCAGTTCGACTGGCTGTGCGGCGTGATCGAGGGCTGAGAGCTTGAGAGTATGTCGATCCTGCCCGCTCATCGCACCAGAGAAAGTCTCAAGCTCTGAGCCGCCCCAGCCCGGGCGCTGTTACTTTGTAAGCATTTTTAAACGCGCTTGCCCGGGTTCACTTGCGCCTGCACTATAATCCCCAGACTATGAATAATCAACGCATCCTCGCCCACTTCCACGAAAGCGCCGAATTGAAGATTCAATCGGCTGCCGCCCTGGCCCAGCCGATTTCGGAAGCCATCGAACTGATGTTCGGGGCCTTGTCAAACGGCAACAAAATCCTGGCGTGCGGCAATGGCGGCTCGGCCGCCGACTGCCAGCACTTCGCGGCCGAACTGGTCGGCCGCTTCGAGCGCGAGCGCTTTCCGCTGCCGGCGCTGGCGCTGACCACCGACACCTCGATCATGACGGCGGTCGGCAACGACTACAGCTACCGCGAGATCTTCTCCAAGCAGGTGCAAGCCTTCGGCCAGGCCGGCGACGTGCTGCTGGCCATTTCCACGTCCGGCAACTCGGGCAACGTGGTGGCCGCGGTCGAGGCCGCGCTCGAGCGCGAAATGCGCGTCGTGGCGCTGACCGGCAAGGACGGCGGCGCCCTGGCCAAGATGCTCACCGACGCCGACGTGCACATCAACGTACCGCACACCCGCACCGCGCGCATCCAGGAAGTCCACCTGGTGACCATACACTGCATTTGCGACGGCATCGACGTCGCCCTGTTCGGAGGAGATGTGAATGAGTAAAGCTGGCCCCCTGATGCGCCCCCTGGCGAAAGCCCTGCTGTGCGCCGCCCTGCTCTCCAGCCTGCCCGGCTGCGTCGGCGTGATCGTCGGCGGCGCCGTCGCCGGTGCCGTCGCCACGGCCGACCGCCGCACCCTGGGCGCCCAGGCCGACGACAAGGCGATCGCCCTCAAGGCCGAGGTGCGGGTGCCCAAGGTGGCCGGCGAATACGGCCACGTCAACGTCAACAGCTACGACCGCAAGGTCCTGCTGACGGGCGAAGTCAAGGACGAGTCGATGAAGGCCGCCGTCGAGCGCGACGTGCGCGCCATCGACGGCGTGATCTCGGTCGTCAACGAGCTGGAGATCGCCGGCCCGGCCAGCTACACCTCGCGTTCGAACGACGCCATCATCACCGGCAAGGTCAAGGCCAGCCTGATCGACATGCGCACCATCTCGGCCACCTCGTTCAAGGTCGTCACCGAGCGCGGCACGGTGTACCTGATGGGCCGCGTGACCCAGCGCGAAGGCCAGGTCGCGGCCGACGTCGCGCGCGGCGTGTCCGGCGTGGCGAAGGTCGTCAAGATGTTCGAGTACATCACCGAGGACGAACTGCGGGCGCTGGCACCGGCGGCCGGATCGTCGACCGTGCCGCTCTGATGCGGGCCAGGCGCGCCGGCGGCGGCGGGACTATAATCAGGGTTCCGTCATCCGCCACGCGCCATCCGTCATGACTACTTCCGCCCCCAAACCCGCCTGGATCAAACCGGCCCTGATCGCCGCCGTCGTGGCTGCGCTCGCCATCGGCGGCTACGCCTCGATGAACCAGTCGGCGGCCGCGCCCAAGGTCACCTTCATCGGCATCGACGGCAACAAGATCAGCACCGAGAGCCTGCGCGGCAAGGTGGTGATGGTCAATTTCTGGGCCACGTCGTGCGCCACCTGCGTCAAGGAAATGCCGCAGATGGTCGAGACCTACAACAAGTTCAAGGGCCAGGGCCTGGAATTCGTGGCCGTGGCCATGCAGTACGACCCGCCGAACTACGTGCTCAACTACACCGCCACGCGCAAGCTGCCGTTCAAGGTCGCGCTCGACAGCGGGGGCGACCTGGCCCAGTCGTTCGGCAACGTGGTGATGACCCCGACCACCTTCGTGATCGGCAAGGACGGCAAAATCCTCAAGCGCTACGTGGGCGAGCCGGAATTCCCCGCCCTGCACGCGCTGCTGGCCAAGGCCCTGGCCGGCTGATCAAAACCCGGACTCGACCGACAGGTAGGCCCCGCGCTGGGTGGTGGGGTTGAACACCGTGATGTCGCCCAGCACCGCGTAGGCGGCCGTGACCGACACGTTCTTGCTCGGGAACCAGGCGGCGAACACGTCGTAGTAAGCCTTTTCGTGGTCAGTTCCCAAATTGTGCGGCTTCATCCGGTATTCCAGCCCGGCCACCAGGCGGCGGTCGAACATATAGGCCGCCGAGGCTTCGAACATGGCACGGTAACGGTCGCCCTGGTCGCCGCCGAAGCCCAGCAATCCCATCTGGTTGGCCTTGGTGGCGCGCACCGTGCCGTTGAGCAGCACGCTGGTGTCCAGGTAGAGCTTGGTGGCGGACAGGTAGTAATCGGTCCCGCTGTCCTTCTTGGCACCCAGCTGGGTCACCTTGCTCACCCCCAGGGCGCCCAGGCCGCCGACGCCCTTGTTCCGTTTATGCATCACACCAGCCGAAATCTGCGGCAACATCAAATCCTGGTCGTACACGGCGTCGCCGATCAGCTTGACCTTCACGCCGACGATGTCCTGCTGGATGTCGAGCCGGTCCAGCGGCGCCAGGCTGCCCTTGAACTCCTGGGTGGCCAGCGACAGCTCGACCCGGTCGGCCAGGCCGACGGCCACGCCGTAGGTGGCCAGCGAATAATCCTGGGTGCGCACGGTCGTGTAGTGGGCGTTGGCGCCCCAGCTGTCGCGCGTGCCGTAGCCGGTGATCAAGGCCCACGGCGTCAAGCCGCCGCCGCCGGCGCCCTCGATTTGGCTGACGCCGCCGGTGGCGGTCAGTTTGCCCATGTCCGGGCTGCTCTGGGCCTGCGCGGCGCCCACGCCACTGGCGGCGGCCAGCGCCGCCAGCGCCAGGCGGATCGACTTCTTGTGTTGCATCGTGACTCCTTGTAGACGCGTCCATTTTACACTTGCTGTACATCAACACCACCTGAAAACAGGTGTACGCAAACGGAGGCAAAACGGATTCAACTATTTTGCTTTATTTTGCAAATTCATCTGTTGTATTTTTATATGCGGCTGGGATAACCTCTACCTGGTCCGCCGCCTTTCCCTGGGCGGCATCCCCGACTTTCTTCAAGGCTCGCCGTGTCCAACGACGTGAAACCGCTCGACCCGCAGCAACTGAAAACCTGGCTCCTGGCGGCCGGAAAACGTGACGCATCGGCCTTCCGCAGCCTGTACCACGCCACCTCGCCGAAACTGTTTGGCTTTGCCCTGCGTATATTGCATAAGCGCGAGCTCGCCGAAGAAGTCTTGCAGGAGAGCTTCGTCGCGATCTGGAACAACGCCGCCAATTACCAGAGCCATCTCGCAGCGCCGATGACCTGGATGGCGACGATCGTGCGCAACAAGGCCTTCGATCATTTGCGGCGCAGCGACGACGCGGTCGAAATCGACGCGGAACAGTTTGACAGCGAAGTCATGAACGCTCTACAGGATCCGCAAGCGACGCCGATCGAGGCGCTGCAAATGAGCAGCGATGCCAAGGCGCTGGCGTGGTGCATGTCCGCGCTGGAAGCGGCGCACCGCCAGGTGGTCGCGCTTGCGTATTACCACGATCTGTCGCACAGCGAGGTCGCGGAGCAGATGAAGCTGCCAGTCGGAACCGTGAAAACCTGGATCAGGCGCAGCCTGGAGCGGCTGCGCACCTGCCTCGCGAAACGGGAGCAAGCATGAACATCCGACACAACATCGTCCTGCGCCAGAAGTTGGCGGCGGAATACGTGCTCGGCACGCTCAGGGGCGGCGCGCGCCGCCGCTTCGAAGGCTGGATGCACCAGGACGCCGACCTGCGCAACATCACGGCCCAGTGGCAGCAAAGACTGGCGCCGATGGCCGAGTTCGCCGGCGATGTGGTCCCGCCGAACAGCGTGTGGACCGGCATCGAACGCCGCCTCAAGCTCAAGCAAAAGGCGCCGGGAGCCCTGGCCTGGCTCAAAGACAACCTGGCCTTCTGGCGCGGCCTGGGCATGGTCTCGACCGCACTGGCGGCCATCCTGGTGGTGGTGGTGCTGACCAACCGCGCGCCGGAGGCGCCGGCCATCAGCTACGTGGCCGCGCTGACCGACGCCAAGTCCCAGACCGCCATGGTGGTGACGGCCGACAGCCGCCACCACGCGCTGGACGCGCGCGTGGTCGGCGTCCAGAACGTGCCGTCCGACAAGAGCCTGCACCTGTGGGCGGTGCCGAAAGCCGGCCATCCGCGCTCGCTGGGTGTGCTGGCGGACAACAAGCACGGCCGCTTCGCGCTCACCGACCAGGCCATCGGCAAGGACGTGGTCGTGCTGGCGATCTCGCTCGAACCGAAGGGCGGTTCGCCCGATCCGAACGGCCCGACCGGACCGATCCTGTGGAAGGGCGAGTGGGTGCGGCTGTAGGGGCGGCATCGTAAAAAACGCCGCCCAGCTCGCGTTGGATGGCGTTTTTTATGGGTAGGGCGATAAGTGAGCGCTCACATTCCCGATGCTTGGCTGAGCGCGGCGCCGATGTTGGCGGTTTATTTCGTCACGACCGTCTTCTGCATGGGCGCCAGCTTGGCCAGCAGCTTGTTCTGGGTGCTGGTGGCCACGCCGGCCCGGTCCATCGCCAGCTGCAGGTCCTCGGCCAGCGCATTGAACTGGGCGTTGGTCACGTTCAAGCCATCATGGATCTCGGTCATGTCCTTGCCCCGGTACGTGCAGGGCCCGCCGCTCAGTTCGCAAAACTGCTCCTCGAGCCGCATCGCGACGTGCTTCATGTCGATGTCGCGGAACGACTCCTTGATGCGCGGATCGGCCAGCATCAGCGGCACCAGGGCGCCCACGATGGTCTTGATGCCGGCCTGGCCGCCCAGTCCCTGGTAGGTGCCGCCCTGGGCCAGGACAGGCGAGGAGGTGGCGAACAGGCCGGCGGCCGCGAGCACGAGCAATTTCATCATTCAATCCGTTCAATCAGCGATCCGGCCAATTTAACAGATGAAAATTGCTTGCTCCACACCTATTTGGCGAAGCGGTACCGTGGAACAACAGATGCCTGCGAATGCCGGCGACCGCGGTGGGACGCACATCGCGAGCGCTGCTATACTGACAAGGTCGAAAAAGGCAGGGTCGGTTTTCGGTAAGCCCGACCCCTCTCGCCAGAGAGCTCTGCTCCATGCCCCGCATGAGAACCCACGACGATCCGTGCGCGCCCCAGGGCGCGCTATTGGCTCGTCCGTGTGGCAAAGCAGACGCCTCAGCATCCGGACGGGTCGTCGACCTTCCAGGAGTACGCAATGCAGCTCAATCATCTCGATCTCAGTGTTCCCGACGTGGCCGCAGCGGCCGCGTTTTTCCTCGACGGCTTCGGCTTTTGCCTGCTCGAGCAGCGCGGCCGCGGCGGCATGGCCATCCTCCAGGGCAGTGGCATGGTGCTCGTGCTCACGCGCGACCCGCAGCCCGTCTACCCGGCCAGCTTCCATATCGGTTTCCTGCAACCCACGCCCGAGGCCGTGCATGCCGCTCACCAGCATCTGCTTGCCATCGGCATCGAGGTGCCCGCCGCGCCGGCGCTGATGCGCGGCACCCTGCTGTTCTACTGCAGGGTGCCGGGAGGAATACTGGTGGAGGTCAGCTATCGCGCCAAGAGCGGCTGAGCGCATCGCCGCGCGCGCGAGGTTGGGGGCGTCGCCTGAGGCTCAGGCCGCCTCGCGCAAGGCCGCCGGCAGCCGGTCCGGCTGCTCGAAATGCTTGATTACCGCTTCCTGACCGGCGGCGAAGCGATCCTGCACGCCGTATTTCGAGAAGTCATGGTCGCCACCGTTGACGGCTGGCGCGCTGGCGATCACATGCAGGTTCTTCATCGCGCGCAGGCGCATCAGCCAGGCGAAGGCCGTGTTATTGGCCATGTCGGTGCCCTTGGCCATGCCGTCGAGCTGGTCGAGCATGTCGACGAAGCCGGACAGGCCGGCGTCGCCGCCGTACTCGGCCCAGAAGCGGTTTTCGTACTGCAGCGCGCTCGCGCGCGTCGTCACCTCGACCAGGTTGGCCGGGGCCGGCTGGTCGTCGGTGGGGAACAGGTCGACCACATAGATCGGCAGGTTGGCGATCTCGTCCGGGTTAAGCAGGTTGAGCAGGGCGTCGATCGGGGTATTGCTGAACAGGCCGCCGTCCCAGTACTGGCGCCCCTCGATGCCGGTGGCGGGAAAGCCCGGCGGCAGGCTGCCGCTGGCCACCACGTGGGCCGGGGTCAGCACGGTCCGGGTGGCCTGGTGCTTGCCCGCACGCGTGTGGGCCTCGTCGGCCAGGTAATTCGAGAACGTCGTCAGGCCGCCGTTGTGCAGATCGGTGGCGGTGACGGCCAGGCGGATGTGCTCGGGCCGGTTGAGCTGGTCGAAGTCCAGGTGGGTGGCCAGCGTTTGCAGCATCGGCGCCGTCGTGCACAGGCTGTTCCAGTGGAACATGTTCAGGTAATCGGTGCGCGACAGCCAGAAATTGGGGTTGCCCAGCAATGAAAGATTGGCCTGCTGGGAAGGTGGAATCAGGGGCAGCTGCGGCAGCGTGATGGCGTCCCACACCGCGCCCAGGCTGTCGATGATGTCGCCGCCGCGCGCGCCGGCGATCGCCGCCGCGTTGATCGCGCCGATCGAGACCCCGGCCACGGCCGTCGGCTCGAAGCCCATTTCGACCAGCTTGGCCACCACCCCGAATTCGAAAGCGCCCAAGGCGCCGCCGCCCTGCAAAATCAATGCAATTTTCGTCATACCTGCTCCTGTAAGTGCGTCGAAGGGAATGGCTAGCCTGATTGAAGCGGCCTGAGCGATGTTGATCTAGCTCAAATTGCGGGGGCTTTTGATACCCGTCAAATTTCGTGCCGGGAAAAGGCGATGGTTTGTGCGCCGAGACACGATGGAAGAACGCAAGGAGGGATGCGCGCGGCTGAACGCCGGCGGCGGGACGAAGGATGGAGAAGACATGGCGCCGTTAAGTCATTGTTTCCAATGACTTAACGGTAAAGCTGACGCGGTGAGCGTTCTTACGCGACGCCGGCGCCGTGCGCCTGCTGGTCCGCGTGGTAGGAGCTGCGCACCATGGCGCCCACGGCGGCGTGCACGAAGCCCATCTTGTAGGCTTCTTCCTCGAACATCTTGAACACGTCCGGGTGCACGTAGCGGCGCACCGGCAGGTGGTCGCCCGACGGCGCCAGATACTGGCCAATGGTGAGCATGTCGACGTTGTGCTCGCGCAGGTCGCGCATCACCTGCAGGATTTCCTCGTCGGTCTCGCCCAGGCCGACCATGATGCCGGACTTGGTCACCGCGGCCGGGTACAGCGCCTTGAAGTCGCGCAGCAGTTCCAGCGAGTGCTTGTAGTCCGAGCCGGGGCGCGCTTCCTTGTACAGGCGCGGCACGGTTTCGAGGTTGTGGTTCATCACGTCCGGCAAGCCGTCCTTGAAGATCGCCAGCGCCTTGTCGAGGCGGCCGCGGAAGTCCGGCACCAGCACCTCGATGCGGGTGGCGGGCGACAACGCGCGCGTCTGCTGGATGCACTCGACAAAGTGGCCGGCGCCGCCGTCGCGCAGGTCGTCGCGGTCGACCGAGGTGATCACCACGTAGGACAGGCGCAGCTCGGCGATGGTCTTGGACAGGTTGACCGGCTCGTTCACGTCGAGCGGATCGGGACGGCCGTGGCCGACGTCGCAGAACGGGCAGCGGCGGGTGCACTTGTCGCCCATGATCATGAAGGTGGCGGTGCCCTTGCCGAAGCATTCGCCGATGTTCGGGCAGCTGGCCTCTTCGCACACCGTCACGAGCTTGTTGGCGCGCAGGATATCCTTGATCTCGTAGAAGCGGGTCGAGGTGGAGGCGGCCTTGACCCGGATCCAGTCCGGCTTCTTGAGGCGCTCGACCTGCTCCAGCGGGACGATCTTGATCGGGATGCGGGAGGTCTTGCTGGCGCCTTTTTGCTTGTCGCTGGCGTTGTAGGCGGGGGCGGTCGGGGCGATGCCGGTATCGGTGTCGGAGGTCATTAGCTGCATGCCCAGTCGGGCTTAGTTGGGTTTGTTCGGTTCGGGCTGTGCTTCGGCACTGGCCAGTTGCCGCACCAGCTCGTCGGCCAGCGCGCCTTGTACTACGTCCAGCTGGGCGTCCACGCCCATGGTGCGCATGTCGACCGTTTCCAGGCCGGCGTAACCGCACGGATTGATCCAGGAAAACGGCGCCAGGTCCATCGCCACGTTCAGCGACACCCCATGGTAGGTGCAACCGTTGCCGCGCACCTTGAGGCCGAGCGCGGCGATCTTGGCGCCCTTGTGCGCGCCGGCGGCAATGTAGATGCCAGGCGCGCCAGCGACGCGTTCGCCGCCCAGATTATACGCCGCCAGCACGTTGATGATCGCCTGCTCGATTTTTGCAACAAATTGGCGGGCGTACAACTTGCCGCCAGGCTTGTTGCGGCGCAGGTCCATCAGCAGGTAAATCACCACCTGGCCCGGTCCGTGGAAGGTCACCTCG
Source organism: Oxalobacteraceae bacterium UBA6018 (assembly GCA_002428015.1). Classification (GTDB taxonomy): domain Bacteria; phylum Pseudomonadota; class Gammaproteobacteria; order Burkholderiales; family Burkholderiaceae_D; genus Telluria_A. The sequence goes on along the minus strand of DIZW01000137.1, from coordinate 1,249 downwards.
CCGCCGCGGTCGGTCTGGACCACGGGCACCTCGTGCGGCGCCAGCAGGTGGGCGCGGTCGGCACCCAGCCCCAGCGTGAACACGGGCGGATGCTCGACGATCCACAGCTCGTCCGGCGTATCGGGCGTGCGCGCGTCGGTGAAGGCGCGCATCGCGGCGAACGTCGGCTCGTACTCGGCGTGGCCGAGGTGGCGGATGACTGCGGGGCCGGGCAGCTGTGAAGACATGGGCGTTTATTTCAGGACAGAACGCTATTATAAGCCGGGCCGCCCGCGCCCGCTCGCGACTGGCCAGTGCCTACATGACAATCTTGACCATCGGGTGGCCCGACAGGGCGCGGTACAGGTCGTCCAGCTGCTCGCGGCTGGTGGCGCGCACCATCACGGTCAGCCCGGTGTAATTGCCCTTGGCCGAGGGCCGCACTTCCATGCGGCCGATGTGGAAGGAGGGGTCATGCTCGAGCACGACGTCGACGATGGTGGCGGCGAAATCCTCGTGGGTTGCTCCCATCACCTTGATCGGGAAGTCGCTCGGGTATTCGATCAGGGTATCAGCGGTCGGGTGCATACACTATCCAGTTCTAGAGTGAAAACGAAGCGGCGCCGCCGTCCTGGCGCCGCTGTCCACATTGTAGCCAAAATCGCGGACGGGGTTCGCCCGCTCCAGCCGGTCAGCGTGTTTCGGTCTTGCCGCGGTCGCCACGGTCGCCGCGTTCACGATTCTCGCGGCCGCCGTCCTCCTTGTGCGCGGCCGGCGCCGGGGCGGGCGCCGGGCGCGCCATCTGGACTTGCTGCTGCGGCATCGGCATTGGTCGCGGCATCGCCGGCTGCTGCTGCGGCTGCGGCT
>DIZW01000137.1:0-242 GCA_002428015.1 Oxalobacteraceae bacterium UBA6018 | reverse complement strand
GCTGCGGCTGCGGCTGCGGCTGTGGCTGCGGCATCGGCATCGGCCGCGGCATCACCTGCTGCGGCGGCGGCGGCATTGGCGTCGGCCGCGGCATCGCTGCCTGCGGCTCGGGCACCGGCCGCGGCGGCGCCATGGCGCGCCGGGCAGCGCTGCTCAGGTCGAACTCGCGCTGGCGGCGCTCCTCTTCGAAACGCTGCATGCGGCCGACGCGGTCGTCACGCTGCGGCTGCGGCTGCGGCGGC
>DIZW01000116.1:74879-75242 GCA_002428015.1 Oxalobacteraceae bacterium UBA6018 | reverse complement strand
TAACAGAATTCTGTACAGCCTTCAATTATAGCCGATCAAATCTGACATCGCAATTCCCCCGTCGCGATTTTCTCGCCGCCCGGGCCGTGGGCCCCGTATTGCCGGGCTATAATCGCGGGCTATGAATCTGCTCAAGACCCTCTCCGCCATCACCAGCATGACCATGTTGTCCCGGATTACCGGCCTGATGCGCGACACCCTGTTTGCCTGGACTTTCGGCGCCAACGCCTTCTCGGACGCCTTCAACATCGCCTTCCGCCTGCCCAACCTGCTGCGCCGGCTGTTCGCCGAAGGCGCCTTCGCGCAAGCCTTCGTGCCCATCCTGTCCGAGTACAAGGCGCGCGACGGCCACGACGAGACCCA
>DIZW01000116.1:74145-74701 GCA_002428015.1 Oxalobacteraceae bacterium UBA6018 | reverse complement strand
CGCGACGGCCACGACGAGACCCACCTGCTGGTCGACCATGTGGGCTCGGTGCTGCTGTGGTCCACCGTGGCCGTGAGCCTGCTGGGGATCGTGGCCGCGCCGCTGCTGATCATGTGGATAGGCAGCGGCCTGAACAAGACCCCCGGCGCCTACGACGCCGCCGTCCTGATGACCCGCTTCATGTTCCCCTACATCGCCTTCATGTCCTTCGTGGCCCTGGCCGGCGGCGTGCTCAACACCTGGCGCCAGTTCAAGATTCCGGCCATCACCCCGGTCCTGCTGAACGTGGCGCAAATCCTCGGCGCCACCCTGCTGGCGCCGCGCCTGGCCCAGCCGATCTACGCGATGGCGTTCTCGGTGATGGTGGGCGGAGCCCTGCAGGTGGCCGTGCAAGTGCCCTCGCTGATGAAGATCGGCATGCTGCCGCGCATCACCTTCCGCCTCGGCGCGGCCCTGCGCGACTCCGGCGTGCGGCGCGTGCTGCGCAAGATGGGCCCGGCCGTGTTCGCCGTCTCGGCGGCCCAGATCAGCCTGCTCATCAACACCAGCATCGCCG
>DIZW01000116.1:2866-74021 GCA_002428015.1 Oxalobacteraceae bacterium UBA6018 | reverse complement strand
TCAACACCAGCATCGCCGCCTCGCTGGCCGCCGGCAGCGTCACCGCCCTCACCTACGCCGACCGCCTGATGGAGTTCCCGACCGCGATGCTGGGCGTGGCCCTGGGCACCGTGCTGCTGCCCAGCCTGGCAAAAGCCAACACCGAAGGCAACACCGCCGAGTATTCCGCCCTGCTCAACTGGGGCGTGCGCCTGACCTTCCTGCTGGCCCTGCCGGCGGCGGTGGGGCTGGCCGTGCTGGCCAATCCGATGATCGCCACCTTGTTCCACAACGGCCATTTCCGCGCCGAAGACATCCACACCTCGGCCATGCCGCTGATGGCCTATAGCGCGGGCCTGCTCGGCATCATCATGGTCAAGACCCTGGCGCCGGCCTTCTACGCGCGCCAGGAGGTGCGCACCCCGGTCAACATCGCCCTCGGCGTGCTGGTGGTGACCCAGATCCTCAACCAGGTGTTCGTCCCCTTCATCGGCGTGGCCGGCCTGGCGCTGTCGATCGGCACCGGGGCCTGCATCAACGCCAGCCTGCTCTACGTCGGGCTGCGCCGGCGCGGCATTTTCGTGCCCGAACCGGGCTGGTGGCCGTTCTTCCTGCGCCTGCTGGTGGCCGTCACGGTGCTGGGCCTGGTCTGCTACGCGGGCGCGGCCCAGGTGGACTGGATCGCCATGAAGGCGCACGCGATCATGCGCGCCGTGCTGCTGCTGCTGATCATCGGCGCCGGCGCCATCGCCTACTTCGCCGTGCTGTTCGCGCTCGGTTTCCGGGTGGCCGACTTCAAGCGCATGGGGCACTAAGCAGCGCTTCGCCCCGCTTTCCTTTCAGCGCAAGCGAAGCGATACACCGAACCCGGACCCGCTTCCGGGTTCGGCCACGGCTTCAAATAACCCGCAAGAAAAAAGTTCCTCCCTTCGTGCAGGACTGCACCAACGCGTCGAATACAAAGGCTTGACGCATTATCTCGACATATGTAGACTTAATACATGAAACGCACCAGACCACCCTCTCCCCAGACCAAAACGCTGCTGGCAGCCCTGCTGTCGCAATGTACTCAGTGGCAGCACGGATACGACCTTTCCGAGCAGACCGGGCTCAGCTCGGGAACGCTGTATCCCATCCTCATGCGGCTGAGCGACAGGAGCATGGTGGAATCGAAGTGGGAGCCGTCCCAGCATGAAGGCCGCCCGCCCAGGAAGTTGTATCGGCTCAATGCTGAAGGCATCGCTTTTGCCGTTGAGCATACCGAGCTCACAGGCATGCGTGCGCAACACCTATCGCCAGGCCGGGCCTGATGTCCAAAGGCCCCGTCAGTTTCATCATCCCGCCGGCCGTCTTTCGGCTGGCCATGAGGATCATGCCGCCCCATCGCAAGGATTGGGCGCAGGCGATGCTCAACGAGCTTGCCTACATCGAATCAGGTCCAACGGCAGTGCGTTGGCTTGTTGGAAGCACGCTGTTCGCCATCAAAGTAAGAACCACCTACGAACTGGAGAAAGCATTCATGAGCAAAAGATCCTTCAAGACGGCACTCGTCCTCATTGCTGTGGCAGTGGGCGTGGTCGCAAGCCTGTATGCCGTTCAAAAACCATATCAGCAGGAACGCATCAAGTTCACCCTTCACCGAATGTTGCACGCTAAGCAAACATAGTCTGGGCAAGTGAACGGCCAGGAAAAGCCCAAGGCGGCCTAAGGCCTTTTCTGGACCGTGCGCGCCATGTCCGCGCCGGACTCGGACGGCTGGGCCTGCGCGGGCGCGAGCGCCGGATCAGGCACTGGATCGGTCGGCTCAGGCGCTGGATCCGCCGGCGCCTGAATCTCTGGCGCTGGTTCCGGCGCCGCATTGTCGGGCTCTGCCTGCGGTACTGGAGGCGGGTCTTGGGGCACCGCCTGTTCCGGACTTTGCCCCCGGATTAGCTCGGGCGCAGGTCCGGGGCCGGGAGCACCGGCCGCCGCGCCGGTCACCTGCACCGCCTGAACCTGACCCAGTCCGGGTGGCACCTTGAACAAGGACGGCGCCACGCCGGGGCGCTGGCTGGGCAGCAAGGTGGCGGCCTGGCCCGGCAGCATGAACTTCCATTCCGAGAACCTTTGCTTGTTCTCCAGGTTGGTGAAACGTGCGTCGAAATTGGCGATCTTCAAGGGCTTGGCGTTGGACAGGCTATACACACCGATCACGCCGACTTTGTCACCCAGATACATCACGCCCCACTCGGCCTTGCCGGTGATCGGATCGACGAAGATCTTGCGCAGGTGCCGGCGCACGTTCGGATAGCGCGGGTCGCGCAGCAGGTCCTGCAGGGTCTTGGGCTGGCGCGGCTGGCCTAGCGGCGTGGCCGCGGCGTAGCTCTTGAGCGCTTCGCTGAAGGCCGCGCCCGTTTCGAGCAACTCCTCCTCGGCGGCGGCGCGTTGCAGCAGCGAGCCCACCTTCAAGGTGGCCGCGCCCACCAGGCCGATGATCGCCACCAGGATGATCAAGCCCAGGTAGGTGAAGCCGCGCTGGCGCATCGCTACCATTGGCCTACCACTCGCTGTACGGCTTGCCGTTGCGCCCGCTCCCGGGCGCGCCGCTGCGAATGCTGTACAGGCCGCCCTTGGTGGCGTCCTCGGGCGGTACCAGGATCCAGGCGCTGCTGCTGTCGGCGACCGGGTCGAAGGGCACGCTGCGCAGGTACTTCTTCTCCACCAGCTGCTCGAGCGAATCGGGATAGCGCCCGGTGTCGGCGTAGAACTGTTCGATCACGATGCGCGTGTTGCGCAGGTTATCGGCCAGGATGGTTTCCTTGGTGCTGTCGATACTGGGGAAAAAGCGCGGCACGGCCAGCGTCAGCAGGAGCGCGATGATGCCCAGCACCACCAGCAATTCAATCAGCGTGAAGCCGCGTTGTCGTTTCATGGTCACCACTTGCGGTAAGGCACGTCGTTGAGGCCGACCTTCTCCGAGTTCGAGTAGACATCGTACACGTCCTCGCCCTCCTTCGGCTCGTCGGCCTCGCTGGCGTAGCTGCGCTTGCCCCAGGTCTGGGCGTCGGTCAGGCTGCTGTCGCTGTTGAAGGGGTCGCGCGGGATGCGGCGCAGGAAGAAGATCTTGGCGCGCTTGGGACTGCGCTGGTCGGGCACGCCTTCGACCAGCAGCTCGAGGTCCTTCGGATAGCCATTACTGTTGAGCACCTTGGCGATGCGCCCTTCGTCGTAGGCGCGCTTGTACGCGTCGATGCCGTTGCGGATCTCGCGCAGCGCGTGGCGCAGCTCCTGCTCCTGCTTGCGCTGGACCGTGATCTGGGTCACCGGCACGATCAGGGTGCCGAGCAAGGCCAGGATCGCCAGGGTCACCAGCAGCTCGATCAGCGTGAAGCCACGGCCGCGCATGCGCAGGATCATTGCTGGCGGCTGCCCGGGGGCGCGGGAATCGGGGTTACTTTCACGCCGGGCTGCACGGCCGGCTGCTGAACCGGCAGCTGGAAGGGCTGCACCGGCGCCGGCTGGGCCGGCAGCAGCGACGGCGCAGGTTGCGGCGCAGGTTGCGGCGTGGGCGGCGGCACAGGCGCGCCCGGCGGCACGCGCGGCGCCTGCAAGGGCAGCGCCGGCGTCGGCACGCCCGAACCGCCGTCCGGACGTTGGCGGAAGCTGGCCTCGGTGCCGGCGCTAAACTCGGCGGCGGCGGCGGCCGGGCGCTGAATGTTGCGGATCAGGTGGGGCGTGATCGAGAGCACGATCTCGGTCTTGTCGTTGCCATCGGTGCTAGTGCCGAACAGGCGCCCGATCAGCGGCAGGTCGCCCAGCCCGGGGATCTTGTTGCCGCTGCTGCGGTCCTCGTTGTTGATCAGCCCGGCCAGCACCTGGTTCTCGCCGTCCTTCAACTGCAGCATCGTGGTCGCCTCGCGGGTGCCGATCTGGTAGGCGGTGGTGCCGCTCTTGGTGGTCGTGGAGCCGACCAGGTTGCTCACCTGGAGGGCGATGCGGATCGCCACCTCGTTGTTCAGGTAGATGGTCGGCTCCACGTTCAAGGTCAAACCCACGTCCAGGTAGTTCACCGATTCCTGGGCGAAGCCGCTGGTGCCCGGCGAGACGGTGGTGGTGATGGACGGGACCTTCTCGCCGATCACGACCTTGGCCTTCTCCTTGTTGCGCACGCGGATGCGCGGGTTGGCCAGGGTCTTGGAGTCGCCGTCGGTCGTGTTGGCGGTGATCGTGGCCGACAGGCCGGACACGCCGATGTCGGCGCTGCCCAGGCGCTTGAGCGCGTCGACCGTGAGCGGGCCGCCGCTGGCGCTGGTCAGCGGCGCGAAGGTGAGCTTGTCGGGCCAGGCGATGCCCAGGTCGGTCAGGCGGCTGCGCTTGATTTCGAGGATCTCCACGTCCAGCATGACTTCCGGTTCGGGCACGTCCTGCAGCGCGATCAGGCGGGTGGCCAGGCGGATCGCCTCGGGGCTGTCGCGCACGATCACGAGGTTGAGCTTTTCATCGACCACCACGTCGCGCGACTTGAGGATGATCTTGAGCGTGTTGGCGATCGACTTGGCGTCGGCATTGGCCAGGAAGAAGGTCTTGACCACCATCTCCTGGTATTCCTTGAGCTTGGCCGCGATGTTCGGGTAGATCAGGATGGTGTTGTTGTCCATCACCTGCTGCTCGAGCTGGTTGGTCATGAGCAGATAGTAGATGGCCGCCTCGATGCTGCTGTTCTTGAGCGCGATGGTGGTGCGCTGGTCGGTCTTGACGTCCTTGTCGAACACGAAATTGAGCCCGGCGCGGCGCGAGATCACGTCGAACACCTGCTTGAGCGGAGCGTCGTGGAACTCGATGCTGATGGTCTGCTTGTAGGCCGCCGCCAGGCCGCTGTCGGCCGGCGCATGGGCGGTGGCCTCGGTGATCCGGGCCAGCAGCAGGCGCGCCGCCTCGTGAGCGGGGCGCTCGGCCAGGATGGCGGCGGCCAGCTGGCGCGCCACCTCGTAGTCCTTGCGTTCGAAGGCGGCGGCGGCCTGTTCGAGCATGCGGCCCTGGCGCGCGTCGGCTTCGAGCGCGCGCAGACCGGCGCGGGCGCGTTCGTGGGCCGGGTCGACCGCCAGCGCGCGCTGGTAGTCCTGGCGCGCCAAGTCGGCCTGGCCATCGGCCAGGGCGCGGTCGGCCTGGTCCACCAGGCGGGTGGCGCTGCGGTCGCGCGCGTTGAGGAAGGCGGCCCGGTACTGGGGATTGTCCGGGGCGGCGTGGATCGCCTCGCGGTACTTGAGCAGGGCCGCCTCGACCTGGTCATGCTCGGCCAGCGATTGCGCCTGGTGGTAGGCCATCTGGCCGGCGCAGCCGGACAGGGCCAGCGCGATCAGCGGCCACGCCAGCAGGCGGTGCAAGGTCAGGCGGCGGGCGCCGGTCGGTGGGCTAGCCATCAGTTGAGAACTCCAATATTGAGCGTTTGAACCTGGTTCAGGGGCAGATAGGTCAGGGTCAGCATGGGCGGCGCGATCGCGTCGACCCGGTACTGGCCGTCGATGACCGCGTGGATTTTGACGATGTAGGTCTTGTCGCCGCGCGCCAGGTAGATCTCCCAGGTGCCCGCCTCGAGAGCCTTGCCCAGGTAGGTGAACGGCAGCGGCGGCGCGCTCGGCGGCGGCGGTGGCGGTGGTGGCGGCAGCGCGGCGGCGGCTGCCGCGGCGCTCAGCTTGGGCGGCGGCGGATTCCAGTTCTGGCTGCCGAAGACCGCGTCGGCGCCCTTGATGTCGTCCTCGTCGCCGACCAGCTCGGCGCGCGGGATCAGGCGCGCGATGGCCGGCTCGGCGGGACCGGGCGTGGCGGCGGCTGGCGCGGCCCCGGCCAGGCGCGGCGCGGCGCGTTCGGCCGGTTCCGCCACCCCGCCCGAGGGCGTGCTGTCGCCGAAGACCACCAGGCCGGCGGCGAGCGCCAGCGCGGCCAGCAGGGCCAGGTGACGCGGCTGCATCATGATGCCGCCCCGGCGGCGCGCCCGCCCAGGTAGAGCGTCAGGCGCAGGCGCGCCTCGACCCCGGCCTCGCCGATGCTCTCGCGCTTGAAGCTGATCTCGTCGAGCGAGGCGAACGGCATGGCGCCCAGCGCCAGCATGGCGAAGCGCCAGACGGCGTGGTAGCTGCCCTTGACCGGCAAGGTAATCTGGTAGGTGTAGACCCGCGCGCCCTGGTCGAAGGCGCTCTTGTATTCGCCCTGGCTGAGCGTGAGCCCGGTCTTGGCGGCCAGCGCGAACAGGGTCTTGACCTGCTCCTCGGCGTAGCGCTGCTCGCCCAGGGTGGCGTAGAAGCGGGTCAGGTTCTGGTTGGCCAGCACCGGCGCGCTGGCCAACACGCGCGGCGGGGTGCGGATCAGGCCCAGGGCCACCGCCTGGCGCTGGGCCATCAGCGCGCGCTGGGGCAGCAGCCAGGCCAGGCTGGCGCCGCCGAGCACGCACAGCAGCAGCGCGGCGCACCACAGCGGGCCGCGCGCGGCGAACGCCAGGCGCGCGCGCAGCAGCAGTTCGGGCAGCCCGGCGCCGCTCGGAGCGAGCTTGATGTCGGCGCTCATGGCGCGCTCCATTGCGCTTCGACCTGGAAGCGGATCGGCCGGTTGGGGTCCTGCTCGTTGATCTCATGGCGGGTCAGGCTGGCGCCGGTGAACAGCTCCTGGCGGCTCAACTGCTCGACGTAGCCGACCATCTCATCGGGCGACCTGGCCTCGGCGGTGATCTTGATGGCGCGCTTGCGCGCGTCCGGCTCCAGCGCCAGCAAGGCGATGGTGGGCGGGGTGGCCTCGGCGACGGCGTCGTGCAGCGCGCGCCAGGGCAGGTTGAGCTGCATGACGGCGGCGTTGACGGCGGCGGCCTGCACCTCGGAGATGCGCGGCAGCTCGGCCACGGGCGCGGCCACCGGCGCGTGCGCGCGCAGGCGGGCGGCGGACAATTCGGCCTGGTCCTGGCGCTGCTGGGCCAGCACGCGCCAGCCCAGCAGCGCGGCGGCGCCGCACAGGGCCAGCGCGGCCACGCCCAGCGCCCAGGTGCCGGGGCCGGCGCGGTGCACGGTGCGCGCCAGGCTGGGGGCGGCGAAATCGATGCGCATCGGCCTCATGCGACGCTCCCGGTGGCGGCCAGGCGCACCGCGGCCGACCAGTCGCGCTCGGGGCCGAGCACGGTGCAGGCGGCGCCGTGGCGCCAGGCGGCGGGCGCGTCGCCCGACACCATCAGGCGCTCCGGCGCGGGCAGGTTCAGGCGCAGGGCTTCGCGTTCGAGCTGCAGGCGCAGCCAGTCGTTGCCGGCGGCGCCAACGTCCGCGCGCGGCAGCGCGACCGCGCGCACGGCCGTGCCGGCGCACAGGGTCAGGACCTGCTCCTGCACCTGGCCGTACCAGGCGCCGGGCTTGAGCGCGCCGCGCCAGCGGTTCAAGCCGGCCACGAACTGGGGCACGATCTCGACCACCTTGAGCTGGCGGCCGGCGCAGGCTTGCTCCAGCAGCGCCAGCAGCTGGCGCGGCATGGCGGCGGCCATGAAGGGGCGCGCCGGGTCGTAGTCGGCGGCGATGCGCCACAGCAGCGGGGCTTCCCCGTACAGGGTCTGGAAGCGCAAGGCGGCCGCGCCTTCGAGGTCGGCCACGCGGGTGCTGCCCGGCGCCGGCGTCACCTGCCACAGGCGCGCCAGCTCGTCGGCCACGACCAGGCTCACCGGCCAGCCGGCGCAGCTCGCGTCGGCCAGCAGGTCGCGCACGCTGGCGCAGATGGTGTCGATGGCGCCGTCGGCGCAGCGCCGCTCGGCCAGCACGCTGAGCTCCTCGCGCTGGAAGCGGCTGGTGGCGACCAGCGCCACGGCGCGCGCGGACACGCCGATGCGCAGCTGCTGTCCGAAACGCCTACGCATGCAAGGTCACCCGCTTGATCTCGGCCAGGGTGGTGGCGCCGCGTTTGACCAGGTCGAGCGCGGCCAGGCGCAGACTGCGGGTGCCGTTCTCGTAGGCGGCCGCCTTGATCTGGCGGATCGGGCGCTTGTCGACGATCAGTTCGCGGATCTCGTCGTTGAGGGTGAGGATCTCGGCGATCGAACGGCGCCCCTTGTAGCCGGTGCCGCGGCAGTCGCCGCAGCCCTTGCCTTCCATGAACAGGTAATCGTGCACGTCCTTGCGTTCCAGGTTGACCGAGGCCAGTTCGGCGTCGGACGGGGTGGTTTGCGCCGCGCAGTGCGGGCAGTTCATGCGCACCAGGCGCTGGGCCCAGATGCCGTTGAGCGCCGAGACGAAGGCGTAGGGGTCGATGCCCATGTGGGTGAAGCGGCCGAACACGTCGAACACGTTATTGGCGTGCACGGTGGTGAGCACCAGGTGGCCGGTGAGGGCCGACTGCACGGCGATTTCGGCCGTCTCGCGGTCGCGGATCTCGCCCACCATGATCTTGTCGGGGTCGTGGCGCAGGATCGAGCGCAGGCCCTTGGCGAAGCTCAAGCCCTTCTTCTCGTTGACCGGAATCTGCAGGATGCCGGGCAGCTGGTATTCGACCGGGTCCTCGATGGTGATGATTTTCTCGCGCCCGTTGTGGATTTCCGTGAGGGCCGCGTACAGGGTGGTGGTCTTGCCCGAGCCGGTGGGGCCGGTCACGAGCAGCATGCCGTAGGCTTCCTGGGCCAGGGTGCGCAGCGACACCAGCGAAGCGGCGTCGAAGCCGAGCGCCTCCAGCGTGAGCGCGCCGTAGGCCTCGATCATGGCGCGCTTGTCGAGAATCCGGATCACCGCGTCCTCGCCGTGAATGCTGGGCATGATCGAGACGCGCAGGTCGATCTCGCGCCCGCCCGACTCGACCCGGAAGCTGCCGTCCTGGGGCACGCGGCGCTCGGCGATGTCGAGTTCGGCCAGGACCTTCAGGCGCGAGATGATGTGCTCGGCCACCTCCACCCCGCCCACCGAGGTGGCGTGATCGAGCACGCCGTCGACCCGGTACTTGACGGCCAGTCCGCCGGCGGTGCTCTCGAGGTGGATGTCGGAGGCGCCGGCCTTGAGGGCGTCGTACAGGGTCGAGTTGACCAGCTTGACGGCCGGGCTGGCGGCCTCCGAGACCGAGGCGAAGGACAGCACGGCGGCGGTCTTGCCGTCGCGCCGGGCGTCGCCCACGTTGGCCACCAGGGTGTCGACCGCGCGCGCGGACTCCTCCTGCTTGGACAGGTAGGCCTGGATGTCGGACTGCAGCGCCAGGCGCAGCTCGAGCGGCGCGGCCGCGGTGGCGCGCGCGCGCGTGCCCAGCCAGGTCTGCAGGTCGACGTCGAAGGGGTCGGCGATTACGCCGGTCAGGCGGCCGTCGGGCGCGCGCAGCAGCGCGCAGTGGCGCGCCAGCGCCTGCGCCAGCGGCAGCAGGTCGAAGGCCGGCGCCAGGCTGAGCATCTCGGCCGTCTCCATCACCGCCAGCCCGAAAGGCTGGGCCAGCGCCTGCACGATCTGGCGCGCGTCCAGGCCGGTCATGGCTTCCAGCTCGGGCACCAGGGCGCGCTGGGCCGCCAGGCTCTGGCTGCGCGCGCGCGCCAGCAGCGCCGCGTCCACCAGCGGCGCGTTCACGACATGTCTCCGGCCAGGTCGAAGATCGGCATGTACAGCAGCACCACGATGGCACCCACCACCAGGCCGATGGCGGCCATCAGGAGCGGCTCGAAGGTACGCGTGAAGCGGTCGATCCAGCGGCTGATCTCGCCGTCGTAGAAGGCGGCCGACTGGGTCAGCATGGGGCCCATGTCGCCGGTGCGCTCGCCCACGCGCAGCATGCGCAGCGAGATCGGGGTGGTGAGCGCGTTCGCTTCGAAGGCGGACGACAGCGGCAGGCCCGCTTCGATGGCGGCGCGCGCGGCCGCGAGCGAGGCGCGCACGGCCGGCGAGACCATCGCCTGCACGGTGTCGATGGCGTTGACGATGGTGATGCCGCCCTCGCTGAGCATGCCCAGGGTCAGGTACAGGCGCGACAGTTCGTAGATGCGCACGCGCTCGCCGATGCCGGGCAGGCGGGTCAGCAGGCGCGCCATGCCGCCACTGCGCACCAGGTGGCGCCACAGCGTGACGCTGCCCACCACCAGCGCGGCGGCGCCGCCGATGAGGGTGGCGGTGTGGTGGCCGGCGAACTGGCCCCAGCTGAGCAGCACCTGGGACAGCCACGGCAGGTTGCGCCCGGCGCCCTGGTAGACCTCGGCGAAGCGCGGCACCACGTAGGAGATGAGGAAAATGCTCACGCCCGCGCCCACGGTGAGCAGGATCAGCGGATAGATGGCGGCGCTGACGATCTTGGCGCGCACGACGTCAATGCGCTGCTGGTAGTCGATGAAGCGTTCCAGCGAGCGCGGCAGGTCGCTGGTGCCCTCGGCGGCGCGCACGATGCCGATGTACAGCGGCGGGAACAGGTCGCTCTGCTCGGCCAGCACGGCCGAAAAGCGCTTGCCCTCGCGCAGGCCGCCGAGCAGGCGTTCGAGCACGGTGCGGGTGGCCGGATTGGCCTCTTTTTCCAGCAGCGCCTCGAGCGCCTCGACGATGCCCAGGCCGGCGTTGAGCAGCGCCAGCAGCTCCTGGCTGAACAGCACCAGCGCCAGGCCGGGACCGCGCGCGCGCCGCAGGCCGCCACCGCCGGCCGGCTCGACGGCGCTGACGAACAGGCCGCGCGCCTCGATCTGGCGGCGCGCGTCGGCCTCGTCCTGGGCATCGACGATCTGGCGTCCGATCGACATGTCGGGGGCGAGGGTGCGTACGGCGTACTGCATGGTGGCTTCAGGTCAGCTTGGGTGAGGCGGGGCGCTTATTGCGAACTGATGTCGGCGTCCTCGCCGGTGCCGCCCGGCTGGCCGTCCTTGCCGGTCGAGACGATTTCGTACTCGCCCTTGGTCCCGGGCGAACGGTAGGTGTAGGGATGGCCCCAGGGGTCGAGCGGGACGGCCTTCTTGAGGTAGGGGCCGTTCCATTTGGCGGCCACGGCCGGCGGCGCCGTCATCAGGGCGTTCATGCCCTCCTCCGTGGTCGGATAGCGGCCGACGTCGAGCCGGAAGGTGTCGAGCGACTTTTCAAACGATTCGATCTGGGCCTTGGCGATGGTCACTTCCGACTTGCCAAGCTGGCTGAAATACTTGGGACCGACGTAGGCGGCCAGCAAACCAATGATAACGATAACTACCAATAATTCAAGCAGGGTAAAACCGGCGCGGTGGGCGCGCTGGCGACTGCGGTGGCTCGTTGCTGCAAACATCCGATCGACTCCTCACATGGCTGACCTTGGCGTGCAAGGCTACCATGCCGGCTGAGATTTCGACAACTTTTGTTTGCGCGTATTTGCGGGCCGCAGCCGGGTTTTCCTGGCCGCCCGGCCCGCCCGCGCGGCGCCTTTTTCGCACCGCGCCCGCGCGCTCAGCGCCGGTAAGGCGTGGCCAGCGGCTCGCCGATGAACAGGCCCTGGGCCGGCCAGGCCACGCTGCGCCAATACGCTTCGATGGCGCTGGCGCCATTGAGGTAGTGCTTGAGCAGCACGGTCGGATGCGGGAACTTCTGCCAATGGTTGCACGGCTCGCTGACGGCGCCGTAGCTGGCGGTGGCGCCGGCGTCGAGCCAGCGCAGGCTGCTCATCTGGTCGCCGCCGAGCAGATCGCCGCCGAAGGAGGTCAGGTGGTCGGCCAGCGCGCCGGGCAGGAAGCCCAGCGTGTCGAGCTTGTCGACCTTGGCCATGCCGGTCTCGTAGACCATGATGTCGCGCCGGTCTTCGAGCGCGTCGCGGTACAGGGTGTGGGTGGTGAGGCGCTTGGCGGCGACGGTGCCGTTGCGCGGGAACAGGCCGGCGCGGGCGTTGCGCGCCGCCTGGGAGGTGACGAGGTAGTAGGCGCCGGCCGGGGCGATCTTGAAGCCGCTGGCCACGCCGCGGTCGATCAGGGCGCGGGTGGCGGCCACCGATTCGGTCGGCATGAGCATCGACAGGCGCACCCCGACGTCGGTGAACGGGCGCGAGGAGGCGACGTTGAAATACGGGCTGGGGCGGCCGGCCGCGCAGGTGTCGCGGCACTGCTCGGCGTCGTAGCCCAGGCTGTAGGCGGCGGTGATGGCGTTGCAGCCGACGGCATAGGGCGCGGTCCAGATCATCAGCAGGGCCTCGATGCCGGGCGGGAGCTGGCGGTCGATCTGGGCGCGCAGCGCGGCGAACTGGGCCGGGTCGAGCCGGTGCGGCTTGCCGGGGATGGACACGTGCACGACGTTGGCGGCCGGAATGGCGCGTTTGGCGCGGTAGTAGGCGCCGATCTCCACGCTGTTGGGCTCGGCGTCATTGATGACGATGGCCAGTTGCGCGCTCTGGAGGGCGCGCGGCGGCGTGGTTTGGGCGCTGGCGGCGCCGACCAGGCAGGCGGTCAGGCAAAGCAAGGCGCGTCGCAACATGGGTGGGCTCGGCAAGCCAGGATCGCCGACCTGGAACGGACCGGCGCGGCAGCGCGCGGTGGGCCGATTATAGCCGCAGGCGCCGGCGCGGGCCGCGCGCCCTGCTGCCCCCGATCGCGCCGGGCCGCGGCCGAGCGACTCATTGCGCCGTCTTGGCGCAGTCGGCGCCGGCCTGGTCGGCGCAGGCCAGCGCCAGGCTGGTGGCGCGCTGACCGGCTTCGGCGGCCTTTTCGCGCGCGACCTGTTCGTCGTGCAGGCGGTTCATTTCAATCGAGTAGGATTTTTCGTACTCGACCAGGCTCAATTCCATGGCCTGGCGCTCGGCGTCGGACGCCAGGGCCGGGTTGTCCTGGGCGCTGGTGATCACGGAGGCGCCGCCACCGTGCATGGTGAGGACGGCGCTGTCGGACTGGAAGCTTGCGACCGGAGCGGCTACGGCAGCGGCAGCGCTGGCGGCGGTCGCGGTGGTGGCCGCGGTGATGGCGGCGGCGGTTTCGGTGGCGGCGCCGGGGTCGCCGCCGCCGCAGGCGGAGAGCAGGAAAGCGGCCGCGCAGGCGCCGCACCAGGTGGAGTATCGTGTGAACATGTTTCCTCACTTCAAATTCGATCAACCGGCCGAATTCTATACGTGCGGAAACAATTTGGATTGAGAAATATCGTTGTCAGCTATAAATATTGCATTTTTTCATTAAATTTAGCGACTGATGCGCTCATTTGAAAGTTGTTAGAACAAAATAGCCACCTGGAAATGTTAAATTCTTTTTGATAACGTCACGTGAAGGCGACATAAAAAACGTTTATTTGTAAGGATTTGTGAACTGGCCAACAGACACCGTTTCAAATGACAAAAAAATAGCGCGCACGGCCCGGCCGGCGCGCCCTCTGCCGCGGTATCTCTTTCAGGCCCTGCCGCGCGCTTGACGGCGCCGCACCACGCCCAGCAGACCCAGACCGGCGGCCAGCATGGCATAGCTTTCCGGCTCGGGCACCGGCGCGATGTTACCGTCGCCGGTGATGGAGGCCGAGAACTTGCCGGCATCCGCGTTCTCGAAACCCGTGTTGACGTAGGTGTAAGGGCTGCCAGCGGCCAGGTAGGTCAGGAAGCCGGAGGTGCCCACCGTGCCGCCGATATCGTCGTTGATCTCGGCCACGTTGATCAGGGGCGCTGCCGGGTTGAACGCACCGTCGTACAGCACGGTGTAGTTGTCGTAGGTCTCGGCATTGCTGACGAACGAGTAGACGCCGGACACGTTCACCGAGAAGGTGAAGGCGTCGTAGTGCACCGCGGTACCGACCACCGACAGGTCGGTCGTGGTCACGGGGCGGTTGAAGGTGGGACCGGCAGTGGTGTTGCCGGTGTAGCTGTAGGTGGCCGCATGCGCAGCGCCCAGCGCGCTGAACAGGAGTGCTATGCCGGCGGCGGCATGTTTCACGTTCATCGGAGGCTCCCTGTGATGAGGTTGGTCAAAGAAACTGTAGACTACCAACTCATCATACGCCCAAACTGTTGCCAATATATTATCGTTTGGCAACAGTGTGGGCCTCCGGCCTCGCCGCAATACTACGGAGAAATTCCCCTCTGCCCTGCTCCCGATGCCGGCTGACTCAGGCGCGTTGGTAGATGTCCTCGAAACGCACGATGTCGTCCTCGCCCAGGTAGCTGCCGGACTGCACCTCGATGATGTGCAGCGGCACCTTGCCCGGGTTCTCCAGCCGGTGGTTCATGCCGATCGGGATGTAGGTCGATTCGTTCTCCGACAGCAGGCTGACTTTTTCGCCGCAGGTCACGCGCGCGGTGCCGCTGACCACCACCCAGTGCTCGGCACGGTGGTGGTGCATTTGCAGCGACAGTTTCTCGCCCGGCTTGACCGTGATGCGCTTGACCTGGAAGCGGTCGCCCGAGTCGATGCCCTCGTAGTAGCCCCATGGGCGATACACCTTGGTGTGGTGCAAGTGCTCGGTGCGTTCCTTGGACTTGAGGTGGTCGACCACCTGCTTGACGCGCTGGACCTGGTCCTTGTGGGCCACCAGCACCGCGTCCGGGGTTTCCACCACGATCAGGTCGTCCACGCCCACCACCGCCACGATGCGGCTCTCGGCGCGCACCAGCGAGTTGCGCACGCCGTCCAGGTAGACGTCGCCGCGCTGCACGTTGCCCTGGGCGTCGCCCTGCTGGACCTGCCACAGCGCCGACCAGGAGCCGACGTCGCTCCAGCCGATATCGGCCGGCACCACCACGGCGTGGCTGGTGCGCTCCATGACGGCGTAGTCGATCGAGTCCGACGGGCAGCTGGCGAAGGTGGCTTCGTCCAGGCGGCAGAAGTCCAGGTCGCGGTAGCCGAGGCGCACCGCCGCTTCCGAGGCGGCCGCGATGGCGGGGGCGAATTCACCCAGCTCGCGCACATAGCCTTCCGCGCGCAGCAGGAACATGCCGCTGTTCCAGTAATAGCTGCCATCGTCGAGGAAGCCCTGGGCCGTGTCGCGGTCCGGCTTCTCGACGAACTGGGCCACCTGGTAGCAGTGGCCGGCCGTGCCGGCGGGGGCGCCGCGGCGGATATAGCCGTAGCCGGTCTCCGGCGCCTGGGGCACGATGCCGAAGGTGGCCAGCGCGCCCTGCTCCACCAGCGCGGCGGCCTGGGCCACGGCCTCGGCGAAGGCGGCGGTCTTCTCGATCACGTGGTCGGCCGGCAGCACCAGCATGACGGCGTCGGGGTCGATCGCCAGCAGGTAGTGGGCGGCCGCGGCCACGGCGGGCGCGGTGTTGCGCCCGGCAGGCTCGAGCAGGATGCCGAGCGGCGTGACGCCGATCTCGCGCATCTGTTCGGCCACCAGGAAACGGTGCTCGTTGCCGCACACCAGCAGCGGCGGCATCAGGTCGGGCCAGCCCGACACGCGCAGGACCGTATCCTGCAGCATGGTTTTGTCCGTCACCAGCGGCAGCAACTGCTTGGGCAAGACCGCGCGCGACAAGGGCCACAGGCGCGTACCGGCACCGCCCGACAGGATGACTGGGTAGATTTTCATTGACTCTTTCTTCTATTTTTGAGACGCGGCCATCAGCTGCTCAGCGAAACATTCGCCCTGCGACGCTCACCGTGGCATTGTACGGCTGAGCTTTCAGGACCTCAGGTCTCGCCGTCCGCGACGGTGTTCAAGGTCCCCTGTTTTTCAGCTTCTGAAACGGCTTGCTGCTATTAAACATGTTATTTTAAAACATCCCACCTGTCCTGAGGTGCTCGTTCGTTGACATAAGTGTGGTGAAAGTGTCGCGACATCGGCGCGCGACAGGCGGCAGCGCGCACCAGGCAGTGCCCCGAAGGCTAGATCACGGGGCGGGCGCCCTGCCTTGCCACCCGCCGCTTCGGCCATCCGCCCGCCGCCGCCGGATCGGCGAGCTGGGGCCGGGCAAGTCCGGGCCGTGTTACTTCGCCGCTTCCAGCACGACCTCGCTGCGGCGCGTGCTGCGCCGGTCGCGCGCATTGATCCATTCTTCGTGGGCGTACTCGGACACGTGCTTCATGTCGCCTTTGCGGTCCACGCTGTAATCCTTGAAAACGATCATCTCGTCGAGCGCGACGCCGGGCAGCACCCGGGTGTACTCGAACAGCACGCTGCGCACGATGTTGGCGTTGGTGCAGATATGGCTGCCGTGGCCGATCCAGGACGGCCCGGTGATGCTTACCCCGGGCTCGATGCGCACCCCGGAACCGATGTACACGGGACCGGTGATGTTGGTGCCTTCCCAGTCGATGCGGGTGTTCAGGCCGACCCAGATGCCGTCCTTGATCTGGATGCCGGGCACATCCAGGTGGGCGACCTCGCCCAGCAGCACGCTTTGCAGGGTCTGCCAATAGTCGGACACGCTGCCGATGTCGATCCAGTTGAAGCTGCGCGTTTGCGCGTAGAACGGCAGGCCTTCCTTGGCCAGCAGGGGGAACAGCTCGGAGCCGATGTCGAACGGACGGTCGGCCGGGATCATGTTGATCACCTGCGGCTCGAAGATGTAGATGCCGGTGCTGATGAAGTTGGACTTGGCCTGCTCCTGATCGGGCTTTTCCTGGAACTCGGTGATGCGCCCGTCGGCGTCGGTGACGACCACGCCGTAGCTCGACACCTTGTCCCACGGGACCTCCTTGGTGATCACGGTGGCCAGCGCGCCTTTGCGGCGGTGCTCGAACAGGGCCGATTTGAGGTCCAGGTCGATCAGCGCGTCGCCGCACAGGACGATGGTGGTCTCGTCGAAGAAGCCACCGAATTCCTGGATCTTCTTCATGCCGCCGGCCGAGCCGATCGGCTGCGGCACCACTTCGCCGTCGTCGTTGGTGTAGCCCTCGAACGAGTAACCGATCTGCACGCCGAACTGGTGGCCCTCGCCGAAGTATTCCTCGATCTTCTCGTGCAGGTAGCTGACGTTGACCATGATTTCGGTCACGCCGTACTTGGCCAGGTGCTCGACCAGGTAGGCCATCACCGGCTTGCCGAGGATGGGGATCATGGGCTTGGGCAGGTCGTAGGTCAGGGGACGCACACGGGTGCCTTTGCCGGCCGCCAGAATCATCGCTTTCATGGTGTCTCCTCTTTCATTCATTAACAGTGACGGTGCAGTGACGGTGCAGCGACAGTTCGCGTGCGGTGCGGCGCTGCGGCGCCGCACATGCCGCCATCAGGACTCGGCGTTGGCCTGCCAGCGCCACGAGTCGGCGCACATCTGGGCCACGCCGCGCTCGGCCTTCCAGCCCAGCTCGCGCTCGGCCAGGGCCGGATCGGCGTAGCAGGCGGCGATGTCGCCGGGCCGGCGCGCGACGATCTGGTAGGGCACGCTGCGTCCGCTGGCCTGCTCGAAGGCACGCACCATTTCCAGCACGCTGTTGCCGCGTCCCGTACCCAGATTATAGGTAAGCAGGCCGGACCCTGTCGCCAGCTTGTCCAGCGTCTTGACGTGGCCGTCGGCCAGGTCGACGACGTGGATGTAGTCGCGCACGCCGGTGCCGTCGGCGGTCGGGTAATCGCCGCCGTACACCGACAGCTGGGCGCGCTGGCCGTTGGCCACCTGGGAGATGTAGGGCATCAGGTTATTGGGAATGCCGTTCGGCGATTCACCGATCAGGCCGCTTTCATGCGCGCCCACCGGGTTGAAGTAGCGCAGCAGCGCGATGCGCCAGCTGGGGTCGGACTGGTACACGTCGCGCAGCATCTCTTCGATGTGCAGCTTGCTGCGCCCGTAGGCGTTGGTCGCGCTCAGAGGGAAGTCTTCGCGGATCGGCACCGAGGCCGGGTCGCCGTACACGGTGGCCGAGGACGAGAACACCAGCGTCTTGACGTTGGCCTTGGCCATGCTCTCGAACAGCACGATGCTACCGCTGACGTTGTTGTCGTAGTAGCGCAGCGGCTGGGCCACCGATTCGCCCACCGCCTTCAGGCCTGCGAAGTGGATCACCGCGTCGAAGCCGTGGTCGGCGAAGGCGCGCTCGATGGCGGCGCGGTCGCGGATGTCTGCCTCGATGAAGGGCAGCGGCGCGCCGGCGATGCGCTCGACCCGTTCCTTGACGCTGACCTTGGCGTTGGACAGATTATCCAGGGCCACGGGCTGGTGGCCGGCCTTGATCAACTCGACGCAGGTGTGCGAACCAATATACCCGAGCCCGCCGGTGACTAAAATTTTCATGCTGTCTTCTCGCTTTCACAGTTCGAAAAAAGCCGCCCGCAAGTGCGTGGGGCGGCGCTGATGGATATTGCTGAACAATCGCGCGCAAGCGCCGGGACAATCGCCCAGGGCGATTGTCCCGGCGCGCCAGGTAGGGATTCTATACGCAATAGACGCAAGCGCTCATTCGCCGCGCGGCAGCACACGCGCCCGGCTCATGGGGCCGAGCAGCTGGTCCACGCTGATCCAGGCCAGCTGGTCGTCGAATTCGCCGCCGGGGGCGCGCGCGTCGCCGGCGCGCGCGCGCAGCATGAAGGCGGTGCTGGCGCGCGCGTTGGCGCGCTCGTCGGCGTTGCTGGACGAATCGCCCGGCTGGGCCACTCCCTGCAGCGTCACGCCCAGGTTGTCGCGCCCGGACGAGAGCACCACGGCGGCCGCGCACTGGCTGCCGAGCGAACAGTCGGGGTGGCCAACCACGTAGGCCAGGCCCGCGCCGCGGCGCGTGAGCACGGTCTTGGTGCCGACCGCGATCGTGGTCTGCAGGGGCGCGGTGGTCATCACCGGGCTCACGCTGTAGCGCAGCAGCCGGCCCCAGCCGTCGCCGGGCGCGATGCCCAGGCTGGCCCAGGGCAGGAAGCCCGTGCAGCTGGCGTCGTCGCCGCAGCGGCCGTCGAACTCGCGCCCGGAGGCGGTCTCGCGCGCCGGGCGCGGCAAGCGCCCATGCGACAGCGCGAAACCGATCAGGGCGTCGCGCGCCTCTTTCAAGGCCTGCTCGGTGCGCCGTTCCGGCGCGGTGCGCAGGTCGAAGCGCGCCACCCCGTTCATGAACACCGAGGCGGCACCGAGGCCGAGCACGGCCAGCAAGAGCAGCAAGGCCGCTCCGCGCTGGCGCGCGCCGCGGCGCCGCATTACAGGCGCCATACCTTCAGGCCGGCCGCGCGCAGGCCTTCCTCGTCGAAGCAGGCCTTGACGTCGATGAAGCAGCCGCCCTTGATCAGCTTCTTCTGGAAGTCCTCCACGCCGATCTCGGTGAACTGCTGGTGGCACACGGCGGCCACGATGGCGTCGGCGCGCGGCAGCTCGTCCCAGCCGAACAGGCGCACGCCGTATTCGTGCATGGCCTCCTCGGGGTCGGCGTAGGGGTCGTGCACGAACACGTCCACGCCGTAGGTGCGCAATTCGTTGATCACGTCGGCCACCTTGGAGTTACGCAGGTCGGCGCAGTCTTCCTTGAAGGTCAGGCCCAGCACGTTCACGCGCGCGCCCTTGACGTAGCTGCCGGCGGCGATCATGTTCTTGATGGTCTGCTCGGCGATGAACTTGCCCATGCCGTCATTGATGCGCCGGCCCGCCAGGATCACCTGCGGGTGGTAGCCCAGCATGTCGGCCTTGTGGGTCAGATAGTAGGGGTCCACGCCGATGCAGTGCCCGCCCACCAGGCCCGGGCTGAACTTGAGGAAGTTCCACTTGGTGCCGGCCGCCTTGAGCACCTCGGAGGTGTCGATGCCGATCTTGTCGAAGATGATGGCCAGCTCGTTCATGAGCGCGATGTTCAGGTCGCGCTGGGTGTTCTCGATCACCTTGCAGGCCTCGGCCGCCTTGATGCTCGAGCAGCGGTGCACGCCCGGCTCGACGATCGCCTCGTACAGCGCGGCCACCTTCTCGAGCGTGGCCGGAGTGTCGCCCGAGACCACCTTGATGACGTTGGTGAGCATGTGCTTGCGGTCGCCCGGGTTGATGCGCTCGGGCGAATAGCCGACGAAGAAATCCTGCTTCCATTTCAGGCCCGAGGTCTTCTCCAGCACCGGGATGCACACCTCCTCGGTGGCGCCCGGATACACGGTGGACTCGTAGACGACGATGGCGCCCTTCTTCATGTTGCGCCCCACGCAGTCGGAGGCGCCGATGAGCGGGCCAAAGTCCGGGCTGTGGGCCTGGTCGACCGGAGTCGGCACGGCCACGATGATGATGTCCGCCTCGGCCAGGCAGGCCGGATCGGTATGGTATTCAGCGTGGACCGCCGCGGCCATCTGGGCATCGGACAGTTCGCGCGAGGGGTCGACCCCGCGCCGGCACGCGTCCACCTTGGACTGGGAGATGTCGAGGCCGATGGTGCGGCCATGCTTGCCGAACTCGACAACGAGGGGAAGGCCGACGTAGCCCAGGCCGATGACGCCAATTGTACTCATAAAAAACTCACCTTATTATCGTGTTGGAGGGATTTCGCGGCGCAGCGCTTCCTTGAGGAACAAGCCGATGAACGCCATGTCTTCGATGAAATAACGGCGGAACATGCGGCGCGGCTCCTGGAGGAAGCGGTAGAACCATTCCAGGCCCGACTTCTGCATCCACACGGGAGCGCGCTTGACCTTGCCGACGGCCACGTCGAAGGTGCCGCCCACGCCCATGGCGAAGGGGATCTTCATGCGCGCCTGGTACTGGCCGAGGAAATGCTCTTTCTTGGGCGAGCTGATGGCCACGAACAGCAGGTCGGCGCGGGCCGCGGCGATCTGCTCGACCACGGCCGGCTCCTCCTCGGGCGTCCAGTAGCCGTTGCGGTAGCCGGCGATGGTCAGGCCGCGGTACTTGTGCGCGTAGGCCTGCTTGACGCCGGCCACGACTTCCTCGCGCGCGCCCAGCAGGAACACGCGCCAGCCTTTCTCGGCGGCGCGCCGCATGAGGGCCTCGAACAGGTCGACCCCGGCCACGCGCTCCTTGATCGGGCGGCCCAGCAGGCGCGCGGCCCACACCACCGGCATGCCGTCCACGTTGATCAGCGCGCACTCGTTGATGATGCGGCGCAGTTCGGGATCGCGGCTGGCCTTGACCAGCTTGTCCACGTTGACCACCACGTGCTGGTGCGGCTGGCCGCTGGCGATGAAGCCCTCGACCCGCTGCAGGGTTTCTTCCATGCTCAGGTTGTCCATCAGGCAGCCCATCATGCCGATGCGTCCCGCTGGCGCGCCCTGGGACGCCGGGTTCACGACGGCGCTCCCGACAAGGCGCGCGCCATGACGGCGACGATGCGCTCGGCGGCCTTGCCGTCCCACAGGTGGGGGCGGCGGCCGTGGGGCGAGGCGCCCCATTTGCCCTCGCCGCCCAGCACCTGGCGGGCGGCACTGACGATGCGCGCCGGATCGGTGCCGGCCAGCACGTTGGAACCCTCGTCGACCGTGACCGGACGCTCGGTGTTCTCGCGGATGGTGATGCAGGGCACGCCCAGGGCCGTGGTTTCCTCCTGCAGGCCGCCGCTGTCGGTGAGCACCACGGCGGCGTCCTTCCACAAATTCAGGAAGGCCATGTAGGCTTGCGGGCCGACCAGGGTGATGTTGGGGCCGAGGTCGATCCCGAACGACTCGAGGTTGTTACGGGTGCGCGGGTGCACCGGGAAGATCAGCGGCAATTCGGCGGCGATCTCGGTCAACGCGCCGGCCACCTTGCGCATGGCGAGGGCGTCGTCCACGTTGCTGGGACGGTGCAGGGTGACGACGCCATAGCGCCCTCCTCCGGCCAGCCGCTCGGCCTTCCAGGCGCTGGTGTCGAAGCGGGGGGCGCCGGCGGCGGCGAGCTTATCGGCCTGGAACAGGACGTTGTCGACCATCACGTGGCCGACATAATGGATGCTGCCCTCGCGCTTGCCCTCGCGGCGCAGATGCTCGACGGCGCTGGGCTCGGTGACGAAGAACCAGTCGCTGATGCTGTCGGTGACGAGGCGGTTGATCTCCTCCGGCATGGTCATGTCGCCGCTGCGCAGGCCGGCCTCGACGTGGGCCACGGGAATGTTCAATTTTTTAGCTGAAATGGAGCACGCGAGCGTCGAGTTGACGTCGCCCACCACCAGCACCGCGTCGGGACGGTTGGCCAGGCACAGCTCCTCGAACGCGACCATGATCCTGGCGGTCTGCTGGGCATGGCTGCCGCCGCCAGCCCCCATGAACACGTCCGGCTGCGGAATGCCGAGCTCCTCAAAAAAGACCTCGTTCATGTCGCGGTCGTAATGCTGCCCGGTGTGGATGATCTGGAACTTGAGCGCCATTTGCTGCTGCAAGGCACGCACGATCGGCGCGATCTTCATGAAGTTGGGCCGAGCGCCTGCGACCAGATAAATCATCGGCATAGTAATATACTGTATTTGTAAAGGTTGCAATTATATAGAGAATGATGAACGGGTGTCCACGCGCGTGCCCAAGGTGCACGGACTCAGCATACTAGCAGCTTGCTGGCCGCCACCACGCCGTCGCGCCCCTCGCCCAGCGCCTCGGCCACGCTGTCGACACGCATGACGAAACGGTGCTTGCCGTTGGTGCTGGCCACGAAGGGGCGGTTGACGGAGAAGCGCACCGTGTCGAATACGAGCGCCGCGCCGATGCGCTGGGCATAGGGCTCGTGGGCGAAAGCCGGGTCGGCGCACTGGACGACCACGACCAGCTGGCGCGCATCGTACAGCACCTGGAAGCCGTTGATGCGGCTGTCCTCGCGAAACAGATGGGTGAAGAATTCGGAATGCACGGCGTTGCCGTTCCGGTCCTGGACCAGGTCGTTGGCGCGCCCCACCACGGTTTTGATGAGCGGAAAGCCGCGCCCGCAGGGACAGGGCGCCTCGGCCATGGTGACCAGGTCGCCCGTGTCGTAGCGGGGCAGGAAGAAGGCGTCGTTGGACAGGTCGGTCGATACCAGGCGGCCGTCGTCCTGGACCTCGGTGTAGGCGCGCTGGCTGATCAGGTGGAAGCCGTCGCGCCGCTCGCACTCGTAGGCCGAGACGCCGGCGTCGTTGCAGCCGTACTGGCTGAAGCA
Source organism: Oxalobacteraceae bacterium UBA6018 (assembly GCA_002428015.1). Classification (GTDB taxonomy): domain Bacteria; phylum Pseudomonadota; class Gammaproteobacteria; order Burkholderiales; family Burkholderiaceae_D; genus Telluria_A. Next base: position 51,230 of record DIZW01000116.1, on the reverse strand, counting down.
CGGCACCTTGAAGGCTTGCTCGATGGTGGCGCGCATGGCCGGGGTCAGCACTTCGGCCGTGCACACCACGCCGCGCAGGCGGAACGGCGGCGCCAGGGCGTGCTCGTTGATGTGCAGGGCCAGCTGGTGGATGGCCGAGGCGTAGCCGTACAGCAGGCGGCAGCCGGCTTTGGCGATGCCGGCGGCGTAGGCGTCGAGCTTGGCGGCGGACATGTCGAAGGCCGAGAACATGTGCACGTTCATGAGCGCGTAGTAGATCTTCTGCTTGTAGCCGGTGCCGAACAGGGCGGTGCCGGCCACGAAGGCGACCGGCTCGCCCAGGCGGTAGCCGGCCACGCGCCAGCTGAGCAGGATGGCGGCCCACAGGTAGGACTGGGCCTTCACGCCGGTGTAGTAGACGAAAGGCTCGCCGGTGGAGCCGCCGGTCTTCTTGCGCACCAGCTTGCCCTTGTAGGCGCGGTTGAACAACTGCTCGCGGTGGGCGCCGGCGTAGGCCTTGTCGATGATGGGGAAGGCGTCGAAGCCGGCATAGCCGGCGTACAGCGGGCTGGCGCCCTTGACCAGGGCGGTGTACTCCCGCAGCAGCGCCTGCTGGCGCTGGCGCAGGCGCTCGGGCGGTTCGAACTGCAGGCGCTCCAGGTCGCGCAACAAGGCCACCGAGTTGGTCCGCCTGACCAGGTCGATCAGGCCGAACCGCAGGCGGCCCACCAGTGATTGCAGAATCGACCCGTCACCCGCCATGCGCCACCCTCATCCCCTGTGTTATTTCACCGTCACGTCCAGGTCGGTCACCGAGATGACGCGACCGCTCACCTCAATCGTAGCATTAGCGCCGCTAAAGGTGATGTTCGGTTTGGCAATGGTGCAATCGGTGCGCAGCACGGACACGATCATCCCCTTGAGCGCGGCGGTGCTGTAGCCGAACTTGTTCCAGTAGTGGGGGCCGGCGGCCACCGTCGGAGCCGGGTAGTAGCCCACGCTGGTGCTCTGGGTGAGCGCGGCCGGCGAGGCCACGGTGCCGCACATCTCGGCCGGCGACAGGTCCTCGCGGAAGGCGGCCGCGGTGCCGGACAAGGCCACCGTGGTGTGCAGGTTGTACTCGTACTTGCGGGCCGTCAGGCTGTTCAGCTGGTCCACCGTGACCAGGGTCGAGGGGCGGATGAACACCAGGGTGCGCTTGGCCTGGGTCAGCTGGCCGGCATAGGCGGCGGTGGCGTCGCCGGTGGTGATGTCGTAGGCGGGCGACTGCAGGAACTTGGTCAGCTTGCCCGAGGCGGAGCGCTCGCCCAGGCCGGTGGCGCCCAGGCTCTGGCCGTAGCCGCCGTTGAAGGTGATCGCGTTATGCGCTTTGGTCTGCTTGTAGTAGTCGCGCCAGTGGGGCGAGTTGTAGTAGTCGTAGTAGCCGCTGTCCATGGCCAGGACCTTGCCCTTGGAATACATCACGAAGGCGTTCTGGTCGGCGTGGGAGTGGTTGACCGAACCGAAAGGGCTGCTCTTGAAGAACACCGAGGTGCGCAGGCGGTCCGTCAGCGAGCTGTGCATGGCGGCCCAGCCCACCACCGGGAAGTAGGCGCCCAGCGGCTGGGTCGAGGGCAAGGTGACCACGCTGCCGTACTCGCGTGGGCTCAGGATGATGTGCAGGCGCGCGTAGTCCTCGCCGGTTTCCTGCTTGACGTACCAGTGCGACAGGGTGGTGTCGGAGCGGTTCATGATGGCCTTGCCGAAGCGGGCCCAGTCCTCGGTCCGGTTCAGTTCGGCGCCGTCGCCGAACACGCCCACCGGGGTGCCGGGCGGCAGCGCGTAAGCGATGAAGCGGGCGAATTCGGTCAGCCATGGCTTTTTGTAGAAAGGCACGTTCAGCACGCGCTCGATCAGGTCCCACATCACCATCGATTCGCCGGCGTCCCACTCGGCGTAGCTGGAACCGTTGGCGAAGCCGCCGTCGTCGCCGCCCCATGGGCTCACGCTGGCCACGTACACCGGCAGCGCGGTGCGCAGCCAGGCGTTGATGGCCGGGGTCTCGCCGCGCACGATCAGCAGCGCGCCGACGAACTTGCCGAGGGCATTGAAGGCGATGCCGTTTTCCGGATAGGCCTTGACGGTGTCGGACACCTTGGCCAGGCCGGCGTTGCCGCAACTGGTGATGACGTCCTTGACCAACTGGCGGTCGGCGGCGGTCATGCCAGCGTAGGCGAAATCGTAGGCCAGCGCGAAATACCAGGCGTAGTCGCGGGTTTCCGAGACGTCGCCAGTGCAGCTGCGGTTCAGGGCGGCCGGGCCGAACAGGTTCATGCGGGCGTGCATCTCGCCGAGGAACCAGGAATCCTTGGTCATATACCAGGCCACGGCCGACTCCGCGATGCCTTCGAGCAGACGGTCCTGCTGCCACCAGCTGGCTATGCGGGTGGTGTTGTCCTTCGAATTGATCTGCGAGGTCAGGGTGCTGCTGATGGTGGTGACGGAATTGCGCTTCAGGTAGCCCGACAGCGCGGTGATCGAGTTCAGGCGCTCGGCCTTGGTCGCGGCGACGATGCCGGCGTAATCGGCCAGGCCCTTGAACAGGCGCGGGTGGCCCATCACCGGGGTGGTGGCGTCGAAAGTGTCGATCGCGGTGGACAGCGAAGTGCTGCTCAGGGCGCTGGTAATGGCGGCCAGCTCGGTGCTCGTGTAGGTGGCGGCGGGCACGGTGAACTGGGCCGACGCGGTGCTGGCAACCCCGGCGAAAAGTAACGTTGCCAGAGTGCTTCTAAGTGTGATCATGCTGCTAACTCCTCATAACGTCGTCGAAGACGAAGTATTACTGTTTCGACTATGTACTCGGACTTCACCTTCTCAAGTCCCCGCATAGCCAACGTATCCGTGCGGATATTATCGGTCAGAATGCGTAAAATTGAGGCAGCGAGAACAGCAATTTCTTTCACAGGCACCACACTTTCGCTATTGCTATAGGCCAACATATCTGCTACCGCGCCGACATTTGTTGCTAAAATCGCCGTACCTGATGCCATTGCTTCAAGTATGGCCATGGGCATCTGTTCATGATGTGATGCCAAGACGAACAGGGCGGCACGGTTCATCAGCGCGGTCCGGCGCGCGGGCCCGACCCAGCCCGGCAGATCGACGGCGGCCTCGACGCCGAGCTCGCGCGCCAGGGCCCGCACGGGAGCCTGGTCGCCGTCGCCGGCCAGCACTAGGCGCTGTGCGGGGCGGGCGGCGTGGACGATGGCGAAGGCGCGCAGCAAATCGAACACGCCCTTCTTTTCCTCCAGCCGGCCGAGGAACAGGATCTCGTCGCCGCGCCCGGCGCGCGCCACCGCCGGGTCGCGCACGGGCCCGCCGATGGGGTTGGGGAAGACTTCCACACGCGCCAGGCCGCAATAGGCGCGCAGCCAGTCGGCCGAGGGCGTGGTCAGGGCGAAGGCGGCGGCCGAGCCGCGGATCAGGGACAGGGCCAGGCGGCGCCGCCGCGGCGGCAGGCGCTGCTCGATGAATTCGCGGAATTCCCCTCCGTGCAAATGAAACAACACGGGGCAGCGGAACAGGCGCGCCATGCCGATGAAGGCGGCCTTGCGCCAGAAGCTCACGCCCGAGGCGACGTGCACGTGCAGCAGTGCCACCTTGCCGCGCGCCAGCAGGAACGTCACCTGCCCCAGCGCGGCCAGCGCGCGCGCGGCCTTCCTGGCGGGGGAGCCATCCACGTGGGTGGCGATGAAGCGGCAGCGCCCGTCCGCCTCGTAGCCGTGCTCGAGCAAGGTGGCGATCACCGTGGCCATCCCGCCGCGCGCCGCCGGCGACGGGCCCAGCATCACCACCTGCTTCATTGCTCGGTCCCGGCCGGGTCCAGGTGGGCCGCGCCCAGGTAATGGGAAATGTCCAGGTGCTGCAGCAGCAGCTTGTGCTTGCCGGAGACCGAGCGGTCGATCGCGTCCACCCGCACGATCTCGACCTGCAGCCCGCCCTGGGTCTTGGCGCGGATGCCGGCCGCGAGGGCGTCGCGGGCGCGCCCCGACAGCTCGGTGTCGGACAGGACCTTGAGCACGGCCTTGCCGGGCGCGTGCTGTTCGAATTGCATGCGGTCGGCGCTGGCCAGTTGTTCGAAGTGGGCCGCGCCGATAGTACAGATCGACACCAGGCGGTGGTCGTGGCACACCAGGAACTCCTGCAGCCGGCCCTCAATGCGTTCGACGACGGGAAAGCCGGGCCGGGTATGGTTGGGCGCGGCGCTCCACATGGCCAGGTCGCCCGTGCGGTAGCGGATCAGCGGCATGACCCGGTTGTCGAAACCGGTGGCGACGATCTCGCCCAGCACCCCGGGTTCGGTGACCGGCTGGCCGTCCAGGTCGATCAGCTCGACCTTGCCATACAGGGGCCAGAAGAAATAGCGCGGGTCGTCCGGCATGGAGATGGCCTTGACGGCGCGCTCGGAGTGGCCGTAGTCGAGCAGCACGGGGCAGTCGAAGACCTCGCGCATCAACGCGACCTGGTAGTCGTAGATGTTCTCGGAAAACAGCTGGATGCAGCGGATGCGCGCGCTCACGTCGGGCGCCGGGTTGGCCTTGAGCCAGCGCGCCAGCGGCACCAGGGCCGACGGGAAGGCGTGGATGAAGGACGGCTTCCACTTGCGGATCGCCTCCACGTAGCGCGGCATGAATTCCGGCTCCAGGTGGTCGGACGACAGGTGCAGGTAGCGCTTGATCGGATCGAACATCCACAGCGGCCCGCCCGGCCTGCCGGCGCCGGGCACGGTGCGCCCGCGCAGGGCCAGGATGGTGTCGCCCGGGCCAATGCCCGCGACGCGGTCGAAGGTGGTGTTGTAGGCGAAGTCCTTGGAGCGCGAGACGTATTTTTCCAGGTACAGCTTCATGGGCACCGAGGTGGAGCCGCCGGTGAAGGCCATCAGATGGGTTTGCGGGCCCATCGCGCGCGACAGGTAGCGCGCGCTGTCGGCCTTGATGGCCTCCTTGGACAGGGGTGGAAACGCGGTCAGCAGCTCGGCCGGCGCGCGGTCGCGCTTGAATTCGCCCTGGAGGTGGGCGAAGGCCGGCACCGTCTCGACCGCCCAGCGCAAGGTGGCCAGCAGCTTGTCGTCGGCGCGCTTGCGCAGCCAAACGGTGTCGGACGAGCGCTCGATCTCGGCCAGGAACTCCTGGTACTTGGCGCCGTAGCGCAGGCCGGCCGGCGCCAGCGAATACATGTAGCCGACCGAGCTCTTGACCCACTGCGGCGCGGCCGTATAGAACTTCAGGAAGGGGTGGACCACGTCTTCAATCGGCATGTTTGGCCCTGCCCCCGGTGGCCAGGCCGGCGGCGCGGGCGCTACCCTGGGCCGCCATGCCGGCGAAAATGCTGTCGTAACGGGCCACCATCCGGTGCAGGCCGAAGCGCTCGGCGACGCTGGCGCGGGCGCCCTCGCCCAGGCGCGCGCGCAGGGCCGGGTCGGCCATCCGGGCCAGGGCCGCGGCCAGGGCGGCGGTGTCGCCGGCCGGATACAAGAGGCCGTTCACGCCGTCGCTGACCTGCTCGCGCAGGCCGCCCACGTCGCTGGCCACGAGCGGCTTTCCGAGCGCCATGTATTCCAGCGTGGCCATGGGGAAGGTCTCGGCGTGCGAGGTCAGGGCCATCACGTCGCACATGGCGATGTAGGGGCGCACGTCCTGCTGGAAGCCGGCCAGCAGCACCTGGCCGCGCAGGCCGAGGGTGTCGATGCAGGCCTCGATCTGGGCGCGCATGGGGCCGTCGCCGACCAGGACCAGGCGGGCATCGATGCGGGCGGCGGGGCCGCCCGCACGCAGCAAGGCCAGCGCCTTGAGCAGGTCAACCTGGCGCTTCTCCTCGCGGAAGATGGCGCACAGGCCAATCAGGAGTGTGCCCGGTCCGACCCCATGCGCGGCGCGCAGCGCGGCGGCCTGGGGCGCCACCAGGGCGGCGTCGAAATGGGCCAGGTCGATGCCGTTGTGCACCACCTCGCTGCGGCGCGGGACCAGGCCCATGGCGCCGAAGAAGCCCTGCTGCAGCGCGCTGACGAAGACCACGCAGTCGGCGCGCCGGTAGAAACGGCGGTACACGACAAAGCGCAGGCGGTCGGCGCGGCTGCGCACCACGCAGTCCATGCTGTGGCTGATGAAGACCAGCGGCACGGCGCGCCGCGCGGCCAGGCGCGCGAGGGTGGAGAACATCAGCGAGTACTGGGCGATGGCGACCATCACGTCCGGCTGGAACTGCTTGACCAGGGTGGCCAGGCGGCCCACGGCGGCCACGTCGAGCCCGCCGCGGGAGCGGCAGCACACGAGGCGCTGCACCCCGCCGCGGCGCAGGGCCTCGGCCAGCTCGTCCTGGTCCTTCAGGTAGGCCACGACGACCTCGTGGCCGCGCTGCGCCAGGCCGGTCGCCAGCGCGACCAGGTGCCGTTCGGCGCCGCCGAACTTGAGCTGGTCGGTGACGAAAAGTAGTTTCATGACGTTGTGGGTTTCAGGTGGCGAAAATGGCATTCAAGAATAACAATACACACAATCAGGCGGCATCGCCCACACCCCAGCCGGCGCGCCCCTGGGCGGCCGTGCGCGGCGCGCGCGCGATGGCCGCTTCGATGGCGTTTTTCAGGCCGGCGGCGACCTCGGCCGGGGCGTAGCGCCCCAGCACCGCCTCCGGCCCGGCGAAGGGCGTGGCGGCGCGCGCGTCGAGCGCGTCGATCCCCGCCACCAGCATGCGCCCGATCGCCTCGACGTCATCGGGGGCAGCGCAATTGTGCGCGCCCTGCCCCCATTCGGCGATCAGGTCGGCCGAGGTGCCGGCCGGGGTGATGCCCCAGACCGGGCGGCGCGCGCCGATGTACTCGACCAGCTTGCTCGGCAAGAACACGCTGGCGCTGGCGCTGGGCGCGTCGATCACCAGCAGCGCGGCCGCCGCGCGTGCCAGCTGCAACGAGCTGCGGTAGCCGACCTGGCCGCGCAGGGTGACCAGGCCGGCCGGCAAGGCGCGGTAGCTGGCCGACGCCAGGAACACGGGGGAAACGTGGCCGACGAATTCGAACTGCACGCCGGCCAGGCGCTCGGGGGTGCGCTCGTGGATGCGGCGCAGGGCCGCGAACAGGGGCTCGGGCGAGCGCGCGCCGTAACAGGCGCCGATGTGGCGGATCACGTGGCGCACCAGGTGGCGCGGGGCGGCGGCCGGCGCCGGCACGGCCGGGTCGGGGCCGGCGAAATGGTCCATGTCCCAGGCGTGCGGCAGCACGGCGGCCTTGGCGCGCCAGGCGGCCGGGTACTTGTCCATCACCAGGGCCAGGGTCCGCGCAGAGGTGAACAGCACCTGGTCGGCGGCGCCGATCACGCGCGCCTCCATGCGCGCGTTGACCTGGTGCTCCAGCCAATTGGTCTCGTGGAAGGGATTGTCGGCCCAGGGGTCGGAGAAATGCGCCAGCCAGGGCAGCCCGGTGCGGCGCTTGAGCGCGTGGGCGAGCAGGTGGTCCGACATCGGCATGCCGAAGCTGACCAGGGCGTCCGGACGGCGCGCGGCCAGCGCCGCCAGCGCGGGCGCGAAGGCGCGCCGGCGCCAGGGGCCGAAGGCGTCGGGACAGCTGCCGTACAGGGGCAGCAGGCGCTGGGCGGCGCGGTGCGCCAGGCCCGGCAGCGCGGGGCCCGGGTTGGGCACGGCCAGCGCCTCGATGCGCTCGAAGAAGTCGGGATACTGGTCGTAGCCGGGTGCGAACTGGGGATCGCGCCCGTGCAGCAGGGTGACGGCGGCGTCGAGGTGGTAGAGCTGGCGGCCGATCTGGATCGCCTGCGGGGTCAGCTGGGGCGGCGCGTAGTAGCAAATGGCGAACACCCGCAGGGCGCGCTGTGTCGATAGGCTCAAGCGGCCCCCTGCGCCAGGCTGGCCAGGGCGTCCAGGATGCGCGCCGAGGCGTGGCCGTCGCCGTAGAAGTTGCCGCCCTCCCCGCTGGCGGCGCCGGCGTCGAGCAGGCCGGCCACGGCGTCGACGATGCGCGCGCGGTGGGGCCCGGCCAGGTGCACCATGCCCGAGGCCGTGCCTTCCATGCGTTCGGTCACGTCGCGCATGACCACCACCGGTTTACCCAGGCTGGGCGCCTCCTCCTGCACGCCGCCGGAATCGGTAAGCACGACGGCCGCGCCCAGCATCAGGGCCACGAACGGCAGGTAGTCGAGCGGCTGGCACAGGGCCAGGTTGGCGGCGCGCGCGGGGATCAGGTAGCGCTCCACGGCCGCGCGCACGGACGGGTTGGGATGGACCGGGAAGACGAAGTCGACGTCGGGGTAGCGCTGGCACAGTTCGGCGATGCCGGTGCAGATGGCCTCGAAGCCGGCGCCGAAGCTCTCGCGGCGGTGGGCGGTGACGAGCACGAAGCGGCGCCGGGCGGGGAAGAAGCGGCTCAGCTCCTGGGCGGCCAGGGCGGCGCCGACCTGGGCGCGGCAGGCCGGATCGGTGCCGAGGCGCTCGCGCACCAGGTAGAGCGCGTCGATGCCGGTGTTGCCGGTGACGAGGATGCGCCCGGGCGCGACGCCCTCGCGCAGCAAGTTCTCGCGGGCCGGGGCGGTGGGCGGGAAATGCATCTCGGCGATGGCGCCCACCAGCTTGCGGTTCATCTCCTCCGGGAAGGGCTCGTAGATGTTGCCGGTGCGCAGACCCGCCTCCACGTGGGCCACCTTGACCTTGGCGTAGAAGGCGGCCAGGGCGGCCACGAAGGCGGTGGTGGTGTCGCCCTGCACGATCATCCAGTCCGGACGGACCTGTTCGATCACCGGGGCCAGGCCGTCGAGCACGCCGGTGGTCACGCCGGTCAGGGTCTGGCCCGGCTTCATGAGGTCGAGGTCGAAGTCGGGCGCGATGCCGAAGAAAGCGAGCACGCTGTCGAGCATCTCGCGGTGCTGGGCGCTGACGCAGACCACCACCTCGAAGGCGCCGTGGGCGCGCGCGGCCAGCACCAGCGGGGCCAGCTTGATCGCTTCCGGACGGGTGCCGAAGACAAAGAGCAGCTTTTGCATAATCAATTCCTGTGGTTCATATTACGAAGGGGACGGCAGCGCGGCGCGCTGCCAGAACAGCGCGCGCGCCTGGGGCAGCAGGCCGGCCAGACGCAGCCCGAGCAGGTAGAGGGCGGCGAACACGGCGCCCAGCAGCAGCGCCTCGGGCAAGGGCCGGACGAGCAGGTCGGCCCGGTCGAGCAGGGCCGTGAGCGCGCCGGCGCCGACGGCGGCGCCGAGGATGCGGAAGATCAGGTGCCACTCCTGCAGGCGGCGGATCGGCACGCCGGTGACGCGGGCCACGCGCCAGAAGCTGAAGGCGTTGCCGCCGGCCAGGGTGACGACGTTGCCGAGGGCGGCGCCGGGCACGCCGAAAAAATGCGCGCCCAGGTAGCTCACCAGCAGGCTGGCCACCAGCATGACGGCGTCGGCGGCGAGCAGGAAGCGGCCCTGGTTGAGCACCACGGTCAGGGTGCTGACCTCGACGGTCACGCCCAGCAGGGCCACGGCGTTGATGCGCATGACCTGGGCCGCCACCAGGTATTTGGCGGTGTAGACGACGGTGACGATGTGCACCGCCAGCACCGCGCACAGGGCCAGGGTGGGCAGCAGCACGAAGGCGCTGGCCAGGTTGGCCTGCTGGTTCAGGCGCAGCATGCCGGCCTGGTCGCGCGAGGATTCGAGGGCCGACAGGCGCGGCGCGATGGCGTTGCTGACGCTGTTGCGCACCAGGGCCACGATGGGGCTGATCACGGCGCCGATGGAGAAGGCGGCGAAGGTGGCGGCCGGGAACATGGCGGCGGCCACCCACTGGTCGGCCTGGCCGCGCAGCAGGAACAGGGCCGCGGCCAGGCCGAAGGGCACGGCGTAGTGGAGCTGGGTGCGCAGCGCGCCCGGATGCAGAGGCAGCAGGCGCCAGCCGTAGTAGCGGCCCAGGTGGCGCAGCACGAAGCCGAACTTGATGGCGGCGTAGGCGACCAGGGCGGCGAAGACGATGTCGGCGCGGCCGGTGAAGGCGGCGGCGGCCACGATGAGCACGCGCAACACGGCCAGCACGACGATGGTGCGGGCCTGGGCCTGGACGTCGCCGCGCGCGTTGGGGAGAAACTCGATCAGGCTGGCGGCCACCCACAGGCTGAGGAAGGCCGGCATGAACCAGGCGGCGTCGCGCATGGCGCGCAGCGAGTGCGGCAGCAGCGGGTTCCAGGGGCCCAGCAGCAGGCCGGCGCCCAGGCCGCTGGCGAGCAGCAGCAGAAAGGTCTGGTGGACGTAGCCGGCGCGCTCGGCGCCGCTGGTGCGCGGCAGGAAGTAGAACAGGCTGCGCGGCAGCGCGAACGGGGCCACGGCCATGGCGGTGCCGATCGCCAGCCAGGCCAGGCGGTAGTCGGCAAAGGCGGCCGTGGGCAGCAGGCGCACCAGGGCGATGGGCAGCAGGAACTGCAGGCCGAAGTCGAGCATGTTGGCGGCCGTGAGGGTGACCGCGCCGCGCTTGAGGCTGGCGCTCATGGCGCCCCCGGGTAGTCACAAAATTCCACGTAGCCGGCGCTGCCCTCGGTGGAGATGACCCTGGCCGGGATGCCGACGGCGATGGCGTTCTCGCACAGGTCGCGGGTGACGACGGCGTTGGCGCCGATGGCGCTGCCGTTGCCGACCGTGACGGCGCCGATCACCACCGCGCCCGGGCCCAGGTAGACGGCGTCGCCGATGACGGGCACGCCGGCGCGCGCGCCGCGGTTGGTCTGGCCGATGGTGACGCCGTGCGAGATATTGCAGTTGCGCCCGATGCGGGCGCGCTCGTTGACGACGATGCCGCCGAAGTGGCCGATGTAGAAGCCGGGGCCGATCTCGGTGTTGTAGGGAATCGAGATGCCGAACTTGAAGCGGTAGTGCTTGTGCATGAGGCGGGCGAACAAATGGACCAGCTTCCACGGCCCGCCGGCGGCGGCGGTGGCCGCGGCCAGGCGCAGCCACAGCATGAAGCGAAAGCCCGGCACCAGGCGGTAGGCGCGCACGGCGGTCTTGAAGCCGCCCTGCCCGCCCATGTGACGGTACAGGTCCGAGCGCCAGAGCATCATGAGCTGGCCGCGCTGCTGGGCGTTCATGCCGGCACCATGGCCGCCAGATAGGGACGCGAGACGGTCTCGGGCGCCAGGCGCTCGTTGGCGTAGGCGCGGCAGCGCGCGCTGCAGGCGGCCCAGGCCGCGGGCGAGGCCAGCAGGGCGCGCGCGGCGGCGGCGGCCTCGTCGGCGTCGCGCACGGCCACGCCCAGCCCGCGCGCGGCGATCAGGCCGTCCGGGTCGAAGGTGGCGACGACGGGCACGCCGTTGGCCCAGGCTTGCAGATAGGTGTTGGGGAAGCCTTCGAAGGACGAGGTGTTGACGAAAATGCGGGCGCGCGCGAACAGGGCGCGCGTCATGCCGAACTTGACCTGGCCGTGGAAGGCCAGGTTGGGCAGGCCGCGCGCGCGCTCCTCGGCGCGCCGGTACAGGGGCAGCTCGTCGGGATGGGCGCCGCCGGCCATCTCGCAGCGCAGTTCGGGCACGCGGCGTACGATGTCGAGGAACCACTCGGGGCGCTTCATGGAGCGCATGTTGGCCAGCCACAGCAGGTCGGTGGCGCGGGCGCCGAAGTCGCCCACCTGCTCGGGCAGGTCGGAGAACATCCCGGCCACGTCGGCGTGCAGGCCGTAGTGGCGCAGCAGCAGCGCGGCCTGGTGCGCGGTCTGGGCCAGGATGCGGTCGGCGCGGCGCAGGCCGTAATGGTAGAGCCAGCGGTCGCGCGCGTTGCCGACCATCAGGGTGTGCGGCGCGCAGTCGGCGTCCGAGGCGATGCGGAACACGAAGCGGCGACCGTGCAGGCGGCAGAAGGCGGCCACCACGCCGACCATGGCGCCGGCGCAGCTGATGTAGTAGACGTCGGCGTCGGCGGCCTTGAGCGCGGCCCAGGTGGCCGACAGGCGCGGGGTGAAGAAGCGCAGGCCGGGCAGGCCGGCGGCGAGCTTGAAGGTCTTGCGCACCTGCACGCCGTCAACCTGCTCGAGCGGGCCCTGGCCGAAGTCGCCCACCAGCGAGGTGACCTGGTAGCCGGTGCGGGCCAGGTAGCGCGAGAGCAAGGCGTGCTGCACTTCCTCGCCGCCGATGTGGACCTTCTTGCCGTCCAGGTCGGCGATGACGCCCCAGGCGTAGTAGTTGAGCATGCAGATGCGGGGCCGGGCCGGGCCGGCCGGGTTCGCGATCGAAGGAACTTCCATTACGTTATGCAATCGTGTCATGACCCCTCAGCCTGACACGGGCTTCGAAGCGGGTTTGTCGAAACGGCCGTGGCGCACCAGGGAGGCCACCGGCGCCGGACGGATGTCGGGCAGCGGGAAGCGCGGCGCGCGTCCGGTGCCGGACTGGGTCCCTGCCCTGGCGCCGGCCTTGGCCTCGGCCTTGGCGCGGGCCGCGGCGCGCAGGCGCTGCTTGTCGCGGTAGACGCCGCCGCAGCCCATCAGGATGCCCAGGGCGATCCAGAAATAGGATTGCGAGGAGGCGGGCGTGAAATGGTCGTCGGTGACGCCCTGGATGAACCACAGCGGGATGAGGACGGCGCCGCCGGCGAACATGCCCTGCAGGGCCGGCGAGGGATGCTCGCGCGACAGGCGCAGGAATTCGCGCCGCACGTACAGCAGGAAGGCCAGCACCAGGCCGAAGCCGACCACGCCCAGGTCCATCAGGCCGCCCAGCCAGGCGCTGTGGGTCTGGGCCACGGGCAGCATGCGGTTCTGGCGCACGGGCGTGCTCCAGAGCAGGGAGAACACGCCGTGCGGCATGATCGGCTCCTCCAGCACGGTGGGCAGCAGGGGCAGCCAGATGCCGTCCAGGCGGCCGGCGGTGACGGCGCCGCGGTCGCCGCCCTCGACCCCGGTCATGGCGCGCTCCATCACGGGGCCGATCACGAAGGGGCCGATGGCGGCGCCAACGATGAGGGCCGCGATCACGGTCTTGACGCTCAGGCGCTTCCAGAAATACACGGCGTTGACGAGCGCGAAGCCGACGAAGCCGCCGCGCGAGAAGGTCATCAGCACGCACACGCCGAACACGACGCAGGAGACGAACAGCAGCTTGCGCACGGCGCCGGCGCTCTGCTCGCGGATCGAGAACAGGGTCAGCGCGTACAGCATGTTCAACAGCAGGCTCATCTCGTTGGCGTGCATGCCCAGGCGGCCGAGGAAGGTGCGCGCCAGCGGCGAGGCCAGCTCGGTGAGCGACATGCCGCTGGTGACGAGCAGCCAGATGACGAGGGCGCAGAACACGTAACCCGAGCACAGCATGAGGTAGATGAAGCGCTCGGGCTTCTTGCTGTGGCGCACCGCCAGCGCCACCATCAGGCTCAGCAGCACGAGGAATTGCGGCTTGATCAGCATGTCGCGCAGGTAGCCGATGCCATCGCTGAATTGGATCAGGTTCTCCTGCAGGAAGCGAGGCGGGATCAGGCCCACCTTGCGCATGCCGAACAGGCAGGCCACGGTGATGGGCAGGACGTACCAGCCCAGCAGGCGCAGCGGCGCGATCGGATCGTGCCAGCGGCGCAGGCCGGCGTGGACGACGTAGGACACCATGGTCAGGAACAGGATCACGTTGAGCGGGTTCAGGCCGCGGATGCCGAGCATCTCGTGGGGGAAGAAGCTCAGCGCCGACAGCGGCATGAGCACGATGGCGTAGGCCACCCCGGCGCGGAAGTCGAGGATCACCCACACCGAGAACGCCAGCATGATCACGCCCAGCGGCACCAGGATGCCGAGGATGGGCACGGCGGCGCCGAACAGGGCCGCCAGCAGCACCAGCGCGACGAGGCCGGCGACGGCGCTGGACTTGTCGGCGCGGTAGCGCGGGGCGCGCGCGCCGGCCGCAGGGCGCCGGGCGGTAGGGGTGGAAGGGGCAATCACGTGGACACCTCGTGGACGCGGGCGGCGCGCATCAGGCCTGGCCGCCGAGCAGCTTGGCGCGCACGGCGGGGCTGAGCGACTTCATCAGGGAATCGACGAACTGGGCCTGGGTGCGGTAGGCGGCGCCGGCGTCGGGATTGATGCTCGAGACGCGGAACAGATAGCCGTCCGGGATGAAGTCGGACAGGGCGTACTTGAGCTGCACGAGCTGGCGGTCGAGGTAGCTGCGCACGACGCTCGAACCCATGGTGAACCAGTAGGTGACGGGCTCGACACGGGCGCCGTTGGCGGCCACCATGCGCGTGACGGGCACCTCAACGCCGTCGACCAGCAGGTTCTCGTTGTGCAGGGCGCTGACCTGGAAGCCCTGGGCCGTGTAGCACACCTCCTGGCGGTGGGCGCGCAGCTGCTGGGTTTGGTTGGAGCCGTAGGCGATGGCCAGCATGATGCGCTCGCCGCGGCTGTTGACGTAGGTGCGCGACAGGGTCTGGCTGTAGATCAGGCGGATTTTCTCCTGCTGCACCTCGGACGGCACCATGGCGCCCACGTCCGGGTCCAGCTTCCAGTCGCCGAAGGCGAGCGGCACGCTGTTCTCCAGCACCACCTTGGGGCCGCTGTCGGCCAGCATCTTCTGCGGCTTGAGGGCCACGGTGGCGCCGACGGCCGCGGCCATCAGCACGCCGGCCACGGCCGTTCGCCGCAGCGGGCCGAAGGCTTGCAGGCCGAAGTCGCGCCCGGCGGCCGGATCGCGCGCGAACAGGGGCAGCGCCGTCTCGCTCACGCGCACGCGCAGCAGCGAGTCGGTGGCGATAATGAGGAGCAAGGCACTGACGAACAGGACCATGCCGGCGAAGCCGTGCAGGAAGCCCTGCCCGGCCGCGTCGCCCAGGTGGTAGGTGATCAGGGTGAGCACCATGACGCGGATGACGTTGGAGGTGAACGAGATCGGCACGATCAGAATGGCCAGGGCGACGTTGCGAAACAGCGAATTGTGGCGCACCACGTTCAGGTACAGCAGGCCCAGGGCCTCGAGCGTGAACAGGGTGTGCAGGCCGGCGCAGGCGTCGGCCACGAGCAGCTGGTACTGGCCGATCTGCAGGATCACGCCGGTGCGCGAGATCGGGTAGCCGACCGCGTACAGCACCTTCTCGACGACGATGGAGACGGCCGTCTTCATGGGCAGGGTCAGCGCGTCGACCAGGGAGCCGGGCAAGGGCAGCATGAACAGCATGAAGAACAGCGGGAACCACAGCGCGCGCAGGGCGCGCCTGCCGCGCGTGAGCAGCAGCAGGCTGGCCACGGTGGTGATGAACGAGCCGATCTCGAAGATGGCGATGCCCTGGGAGCGGCCGAGGAAATAGGCGCACACGCTCACCAGCAGCAGCGGCCAGCCGAGCGCGCTGCCGGGCTGGCCCTCGCTGGCGGCGAGCATCTGCGGCCAGCCGCGGTACATCAGCCACAGGGCGATGCCGAGGATGATGGGCCCGTGGGCCTGCTCCTCGGTGGCCCACAGGCCGGTGAAGATGTCGTAGAAGCTGGGCAGGTACATCAGCAGCAGGCCCAGCGCCAGCGGGGCCCAGGTGGGGATGGCGCCCGGCCGGGGCCAGCCGGCCAGCGCGGACGACTTGGCGGAGCTGCCCATTATTTGAAATCCACCAGCACCGAACCGACCACCTGGGCGCCGTTTTGCGTGACCTGCTCGGCCAGCGCGTTGATGTCGCCCAGGTGGGTCTTGTTCTTGCGCGCCACGATCAGCACGCCGCCGGTGCGCGCGGCCAGCACCAGCGCGTCCAGGCCCTTGGTGCTGGCGGCCACGTCGTACAGGGTGACGTCGTAGCGGGTCTCGAGCTGGCCGTTGAGGCCGGCGAAGCTGTTCCGGCTGAGCAGCTCCTGGGGATTGGGCGGCAGGGTGCCGGCGCACAGCAGGGATAGGTCGACGAAGGAGTCGATGTGCTCGACCACGTCCAGGTCGGCGCGCCCGGCCAGCACGTCCGACAGGCCCTGGCGGCCCTTGACGTTGAAGATCTGGTGCTGGGACGGCGCGCGCAGGTTGGCGTCCACCAGCAAGGTGGCCTCGCCCAACTGGGAGAACACGACGGCCAGGTTGGCCGCGAACAGGCTGGCGCCGTCGCCCTGCCCCACCCCGACCACGGTCAGCGACTTGCGCCCGCGCGCGAACCAGCGCAGCATCAGCTGGCTGCGCACGGCGCGCAGGGTCTCCACCTGCGGGCTGAAGGGCTCGTAGGCGGCCACCAGGTGGGGCGAGCAGCTGCCCTCGCCCGGGCGCAGGTAGGGATAGTCGAACTGGCGCGCCAGCACCTGGGCGATGTCGGACTCGTCGATGAGGCCCATGCGTTGGGCCGCCTCGCCGAAGCGGATCCCCAGTTCCTTCTGCATGCGCAGCACGCGCTCGGCGTTCTCGGGGGTGATTTTTCCAGACTCCAACAGCAAGCCGCCAATACTGGAATCGGCGCGGCGCAGCTTGTCGGAAGCGATGGACAGTTCGGTCTGCGTCATCATGGTGTTCTCTCAGGTTCGGTTCGGTTAGGTCAGGCGCAGGCGGCGCGGCAGCAGCGACGCGATGGCGTTGTAGCGGCGGCGTTTCGGGGCGCTCCAGTCGATCACGCCGAACACCGGCATCTGCAGCACTTCGACCAGGTCGTTTTCGGAGCGCACGCGGCGGTCTATCATCTCGACCAGCAGCGCGAAGCCCAGGCCCAGCACGGTGCCGAGGAAGATGGACAGCATGGTGTTGAGCATCACGCGCGGGCCGGACGGGGCCAGGGGGGCGCTGGCCGGGTTCAGCACGGAAATGTCGGACTGCTCGGACTGGCCTTCGATGTTGGTCTGGGCGTAGCGCTGGGAGGCCGCGTCGAAGGCGCGCTGGGCGCTCTCGACGTCCTTCATCAGCACGCCCATCTCATCGCGGGTGCGGTTCATCTCAAGCACCTTGGTCTTCTGGGCCGCCAGCGCCGCGCGCACGGCCGCCTCGCGCTGGGCCAGGATCTGCGAATTGTTGACCACGCTGTTGGAGGTGCTGTGGATGGCCGCGTTCAGGCTGGCCTGGACCTTGTCGGCCTCGGCCTTCGCGGACAGGTACTGGGGATGGTTATGCCCGAGCCGCCCGCCGATCTCGGCCAGATGGCTCTGGGCCCCGGCCAGGGTGGCCTTGAGGTTCTGCACCAGCGGACTGGAGGCGACGTCGGGCGAGTCGGCGCCGCGGCTGCCGCCGGCCATGCTCTGGCGCGAGGCCGCTTCCATGGCCTGACCCTGGGCCGCCACCAGCTGGGCCGACAGGTCGTTCAGGCGGTTCGACTCGACGTCGAGGCGGTTGTCGACGCTGACGATGCCATGCTCCTGCTGGTACTTGGACAGGCGCGCCTGGGCCGACTCGAGGTTGTCACGTAGCAGCTTGGTCTGCTCGTTGAAGTAGGAGGCCGCCTTCTTCATGGGATCGGACTTCAGTTCGATGGCCAGCTTCTGGTATTCCTCGGCGAAGGCGTTGGCCACGGCCGCCACGAACTGCGGATCGGCGCCCTTGAAGTTGATCTCCACCACGCTGCTCTCGCGCGAAGGGACCACGTCGAGTTTTTTGAGCAGCAGGTCGGCCAGCCAGTCGCGCACCGTGCCGCGCCCGCCGGCGGCGTCGTTGAACTGGGCGATCACGGCCGGGTTCTGGGCCAGCTTGAGCGAGTCGACCACGCGCGCGGCCACGTTCCTGCTGCTGATGATGTCGATCTGGGTGGCCATGTAGCCGGGCAGCAGCTGGCTCGGCATGATGACGCCGGTCAGCGGGTCCTGGCCCTTGTAGTTGAGCAGCACCGAGGCGGTCGCCTTGTACGTCTTGGGCATCATCATGCTCACCAACATGGTCAGCGAGACGGTGACGATCAGGGTGGCGAGGATGATGCGCTTACGCGCAAGCAAAATCAGCAGGAATTGGGAAAAATTCATGGTCAAACTCTCTTGTGAAGCGAACCGCGCGCTGCGCGCGGCCCTGGGTACGCGCGCTGACGCGACAATGAAACCAGCTTAGAACCAGCTTTCCTTGACATACACCACATCGTCGACCTGGAGCAGGTCGTCGGCCTTGGCGCTGATGGTCTGGATGTGGCCCTGGGGATCGCGGCGCTTGATCATCAGGCCGCGCTCGGTGCCGCGCGGCGACAGCCCGCCGCCGGCCGACAGGGCCTGGGTGACGTTCATGCCGCGCTCGAGGCGGAAGGCGCCCGGACGCTGGACTTCGCCATAGATGTAGAACTTGGGCGCGCGCTCGACGTACAGCATGTCGCCGCCGGCCAGCTGGTAATCCTTGGCCAGCTCGCCCTCGCGCACCATGTCGATCACGTTGATTTCCTCGCGCGTGATGCGGCCGTCGCGCTTGCGGATCAGGCTGACGGTGTCGCCGCCGTCCTGGGAGATGCCGCCGGCCGTGGCCAGCAAGTCCATCAGGCTGCGCTTGCCTTCGAGCGGGAAGCGGCCCGGGCGGTTGACCTGGCCCATCACCGACACCAGCTGGCTTTGCACGGCCGTGACCACCAGGTTCACCTGGGGCTTCTTGACGTAGCCGCCGGACTCGAGCATCTTGGCGATCTTGCTTTCGGCGGCGGCCGGCGCCAGCCCGCCCACGGCGACCTGGCCGATCAGCGGGAAGGTGATGTTGCCGCCGTCGCTGACGCGGGTTTCGGTGGTCATGTCGGGACTGCCGTAGACCGAGACCTTGACCATGTCGCCAGGGCCGAGGGGCAGGTCGGCCGCCATGCCGGCGCCCATCAGGAGGGTCAACATCAGGGCCATCACGGCTTGCAGGAGTCGTTTCATCATTTCACCTTTTGTAGAGGACGGTTTCAAACAGACGGTAAGGTGCTGACGCCAAACTGGCTTGACCGCACGCAGTGTCGATTTCGCTGGGCAGGGCGCCGGCATGGCGCCCTACCCGCTTCACTTGCTCGTTTGCTTCACTTGCTTGCTTGTTTCACTTGCTCCGCTTGTTTCACTTACTTGAGCCCGGCCACACCGCGCGCGGCGGCGGCCGAGTCGGTCGGCGCCGCCGCAGTTGCGGCAGGCGCGGCCGGGGTCGCAGGCGCCTGGCCGGCGGTTGCCAGGGGCGCCGGCGGCGCGGCCGCCGCGGTGGCGGCCGCCTTGTTCAGGTATTCGATCTTGGCGCTGGCACGCAGGCGCGCCAGTTCGGCGTCGGCCGCGTCCTTGTTGCGCTTGTTGACGAGGAAGCGTTCGATCTGCGGGGCCGCCATCTCGAGCGAGGCCGGGTTGTCCTTCACCTCGACGATGGACACCAGCATGCTGCGATCGCCCTCCTTGACGACGAACAGCTGGTTGCGCGGCATGCTCTTGAGCTTGGCGGACATGTCGGGGGCCAGGTCGGAGGTGGTGCGCGAGGCCTGGGTGCGCAGGTATTTGACCTTGTGCGCATCCATCCAGGCGGCCACGTCGTCGAGCGAGCGGGTGGAATCGGCCACCTGCTTGAGCTCGTCGGTGAGGTCTTTGGTCTCGACGACCAGCTGCTTCATGTCGAACTGCTTGCGGTTGGCGAAGAACTCGGGATTTTTATTGTAATAGTCGGCGATCTCGGCCGGCGTGGGGCGGGCGATGTTGCCGATCTTTTTCTGCATGTAGGCCTGGGCCACGATCAGCGCCTTGGCGCGCTCGATCGCCTGGATGACCTTGGGGTCGCGGTCGATCTTTTCCTTCTGCGCCTCGTTCTCGAGCAGCTGGCGGTCGATCAGCGCCTCGAGCAGCTGCTTGCTGGCGCGGTCCTGCTGGGCAGCCGGCACGTTGGCGCGCTGCAGTTCCTCGTTGAGCTGGAGGGCGGTGATCTCCTCGCCATTGACGCTGGCCAAGGCCTGGCCCGGTTTGGCCGATTTATTCCTGTCGCCGCAGCCGCTCAAGGCGGCCGCCAGCACCATCACCGCCAGGGGGGCGGCACGCAGCCAGCGCGGGTGGGTGGGAAGCGTACGCCCCGTCCGAATGAAATTGTCCAATTTATCCTCGATGTGTGTGAAGCATAATCTCGTAGCAATACTTGCTTTAAAGCTAACAGCTTGTCGAAATTATTACACACATCGAAAAAACGGCGCGTACGAATGGCAGAGTACTGCCTTACTGCATCTTTCCTACATTCAATAGAGCTTATTAGTGCCTAAAAACGCCTGATAGGCACGCTCCAGGCCCTGGTCCAGCGGCATTTGGGCGCGCCAGCCCAGCGAGTGCAGTTTCGACACGTCGAGCAGCTTGCGCGGGGTGCCATCCGGCTTGCTGGTGTCGAACTCGATCCTGCCCTCGTAGCCGACCACCTTGCCCACCAGGCGCGCCAGGTCGCCGATGGTGGTGTCCTGGCCGGTGCCCACATTGATGTGCGAGTGCATGGGGTCGGTGTTGGCGCCGTAGGTCTTCAAGTCCAGCTGCATCACGTAGACGCTGGCCTCGGCCATGTCGTCGACGTACAGGAATTCGCGCATGGGCCGGCCGCTGCCCCAGATCAGCACCTCGGCCGTCTCCTTGAGCTTGGCCTCGTGGAAGCGCCGGATCAGGGCCGGGATCACGTGGCTGTTCTCGGGGTGGTAGTTGTCGCCCGGACCGTACAGATTGGTCGGCATCACGCTGCGGTAATCGGTGCCGTACTGCCGGTTGTAGCTCTCGCACAGCTTGATGCCGGCGATCTTGGCCATCGCGTAGGGCTCGTTGGTCGGCTCCAGGATGCCGCTCATCAGGTATTCCTCGCGGATCGGCTGCTCGGCCATGCGCGGGTAAATGCAGGACGAGCCCAGGAACAGCAGCTTCTTGACCCCGCAGCGCCAGGCTTCGTGCACCACGTTGGCCTGCACCATCATGTTGTCGTAGATGAACTCGGCCGGATAGGTGTTGTTGGCGTGGATGCCGCCCACCTTGGCGGCGGCCAGGTAGACCTGGTCGATGTGCTCGGCGGCGAAGAAGTCGCGCACCTGGGCCTGGTTGGTCAGCTCCAGCTCGGCGTGGGTGCGGGTGACGATGTTGGTCAAGCCTTGGGCGTTGAGCACGCGCACGATGGCCGAGCCGACCAGGCCGCGGTGGCCGGCGACGAAAATACGGGGCTGCGAAGTTCTCAAAATTACTCCAGTGAAATAGCTACATCAAAACCATGGGATTTCAGCAAGGCGTGCCGGCGCGCCTTGTCGAGGTCGTGCGCGACCATCTCGCGCACCAGTTCGGCCAGGGTGGTGCGCGGGACCCAGCCGAGCTGGGTGCGGGCCTTGCCCGGGTCGCCCAGCAGGGTCTCCACCTCGGTGGGACGGAAATACTTGGGGTCGACCGCGACGATGGTCTGGCCCACGCGCGCGCCAGCGGCCCGGTCGCCCTCGATGGCCGCGATGACGCCGGTCTCGTCGACGCCGCTGCCCTGCCAGGCGATCGTGATGCCCAGCTCGGCCGCGGCCAGCTCGACGAAATGGCGCACTGAATGCTGCACCCCGGTGGCGATCACGTAGTCCTCCGGCTTGTCCTGCTGCAGCATGAGCCACTGCATCTCGACGTAGTCGCGCGCATGGCCCCAGTCCGCGCAGCGCGTCCATGTTGCCCAGGTAGAGCTGCTGCTCCAGGCCCTGGGCGATATTGGCCAGCGCGCGCGTGATCTTGCGCGTGACGAAGGTCTCGCCGCGCCGCGGCGACTCGTGGTTGAACAGGATGCCGTTGCAGGCGTACATGCCGTAGGCCTCGCGGTAATTAACGGTGATCCAGTAGGCGTACAGCTTGGCCACCGCGTAGGGGCTGCGCGGGTAGAACGGCGTGCTCTCGCGCTGCGGGCTTTCCTGGACCAGGCCGTACAGCTCGGAGGTGGAGGCCTGGTAGAAGCGCGTCGTCGCGCCCAGCCCGGCGATGCGGATCGCCTCGAGCAGGCGCAGGGTGCCCACCCCGTCCACGTCGGCCGTGTACTCGGGCGACTCGAAGGACACCGCCACGTGGCTCATCGCGCCCAGGTTGTACACCTCGTCGGGACGGACCTGCTGCAGGATGCGGGTCAGGTTGGAGGTGTCCGACAGGTCCCCGTAATGCAGGAAAAAATGCGGATTGGGCGCGTGCGGGTCCTGGTAGATGTGGTCGATGCGGTCGGTATTGAACTGGGAGGCGCGGCGCTTGATGCCATGCACCTCGTAGCCCTTCTCGAGCAGGAACTCGGCCAGGTAGGAACCATCCTGGCCGGTCACCCCGGTGATCAACGCTTTTTTCATCGATGGCTCCTTGCCGCGGCGAATTGATAGCCGCGCAACAAGCGCAGCCTAACAATTCATTCTAACGCGATGGTGCCACCGTGCAAATAAATGTGAGAGGGGGAAAAGCCCCGCTGTTCTCGCGCTGAACGCGCCGGGGGCGTGGGAATTGCCAAGCGGGCGGGCCGCCGGCGCCGCAGGCCGTGTCACTGGCGCCAAGCAGGCGCTTACTCGCCGCTGAATGGGTGCGCAATGGACTTGGCGGGCGCCGAGTCGTCTCGCGGGAGCGTTGCGTAGTCGCACAGCGGGCGCCGGGTGGGCGCTCGGGGAACGCGTGGTGGGCGTTCAGCGGGCGCATGCGGGCGCTTGGTGCGGGTTCAGTGGGCATTCTCGCGCGTCATCACCACCTTGACGGTCTTGACGATGATGTACAGGTCCAGCCACAGCGACCAGCTGCGCAGGTAGTCCAGGTCGTACTGGATGCGCGCCTCCATCTTGTCCAGCGTCTCGGTCTCGCCGCGCATGCCGTTGACCTGGGCCCAGCCGGTGATGCCCGGCTTGACCTTGTGGCGCAGCATGTAGCCCTTGATCAGCTTGCGGTACTGCTCGTTGTGGGCCACCGCGTGCGGGCGCGGCCCCACGATGCTCATGCGTCCCTGCAGTACGTTGATGAACTGCGGCAGCTCGTCGAGCGAGCTGCGGCGCAGGAAGGCGCCCACGCGGGTGACGCGCTGGTCGTTCTTGCGGGCCTGGACGATGGTGCCGCCGTCGTCGGTGGCCGTCATGGAGCGGAACTTGTAGACGATGATTTCCTCGCCGTACAGGCCGTAGCGGCGCTGGCGGAAGATCACCGGTCCCGGCGAACTGAACTTGACGGCCAGGCCGATCACCAGCATCACCGGCAACAGCATCAGCAGGATCGCCAGCCCGATCACGATGTCGCTGGAGCGCTTGACCATGCTGTTCAGGCCCATGAACGGGGTCTCGCAGATGGCGATCACGGGCATGCCGCCCACGTTGTCGAAGCGCGCCTGCATCAGGTCGAAGATGTAGATGTCCGGCAAAAAGTAGACCGAGGCCGTGGTGTCCTGCAACTCGTCGAGCAGCTTGCGGATGCGCGGCTGGGCCGAGATCGGCTGGCTGATGAAGATCATCTTGGTGTTGTGCTCGCGCACATAGCTGGCGATCTCGCCCATCTTGCCCAGCACCGGCTGGCGCAGGTTGAGCGGATGGCGGTCGTCGGTGCGGTCGTCGAAATAGCCCTGCACCTGCATGAACAGGTTCTTCTGGCGCTCGCACACGCCGGCGAATTTCAAGCCCACGTCGTTGGCGCCGACGATCACGGCCGAGCGCACCTCCGACTTCTTGCCGCCACCAAGGGAGGCGCGGCGCACCGCGATATGGCTCACCAGCATGAGGATCGGCACGGCCACGAACCAGGCCAGCACGACCTGGTGGTCGTAATAGTAGGACAGCCCGCTGGCCGAGCCCAGGAACAGCAGCACGGCCACCGTCAGGCCCCAGCCGAACACGGTGTCGCGCGCGTAGGCGAGCATGCGTCCGCTGCGCCAGGTGCGGTAGGGGTCGACGTGCTGGTACACCGCCGAGGACACGAAAAACGCCAGGATCATCAACACCAGCAGGTAGCCGGTAAACGGCTCCTGGAACAACAGCGACGCCAGGTACAGCGTCCCCATGATGATCAGAGGGTCGAGTACACGCTGAAAAAAGGAGATTAAGGGAATGTCATTGACCGTCATGTTCACCTTTAGAACTGCGCATTGGCGTTAAGCGATAGCGTGTTCGCCTTGTAGCTGCCGCTGCCCAGGATGGACCCGGTGCGGCTTTCATGCGCCAGTCCGGTGCTGACCTGGATCGTCGGGCGCGGCGACCAAGTCGCGTTCAGCGTGGTGCGGCTGATCGTGTCCGACAGGTCGGCCGCGCTGAGCACGAGGCGGCTCTCGAACGAGCGCCGCTCGCGCGTGACGGCCGCGTCGACCCGGATCTTGGCGGTCGCGTCCCAGGTCGCCCCGGCGCTGGCGCCGCGGCTCAAGGCGTAGGTCACGATATTACTCTCGACCGGCGTGAACTCGCGCCACGCAGCCGCGTTCAGGTGCAGCTTGACGCGCGGCTGGCTGTTGACGGTGACGCGGCCGTTGAAGCCGCTGGTGTCGCGCGCCGAGCCCTGCCCTTCGTGCTTGCGCTTGGCGTAGCCGGCCAGCACCTGCACCGAGCTGATCTGGGTGACGTGCCAGTCGACCTTGGCCTTGAGCTCGTCCTGGGTGTAGTTCTCGTTGAGCGCGATGCCGTTGATGACGCGGTTGTTCAGGTAGTCGCCCTTGATGTGGCGCGCCTGCAGGCCGACGCTGCTGCCGCTCTTGGGCAGGTAGTCGACGCCGGCCTCGTAGGCGTCCTCGATGCGGTCGTTGATGCGCTGGGCGCTCAGTTCGTAGGTGTATTTGTCGCGCGTGGCGCCGGCGCGCAGCTGCCAGCTCGGATGCAAGCGCCAGGCGCCGTCGAAGAATTCGCGCTTCTGCACGCGCAGGTTGCGCTCGCGGCTGCGCAGATCGGTGTACGGCGCCAGCATCTGGGTGTAGCTGGCGCCCACGCTGCCCGACAGGTGGTTGCCGATCTCCCAGTTCAGCCGGCCCAGGTAATCCTTGCCGTCGTAGTCGAGCTGCTTGAAATGGTCGAACTTGACCTTGGAACGCTTGGCCTGCAAGAACACTTTCTGGCGGCTGTAGGTCTTGTCGAAAAACAGGCCGAATTCGCCGGTGCGGGCCGAATCGCCGCGCTGGTTGTCGTAGCCGGGCGCGTCGTCGGGCAGGCGGAACAGGTTATCGTCGTGAAAATAACCGAGGCCCGCGTAGACATGCAAGGCGTCGGACGGGCCCGCGTGGACCGGCGTGGCACCCACTGCGGCGAGCACGACAGCCAGCGGCAGCAGGCGCGGCAGGCGTGCCGCGGGACGGGCGGGGACGGGCCCGGCAACAGACGCCGGGGGGCGGCCACGGCCGCGCAAAAAGGTAGGCATGGAGTTCGGCATTGTTCTTAGTCTTTGGAAAGGCGTTCACTGAGTGATGGAAATATTACCAGTATGTCCACATAGCACAGCGCACGATCCACACACCGAGCACCCCGTTTGTTACGGCATGCGCCAGGATTGCCGACCATAAGTTGCGCTGACGCATATAAAGCACGCTGTAAGCTAGACCGGCGACGATGCCTGCCAGCCACTGATTGTGCTCGAAACCAAACAACACCGCGGCGATCGCCACGCTCAGGGCCTTCACCTTGCGCGGGTCGATCCGTTCAAAATCGATATCGTCGATCCAGCGCATCAGGAAGGAGCGCCAGAACAATTCCTCCATCACGGGCACCACCAGGGCCGCCCCGCCGATGCGCACCACCACCAGCGCCCAGTCGATCTGGCCGGCCGTACGGGGGTCGAAGCCGGCCGGCGACCCGACGACCATCCAGCCCGCGTTCAGCCCTATCCACAGGTAGAACACGGCCACCCCGGCCGCCAGCGCGATCGCTATCCCTATCGGAGTGGGACGTGTGCTGTGGAGTTCCGTGTAGTGGCGCCAGAATATGACCAGCATCAGCAGTACCACGCC
Source organism: Oxalobacteraceae bacterium UBA6018 (assembly GCA_002428015.1). Classification (GTDB taxonomy): domain Bacteria; phylum Pseudomonadota; class Gammaproteobacteria; order Burkholderiales; family Burkholderiaceae_D; genus Telluria_A. The sequence continues at coordinate 25,504 of DIZW01000116.1, read as the reverse complement.
GACCTTGAGCGCATACAGCCAGCGCAGCGATTGCGCGTCCACGCCGAGCCGGGTCAGGCCGTCGACGACGACGATGAAGAACAGGTAAGCGAGGAAAGGCAGGATCCGCGCCCAGGCGGCGCGGTTAAACAGGGGGGCGGCGGCCGCCGCTGGGTTGCTCGGCTGGTGTTGGTCCGACATGAGGCTCCATCGCAGGCGGGCCGCCTGATTACGTTTTGTTACGAGATTTACATATGGGAACCTCGAAAAACCGTGGCGAGCGCCGAAAAGTTTCGTCCGAGACGCGCAGCCGTACGGAGGTACGGCGAGCATCGCAGGGCTAAAATTTCGACGCGCAGTAGTTTTTTCGAGGTTCCCATATGTTAAGCCTTGGAACGGGCTTCGATCGCTTCCCACTTCTCCAGCGCCTCGATCAGCAACTGGTCGATCTGGGCGAAACGCGCCTGGATGCGTTTGGCGTCGGCCGGATTCGTTTTATAGAAATCCGGAGCGTTGAGCTGCTGCGTGATGGCCGACTGCTCGTCCTCCAGGCTGGCGATCAGCACGGGCAGCTCGTCGAGTTCGCGCTGTTCCTTGTAGCTCAACTTTACCTTCTTGCCGGACGGCGTCTGTGCGTTAGCCGACACAGCGGCGGCCTTGGCCGGCGCCTTCGCCGGGGCCGGCGCCTGCGCCTTGACCCGCTCCCAGTCCGAATAGCCGCCCACGTACTCGCGCCAGAAGCCGTCGCCCTCGGCCACGATCACCTGGGTCACGACGTTGTCGAGGAAGGTGCGGTCGTGGCTGACCAGGAACACGGTGCCCGTGTATTCCTCGAGCAGCTCCTCGAGCAGCTCCAGGGTGTCGATATCGAGGTCGTTGGTGGGCTCGTCCAGTACCAGGCAGTTGGCCGGCTTGGCGAACAGGCGCGCCAGCAGCAGGCGGTTGCGCTCGCCGCCGGAGAGCGACTTGACGGGCGAACGCGCCCGTTCCGGCGAGAACAGGAAGTCGTTCAGGTAGCTCATCACGTGCTTCTTGGCGCCGTTGATCTCGACCCAGTCGCTGCCCGGCGAGATGGTCTCCATCAGGCTGGCCTCCTCGTTGAGCTGGGCGCGCATCTGGTCGAAATACGCCACCTGCAGCTTGGTGCCGAGCTTGGCGATGCCGGAGTCGGCCTTCTCCTCGCCCAGGATGATCTTGAGCAAGGTGGTCTTGCCGGCGCCGTTGGGCCCGATCAGGCCCACCTTGTCGCCGCGCAGGATGGTGGCGCTGAAGTTGTTGACGATGACCTTGTCACCGTAACGCTTCGAGATGCCTTCCAGCTCCGCCACGATCTTGCCCGAACGCTCGCCCGAGCCGACCTCCAGCTTGACCTGGCCCTGCTGGTCGCGGCGCGCCGCCCGCTGCAGGCGCAAGGCCTCCAGGCGCCGCACGCGGCCCTCGTCGCGCACCCGGCGCGCCTTGACGCCCTTGCGGATCCACACCTCCTCCTGTGCCAGGAACTTGTCGAACTTGGCCGCCTCGACCTCCTCGACCTCGAGCTGCTCGGCCTTGCGCGCCTGGTAGGACGAGAAATTGCCCGGATACGACAACAGCTTGCCGCGGTCCAGTTCGACGATGCGGGTGGCCACGTTGTCCAGGAAACTGCGGTCGTGGGTGATGAACAGCACCGAGCCCTTGAAGTCGCGCAGCAAGCCCTCCAGCCACAGGATGGACTTGAAGTCGAGGTGGTTGGTCGGCTCGTCGAGCAGCAGCACGTCCGGGGCCGACACCAGCGCCACGGCCAGCGCCACGCGCTTCTGCATCCCGCCCGACAGCGTGCCCATCAGCGCATCCTTGGACAGGTTCAGCCGGTCCAGGGTGGTATCGACCTTGTTGGCCAGGCTCCAGCCGTCGGTGGCGTCCAGCTTCACCTGCAAATCGTGCATGCGCTCCATCAGCGCCTCGTCGTCGCCCTGGCCGAACTGGCCGGTCAAGGTCTCGTACTCGGCCAGCATGGCCGCCTGCTCGCCCATGCCGCGCGCGACCGCGTCGAACACCGACATGGACGGATCGAAGGTCGGCTCCTGCTCCACGTAGGCGATGTTGATACCCTGTTGCATCACCAACAAGCCATCGTCGAGCTTGAAGCGGCCCGAGATCACCTTCAGCAAGGACGACTTGCCGGTGCCGTTGCGTCCGATCAGGCCGACGCGTTCGCCGCTTTCCAGGGAAAATTCCGCGTGATCGAGCAGCGCGACGTGGCCGAACGCAAGTTGCGCCGACGATAGAGAAATGACAGCCATAGTATCGAGAGGGGTCGGACCAGCAAAACCGGTCGCATAAATGAATGAAGGACGTCATTGTACCGATAGACGGGCCGGCGCTGTTAGTTCCGCCCCCACCTCGGCTATAATTGCGCTCGATCCACGATACCGGTGCGCCACGCGCAGCCCGCTCGCCGGATCAAGCGTCCTCTCCGTAGCACAATGGATAGTGCACATGCCTCCTAAGCGTGGGATACTGGTTCGATTCCAGTCGGAGGGACCAATTGCCTAAATCAGCTTAGTCCCCCACGCATCAAACCTCCAGCTTTTCACTCTGCCGCGTCAGCAGCGGTTGAACCATGGTGTACCGGCAGCCAATTCCGATCAGTTCCCTACAAAATGGTCGAGCGAAGCGAGAGCGGCGGCAATCTGCGCCTGACGTGCCGCTTCGAACGCGCGCCCGACAGTTGCCAGTAGCGCGTCATCTCAGTGACGCACGACCGCGCCGCTGGACAGTACACTGGCTTACAAGTCACCGGATACAGCTCGGAAGCTAGCTACAACGCCGCCAAGGCGAGCGGTTTCGCAACAAGGGACTGGGCCAGTATGTCCTGACATCTCGTGCGCGATCTGGGGAAAACTGCAGGCGCCAACGCGCCTCGATAGCGCTGCACGCGGCAGCGCGGTCGCGCCAATTTGGATTGCTAGGCCGCAACGGCCCGGTCGCTTCTGGGTCGGTCGAGTAAAATTGGCAAAAAGGCAGCGCCGCACGATTGCGCTTGCTTCTTGTTACCAATCGGAACAGAATCAGACTAGCCTGGCGGTTCCGGACACGCGCCTCGCACGCTTCACACGGTGTCCGTTCAACGCGATTTTTCAAGACTGGAGCGAACAAAATGACTTCGATTTCCGGACAATCGCCTGTCGGCACGAGCACAAGCACCTACCCTGCGGCCAGCCCGACCGGGTCCACGGTGAGCAGAACATCGAGCGCGGGGCTGTCGGCGACGGCGGTATCGCTTTCGTCCGACGCGGGCGTCATCGCCACCATCGGCGGCGCCGGCAGCACCAGCTATACCTACGACGCTGCGGGATTGCTCAATTCGCTGGTGCAGGCTGGCACGGACGCGAGCGTGTCCGCGACGGCGAGCGCCGCCACCTCGGCGGCACAGGCGCAAGCGAGCACGGACCAGGCCGTGTTGGGATCCTTGTCGGCGCCGGCTACCACGCCCAGCCTCTACACCGTGGCCGGCGGGCTGCAGTCGCCCACCGTCAATGTGAACGACAGCTTCGCCAGCATTCTCAAGACCAACCCTGGGCTCGCCGGCACCGTGGTGGGTGATTCATACAATCAGGGCATCATCGCGTCGATTTCAACGTCGGCTTAAATGCGCTGCCGCCAAGGCATGTGGCGTCCACTTTAGCAAGCCTGTCCATCGGTCCCGATCTTTAGACGGCATGCGGTCGCGAAAACGTGACCACGGCAGTCGCACGAAAGGCGGCGCGCGGCGACACGCGGCGGTCACTCCTGCGCCTTCGAACTAGCATCGCCCGACATTATCGCCTGCTGACAAACGTCGCCGCGCGGCCATCGTAGACGACAAGATCGGTCGCCTGGTTGGCGTGGTCAAGGCCACGGCCGGCGCTGGTATCGACCACCACGACCTGGAATTGGCGCTGTTGCTTCATCCCCGGGAAACCACCCTTGCGCGAGCCGATCGTCAGTTTCTTCGACGCGTCATCCCAACGCATAGGCGTCAAGGCGTACTCGCCGCGCTCATACCCCCATCCGTCGCCAGCGTCTTCGTAGTAGGTGTATTCGCCATCGGCACCGGGATACACCCGCAGCTCGATCGGCGCGTCGACAATTTCCGATGCGTACTGCATGACCGGCCCCATCGGAATCACGCTGCCAGCCCGTACATGAATCGGCATGCGCGCGAGGGGTGCGTCCGCGGCGATCGTTTTGCCTCCGCCGAGCGCCTGGCCGGTCCAAAAGTCGATCCATATCCCTTTCGGCAAATAGACCTCGCGCGTCCTGGCCGCCATGTCAATTGGCGCCGACCGCGCCGCGTAGTACATCGGCGCGAGCACGGGACTGACCATCACGCTGTCGCCAAACAGCATCTGCGTTTTCAGATCGTGAGTCCGACGATCGTCCGGAAAAGCGAACGCCACTGGACGGATGAATGACGCGCCCTCCAGGCAAACCAGTCCCGCCAGCGAATAAATATGCGGCAGGAGCCGGTATCGCAAACGAATAGACTCGAGAATGGCATCGTAGAAAGGCGTGCCGGGCTTACCGAAATGCCATGGTTCACGAGGAGTATCCGTGCCATGACTACGGAACAGCGGAAGAAACACGCCTAATTGAAGCCAGCGCGTATAAAGCTCGCGATAACCCAAGTCGTCCACGCCGCCGTCATAGTCGCCATTCCAGAACCAGCTGTCCTTGCGCTTCACGAAAAAGGCGCCAATGTCGAAGCTTACGTAAGGCGCGCCGGATGCGCTGAAACGCTGAAGCGCAACCACCTGCTGCGCCAGCACCGACCACTTGGCGGAAATGTCGCCGGTCCACACCACCGCGCCCACCGCCTGACTGCCCGCATACCCGGAGCGCGTCAGATTGACCAGCCGCCTGTTTGGCACACGCTCGCGCCAGTTGCGGTAAAGACTCTGCGAATCGACCAGTGCATAAGCGTTCAGGAATTGTGCATCCATTAGCTTGGACAAGGCCTGTATATTGACGTCGTCGGCATTCTGCGCACGCTTGCTGCCCGCCCAATCCGCCACCGCCGGCTCGGTCGAATCACACCACCAGGCGTCTATTCCATGGCGTCCAAGATAGCGCCAGATATTGTCGAAATACAGATCGCCGGCCTTGCGCTGGAAGAAGTCGACGTAGTCGGTGCCCGCGAGTGTGTAGCCATGTTCCTTGAATGCCCTGCCCGGCGGATCGAGCGGACTCGGATTTGGCCAGATCGAAATCATCACCCGCGCGTTCATGTCATGAACCGCGTTCGTCATTGCCGCGATATCCGGGTATCTCGTCGCATCGGGAACAAAGCTGCCCCAGCGATTCGGCGTCCAGTAATTCCAATCCTGGACGATCACATCGAGGGGGATGTTCCGGTCGCGGAACTGCTTTGTCGTATCAATCACTTCGTCCTGCGTGAGGTAACGCTCCTTCGATTGCATGTAGCCGAAAGCCCATTTTGGCAACATGCTGGCGGCCCCCGTCAAGCGACGATAACCGGCGATCGCGCCGTCCATGGAAGGACCAAGGACAAAGTAATAGTCGAGATCGTCCACCGCATCGCTGGTAAACGACGCTCCCTCCTTGCCATCGGCGTATGTGAGCACACTGTAGGTATCGAAAAGCAGGCCGTATCCGCGTGTCGAGACCACGAAAGGCACGACAACCCGCAGGTTGTGCTGATAGAGCCGCTTGCGCTTGCCCCGAAGGTTCAACTCGTCGGTCTCGTCGAAGCCAAGCCCGTAGAGCGCTTCATTATCGCGCAGCGTGAATCGAACCGTTGCCGTCCATGCGTCGCGCTCAATTTTCTGCGCGTAGGCATCGGCAACCTGCCGCTCGCCGTCGACCGTTTTGACAGTCTTCACCGTCGCTGGATCGGGCAAGGACTTGACGATGGATACTTTCTCGAACTCGCGCGGCGACACCTGGCCCGCTTCTTCCAGCAGAAGATTCCCATCCGCTCCCCAGAACGATATGGCGCCGGTTGTGCGATCGAGTTTCACGCTCATCTTGGGCGAACGAAGCACATACGTCCTGCCATCATCGCCGGTGTGGATTTCCCCAGGCTTGTCCGTGATGTCGACGCGCATCAAACTTGGCGACTTTGACCAGTTCCGATTTTGCGTGGCGGTGATCCGGACAATCTGGTCCGTTATAAAGCTGATGCGCACGAGCGCATGATCAATCCGACATTCGATCCCGGCCTCGGTCTTTTGCACGTCGTTCACCGCGCCGAGAATTCGCCCACGGGGGAAGTCTGGCGGGATGTTCTTGTCGGCGGCATAGCCATGCCTGGTCAAAGTCCATACGGGAATCGACGCGGCTAACTGTTTGAGAAGTTTTCTGCGCTTATTCATAGTTCCAGTCTGTATGGTTGATTTGATTTCCGGGTGCCGCCGGCGTCCATGCTTGCATGAATGTTACGGATGGCGAATTGTATTTTATATTTACCGAACAATAACCACAACAGGTGTAACAAGAATCTTTTCAAGCATCATCCCAGCGGGAAAGAAGGGTTACGCGACCGGCAATCGATGAGATTTTGGTTGGCATCGAGACCGCATCGAGCGCCTTGCATCTCCCGAAGGGCGAGCGCGGAGCGCCCCGCTGGCCAGAATAGGCTTGCTTGCTGAAGGAGGAATCGGTTCAGCCGAGAAGCGCGTAAATGTGGACAGTCCGCAATGCAATCCCGTGATGACTACCGGTCGCCATTCGGGAGCGATGCCCGGTTGGGCGAAGTTGGCAATAGCCACCCCGACGAAGTAGCCTGCGATCAGTTTGGCCCACAACGTGCCGGGTGGCACAGTTAGGAAAAGGCAATTGGGTTGGCGCCCAAGTCTCCAGCGAGGTTTTGCCAGACCTGACGAGGTCCGCACGCTCATCTACACGCCACTACCTGTGAGAGCTTGCCTTTGCGGATCAGGAGATCGTCATGAACCGCAACCACTTCTCTACCGATGAGGCGACGACCGAAGGACTCTTCCTGGCCCTGTCGCCGCCGTAGCGCACGCACGAGTGCGGTGCGCCGCATTCATCCTGTGCAAAAGCAGAGGACTCAGGTCCGGCCACCGCCCTACCCCGGTACCGACATCGGCGCAAAGCGCTTCCACGCCTTGCGCAGCCGTCCATCGCCGTCCTGGGCACTGGCGGCGAGGAAGCCGCGCGCGAAACCGATGGGCTCGCGCAGCGCCACCTCGCCCTGGGCCATTTCTTCCAGCAGGCCCTGCGCCACCGCCGCGTCGTTCAGCCAGCCCAGTTCATCTTGCAGCGAGGACAGCGCCTTGACGTAAGTGCGCACCTGCTTGCCCGGATAAAGCGAGCCGAAGAACTCGGCCGCGTAGCGGGTCTTCTTGGCGGCGATGCGCACGCGGTGGCGCGCCTCGGGGGGAGCGTTCCTGAGCCTGCGTCCACGCTTGAGCAGGCGCTGCTGATCGGCATGGAGGATCGCATCGGCGAACTTGCAGACGCTTTTGCTGAGCGCGGCCCGGGCCTTGGCGCCTTGGTGCTCGCGCCAGCCCTGCCGCTCCAGCCAGCCGCTCAGCTCGCCCATCAGCCGGCCGTAGCGGTCGGACGTGACGGCAGCGGCCGCCACCTGGTGCAGCGCGTGGGTGCGGTCCTGCACGGCCAGGTTGAGCGCCACCAGCTGGGCCGGGTCCACCACCGCGCCCACCTTGGCCAGGGTCGAGCCGGCCAGCACGTCCCAGTCGCGCGCCGGGCCCAGCTGCGAGACCAGCCAGTCGATGTCGTTGGCGATGTCGATCGGCACCGTGATGAGCGTGCGATACATCGACATGGCCGAGCGCAGCCGGCGGATCCCCACCCGCATCTGGTGCAGGCATTCGATGTCGTGGAACCTGGCCACGCCCGCCTCGTTGGCGTGAATTTGCGCAATGCAATTGCGCGCAATGGCTTCAAACGCCTGCTCCGCGCTCATGCGTTTATCGAGCGCCAGCGGCACCGCCTTGGTCGCGCCCGGTGTGGTCGGAAATCGAATCGCTGCATCCATCGCACTGCCCTCCTGCCCTCATTGTGGACAAAATCAGCCGACGAGGTGGGCACGTTTCCGCGATTTAAGCTTCCGGCGACGCAACACGCGAGCGTGCCCGTCCACCGTGCATCACGGAACGATCGCGGTCGCCTCGATCTCGACCCGCGCGCGTTCCTCCATCAAGCCGGCCACCTGCACCGCGCTCATGGCCGGGAAATGGCGTCCGATCACGTCGCGGTAGGCCAGGCCCACCGCCTGCTGGGCGTCCAGGTATTCGCGCTTGTCGAGCACATACCAGGTCATGCGCACGATGTGCTGCGGGCCCGCGCCGGCCTCGGCCAGCACGGCCACGATGTTGTGCAGGGCCTGGCGCACCTGGCCGGCGAAGTCGTCGGTCTGGAACCTGCCCTGCGCGTCCCAGCCGACCATGCCGCTCACGCACACGGTGCGCCCGCTGGCCGCCACCCCGTTGGCGTAGCCGCGCGGCCGCGCCCAGCCCGGAGGTTGGAGGAAATCCATTCAGCCGCCCTGCGCCGGCGCCGGCGCGCCCACGCGCAGCAGCTCGCGCGCGATGATCAACTGCTGCACCTCGGTGGCGCCTTCGTAGATGCGCAGCGCGCGGATCTCGCGGTACAGCCGCTCGACCGGATGCTCGCTGACCACCCCGAGCGCGCCGAACATCTGCACCGCCGCGTCGATCACCTTCTGCGCCGTTTCGGTCGCGCTCATCTTGGCCATGGCCGCCTCCTTCGTCACCGTCTCGCCCTGGTCGCGCTGCCAGGCGGCGCGATAGATCAGGAGCGCGGCGGCGTCGATGCCGGTCGCCATCTCGGCCAGCTTGGCCTGGGTCAGCTGGAAGCCGGCCAGGGTCTGGCCGAACATGGTGCGGGCCTGGGCGTGCGTGATGGCTTCGTCGAAGGCGCGCCGCGCGAAGCCCAGCGCGGCGGCGCCGACCGAGGTGCGGAACACGTCCAGGGTCGCCATCGCGATCTTGAAGCCCTGGCCCGGCGCGCCGATCAGGGCCTCGGGGCCGACCCGGCAGCCGCGAAACGCCAGCCGCGCCAGCGGGTGCGGGGCGATCACGTCGATGCGCTCGGCGATCGCCAGGCCCGGGTTGTCGGCCGCGACGATGAAGGCGCTGATGCCGCGCGATCCGCGCCGCTGCGCCTCCGGCACGTCGCCCTCGCCGGTGCGCGCGAACACCACGTAGAAGTCGGCGATGCCGCCGTTCGAGATCCACATCTTGTCGCCGTCGATGACGTAGCCGCCCTCGTCGTCCAGGCGCGCCGCGCACTGCATGGCCGCCACGTCGGAGCCGGCCTGCGGCTCGGACAGCGCGAACGCGGCGATCGCCTCGCCGCGCGCCACGGCAGGCAGGTAGCGCGCGCGCTGCGCCTCGCTGCCGAACAGCGAAATCGCGCCCGAGCCCAGGCCCTGCATGGCGAACGCGAAATCGGCCAGGCCCTCGTGGCGCGCCAAGGTTTCGCGGATCAGGCAGATGGCGCGGGTGTCGATGGCGCGCTCTGGGCCGCCCACGGCGTGCTCGAGCCAGCCGCCCTCGCCCAGCATGCGTACCAGCGCGCGGCAGGTGGCGTCGACATCCTTGCCGTGGGCCCGGCCCAGGTGCGCCTTGGCCCAGGCGTCGAGCGCGTCTTCCAGCTGCGCGTGGCCGGCGCTGAAAAAGGGCCAGCGCAGATAGGATTTATCGGCCATCTCAGTCGCCCTCGAAATGCGGCGCCTGCCTGGCGACGAAGGCGTGGTAGGCGCGGTGGAAGTCGTTGGTGGCCATGCAGATCGCCTGGGCCTGGGCCTCCGCTTCGATGGCCTCGTCCACGCCCATGTTCCATTCCTGCTGCAGCATGGTCTTGGTCATCGCGTGCGCGAAGGTGGGGCCGTCGGCCAGCGCGCGTGCCTGCGCCTGGGCCGTGGCCAGCACCTGGTCCGGCTCGGCCAGGCTGTTGAAGAAGCCCCAGCGTTCGGCCTCGGCGCCGGACATGGAGCGCCCGGTGTAGAGCAGCTCGGCCGCGCGGCCCTGCCCGATCACGCGCGGCAGCAGCGCGCATGCGCCCATGTCGCAGCCGGCCAGGCCGACCCGGGTGAACAGGAAGGCGGTCTTGCTGCGCGCGGTGCCGATGCGCAGGTCGGACGCCAGCGCCAGCATCGCGCCGGCGCCGGCGCAGATGCCGTCGATGGCGCTGATCACGGGCTGCGGGCAGGCGCGCATCGCCTTGACCAGGTCGCCCGTCATGCGCGTGAAGGCCAGCAGGCCGGGCATGTCGAGCCGGGTCAGGGGGCCGATGATGTCGTGCACGTCGCCGCCGGAGCAGAAGTTCTCCCCTTCGCCGGCGATGACCACCGCTTTGATGTCGTCGGCCTGGGCCAGGGCGCGGAACAGGTCGCGCAGCTCGGCGTAGGAGTCGAAGGTCAGCGGATTCTTGCGCTCGGGGCGGTTCAGGGTGATGGTGGCGACGCCGCTATCCGCATCGAAGCGGAAGTAGCTGGCCTGGTAGCCGGCCAGCGCGGCGCGCTTGCCCGGCAACTGGTGGGCCTGGCCTGGTAGGTGACGCATAACGATCCTTATTGGTTCTTGGGGTCCTGCGTGTTCAGTTGCTGCTTCATGGACGCCAGCAGCCCGATCAGCCGCTCCTTGTCCTCGGGCGCGACGTCCTTGAGCAGCTCGGCCACCCAGGCCTCGTGCAGCGCCGCCATCTTGGCGAAGTCGCGCCGCCCGCGCTCGGTCAGCGAGACGGTGTACACGCGCCGGTCGTGGCGGTCGGGCACGCGCGTGACCAACTCCTCGCGCTCGAGCTGGTCGGTGATGCCGGTGATGTTGCCGCCGGTGACCATCAGCCGGCGCGACAGCTCGCCCATGCGCATCCCTTCCGGATGGCGCTCGAGCTGGGCCATCAGGTCGAAGCGCGGCAGCGTGATGTCGAAGGCGGCGCGCAGGCGGGTCCGCAACTCGTTCTCGATGCGCACTGTACACGAGAGCATGCCCAGCCACAGCTGGAGCGACTGGTGATGTTCCCCGGTGAGGCGGCTGGCCAGGTCGGGCGGCGCTTCCATCAGCCCTCCCGCGCCTGGCGTTCCAGGTTGCGTTCAAGCTGCTGCTTGGCCGCCTGGTACTGGCGCGGCCAGGCGATCGCACTGTAACCGATACGCGCCGCTTCGCACAAGGTCCAGGCCGGGTTGGCCAGGTGCGGGCGCCCCACCGCGCACAGGTCGGCGCGGCCGGCGGCGATGATGCCGTTGGCGTGGTCGGCCTCGAAGATCGCGCCGACCGCGATCGTGGCGATCTGCGCCTCGTTGCGCACGCGGTCGGCGAACGGGGTCTGGTACATGCGTCCGTACACGGGCCGCTCGCGCTTGCTGACCTGGCCCGAGGAGCAGTCGATCATGTCGGCCCCGGCCTCCTTGAACAGGCGCGCGATGCGCACCGCGTCGTCGGGCGTGGTGCCGCCTTCGACCCAGTCGTGGGCCGAGATGCGCACGCTGATCGGGCGCTCCTGGGGCCAGGCGGCGCGCATGGCGCGCAGCACCCGCAGCGGGAAGCGGCAGCGGTTCTCCAGGCTGCCGCCGTAGTCGTCGCGGCGCCGGTTGGTCAGCGGCGAGATGAACGAGGACAGCAGGTAGCCGTGGGCGCAGTGCAGCTCGAGCCAGTCGAAGCCGGCTTCGGCGGCGGCCACGGTGGCGCGCACGAAGTCCGCCTCGATGCGCTCCATGTCCTCCAGGGTGGCGGCGCGGGCGCGCTGGGACACCCCTTCCAGGTATTGCTGTTCCGAGGCGGCCAGCAGCGGCCAGTTGCCGCTGGCGAGCGGCTGGTCGATCCCGTCCCACATTGGCCGGGTCGAGCCTTTCGGGCCCGCGTGCCCCAGTTGAAGGGCGATCCTGGCGTCGCTGCCGGCGTGCACGAAGTCGACGACGCGCTTCCACGCGGCCGTGTGCGCGGGCGCGTACATGCCCGCGCAGGCCGGCGTAATGCGCGCGTCGGCCGACACGCAGGTCATTTCGGCGAACACCAGGCCGGCGCCGCCGAGGGCGCGCGCGCCCAGGTGCACCAGGTGGTAGTCGCCCACGGTGCCCTCGCACGCCGAATACTGCGCCATCGGCGAGACCACGATGCGGTTCTTGAGCGTGATGGCGCGCACCCGCAAGGGGGTGAGCATGGGCAGCACGCGCGCGCCGTGGTGGAACTCGACCCCGGCCTGGACGCAGGCGCGCCGCGCCAGCCAGTCCTCGAAGCGGGCCACGTAGGCCGGGTCGCGCAGGCGCAGGTTCTCGTGCGAGATGCGCTGGCTGCGGGTGAGCATCGCGTAGGCGAACTGCGGCGCTTCCATGGCCGTGTAGCGCTCCACATTCTCGAACCATTCCATCGAATTGCGCGCCGCGCTCTGAAGCTTGGCCACCTCCACCGCGCGCGCCTGCTGGTAGGCCGCGAGCGCCACCTTGACGTCGCGCGTGGCACGGAAGCAGCGCGCCAGCTCGATGGCGTCTTCCAGCGCCAGCTTGGTGCCCGAGCCGATCGAATAGTGCGCGGTGTGGGCCGCGTCGCCCATCAGCACCACCGGCAGCGCGCCGTTCCAGTGCACCCATTCGTCGCACACCACGCGCGGGAAGGTCAGCCACATGGCCGCGCCGTGCAGGTGCGGCGCGTTGGCCAGCAGGGCGTGCCCGTCCAGCTGGGCGGCGAACACGCGCTCGCAGAAGGCCACGCTCTCCTCCTGGCTCATGCGGTCCAGGCCGGCGCTGCGCCATACCTCCTCCGGCGTCTCCACGATGAAGGTCGAGGTCTCGCCGTCGTACTGGTAGATGTGGGCCTGGAACCAGCCATGCTCGGTGTGCTGGAAGGCGAAGGTGAAGGCGTCGAACTTCTTGCGCGTGCCCAGCCACACGAAGCGGCAGCGGCGCAGCTCGATCTGGGGCCGGTAGGTGGCGGCGTAGCGCTGGCGGATGCGGCTGTTCAGGCCGTCGGCGGCGATCACCAGGTCGGCGCCGTACTGGGCCGCGATGGCCGCGTCGTCGGCCACCTCGGTCTCGAACACCAGCCGCACGCCCAGCTCCTCGCAGCGCTGGTGCAGGATGTTGAGCAGGCGCTGGCGGCCCATGCCGCAAAAACCGTGGCCGCCGGAGCTGATCGTCTCGCCCTTGAAGACGATGTCGATCTTGTCCCAGTGGTTGAACGATTCGAGCATCGCCTGCGCGCTCGGCGCGTCCGCCTCGGCCAGGTTGGCCAGGGTCTGGTCGGAGAACACCACGCCCCAGCCGAAGGTGTCGCCGGGCCGGTTGCGTTCGATCACGGTAACGCGGTGGGCGCTGTTCTGGCGCTTCATCAGGAGGGCGAAATACAGGCCGGCGGGGCCGCCGCCGATGCACACGATGTTCATGCCTGTCCTTCTGAAATCTGGCGCAGCAAGAAGCGCTGCAGTTTTCCCGTTTCGGTGCGCGGCAGGCGCTCGACGAAGTGGACCACGCGCGGATATTTGTAGGGCGCGATCTGGACCTTGACGAAGTCCTGCAGCTCGCGCGCCAGCGCCGCGCCGGCCAGCGCGCGGTCCTTGAGCACCACGTGCGCCTCGACCACCTGGCCGCGCTCGTCGTCGTGGCGTCCCACCACCCCGCATTCGGCCACCTGGGGATGGCGCAGCAGCGCGTCCTCGACCTCGGCGCCGGCGATGTTGTAGCCGGACGAGACGATCATGTCGTCGGCCCGCGAGCGGTAGTAGAAATAGCCGTCGGCGTCCATCTCGTAGGCGTCGCCGGTCAGGTTCCAGCCGTTGACCACATACTCCTTCTGGCGCTCGTCGGCCAGGTAGCGGCAGCCGGTCGGGCCTTTCACGGCCAGGCGCCCGGTCACGCCGGGGCCCACCGGATTGCCGTCGGCGCCGAGGATGCAGGCCTGGTAGCCGGGCACGGGCTTGCCGGTCGCGCCGGGGCGGATCGCCTCGCCCGCGGCCGAGATGAAGATGTGCAGCAGCTCGGTGGCGCCGATCCCGTCGATCATGGCCAGGCCCGTGGCCGCGCGCCAGGCCTCGCGCGTGGCCAGCGGCAGCGTTTCGCCGGCCGACACGCTGCGCGTCAGGCTGCGCAGGTCGTGGGCGGGCGCCAGCGGCGCCATCTGGCGGTAGCAGGTGGGCGCGGTGAAGCACACGGTGGCGCGGTAGCTGGCGATGGCCGCCAGCAGCGTCTCGGGGGTGAGCTTTTCGAGCAGCACGGCGGCCGCGCCGTAGCGCAGCGGGAACAGCAGCAGCCCGCCCAGCCCGAAGGTGAAGGCCAGCGGCGGCGTGCCGATGAAGATGTCGTCGGCGCCCACCTGGAGCACGGAGCGCGGAAAGCAGTCGCAGATGGCCAGGATGTCGCGGTGAAAATGCATGGTCCCCTTGGGCACGCCGGTGGTGCCCGAGGTGAAGCTGATCAGGCAGACGTCGTCGGCGGCGCTGGGCGCGGCCGCGAACGGCGCCGCGTGGCGCGCCATCAGGTACTCCAGCGTGCCGGGCGCGCCGGCGGCGTTGAACCACACCACGTGGCGCGGCGGCGTGCCGATGGCGTCGACCTCGCCGCGCAGGTTGAGCGAGCACAGGATGGCGTCGACCTGGGCCTTGTCGACGATCACGGTCAGCTCGCGCGCGCGCAGCAGCGGCATGGTCGGCACGGCGATGCAGCCGGCCTTGAACACGGCCAGGATGCAGGCGGCCATCATCGGGTTGTTGGCGCCGCGCACCAGCACGCGCTGGCCGCTGCGCAGGCCCAGGTCGTCGCGCACCACGTGGGCGATGCGGTCCACCCGGCGCTGCAGTTCGGCGTAGGTCCAGCGCACACCCTCGGCGTAGATGGCGACGCGCTCGCCGCGCCCGGCCGCGACGGCCGCGTCGAGCAGCGCGGCGGCGCAGTTGAGCTGTTCGGGATAGGCCAGTTCGGGCAGGTCGAAGCGCAATTCGGGCCACAGGGCCGGCGCGGGCAGGTGCTCGCGCGCGAAACCGTCCTCGTAGGCGGATGGGCCCAGTGCTGCTGCGTTCAAGCGTGTCATGGTCGCCCCCCAAAAAGGCATCGGTCGTGAAGCGGACGGATACTTTAGACCTAAACTACCGCAACATCAAGCGCCATCGGCGCCGCTCACGCCTGTTCGCACTCGCGCCGCGCGCTATCGGTCTGGCGCGCCACGGCCGCGGCGGTGTCGGCCAGCACCGCGCCCAGCGCCTCGGCGTCGAACGCGCCCGCGCCCAGCGCGCGCAGGGCGGCCGCGGGGCGGTTCAGGCCCAGCGTCTGGCAGCCGGCCTGCAGGCGCTCGATGCGCGCCAAGGTGGCCTGGCGGCCGGTCCCGGCCAGCAGCGCCGGCAGCTCGGCCGCGGCGGCCGTGACCTGGCCCCCGAACCCGCCCAGGTAGGCCAGCAGGCGCTCGCCGCCGATACCCAGGCGCTGCATGGTCTGGCGCGGGGTTTCGGCGTCCGGAGCGCAGGCCAGCGAACCCAGATGGCTGCGCACCTGCTCGGCCTGGAACGGCTTGATGATGTAGCCGGCCGCGCCCAGCCCGGAGGCCTGCTCGACGATCGCGCCCTCGTTGGCCGAGGACACCATCACGAACGCGATCCCGGCCAGCGCCGGGTCGGCCTTGACCTTCTGCAGCAGCTCCATGCCCGACAGGCGCGGCATGCGCAGGTCGCAAAAGCAGATCGCCGGGCGCAGGCCCTGCTGGAGCTGCTCCCAGGCGTCGGCGCCGTCCTCGGCCTCGGCGATGTCGTGCGCGCCGCTGGCATCGACCAGATGCATGAGCACCATGCGCGAAACCACGTCGTCGTCAACTACCAGTACTTTCATTCACCTCTCCAAAAGTGGCGCGGCGCTGCGTAGGAGTCTGCGCGGTAGAAGATGTCCGGTCCAAACCGCCGAGAAACCGGTAGCGTTTGCTCCTCGGTTTTCGACAGCTTCGGTCTCGAACCCTTCCACCGCGCAGACTCCTAATGGTATGTACGTCAATATTACAGCATAAAGCCGGCCCTGCGTATCAGCTTGGGGCCGCCGCACATTCTCCCAGCAGGCGCTGCAGGTCAGGCAGCGCGCCCAGGATGCGCGCCCATTCGCGCGCGTCGGCGGCGCTTTCGAGCTCGTCGCACAGGCGGTGCAGCTCGGCCGCTTCCAGGTAGGCCGCGCTGCCCTTGATCCCGTGCAGCAGGCGCCCCGCGCTCTCGTGGTCCTGGGCCTGGATGGCCGCCTCCAGGTCGGCGCGGCGGTGCGGCACGTCGCTGGCGAAGGCGGCGCGCATGCGCGTCTTGAGGTCGGCCTCGTGGCGCGCGCCCTGGCGCCCGGCCGGCGCGGCCGGCCCGGTGACGACCCCGAACATGGCATCGAGCTCGCTGGTGGACGGCGCGCTCGCGCCGGGCGGCTCGGCCATCGGCGCGAGCGCGATGCCGCGCTGGAGCTGGCGCTCGATGGCCCGGCTCAGGTGGTAGTGCAGGGCCGCCTCGTCGATCGGCTTGGTCAGGAAGGCGTCCATGCCGCAGGCCAGGTAGCGGCTGCGGTCCTCCTCGCTGGCGTTGGCGGTGAGCGCGATGATCATCAGCTCCTGGTCGCGCACCGGGGCCTCGATCGGGCCGCCGGCGCGGATCAGGCGGGTGGCGCTGGCGCCGTCCATCTCCGGCATGCGCCCGTCCATCAGGATCAGGTCGTAGCGGGTGCGCGCGCAGGCGGCCACCGCCAGCACCCCGTTGTCGGCGATGTCGACCAGGTGGCCCAGCTCCTCGAGCATCATGCGGATGATGATCTGGTTGGTCGGGAAGTCCTCCGCGCACAGCACGCGCAGGCGGTGGCTGTGCGGCTCGCGCGGCACGTGCGGCACCAGCGGCGGGGCCACCCCGTCCGGCAGCGGCAGCAGCACCGAGAAGGTCGAGCCGGCCCCTTCCCGGCTGTCGACCGCGATGCTGCCGTCCATCAGGTCGACCAGTTGGCGGCAGATGGCCAGTCCGAGCCCGGTGCCGCCGTAGCGCCGGGTGGTGGTGCTGTCGGCCTGCTCGAACTTCTGGAATAGGCGCTCGATCGCGTCCGGGGCGATGCCGATGCCGGTGTCGCTGACCGAGAAGCGGATCAGGTTGACGCCGGCGCGGCGCTCGGCCAACTCGACCCGCACCCGCACCTGGCCGTCGTTGGTGAACTTGAAGGCGTTGCCGACCAGGTTGACCAGCACCTGGCGCAGCCGGGTCGGGTCGCCCACCACGAAGCGCGGCAGGTCGCCGGCCAGCTCCACCGCGAAGCCGACGCTGTGGGCGGCGGCCTGCTCCTCGAACAGGCTGACCACGTTCTCGATCGTGGCGGCCAGCGCGAAGTCGATGTTCTCGATGCTCAGCTTGCCGGCCTCGATCTTGGAGAAGTCGAGCAGGTCGTTGATCAGGGTCAGCAGCGACTGGGCGTTGGCCTGGCCGCGCAGGATCTGCTCGCGCGTGGTCTCCTGCAGCAGGCTGTCGCGCAGGGCGAAGCCGAGCATGCCGATCACGCCGGCCAGCGGGGTGCGCATCTCGTGGCTCATGTTGGCCAGGAACTCCGACTTCTGGCGCGTCGCGTCCTCGGCCTTCTGCTTGGCCAGGCGCAGGCGCTCGTCGTTCTCCTGCAGCGCGCGGTTGGCCTGGGCCAGCTCCTCGGTGTTCAGGCGCACCTGGCGCTCCTGCTCGAGCAGGCGGGCCTGGGTCTCCTCCAGCTCGCGGTAGGCGCGCGCGTTGTCGAGCGCCACGGCGGCGTGCGCGGCCAGGGTCTGCAGCATGTCCAGGTGCACCCGGCGGTAGGCGTGCTTTTCGGTGCTCTGCACGCACAGCACGCCCATCATGCGCTCCTTGACGATGAGCGGCACGTACATCATCGCCACCGGCTCCGAGCGCGCACTGCCGTCCACCCGGGTCACCGGGGCCATGGGGCCGCTCTGGGGCGCCACCAGGTAATTGTGGGACTCGGCGTCGAGGTCGTTGATGAACACCTCGCGCCGGTGCTCCAGGCACCACACCGCGAACTGGTTCGGATCGTCCAGGCGGCGCCGGTACACGTCGCTGCGCATGCCCTGGTCCATCGCGAACGGGAACTCGACCACGCCCAGGTCGTGGCGGTAGAAGCCGATGCCGAAGATGCGCGCGTCCATCAGGTGATGCACGTGGCGGTACACGGTCATCATGATGGTCTCCATGTCGAGCGTGGCGGTGAGCTCGCGCCCGATCTCGGAGAGCACCGAGATGTTGCGGTGCGCCAGTTCGACGTTGACCTTCTGGCGCTCGACCTCCTCCTTCTGGCGCTCGGCGTCGGCGCGGCGCTGCTCGGCCTCGGCGCGCTGGCTGTCGGCGTCGACCCGCTGCGCCTCGAGCTCGCGCTTCTGGCGCTCCAGCAGGCGGTTCTGGCGCTCGACCTCCGCGGTGCGCTGGCTGACCTGGCGCTCCAGGTGGGCCTTCTGGCGGCGCAGGCCGGACAGGCGCGCGCGGTAGGCCGCGAAGGCCGACGACAGCGCCAGCGCGGCCATGGCGCCGCGGAACCACCAGGTCTTCCACCACGGCGGCAGGATGGTGATGCGCAGGGCCGCGCCGGCGTCGCCCCAGACCCCATCCTTGTTGGCGGCGCGCACGCGGAACACGTAGCTGCCCGGGTCCAGGTTGGTGTAGGTGGCGAAGCGGCGCGCGGCGTCGGTGCCGACCCAGTTCTCGTCGAAGCCCTCGAGCTTGTACGAGAACAGGTTGCGCTGGGGCGCGGCGTAATGCAGGGCCGAGAATTCGAGCGAGAACACCGAGTCGGCGGCGTCGAGCGTGATGGCGCGGGCGCGCTCGATCGGCCCCTTGAGCAGGCCGGGGCGCACCGCCGCGATCGGGCGGTTGAAGATCTGGAAGCCGGTGATGACGGCGCGCGGGGCGATCAGGTTGTCGTTGATGGCGCGCGGGTTGAACGCGGTGACGCCGTTGAAGCCGCCGAAGTACAGCGTGCCGTCGGAGGCCTGCAGGGCCGAGCCGTCGAAATAGGCGCCCTCGATGGTGCCGTCGGCGGCGCTGTAGTTGCGCCAGCGCCCGGTGCGCGGCTCGAGCCGCGAGATGCCGGTGTTGGTGCTGACCCACAGGCGCCCGTCGGCGTCCTCCAGCATGGCCGCGACGGCGTCGTCGGCCAGCCCGTCGCGCACCGAGTAGCGCACGAAGCGCGGCTGGCCGGCGCTGTCGAAGTTGACGCGGTTCAGGCCGCCGGCGGTGCCAACCCACAAGGTGCCGTTGCGGTCCTCCAGCAGGTAGTGCACCTCGTCGTGGCTGATGCTGAGCGGGTCGGACGGGTCGTGCCGGAAGTGGCGGAACTTGCCGCTCTTGCGGTCGAACAGGTCCAGGCCGTCGAAGGTGCCGACCCAAAGGCGGCGCTGGCGGTCCTCCAGTATGGGACGCACCACGTTGTCGGCCAGGCTGGCGCTGTCGGCCGGATCGTGGCGGAAGGTGGTGGTGGCGCCGCTGCCCGGGTCGAACCGGTGCAGGCCGCCGCGCGAGGCGATCCACAGCATGCCCTCGCTGTCGGACAGGATGCCGCGGATGTTGTTGCTGTCCGGGTCGCCGTGGGCGAACACCTTGGGCGTGAAGCGCCCGCTCTTCTCGTCGAAGCGGGTCACGCCGGCGTGGCCGCCGACCCACAGGGCGCCGAAGCGGTCGCGCCCGAGCGCGCTGGCGGGCAGCCCGGCCAGGCCGCCGCGCTGGCCCGGCGCGTGGCCGTAGACCGTGACCTGGCCGGTTTCCGGGTCGAGGTGGTCCAGGCCGTCGTTCACGGCCAGCCACAGCTTGCCGTCGGGGTCCTCGGCGATCGCGCGCACCTTGTTGTCCGACAGGCTGCCGGCGGTGTCGGCCTGGTGCACGATGCGGGCGAAGCCGCCGCTGTCGAGGTCGACCCGGCTCACCCCGGCGTACCAGGTGCCGACCCAGAAGGTGCCGACCCGGTCGCGGTACAGGGCCGAGACCTGGTTGTCGGCCACGCTGTGGCTGTCCCCGGCCACGTGGCGGTAGTTCGCGAAGCGTCGCGTGTCGGCCTGCCAGCGGTACAGGCCGTCGCCGTGGCTGCCCACCCAGACGTTGGCGTCCTGGTCCTGGTAGAGCACCGTCACGCCGCCGCTCTTGAGCCCTTCGGCCGGGCCGAGGCGGCGGCGGCGCTCGTCGCGGGTGTCGAGCTGCCATGTTTCCAGTCCGGCCAGGCTGCCGATCCACAGGCGCTGGTCGCGCCCGACCAGCAGCGCCAGCACGGCGTTGTAGCGCGGGTCCCGCCCGGCGGCGGGGTGGTGCAGGAAGCCGGCCGCGCCCGGCGCCAGGCTGTCCAGGGCGGAGGCGGTGCCGACCCAGACCCGCCCGCCGGCGTCGACCGCGAGCGCGTTGACCTGATCGTCGGCCAGGCTGGCCGGATCGTCCGGCGCATGGTGCCACAGGCGGAAGCGGCCGCTGGCCAGGTCGAAGTGCTGCAGGCCGTCGCTGGTGGCCAGCCACAGGCCGCCGCGGCCGTCGTCGGCGATGGCGCGCACGTGGCGGTTGCCGTTGCCGCGCCGCGCGGCCTCCTGGGGCGCGTAGTGGATGAAGGACTGGGTGGTCGGATCGAAGCGGTCCAGGCCGCCGTCGGTGCCGACCCACAGGTTGCCGCTCGGGTCCACGTGCAGCACGCGCACCCAGTTGTTGGTCAGGCTGAGCGCGTCGCCGACGCTGTTGCGGTAGGTGTTGACGCGGTGGCCGTCGAAGCGCGACAGGCCGGCCTGGCTGCCGAACCACATGAAGCCGTCGCTGTCCTGGACCACGGCCAGCACCGATTCCTGGGCCAGCCCCTGCTCCACGCTGAGCTGCTCGAAGCGCAGGGTGCGCGCGGGCGCGGCGTGACAGGCCGGCGCCGCCAGGCAGCACAGCAGCAGCATGGGCAGCACCGGCAGCACCAGCAGCACCAGCCACGCCGGCAGGCGCCACCGGCGCGGCGCGGCGGGCGCCAACGGCGGGGGCGCGCTGGACGGCGGCGGGAGCGGGCGCGCGCGGCGCGGACGGAACGGTATCACGTCAGACCAATGCTCCCGGTCGGATGCCGGCGCCAGCCGCCTTGGCAGGCAGGGTGGCGCGCGCGCGCCGGCTCTGGCGCGCCAGCGCGTCGGCCAGCGTGGCCAGCGCCTCGTCAAGGCGGGCGCAATCGAGCACCGCGCCGCCGCGCAGGGCGTCGATGACGGCCGCCATGTGCCACAGGCCCAGCGTCTTGCAGCCGGTGTGGAGCGCGTCGATGCGCGCCCCGGTGTCGGGGCCGCCGGCGGGCGCGGCGCCCAGCTCGCGCCGTGCGCTGGCGAGCTGCTGGGAGAACGCGTGCAGGTAGGCGTTCAGGCGCTCGCCGCCGATGTTCAGGCGCTGCATGGTGGCCAGCGGGTTTTCGGCCATCTTGTCGAGCGTGACGCTGAAGATCTTCTCCAGGTGGGCGCGCGCGTCCGGCGCGTGCAGCGGCTTGAGGATGTAGCCGAGCGCGCCCAGGCGCACCGCCTGCAGCACGGTGTCGCGGTCGGACGCCGACGACACCAGCACGAAGGGCACCTCGGCCAGCGCCGCGTGCGCCTTCATGTGCTGCAGCAGGTCGATGCCGGACATGTGCGGCATGCGCACGTCGCAAAAACAGATCGCCGGGCGCAGGCCCTGCTCGAGCAGCTGCCAGGCGGCCTGGCCGTCCTCGGCCTCGACCAGGTCGAAAATATCGTAGCCGGCCAGCAGGTCGGTCAGCGCCATGCGCGAGACGACGTCGTCGTCCACTACCAGTGCCTTCATGTGATGTCTCCCCGTGCGGTGGTGATGGTGGTGATGGTGGTGATAGTGATGATGGTGATGGTGGTCATGGTATGCATGGCGGGTCCCGGCTCAGTCGCCGAAAAACGCCAGTACCTCCTGTTTGCGGGCCTGGGTGTCGCGCTTGCCGAGCGCGATCAGCTCGCCCGTGAAACTGGCCTCGAACAGCAGGTAGGAGGCCAGCGCCGAGCCGCGCGACTCCGTCGCCCCGATCCCCGAGAGCATGGTGCGGATCGGCGCCGGCAGGCTGCGCACGTGGCGCGCGGCGATGGCGTCGATGCGCTCGGACGGCGCGATCACCAAGAGCTGGACCGGCTTGAGCGGGGTCTTGTCGAGCTGCTCCTCGTTCAGCAGCGAGAGCGTCAGGTTGATGCGGTTCAGGCGCTCGATGTCGACCGCCAGGCTGTCCAGGAAGATCGAGGACATGGCGTGGCCGGCAATCTGCGCCAGGCTCGGATAGCGCGCCTGCCCGCCCTCGTTGGGCGGCTCGCTCAGGCGCCCGGCGCCCACCACCAGCACCTTGGTCGCGCCCAGGTGGATCGCCGGCGAGATCGGCGCCAGCTGGCGCATCGAGCCGTCGCCGCACCATTCGCGGTGACCGCCCAGGTACAGCGGCACGGCCGGGAAGATGAACGGGATCGCGGACGAGGCCAGCAGGTGCTCGACGCCGATCTGGTCCTGCAGGGCGATGCGCTGCATGCGGATCCACGGCGCCACCTCGGCCGCGCTCTGGTAGAAGGTGATGTGGTTGCCGGCGGTGTAGGACGAGACCGTCACCGCGAGCGCGTGCAGCAGGCCGTCCGACAGCACCGAGTCCAGGCGCGGCAGGTCCAGCATGCGGTGCAGCAGGCCCACCAGCGGGGTGTTGTCGAGCAGAGAGGCGGGGGGGGGGGGGGGCCC